>NZ_CP128187.1:3600000-4200000 GCF_035207705.1 Maribacter sp. BPC-D8
TAAATCACTTGATGTTACATTAATAGAAGTATAGTAGGCATCGCCAAATTCGCTTTGCAATTCAGCTCCTAAAGATTGTATAGAAGCAGCATTCTCAGCGTAATCTGTTTTACCGTTGCCACAAGACATTAGCGTTAATAGACTTATAAAAAATATACTTTTTAAAACAGTTTTCATATTGTAATGGTTTATAGATTATTTTTTAAAAGTTCCAACTAATTACTATTTCTTATATTTCGCAGAAAGCTCTTTACAAACAGCAGTCAATGTATCTGTAACCTCATCGGTTAACTTACCTGCCTTCAAAGTATCAAGAACACCTCTATGCTTAGCGTTCAAAAACTCTAAGTAATCACGTTCAAATTCTTTTATTTTATTTACCGGAACATCTCTTAACAAGTTCTTAGAACCTGCGTAGATAATTGCAACCTGATCTTCAACAGTAAAAGGATCGTTCTGTGCTTGTTTTAATATTTCAACGTTTCTACGTCCTTTTTCAATAACGTTCAACGTAGCTGCATCTAAATCTGAACCGAATTTAGCAAACGCTTCCAATTCACGGAATTGTGCTTGATCCAATTTCAATGTACCTGCAACTTTCTTCATTGATTTAATCTGAGCGTTACCACCAACACGAGATACAGAAATACCTACGTTAATTGCTGGTCTTACACCTTGGTTGAATAAATCTTGCTCTAAGAATATCTGTCCGTCAGTAATAGAAATTACGTTTGTTGGGATATAAGCAGAAACATCACCTGCTTGTGTTTCAATAATAGGCAAAGCCGTTAAAGAACCACCACCTTTTACCATTGGCTTTAATACCTCTGGCAAATCGTTCATTTCTTTTGCGATATCATCATCATTGATAACTTTTGCTGCACGCTCCAATAATCTAGAGTGTAGGTAGAAAACATCACCTGGGTAAGCCTCACGTCCCGGTGGTCTTCTTAATAAAAGAGACACCTCACGATACGCAACCGCTTGTTTAGATAAATCATCATATATAATTAATGCAGGACGACCTGTATCACGGAAGTATTCTCCGATAGATGCTCCAGTAAATGGTGCATAAACCTGCATTGGTGCAGGATCAGATGCATTAGCAGCTACTATAGTAGTATATGCCATTGCTCCTTTATCTTCCAATACTTGAGCGATACCGGCAACAGTAGATGCTTTCTGACCTATGGCAACATAGATACAGTAAACAGGCTCACCAGCATCATAAAATTCTTTTTGGTTCAATATGGTATCGATACAAACTGTAGTCTTACCAGTTTGACGGTCACCAATAACAAGTTCTCTTTGACCTCTACCAACTGGGATCATCGCATCAATTGCTTTAATACCAGATTGCATTGGCTCAGTTACAGGCTCTCTGTAGATTACCCCTGGAGCTTTACGCTCTAATGGCATCTCATAAGTATCACCGGCAATAGGTCCTTTACCATCGATAGGGTTACCTAAAGTATCCACTACACGACCAACAATACCTTCACCAACTTTTACAGAAGCAATACGTTGTGTACGTTTTACCGTATCTCCCTCACCAACTGATTTAGAAGGTCCTAAAAGAACCACACCAACGTTGTCTTCTTCAAGGTTCAAAACGATACCTTCAAGTCCGCCTTCGAACTCAACTAATTCTCCGTATTGAGCATTAGCTAATCCGTAGATTCTTGCGATACCATCACCTACAGTTAATACAGTACCTACTTCGTCTAAAGTAGCGGTAGCATCAAATCCAGATAATTGTTTCTTTAAAATTGCTGATACTTCAGCGGCTTTTACTCCTGCCATATCTCACTTATTATATTACTGTAATATTTTTTACCAAGGACTATTGCCCTTTTTAATTAACTCTCCAATCAATTCAGTCAAAAACTCTTGCTTTGTAACCTTGCTTAATTGTCTTTTAGCTTTGTAATCAAAACTAGAACCGTTTTGCAATGTAACCATAACAGGTGATTGTATATCTGTTGTAGCCGTTGCAATTAAATTACCATCAACATCGTATACTTGTATTGGTGTTGATCTTGTTTCGTGATATTCATTAGGTGAAGTAACTGAACCAATTACTTCCGTTCCCATTCTACCACCTTTTGTAATACTTAAATCTTGTTGTACAAAAGGGTTGATTGCTGCTACTTTTGCTTCTAACTCTTTACCTTGGTTTTTAGCTTTATTAACAACTGCTTTTGCTTTACTTTCTGTTGTAGTCTCTAAAAATGCATTAATCTTATCAGTATTCACATTTCCAGCTAAATCAAAAAACTCAAGCTTATTAATTAAGAAACTAATGATTTTTTTCTTGGAAACTCCGTAATCAGGATCAATATCAATTGCATTGGTTTTTGACAAATCGGCATTAGATATTTCTAACCAACTTTCTTTAGCACCATTTGGCACTAACATTCTACCAATACTATTTATTTGAAGAAATAATTCTGATGAGTTTGTATTTGTAAAAGAATACAAAATATCATAATCACCCATTGTTTTTGTAGCTCTGTTTTCTGTTTCTATCTTAACAGGTATTGCTACTTTATCAATCAATATAATGTCTTTTTTGACACCTATCTTTTGAGCACTAACAGCTACGCTAAATAATAAAACAAGTCCAAAAACTATTCTATTCATATTATAGACTATTTGAAAATTCTCTTTTTAAATTATTAAGCTTGTTGCTTACGCTAGCATCATACTGTAAATCTCCAACTCTTAAGATGAAACCTCCAATGATACTTTCGTCAACTTTACTTTCAATGGTAACTTCATTACCGGTAAGTGCAGCAACTTTATTTAATATCTTTTTCTCCATTGCAGCATCTAAAGGAACAGCAGTTGTAACATACGCTACATCTTTACCCTTTAATTGCTCATTGATGATAATGTATTTTAAGGCAACTTCGTTTAGCATTCCTAAACGTTTGTTGTCTACCAACATATTAATAGCACCTTCTGTAATAGAATGACTACCCTTGAAAATTTCAAGTAATGCATTCTTTTTCATAGTACCAGAAACCACCGGACTAGCCAATACATCTCTAAGTTCTTTACTACCTGAAATAGTAGCGGCGATTGAACGCATATCTTTCTCAACAGCATCCAAGGCTTTGTTTTCCTTGGCCATATCCAATATTGCCTTTGCGTAACGTAATGCAGCTCTAGATTCGCTCATTATTTCTTTTAGTTAAGTTTTATATCGCTCAACATTGAATCAACCAATTTCAATTGCTTGTCATTGCTAGATAAATCTTCTTTCAATACTTTCTCTGCTATAGCTACAGACAATTCTGCAACTTGACTTTTAATGTCAGCAACAGCAGCTTTTTTCTCACTTTCGATTGCAGCTTGTGCTTGCTTCAACATTTTATCGCCTTCTAGCTTCGCTTGTTCTTTAGAGTCAGAAATCATTTTTTCTTTGATTTCACGCGCTTCTTTCAACATCCCCTCACGTTCAGCACGTGCTTCTTGAAGCATCTTCTCATTATCAGCTTGTAAGTTCTGCATATCGGTACGTGCTTTATCAGCAGCAGCCAATGCTTCTTCTATACCAGCTTCTCTTTCGTTCAACGAATTCAAAATTGGTTTCCAAGCAAATTTTACCATTAAGAAAATTAATGCCAATAATAATATTGTTTGAACAACAAACAAACCTGGTGAAAAATCGTTCAATAAAACTTCCATATCCTAATCTTTAAAATCTAAATCAATAATTAAAAAAACATTTCCTGTAACCAACCGTTACAGGAAAATGTCTTTGGGTTTTCGTGTTCTTATTTTCCTAAGAACAAAGCACCGAATGCTAAACCTTCTAAAAGTGCTGCAACAATAATCATCGCTGTTTGAATTTTTCCTGCCGCTTCTGGTTGACGAGCAATACCTTCCATTGCTTTACCACCGATTTGACCAAGACCTAAACCTGCTCCGATAACGATTAAACCTGCTCCAATTAAATTGTAAGTTACCATACTAATTGATTTATATAATTAAATTAAAAAAACTCTTGTTAAATAAAATCTCCTCTTACATCTTCAGCATCTGCTACTTCATGACCATGCGAATCATGCTCATGCTCGTGATCATGTTCTGCAACCGCCATACCTATAAATAAGGCTGAAAGTGCAGTAAAAATATATGCCTGTAAAAAGGCTACCAACACCTCAATAAGGGTGATGAAAAATGATAAAACCAAAGATAAACCTGTTGCACCAACAACACCTAAACTTTTCTTAAGTGTAAACATGATAGCAATTAAACTCATTACTACAATATGCCCTGCAGATATGTTTGCGAATAAACGTACTAATAAAGAGAAAGGCTTAATGATAAATGCACCAGCTAATTCTATAATAGCCAAAATAGGCTTCACGAAAACAGGTACACCTGGCATCCACAAAATGTGCATCCAATAATCTTTATTACCACTAACTGTATAGATAACCAAAGTAAATATTGCCAAACAAGCTGTTACTGCAATTTGACCCGTTACATTAAATCCGAATGGAGTAAGTCCCATTAAGTTTAGTATCCAAATAAAGAAGAATACTGTTAAAAGGTATCCTGTAAATTTTCTATAATGCTTTTCACCAATATTAGGTCTTGCGATCTCATCTCTTACATAAAGTACTAATGGCTCTAACACTCTACCAAAACCGGTAGGTATTTTTTTCTTTCCGTATTGTTTCGCCAGTGATGAAAAGGCCAATAACATTAATAGACCTACTAATAACACCCCAACAACACTTTTGGTAATAGAGAAATCTAATGCTTTATGAGCGTTAGTTGCATGGTGCTCCTCATCAAAACTAACTGATGTTGCGCCATTATCTAATTCGTATATTTTACTGTGAAGTTTAACAAATTTAGAGCCATTTCTTTCAACTACAACCTGCCCATTATCGTCATGATGAAATTCTGATGACATAAAAGTTGCCAATCCATTGTTCGACCAAAGAATTACAGGCAGCGGAAAACCAATGTGCTTTCTTTCGCCTGCATCATTAGAATATGAAAACAAATGAAAATCGTGAGAATCTTTAAGGTGGTGTAAAATATACTCATCTACCTGTTCCTTAGTACTCACTGTTCCTTCTGGTTCGGTATCAGATATAGCGAAACTTTGCAATGAAAAACAAAGTATTAGAAGTTGTAATAAGGTTTTAATCGTATTTGAAACTTGCATCATTAGTTCTTTATCAAAAAATTTAGCTCCTAGAAATTTTGCGCAAAAGTAGTTAATTATTGCATAATCTACCCAATTTTAAAGCTTTAAAATTTAGAGTCTTTTTTTGCGCATAATTTTCGAAATAAAAAACACTTCTAGAAACAAAAAAATTAGCACCGGTATAAGCAGCGCACCCCTATATATTTGAGGCATAATCAGTTCATCTAACAAGTATGGATAAAACAATATCGCGAAAACCATAATCTTAAAAACCAGTACACCCATATACATAAAACCTAATTGTTCAAAAAATGAATTGTTTTTTGAAGCAATTAAGAATATGACGACCAATGTTAAGGAAAACAGGAAGTGAAAAGTATATGCCTTGATCAAAAGCGGACCAAAATAAGTTGGTGCAGTCGATAGCACCAAATCTTGTAGAAAATAAGAAGTCGCGCCCACAACAGTGAACACGACTATATATAAAATGATATTTTTTAGCAACGTTTATTTATTTAACGCCATAACTTTTTTTATGACTAAATAGATCGACAAAAATACAGCAAGTAAAGTAAATGTGTCTTCTAAAAACGTTTTTTCAAATTTTTGATCTAACCACTCCCCTAAAAGATTACCCAAGAATATAGTGACACCCATTTGTATGGCAACACCAGATAAGCTTGCGGCATTTCTTAAAAGTTCAGAATTGTCATTACGAGGCTTTTGCGGCTCCATTATTAGAAGATTTTAAACCTGCAGCACCTTTACCGCCACCCATTGTACATGAGGCGTTAAACGTAGCACCTGGCTCAACAGCCAATTTATTTACCGATACTGTACCTTCTATTACTGCAGAAGATTTTAAAGATAACAGGTCAGACACCAAAAGTTCACCATTAAAGCTACCTTCTATATCTGCATTTACACATTCTACTTTACCATGAATGTAGCCATCTTTACCGATAACAACTTTACCTGAAGTTTTTACATTACCATCTAGCTTACCGTCTATACGAAAATCTGCTTCAGATATAATATCTCCTTTAATCTTGGTATTCTTCTCTATTCTGTTAGGTTGACCTCCTACTTCATTCATAACTCTAGGTTTTTGTCTGTCTGAAAACATTGTTCACGGTTTTGGGGTTAAAAGCGTATTTCTATAATCGATTATATTCTTGTGTACTTGTATAATCTTATAGTTCTCCGATAAAACTACAAAATTCTCATCAGCAACGAGGTAATCCTTATTGTTTTTTAGTAGCTCGGCATACCCAAGGGCAAAATCTTTAGATTTAAATCCGTGCACCACTACAAATTGGTTTTCTAGATTGTAAATATCTCTAGAAACTATATTTTTATATCTAAGGTCTATGATAGATTGCTCTAACAATTCTATTAACTTTAGTGCTTGTTCTGTATTACTTCTTTTAAACGGAAAAACTACTTTCCAGTTTGATGTTCCTTTTGAGTCTGTCTCAGGAGAAAACTCTTTTGGCTCTAACTTCGGAAGCTGCTCTGCTATCATTTGCTCAGCCTTTTTACCTTCTGGATTATTAGGATACGTCAGCGCCACATAATTCAATGCTTCTTTAAAAGGTTCAAAACCTTGAAGTCTACCAATTGCATTAGCCTTCAACATCTCAAATTTCGGAACAATTGGGTCGCCGGTGAATCTATTGATGTTTTGCTCTGCCCCAGTAATTACTTGTAAATACTGTTGTTCTTTATACTGTTTAAAAAGACTCTCATAGCGCTTCTCTGGACTATCAGAACTATCTGCTAGTACCGCTTGCGGATTTAATAAAATCTCAGCATATCTCGAATCGGCATGGTTGGCAATAATATCTGCCTTCATAGTCTCTTTCAACGGACTATCAACTTCTTCGTAAATTTTATATAAATTATATTTTGAAGGAAGAATCAATCGTTCTTCTGCATTAGATGCTAATACATCTTCCAATTTACCAGCTGCCAGAAGGTTTTCGTTGAACTTCTCTTTATATATCAATCCTAATTGATAGTTGGCGAAATTACGCTCTGTCTTTAAGCTATCAATAACAGCAACATCTGTAGGTAAACGATCCATGTAATAGTCTAATGAGAACTTCTCATCTTCACTTACCACACTTAAACTATCGTTAGCACTTGTTACATCTTGTAAAGCAACATTTTCGGTATTGATTACCGATTTGTCTGACCAACGCCAGTCATCTGTTAATTCTCTATTGCCCCAACGATTCTTAAAATCATTTTGACCGTAGCCTAAACTGGTAATATTATAGAAATAGAATTTACCCTTATTCTCTTTACCACCTTTACTATTACTAAATGCAGCAAAACCATCGGTGATTCTTTCTTTCTCTTTTTTCTGTGCAGCTTCTTTTGCCTTCTGTAATTCTTCAATATGCTTTCCGAAATAAGCCAATTGCTCTTCTTTAGGCATTTGATATATTGTAATTACGCTATCAGAATATTGAACAATGTCTTCGTATTTAATAACATCTTCTAAATTGTCGCGCTTCTTTTTAATAGAACGAAATTTCTTGGTGTTTTCATTAAGGTTGGTCAATACACTATCGTAATATGCACCAGCCGGTTTATAAACACTTTCATCAAAATTATATTCCGCTAAATTCTCATAATTAAGCGCATTCAATTTTGGCTTGTTTTGCGAAGCACGTAAAGACTTATTGAAATAAACCAATGCCAAACTATCAGACTCTTGCTTTAAATGAAACTCTGCCAATTGTCTATATATACCATCTAAATATGATCTATTCTCTCTATTCAGTTCTAATTTGGTCAAATACTCCAGTACCTCTTCTTTATTTTCAGCAGTAACCTCGGTATTCTTTAATTTTTCAATTTCAGCATTGATCATGTATACACGCGGCGACTTTCTATTTAATTCGATCACCTTGTCAAATGCGTAATTAGCACTGTCTTTAAAGCCCAATTGATTATACAACTGACCTATTATATAGTAGTATCTTCCTTTCTCAGGATTTTTTGTAGTGTAATGCGATGCTATTTTAAGATTTTGAACTGCCGTATCTGGTGCATTAAGATTAATAAACGCTTGCGCCATCATTGCTCTTGCATCGGCATATTCTTGTTCTTTTAAACGCTCATACTTCATTAAGCGTTTTAAGTTCTTAATGGCTAGATCATCATTTTCTAATCTGATGTTTACTTTCTCTCTCCAAATACTAGCTTCGTTTAGCTTATCGCTTTCAGAATATTTGTTTAGTACATAATTGAAAGATTCTAATGCAGGAATATAACGCTCATCGAAATACCTTGCTTTACCCAAAAGAAGAAAAGCTTCATCTATTTGTGGGTTTCGCTCTTCATCTTTAATATCCATACTATGGCGTTGAATTGCCTTAGTAGCTTTTTCTTCAGCAATAAGAAAATTAGGATTGTTGTCTTCTGAATCCAATTTAATTTCGCCGCTAACCTCTAAACGTTCTACAGGTAAGACTTCAAAATAATCGTCTTGATAGGTATCGTTCAAAGTTTCTCGACCTAGTTCAAAAGCAATATTACCATTATACAAGGTATTGTATTTGGTATTGAGCGCATGCCAGTTACGGTTTACGAACTTGTCTTTCTTAACAGAACATGCATTAAAAAGCATACTCGATAAAAGACCCGATAAAATAAGTTTGTTTCTAAGATTCAAAATAGTTGATCTACGTATGTATGTTTAACTTAAAAACAACCAGATTATTATACCGTTCATCGGTAAACAGCATATTTATTTTTAAGCATTCGTAACATTTATAGACTACTACAACCAATTTTTACCGACTAGGTAGTTTGTTTTGAATTATAATGACCAAGAATTTATATAATAACTGCAGATAATCTGATCAAATATATTTTCAACGGATTTTATTATTCTCCAGATAAAATATAGAAATGAAAAACCGACCACTAGGTCGGTTTTATGAATTTTATTGCTATTTGTATAAAGTGTAGTTCGTCTGATCGAGCAATAATGAGAAATCTTTGACTTTTCAAGCACATGTAGTTCTCCACTGAGCTCGAATCGATATAAACCCCTGAATTTATTCCACAACCACATTAGCACTCTCTGCACCAAAAAAGACCTCTAGTTCTTTCAATGTTTCAGTAGATGTTTCTATGTCTTTAACCACCTCACCTTTGTTCAATACCACAATACGTTCGCAAACTTCGGTTACATGAATTAAATCGTGACTAGATACTAATACCGTTACGTCTTTCTGTTCTGCCAATTCTTTAATGATTTGCTTTAAGCGGATTTGAGTCGTCGGATCCAAATTTGCAAAAGGCTCATCTAATATAACCACTTTAGGGTTTCCTATAAAAGAAGCTACAATACCAGCCTTTTTCTGATTTCCTTTAGATAAATCTCTCAAATACTTCTTTTGCCCTAAAATTTCGCCGTGAAAGAAATCTTGATACTGTGCCAATAATGCATCTACATCGGCTTTATTTTGACCACGTAGGTCACCTATAAAGTAAAAATACTCTTCGGGAGTCAAGTACCCAATCAAAAATGTTTCATCTATAAACGATGATGTAAACGGTTTCCAATCTTCGCTGGTGTTTACTTGAACATCATTATTAATGATATGACCAGTACTTGGCTGAATCAAATCTAGCAACAAACTAAAAAGTGTAGTTTTACCTGCACCGTTGTTACCAACTAATCCGAAGCTTTGCCCCGTTGGTATATTTAAAGATTCAATATTAAGTACTTGTTGTGAACCGTATTTCTTTGATAAATTTTCTATTGTAATCATAATCTTATTGTTCTAATTTTTTAAGATGAAATGAAATGCGTCAAATGAAAAACCTTAACTAGCTTTCTCTTTAAAACCTGCAATCATTCCGTATTTCTTTTTCTTGTACTGCTCCGTTATTAATCCAAGTAAGTAGTTTTTCATAGCAAAACCAATGATGCCTAAAACCGATAATACTGCGACTGCAACTTCAATATTAAAGATGTAATAAAAGATGGAAAAGATAATTATTGGAACCACCATTACCGGAAGCATTACCAAAAACTGTGTAGCACTAGCGCCTTGCATATTACCAAACGGACTCTGATCTAATTCGATTCTTTTTTTGTTGAATGAACCAAAATATAAAATGACCGGTATATTTACACCTAGATTATACAATGCGCAACTAAAATTAATAGCTAAAGCCTCCCAACCAAAGTAGACATAGGGTATCGTCAATAAAAACATACCCACGATACTTACAGTAATTAAAATAACTTTAGATTCTAAATACTTTCGCATTGGTATGTTCTGTGACATCATCATGCTGTAATAGCTACTATCCCAAGCTGGTATAAATTGACCAAAATTACTTAAGAAAATTCCTGTCATAAATACACCAACAAATGCTTTCATTGGCATCATACTACTATAAGCATCTACTGTATAGAATACCAAACCATAAAAAACAAAAAGTAAGGAAATAAATACTTGAGACTTGGTTCTTTTATTTCTCCAAATCATTTTTAAATCAAGCTGCAAGAAAGAACCCATTTCTCCAAAACGCTTTGTCCAAGACATATCTGAAGTATTTGCCTCCACTGATTTCGATTGAAGTTTAGCATCTAGATAAATCTTATCTCGTAAATACTTAAAATTGACATAATATATAATTGCCGCTAAAGCTATCGGAATCAATACCGTAATTGGATATGCATAAAGCGCATGAAAAACAGGTGCAAAAAACTCTTTAACAGAGAACACTCCAAAATAATCCAATCCGTAACCTAAAGCAAGAATACTACCTATGCCAATAAGAACTTTATCATTCTTATTTACAAGCAGGTTCACATAATTAATACTAAGTATAATGCCCATGATACCGACTATCCATAGTAAAACATTTACTGCAGGGTAGCCATTAAACAATAAAACAATTGCAAACGGAACTATAAAGAACAGCGTTAATAAATTATAAATAGATGCTGCTGATCTACCCAATATATAATGTGCGATGGTACTTTTCTTAACAGGAGTTGTCAAAAATGGTTTTATATCCATCACCGGTAATTTTTGCATGAAGTATCGTAGAAATAATTCAATTAAAATCCAGTAAATAAAATATTGGCTAATGCTCCACATTGGGCTCTGATCTGGGAATATTTCTTTTAAGATAAAGTACATTCCTACTCCTGCACCAGCAAGTGATAAAAGCATATATACGCCGAAAAAGCCCATTACTATTTTTATCCCCAGGCTTTTACCAAGGTTAGAGGATCTAAAAAAGGATTTCCATTGTAATGAAGAAAAACGTTTAAACATTCGGTTGGTTTTAGTATTCAGAATATAAGTAAGAAAAATCTTGAGTTTGTTACAAACAAAATTCAAAATATTCTTTAAGCTCTTATTTTATACCTTACTATGTATCCAGAAAAAATTAACCGATTAAGTCCTCTTTCTTCCACACTACCGCCAGTTTAAAACTGGTGGAAACAACAGTAAGCCATTAGCTAATTAACGCCAACTGGGACCAGTATGGAAATTATATTTTATCGATTTATTAACCAATACTTGCTAGGTACGGCACTCGGCACAGACGAGCGCTAGCAAAGTAATTATCTAAAAAGTTAAACAAAAAGCAGTAATACCGACTTTTTTGACAAATGTCATATTTTATCGCAAAAGCATGCTTAATTTTGTAAATCGATTTAAAGAAACCAACATATGTCGCATTTTCACCCATTAACGGTAAAACATATTAAGAAATTAACGCCAACTTCTGTTGCTGTTACATTTTCAATTCCGAAAGAATTGGCACAGACTTTCACTTTTACGGCAGGTCAGTACATCACCATAAAAAAAGAAATTAAAGGTAAAGAACTAAGAAGAGCATATTCTATTAGTTCATCTACCGAAAAAGATGGTATCACAATAGGTATCAAAAAAGTAGATAATGGCGGATTCTCGAACTACGCCAATTCAGAATTAAAGGTTGGTGACACCTTAGAAGTAATGGAGCCAGAAGGTCGTTTTGTTTTTAATACTACGAAAGACATACAGAACATTGCTGCTTTTGCTGCAGGTAGTGGAATTACCCCTATTATGAGTATTGTAAAATCTGTTTTAGACGGTAACCCAAAGAACAAATTCGTTTTGGTTTACGGTAACAAGTCTTACGAAGAGACGATGTTTTACACCGACTTAGTAAAATTAGAACTAGAATATGCCAATCGGTTTTTTGTGTACTTCACCAATAGTCAAACACGTGAAGACAAGGCTTTATTTGGAAGAATAGATACCTCAACTGTAAACTATGCATTATTAAATAAGCATAAGGATGTTGATTTTGACGGCTACTATTTATGCGGACCAGAAGAGATGATTCGTTTGGTTCAAGATACTTTAGTAGAGAATGAAGTTGAAAAAGATAAAATTCATTTTGAACTTTTTACTCCTACTGAAATAAAAGAAGAATTACCTGTACAGGCAGATGGTCAAACATCAATTACTGTTCTTGTTGATGATGAGGAATTTCAGTTTACAATGGATAAGAAAACAGTGATACTAGATGCTGTTTTGAAAGAAAATATAGATGCCCCATACTCATGTCAAGGCGGAGTTTGTAGTAGCTGTATTGCCAAGGTAACGGAAGGAAAAGCAGAAATGGTCATGAACCAAATTTTGACCGATAAAGAAATCGCAGACGGATTTATTCTTACCTGCCAAGCACACCCAACTACACCTACTATTAAGGTAGATTATGATGATGTGTAATCCCATTAATCCCCGAAGGGGAAACTTATAAGAAGTAAAAAATTACTTCTAAAACGTCATTGCGAGGCACGATGCAATCTGACCAATAGGAACAACTATTCGACAGATTACTTCACTATGTTCGTAATGACGTTTTTCTTTTTGTATTACCCCTTATTATTAAGTGCCATGCTATAGAAAAGAACTATTCTGGAAACATCGTTTCAAATTTTCGTACCGCAGTCTCATACCCAATTGCATAAGCTTTTTCGATACCTCTTCGATCTAATAACCCGATATGTTCCAATTCTTGCGATTCGAGAATAAGGTGGCAGTTGTTTATTTTTTGTCGGTTGATGGCATAAATCATCAACCCCGTTACTCTGCCTGTTAATTGAAACGAGTTGTTCAGATGCTTCTTCTCTAATTTAGAAACTACCGAAACATTACTGCCAATTACATATTCTACTCTAGACAAAACCGGCTCTGAAGGAAAATTATTCATTATTCCGCCATCGGCATATAATTCACCATTATATTCTACCGGACTAAAGACGGGTGGTAATGCGGCAGATGCCAATAAAGGTTTTATCAATTCACCTTTGTCTATAAAAAGCTCTTCGCCCTTTTGCAAATTAGTGGCTACTACGTGAAGTTCTCTATTCAAAGCCTCAAAACTATCTTCAGGAAAATACTGTTTGAAGGACGATATATAACTCTCGCTATTCAATAAACCCGGTTTAGCGACCGCGAAATAATTGTATTTAAAAAGCGGAGTCTCTTTAAAAAAACGGAGCATATCAATAACTGGTTTATCGGCTGCATACAACGCACCTACCAAGGCGCCAATACTGCTTCCGGAAACAACGCTGGCTTCTAGACCAAACTCTTGCATTGCCTTTATAACACCTATGTGTGCCATACCTCGAATGCCCCCACCGGAAAGCACCAAACCTACGGACTTAGAACCTATTTGCATCTATCTAGAATTAATTTCAAAAAAAATGCCGAACGGATACTATTATCCGCTCGGCATAAAATTAGTCATTAAAGTGGACTATGAATCCAATCCGAAGGCATAATAATTTTTAGTGCCATCTTCATAAACTCCTTCTAACATTACTCCGCCTTTTTTGTTCTCTAAAATAGCAGCAACGTCATCAACATCCTTTACACGTTTACCATCAATATGCGTGATAATAAACCCTTCTTTCATTTGAGTTTCTTTCTTAATCTTACCAGGATATAATTTAGTTACCTGAACACCGCCATCTAAACCAAACTTTTTGGCAATGTCTTTATCCACGTTCTCAAAATCGGCACCTAAAAAATTAAACACTTCTTTCTCTTCCTTTTTGATAATGTCAGTACCGCCTTGCGAATTATGAAGCTCTACTTCCAATTCTTTTTCCTTACCATTTCTATTCACAACAATGGCAACTTTATCACCAGGTCTTTTACCTGCAATAATTTCTTGAAGCCTAGGTGAAGTTCCTGTCTCTTTTCCATTTACGCTAACGATAATATCACCAGATTCCATACCTGCCAAATCTGCACCACTATCTTCACCAACTTGTTCTACCCATACCCCTTTGGTAAAATCAACATTTTTCTCTTTCGCCAAGTTACTGTCCATAGTTCTAATACTAACCCCTAACATACCACGTTGTACGTTACCGAATTTCAGTAAATCTTCAACTACTTTGGTAACGATGTTACTAGGTACTGCAAATCCGTATCCTGTATATGTACCTGTTGTACTTGCAATGGCTGTATTAATACCAACAAGGTTTCCGTCTAAATTAACCAATGCACCACCACTGTTACCAGGGTTAATGGCTGCATCTGTCTGAATAAAACTTTCAACAGCAAACTTATCTGTATTAATATGAATGCTTCTTGCCTTGGCACTTACGATACCTGCAGTAACCGTAGAGTTCAACCCTAACGGATTACCAACTGCCAATACCCACTCACCTACTTCTACATCATCAGAATTCACCAATGACATCGTTTTTAAATTATCGGCTTTAATCTGTAAAAGTGCTAAATCTGTAGTTGGGTCTGTACCAATAACCGTCGCTTTATACGATTGGTTATTATATAAGGTTACCTCGACCTCATCGGCATTATCGATAACATGATTATTTGTAACGATATATCCTTTATCGTTGATAATCACTCCCGATCCAGTACCAACTCTCGGTTGAGATTGCATACCATGCGGAGATTGCCCTTTAAACATATCGCCAAAAAACTCTTTAAAAGGATCTGGCAATTCGCGCGCACCTTGACTTTGATTCGATGATCCTGTTTGGGTAGATTTAATATGCACTACAGCATCTAAAACTTTTTCAGATGTTTCGGTAAAATCTAAAGGCTTAATGTTTCCTTCATTGTCCTTCGTATATAAGGCTTGTGCACCCGGTACAGATTCTACGACGGTTACACCGGTAGATTCTTTTATCTCTTGTTTGTTAAAATGTATTACTCCGTAACTAACTGCTAGAGCAATAACTGCTGAGAAGAAGTAAACCTTCCAAGCGCTTCTGGTATTTGTGTCTGATTTCATATGTATTTAAATTTTTATAATTCTTCTGATGTGCTAATCGCAATAGCTATGCCATGGATATGAATGTCAATGCTAAAAAAAAATTAAAACTGATTGAAATTTTAAGGCTTTTTTTAGACTAACCAGTCTGTAACCTTAAAATTTTGTCAAAATCACGGCTAAAAACAAGTTACTAATCTGATTTATTAGCATGTTTATAGTCGAATATAAAAGATAGGATACTAAATAGGTAGCATAAAACCGACCAAGTGGTCTAAAACTGTCATTTTGACTTAAAGTAAGATATTTCGTATGTTTTAATTTAGTTATTATGCATACTTAAAAAACCTTTGCTATATTTTTACGTAAGTTTAACAACAAGAAATAACTTTTAATTGAATTCACTGAGTACAACTGCAATTCTGGTTTTTGCCAATTCCGCTAAAGAAGATTTAGCGAACAAGCACATTGCCAAAGGTGAAAAGTTATTCGATGTTTTAACCCAAACCACACTCAAGAAAGCTAAAAATACAGGTTTACCTGTTTTTCACTTTTCAGATAAAGATCAAGTTGGCGCAACTTTTGGTGAACGTTTTACCAATGCCATTGCCAACGTTTTTGAAAGAGGTTTTTCTAATATCATTACCATTGGTAATGACACTCCGCATTTAAATACACAGCATCTTAAGCATACTGCCCAACAATTAGCTATGGGTAAGACTGTAATTGGTCCTTCAAATGATGGTGGTTTCTATTTGTTAGGTCTTCAAAAATCTAACTTTGAAGTTACTGAATTTCAAAATTTACCATGGCAACGCTTCAGCTTATACCACCAAATTTCATTATGGTTACAAGAAGAAGCGTCTGAATTAATAAAATTACCTGTTCTACAAGATTTGGATAACGAAAGAGATTTAGAATCTATTCTATCGTTTTCTTCTGGTTTATCATCAACCATATTAATGTTGATCATCGGTTTATTAAAAAGAAGCAGAAGTCTATACTACACTAAACAGAACTTCTCTACCTTATTTCCTAACAGCTTTCTTTATAACAAAGGCTCACCTGAGGTTTCATTTATCTAATTCCCTCTTTGCCCAATAATTGGGCAAATACAACTTCAGTTTAAAGCTTTTTATGAGACACTTAACACTAGTGTTGACATTGTTTATGATAAACATGGTCAATGCTCAAGAAACTATAACAGGTATCGTAACAGATACCGATGGAAATACGATACCGTACGTAAACATTTTACTGTCTGGCACTGTAACTGGATCAACCACCAATGAAAATGGTATGTATACAATCGATGTACCCAACCTTTCAGGCAATATTGAATTTTCTGTTTTAGGGTATCAATCACAAGTAGTCGCCATAAACAATCGAAGTACAATAAATATAACTCTAGAAGACTCTTCTGAAGTTTTAGACGAAGTAGTATTGACTGCATTAGGACTAAAAAGGGAAACCAAAGAATTGGGTTATGTCGTTCAAAGTTTAGATGCAAAAGGAGTAACCGAGGTAAAATCAGTGAATTTCTTAGACAACCTATCTGGTAAATTGGCAGGTGTAACGATTAACCAAGGTGCAACAGGAGTTGGTTCTTCTTCAAAAATTACTATTCGTGGTGAAGCTTCTTTCTCGAATAACAATCCGCTGTTTATTGTGGACGGTGTGCCTATAAACAATAATTCTGTCTTTAATTTTACCAATGAGGCTGCAGCCGGATTTCAAGAAATCGATTTTGGAAATGGCGCTATGGATGTGAATCCTGATGATATTGCCGAAGTGTCTGTATTAAAAGGACCTAGTGCGGCTGCACTTTACGGAACAAGAGCATCTAACGGTGTAATCATCATAGAAACCAAAAGCGGGAAGAATACGAAAGGATTAGGCGTGAGCTACAACACCAGTTTCTTTGTAGATTCAGCATTTCAGTTACCTGATTTTCAAAATGAATACGGACAAGGGAATTCTGGGGAATTTGCTTTTGTAGACGGATTAGGTGGTGGAACAAATGATTTAATCACCTACAGTTGGGGACCTCGTTTAGATGTTGGTAATCTTATTCCGCAATATGATAGTCCCGTGACATTGGCAGATGGTACTGTTGTTCGAGGTGGTGATACTGCTCTTTACAATGGAAATACGATTACACCGACCGAGTTTAAATCGAATCCTGATAATTTGAAGAACTTCTATGAAACGGGGACAACCTTAATCAACAACATCGCTATTTCTAACGGATTTGAAAAAGGTAACTATCGTCTTTCTTTTACCGATTTGAGAAGTGAATCTATAATACCCGGTGTTAATCTAGACCGACAAACCGTAAGTGCAAAATTGAATTTTCAACCTATTGATAGATTACGCATAAATTCATCTATTAGTTATATCAATTCTAATAGTGACAACAGACCCTCTAACGGCTATGGATCTGAAAACGCAAATTATTCTTTAGTCGCTTGGGGTCCGCGTTCTTTAAACATTGAGAATTTAAAAAACTACTGGCAACCAGGTTTAGAAGGCATACAACAGTATTCGTATAACTATACCTTTTTCGATAATCCGTATTTCATTCTTAATGAAAATACCAATTCGTTCAATAGAGATCGTGTTTTCGGAAACATCTCCGCTAGCTATGATATTTCAGAGCATATAACGGCATCTATTAGAACAGGTATGGATTATTCAAGTGAATTACGCCAATTGAAAAGAGCCTATAGTTCTAATCGTTTTTCTAATGGTGCTTATGCCGAGCATGATGTTTTCTACAGAGAAGTGAACACCGATTTTCTATTAAACTATGCAAATCAATTCAATGACTTTAAAGTTGATGTGTCCCTTGGCGGAAATCGATTGGATCAAAAAGCATTTACTTCACAAGCACAAACAACAAGTTTAGCACAACCAGGTATTTTTAGATTATCGAATGCTGCTTCACCTATTGAAGTATTCGAATTTGAATCGAATAAAAGAATAAACAGTTTTTATGGCTTGGCAAAATTCGGATACAAAGACTTTCTATTCTTAGATATCACAGGCAGAAACGATTGGTCAAGTGCTTTGGCTGCTCCGTTTTCAGTAGATAACACCTCATTCTTTTACCCGTCGGTTTCTAGTAGTTTTATACTATCGGAAGTAGTTGATTTGCCTAAGGTAATTTCATTTGCAAAACTAAGAGCAAGTTGGGCACAGGTTGGTAATGATACAAATCCATATCAGACTACAGGTGCTTTTGTAGCACAGACACCGTTTAATGGTCAGCCGACTTTCAGTAATTCAAACACTATTGCAAATGCTAATCTACAACCAGAATTAACCTCTTCATTTGAAGTAGGCGCAGATGTAAGATTCTTTGGCGACCAACTAAGATTCGACGTTTCTTACTATAACGCATTAACCAAAGATCAAATCATTTCTTTACCTATCGGTATCTCTTCCGGTTATACCCAACAAGTAGTTAATGGTGGCGAAGTTCGCTCTAAAGGAGTAGAGATTATTTTGGGCATATCACCAATACTAAGTGAGAATTTAAAATGGAACAGCACTTTAAATTTTAGTACTAATAGATCTACAGTAGAAAGCCTACCACAAGATGAAGGTCGATTAACACTGGCGTACTCTAGAATTTACGACAGTCAAAACCAAACGGTATTTTTACAGGCAGAAGAAGGTGGTCGCGTTGGTGATTTATACGGAACAGGATATCTTAAAAATGAAAATGGCGATTTTATCTTAACGGATGAAGGCAGATACATCCCTGATAACGAATTGCAAAAATTGGGGAATTACAATCCTGATTTTATGTTGGGCTTTAATAATCAATTCAATTACAAGAACTGGAATCTAGGTTTTCTTTTCGATTGGCGACAAGGCGGAATCATTGTATCTAGAACAAGAGCATTAGGTAATGTTGGTGGTCAGCTAGCGGAAACAGCAAATAGACCAGAAGAAGGTATTATACCGGAAGGCGTTGTAAATACAGGCACTGCAGATAATTCTGTTTATACTGAAAATACAGTGGCAGTATCGGCAGAAAGTTACTATCGTCAGTTTTATGATAGAAATCATGAAGAAAACAACACCTATGATGCTTCGTTTTTGAAGTTGCGTCAATTATCTGTTGGTTACACCTTTGACAACCTAAGTATATTCAACCAAGATGCAACTTTGAGTTTATCACTTATTGGAAAAAACTTATTTGCAATTACAGAGAATCCACATTTTGATCCAGAGCAATTAGCGGTACAAGGACAAGGATTTATAAGTGGTGTTGAAGACATGTCATACGCAACCACCAGAAGTATAGGTTTCAAAGCCGGATTTAATTTTTAAGAAAAAGAAGATGAAACATATATATAGCATTCTAATCTTGTTGTTGGTCATTGGCTGCACAAAAGATTTTGAAGAAATTAATACAAATACGAATGATCCTGTAGCAGTGCAACCTAGTCTATTGTTAAGACAGGTTATCTATGACTTTGGTGAACAAATGTCTTATGAAGGGTTTACGGCAGGTAACTTATTAGGGCAATATAGTACGTCATTAGATTTTAACTTATTTGACCGGCATGATTTAAAATCTCCACAATTAGGTGGAAATCCGTGGCCTATATTCTATCAGAATTTACGCGATAATGAAATTATATTGAATCTATCTCAAGAGAATACCGCATATACTGTCTATGAAGGTCCCGCAAGAATTATGAAAGCGTATATGGCGGCTGGCTTAACAGATTTATTTGGTGACGTTCCTTATTCCGAAGCATTTAAGGGAGATACAGAAACCGTGACGGCCGTTTATGATTCTCAAGAATCTATTTATATGGACGAAGGCGGCATATTTGATAATCTTGATAAAGGAATTTTAGCCATACAGAACTATTCTGGAACCATTGCTTTAGAAGGTGATATTTTATTTAATGGTGATTTAAATGGATGGATTCGTTTTGCAAATTCGTTGAAGATTAAATATCTAATGCGTGTTTCAGGTAAAATAGATGTTGCTTCTCAATTACAGGCAATCGCAAGTGAAGGTAATTTCATTAACGATAATAGCGAAAATGCGATTTTCAATTTTACCGATGGTGAGCCGAATAGTTTTAGACTGGCACAACTTAGGATTGGTGATTTTAATAATTACGTGCTTTCTGAAACGATGGATGAAATTTTGACTGATTTAAACGACCCACGTATCGCACAATTGTATCAACCATTTGCAAATAGTACAGATGGTGGTTACAACGGATTATTAAATGGGATTGATGCATCTGTTGGAGTCTCGTTAGCTGATTACTCTTTGCTAGGTACTATTTTCAGAGAGAATACCGGACTATTAGACGCCAACTTCATGACAAGCATGGAAACGCACTTTCTATTAGCGGAAGCCGCCCAAAAAGGGTTGATTACTGCAGATGCTGAAAGTCTATATAATACTGGGGTAACACAAGCATTTGAATATTGGCTAGTAGATTTACCTGCTGATTATTTAACGGTTGATGCTTCGTTGACAAACGGTAATCCTATAGAAAATATCATTACTCAAAAATGGATTGCAAATAGCATTAATGGTTATGAAGGTTGGGTTGAATATAGAAGAACTGGTTTCCCTCAATTGAAAACAATTTCAGCTAGTTTGAATAATGATTTGATTCCGATTCGCATGCCTTATCCTGCTGAGGAAGAAGCTTTAAATAATGCCAATTATACCGAAGCTTCAAATAACACGGAAGGCAATAGTATAAATGTGGCAGTTTGGTGGGATGAGTAACAGAGTTAGGAATTAGGAATTAGGAATTAGGAAAAATCAAAAAGAAATGACTGAAGTAAAGATTTGGCAATGGGGATTAATAATAGCATCAAGTTTGGCGTTATTTTTCCTTTCCCCATGGGCAAAAGATACCAATCAGTTTTTTAAAGCGGTTCAAAAAAAGAAAGCGCCCAATACGTTCATGTTAATGGGTAGTTTGATTATCTCTTGGATATTCGCCAAGAGTATAACCAACGCCGCAAATTTAGGGTTAGACTATGGTATTGTTGGTGGTGTTGCTTATGCTGGATATTATCTGTCATTTGCTGTAGCAGGTCTTGTAATTTA
Source organism: Maribacter sp. BPC-D8 (assembly GCF_035207705.1). Taxonomy (NCBI): domain Bacteria; kingdom Pseudomonadati; phylum Bacteroidota; class Flavobacteriia; order Flavobacteriales; family Flavobacteriaceae; genus Maribacter; species Maribacter sp. BPC-D8. The sequence goes on from NZ_CP128187.1 coordinate 3,621,576, forward strand.
TAAGATGAGACTACATGGAAAGTACACAAGTATTCATCATTTCTTATCCTCTAAATTTGGTAAATCAGCAGTAAATATTTTTTCCATTTTAATAGCATTTCGCCTATTCAATGAGGTTTGGAGTAACACTATGGTTATTGGTTCTTACTTTGGTGATATGGGTACGAGTCCATATTATTGGTCCATTTTAGTGTTTACCGGACTAACTTTAGCCTATGTACTCAAAGGAGGTATGAGTAGCTCGATTTTTACCGATGTTGTCCAAATGGGGCTATTTTCTATACTATTAGCGGTAATATTGTTCACTATTTTTGGGAAGGATAATGCAATCACCACTACCGAAGTAGTTAATTCAGGTATTTGGTCCTTTGAAACAGGGCTAAATTTATTATTCGCTGCATTACTACAATCCTTTAGTTACCCCTTTCATGACCCGGTGTTAACCGATAGAGGATTTATCAGTAGTCCGAAAGTAACATTGAAGAGTTTTTTATGGGCAAGTGTATTAGGTGCAATCTGTATCATCTTATTTAGTATTATCGGCGTGTATGCACAATTTCAAGGTATGCACGGTCAGGCTGCAGTACAAGTTGGTAAAGCATTTGGAACCGTAATATTATTAGTCATCAATTTCATCATGATCACATCAGCTGCATCTACATTAGACTCCACATTTTCATCATTTTCAAAATTATTGGCATTAGATTTAAATCTAGGAAATACATTAAAATTTGGTCGTTGGTCTATGGTAGCAATTGCTGTTTTAGGAACCATACCCGTTTTTTTAGATGCAGAGATTTTATCTGCTACAACAATTAGCGGAACCATGGTAATAGGGCTAACTCCCGTTTTTATATTTTGGAAGGATAAAGCACCTAAAATCAGTTTTCACTTAAGCGTATTTATAGGATTACTATTTGGGTTCCTTTTAATTTTTAACTGGTTTCCAGATAGTTTGATTTTCACGACCGGCAAGTATGCCGATTTACTTTGGATTAATTTTTGGGGCATTTTATGTTGCCTATTCGTTTATATAATACCTACATGGATAAAGAAATAAAACATATTGGTGCCAAGAACGGAAAGCTATTGCTTTTTGGTGGCGTGTATAGTAATCTTCAAGCTTTGGAGCAACTGATTTCCATTGCTGAAGAAGCAGGAATTCAACCCGAGAACTGTATAAGCACCGGAGACCTTACCGGCTATTGTGCACAACCAGAAGAAACGGTACAACTGTTTCAAAAATGGGGCGCGATTAGTATTGCTGGCAATGTAGAATTGCAACTAGCAAACGATAGCGAAGATTGTGGTTGCGATTTTAAGAGTGGTAGCCGTTGCGACGATTTTTCGAAAATGTGGTTTCCATATACTAAAGGGCACTTATCGCAACAGTCTTTAGAGTGGATGAAGGAAATTCCCGAGTACATCAGTTTTGACTATGGCAGCAAAAAAGTTACGGTAGTCCATGGAAATTATGGTAATACCTCAGAATTTGTATTTAAATCAAACGCCACGGAAAGTAAAGAACACTGTTTTCAAGAGACCAATAGTGATATAATTATTGCGGGGCATTGTGGTTTACCTTTTCATCAAACTATAAAGGAAAATTTATGGTTGAATCCTGGTGTTATTGGTATGCCAGCAAATGATGGCACTACCCGAGTTTGGTATATGATATTGGATACTGAAGATGGTGAAGTAACCTATAAACATCATTCATTCGAATATGATGCCGAAACCGCACAAAAATTAATGTACAAAAATCACTTGCCCGAAGCCTATGGCGATACGCTTACTTCTGGCATTTGGGACAATATGGAAATACTCCCTGAAATCGAAAAAATGGGACAGGGAATTCCGATTCATTTTAACCAAGAACAAAAAGATTCAATAAAACCTAAAACACAAAAAAAGATGGCAAATACGTACTACGACCCAGCAGATTTAAGAAAATTCGGTAAAATAACAGAGTGGAGCGAAGAGCTTGGAACAAAATTTTTCGATTATTATGGTAAGGTTTTCGAAGAAGGCGCACTAAGTGCTAGAGAAAAGTCTCTAATTGCTTTAGCTGTCTCTCATGTAGTTAAGTGTCCGTATTGCATTGATGCCTATACCAAAGACGGATTGCAAAAAGGGATTACGAAAGAAGAGATGATGGAAGCAGTACATGTGGGCGCCGCCATAGAAAGCGGTGCAACATTAGTGCATGGTGTACAGATGATGAATAAGTATAACAAATTGTCAATGTAAATTTCGTTGTTCGTTGATGGTTGTTCCTAGCAGCTTTCTTCAATAATCAATAACTTGAAATTAAAGTTAGTTTATAAAAATATTGCAAATGGAATGCTCTTCATGAACATCCATTATTAAGAAAAAGAAATAAAATGTTGTGATATTAGTTGTTTGTTGTCGGTTGTTAGTTTTACTCAATATTCGCCAATGATTACTAATCCAAAATATAACAAAATAGAAATTGCTATCTATTAAAGAAGAAATCAAAATAGGTTGAATTGTTTGTTGATTCGTAATAAAATAAACGAACAACAGACAACCATCAACCAACAACAAAAGAAGAATGGCTACAAAATCATTAAAAGCTAAAGGGAACGAATTAGCAGTTTCCAACAAGCAATTAGAAATATTAAACGGAGGAATTTTTGCTGATGGAGAGCTTCCTTATTTTAAAGATAAGATTGCCGAAATTGGTCACTTCCCGTTACGCCCTAAAAAGCTGGAAATTTTGCAAATCAATGTTGGTTACATGTGTAATCAGGTTTGTGAGCATTGCCACGTAGATGCTGGTCCGGATCGCAAAGAGATTATGACTCGCGATACCATGCGACAGTGTTTAGAGGTCATTAAAAATACAGGAGCTCACACCTTAGATTTAACAGGTGGTGCACCAGAAATGAATCCTGATTTTGAATGGTTTGTAGAAGAAGCTGCAAAAGCCGGTATTAAAGATTTTATTGTTCGTTCTAACCTTACTATTATTAGGGCTAATAAAAAATATTATCATTTACCAGATTTCTTTAAAAAGCATAATGTACATGTTATTTCTTCAATGCCACATTATACCCGTGGTAAAACAGATAAGCAAAGAGGTGACGGTGTTTTTGACAAGTCGATCAAAGCATTGCAAGAATTAAACGACAGAGGTTATGGTTTACCAGGTAGCGGACTCCGTTTAGATTTAGTTTATAATCCGTCAGGTGCATATTTACCAGGTGACCAAGCAGCGATGGAAAAGGATTTCAAAAAAGCCTTAAAAGAAGATTTTGATATTCAGTTTCATAATCTTTTTGCCATCACAAATTTACCCATTGCACGATTCTTAGATTATTTAATAGCATCTGAGAATTACGAAGATTATATGTATTCATTAGTGGAAGCATATAACCCCTCTGCAGTAGAAAATGTAATGTGCACCAATACCATTTCTATTAGTTGGGATGGTTGGCTTTATGATTGTGATTTTAACCAAATGCTAGACCTAAAAGTAGCTAGTAAGGTGAAGCATATTAAAGATTATAACGAAGACTTGTTGAACGATAGAAACATTATCATATCACAGCATTGTTATGGTTGTACAGCAGGTGCCGGTAGTAGTTGCCAGGGTACTGTAGCATAACACATTCCGAGATGAAAATTAAGAACCGTTTGATGATTTACATTGAACGGTTTTTTGTTTTAAACCAACTCATTATACTATAAATAAACCAAATATATCACATATAGAACTGACCACTTAGTTTGTTTTGTAGTGTAAAAAGGATGTTATACACCGATAAAATAGTCGTTTATCGAAAAAAGACGCATCTAATCTATAAATACTGAAGTTGTTTAACAATCTGGCGTTCTATAAAAAGACCACATGGTCGGATTTACCCAAATCTAAATATTATGAACAAGAGCCTTAAGCGCATGGCAACCATGCAACGTTTACAGAACACCGGATTAGAATTGTTTTATGCCCAAGGATATTACGATACTAGTATAGATGATATTCTAAAAAAGCTAGATCTTTCTAAGGGGGCTTTTTACTATCATTTCGATTCTAAAGAAGACTTCTTCATTCAAATAATTCAAAATTTACTAGCACGTAAAATCTATAGTACTTTAATAGAGCCAATAGAGGGGCATGAGAACCCGTTAAAATTAATAACGAAATGTTTTGATGATGCTATGGAAACTGCCGTGCATAATGAAATGGATTATGGGTGTATTTTAAGTAATTTCTTAACTGAATTCAATGGTAAAAATGAAGTGATTATGCGTCACTTAAATGAAATTGTTACCGTTTGGGAAGTAAACTTGGTTACAACATTACAAAGAGGAAAATTTAATGGTTACTTAGATCGTCATGTAGATTGTGAAGCTGCGGCTACTTTTTTAATGAGTTCGTACTTCGGAGTTAGAATTTTAATGACAAGTGCAGCCCCGTCAGCTAAAAAGTACAGATTTATGTCTCAACTACGTCAATACTTTAAAGGTATAGAAGCCAAGCCGGTTAATTCTTAAACCGAAGTACTTATAATTTCATTAATTTTCTGAACGATTGTTTCGGGTAGAAGGGTTTCCATGACTTTATCATAACCATCAGGATATTTATTACCATAAATGGAAGTTGGTATTGCAGGATATTTTTTTCTATCGGATAAAAGGGCATTATTCTCTGGCTGATTGAAAGGCGAAAAACCAGCATACGGATGCGTAACACCCCATATTGTTACGGTTGGCACACCAAACATTGCAGCTAAATGAGCATTGCCGCTATCCATCGCCAGCATTAATTTCAGATTAGAAATTAAACTCAATTCTTCTGAGAATGATAATTTGCCTGCTGCATTAACGCAATTGTTAAACTGAGTTTCCCATTTTGCTAAAACATCTATTTCTTTTTTCCCTCCTCCAAACAATACAATTTGATATTTACTCGTAGAATTCAACTCAGCTATTACCTTTTCCATCATTGGTAGTGGATACATTTTTCCGCTAAAAGCTGCAAACGGGGCAATACCAATCAGCACCTTTCCATCAAAATTTATTAAGCTTTTTGCTGAATCGCTAATTGGTCTTTTAGATAAGGTTTCCATCTCGCTTATAGCAATAGGATACCCAAGCTTATCAAAAACCTCAGAATAGCGCTCAAAAGTAGTCGATAAAGGAATAAATGAAGTTCGTTCAGGATTTACCAAAGCTTTCTTAGCTGCCCTTCCCTTATCCACTTGTATAAAAGGAATTGTTGATAGTTTAAAAAACTGTTTTAGAATAGAACTACGGAGCACATTATGCAAATCTGCAACTGCATCAATCTGTAACGCCTTTAATTCTTTGTATAATTTCCAAAGTCCTAAAAAGCCGTTATGTCTTCCTTTTACATCAGCCTTAAAAACTGAGACATTTGGTATATTTTCAAATATAGGTGCTGTAAATCCTTTTGTTAAAACTGTAATCTTTACCTGAGGATATTTTTTTAAAATCCCCAAAAGAACAGGAACAGTCATAGCGACATCTCCCATTGCGGAAAGTCGTATTACCAATAAATGAACAGTTTTATTTGTTACCACGAAGGATGGGGTTTAGTTCCTCATCATTATACATTTTCATTTGCTTGTATACCTTCATATACTTCGTACCACTCTCAATATCTGCAAGTAGTTGGTCTATAGCTACAAAAAGGTCGTTTTTCTGCTCAAGTAAGATTTCGAGTTTAACTTGGCATTTTTCTCTATGCTCTAAAGAGGCGTCTGCTCTGGTAGCCTCCTCTTTCATATGATAGATTTTCAGGGCTAAAATAGATAAGCGATCTATTGCCCAAGCAGGGCTTTCTGTATTAATAGTAGCATCTGCCTTAACATCTACCGATTGGTATTTATTAAGAAAATAACTATCAATGAACTCCACCAAGTCTGTTCTGTCTTGATTACTTGCGTCAATTTTACGCTTTAAAACCAAGGCGTCGTCAGGGTTTATATCCGGATTTCTAATAATATCCTCATAATGCCATTGAACGGTATCAATCCAGTTTTTGCGATATAACAAGTGCTCTATCTCTTCTTTCGAATAAGGATTATGAAAACTTTGATATACATCATCTTCTACGTGATATTTATCAATACTGGTATTAAATATATTAAATGCGAATTCGCTAAACATATGAGCCTTTTTTACAAAGATAAAGTTTAAAGGATAAACCTAAAGTTTCACAACAAAAACTATAATCGGCACCAAAATACTAGAAACAAGAATTAATTCAAGCAACTTAGGTTTCTTAATAGATTCTAGATAATTGACAATAAAAATCACAGAAGGAAAGAAGGTGATCATCACAGCGTTATTATTTTCTGAGGTAACAAGTACATTAACTACCAACCCTATTACAAACGAAAATGCAATAAGTCTCATAACAATTACCTTACCTACACCCGACTTACTCAAATGAACAAAAGCAGAAAAAGCAAGAGCCATATTGAATAAGGCGTATAAAGTCATTTTTAAGCTAGTCCACCATTTAATGGGGAATATAGCGTCATAGTTAATTGCAAAATCATAATGCTCTAGAATAAAATCAGGCTTGTCAAGCAATACTAATATACCGTATAGTATCATAAAAAAGCAGAAGCCTACAGATAAGATTACCAACCAGTTTCTTATATTTTTTGGTTCATAAATGTATATCGCCGCGAAAACCAAAAACAAATAAAGTAAAGCCCATTCATAGAATACACTTGATATGCATATCCAGAGTCCGGCATCAAATATCTTAAGTTTAATATTCTTTAAAGACTTAATACTTAGTAACCGCCTCATGGCTAGCAATAAGAAAAAACTGGTAAAAATGGCGTTATTATCACCTAGTGTCTCAGGGAAAACCACAAAAAGCAGGGTGAAAAACAAAATTGCAAAAGAATTTGTACTGGTAAGTTTGTTACGTTTAACAACAAAGTCAACAATAAAAACACTGAATAATAAAATGGTCAAAATACCGATTGACGGAGCAATTTCTACATTGCTCATCGATAAATCAAAGAGGTAAAATTGGACTGACCAGTAGAAAAGAAACAAAAAAACCAGGAGAATTATGAAATTCACCGGTTTTGTTTTCTCAAAAATGCTTGAAATCATCTAAGCTTTTTATATTTTTGCTGGTAAATATAGTAATAAGATGAAATCATTTTTTGAAGGTATCGCAGATTTGTTCGTAAATGTACTATTTGCACCGTTAGATTTTTTACGTTTTACAGATAGTTGGGCTTTATCAAATATCTTAAACTGGGTATTTATGCTGATAGGTTCTGTAGCATTTGTGTATTGGATGCTTCAATTGAAAAAATATAACGATAATGGTGAAGAGGATAAGTCGAGTACTTCTCACTCTTACTTATAATATCAAATTAAATCTGTTATCAGCTTTTAGTCTTTAAAAACTGATAACAGATTATTGATTAAAGATCAAAACCTAGATCTTTTCTATAATTCATTCCTTCAAAGGAAAGTTTATCTACATTTTTATACGATTGCGCCAGTGCTGATTTAAAATCACTGCCAAAAGAAGTAATCGCCATTACCCTACCACCGTTAGTAACTACTTTACCATCTTTAAGTGTAGTACCTGCGTGAAATACCAGTGATTCTGTAATAGAATCAATACCGGTGATTTCTTTTCCTTTTTCGTATGAGCCAGGGTAGCCACCAGAAACCGTCATAACTGTAGTAGCCGTTCTATCGTCTAACTGCAAATCTATTTCAGATAATTTCTGATCAGCAACAGCTTGTAGCAATTCTACCATATCGTTTTTTATACGCGGTAAAACCACTTCAGTTTCAGGATCACCCATTCTAACGTTGTATTCAATAACCTTAGGGTCATCACCAACTTTTATGAGTCCGATGAAGATAAAACCTTTATAAGGCATATTATCCTTTTTAAGCCCCTCTACCGTAGGTTTTACAATTCGCTGCTCAATCTTATCCATCAAGTCCTTACTCGCGAAAGGAACAGGTGAAATAGCTCCCATACCGCCAGTATTGAGTCCGGTATCACCTTCACCAATTCTTTTATAGTCTTTTGCTGTTGGTAGCACTTTATAGCTATCACCATCTGTAAGCACGAAAACGCTTAATTCGATGCCATCAAGAAACTCTTCAATAACCACAGTTGCACTAGCAGCTCCAAACTTCTCATCAACCAACATAGATTTTAATTCAACCTTGGCTTCGTTTAAGTCATTAAGAATAACAACACCTTTACCAGCAGCCAATCCGTCAGCTTTTAAAACAAACGGAGGATTTAATTCTTCCAAAAATTTAAATCCGTCTTCAACAGTCTCAGCTGTAAAGCTTTTATACTGAGCGGTAGGTATTTCATGACGCATCATAAACTCCTTCGCAAACTCTTTACTACCCTCCAAAGTAGCAGCTAATTTTTCAGGACCGATAACTGCCACATTTTTTAATTCTTGGTCACCAAGAAAAAAATCATGAATTCCGTTTACCAAAGGATCTTCTGGACCAACCATAACAAGTTGAATATTCTCCTTTAAAACTAATTTCTTAATAGCTTCAAAATCATTTACACCAATTGGTATGTTCGTTGCGATTTTTTCTGTGCCGGCATTTCCTGGGGCGACGAAAAGTTTTGATAATTTATTACTCTGTGCCAATTTCCAAGCAAAAGTATGCTCACGACCACCTGATCCTAGAATTAAAATATTCATTTTGTCAATTTTTGCAAAAATACTTCTTGCTCTTTTAATTTTCTATTTAGTAGAGAAATCTCTATGCTCTTTCTTTTGTAAGTCTTCTGGAGACAACGATTTGAAATAATCGTATACGATTTTTAATCCTTCTGCTCTATGAACTTTCGGTTCCCAGCCCAGAATTTCTTTCGCTTTTGTAATATCAGGTTGACGTTGTGTAGGATCATCTTGAGGAAGGGGCTTATAAATAACTTTTTGTTTGGTTCCTGTCAAAGCAATAATCTCTTCTGCAAACTCTTTAATAGTTGTTTCATGCGGATTACCAATATTAACAGGATCTGTATAATCGCTAAATAGCAAGCGGTATATTCCCTCGACTTGATCATCGATATAACAGAATGACCTACTTTGAGAGCCATCTCCGAATACGGTTAAATCTTCACCACGTAGCGCTTGTCCCATAAATGCAGGAACAACCCTACCGTCATTTAAGCGCATTCTAGGACCGTAAGTATTAAAAATACGAACAATACGTGTATCTAGTCCATGATGTCTATGATAAGCCATTGTAATGGACTCCATGAAGCGCTTAGCCTCATCATATACTCCTCGTGGACCTATTGGGTTAACATTACCAAAATACTCCTCATTTTGAGGGTGAACCAATGGATCACCATAAACTTCGGAAGTAGAAGCAACCAAAATTCTAGCACCTTTCTCCTTTGCTAAACCCAATAAGTTTAGTGTTCCTAGCGAACCAACTTTTAACGTTTTGATCGGAATCTTCAAATAATCAATAGGACTCGCTGGCGAAGCAAAATGAAGAATGTAATCAAGCTTTCCAGAAACATGAACAAACTTAGTTACATCATGATGATGAAATTCGAAATTCGAAAGCGGAAATAAATGAGAGATGTTATTAAGATCTCCAGTAATTAAATTGTCCATTCCAATGACATGGAAACCTTCAGCTATAAAACGGTCGCACAAGTGAGAACCCAAAAAACCAGCAGCACCTGTAATTAATATTTTTTTCATATTCTCTATTATACACCTCTGGAAAACAAAACTGTAGTTACTGTTTTAAAAACAATCCTTAAATCTAAGGTAATACTTCGATTTTTAATATAGTATAAATCATACTCCAGTTTCTTTATTGAGTCTTCCAAATTTTCACCATATTTATACTTCACCTGGGCCCAACCAGTAATACCTGGTTTGATTAAGTGTCTAGTCTCATAAAAAGGGACTAAAGAATTTAATTGATTAACAAATACTTTTCTTTCAGGACGTGGACCAATAAATTGCATATCACCTTTAATAACCGAAATAATTTGAGGCAATTCATCAATTCTAAATATTCTTAGAATTCTACCAAATGGAGTTATTCTAGTATCATTCTTAACAGCCATTTTAGCGCCTTCCTTTTCCGCATTAACAACCATAGATCTAAATTTATAAATTTTAAATTCGTTTCCGTGTAGACCAATACGTTTTTGAGTATAAAACAATGGTCCTTTGTTAAAAAAAAGATTTAAAATAAAAACAAATGGAACACATATTAAAAGAGTGATGCCAACAAAAAGGGAAAGAATAAAATTTACAATAAAACTAAAAATAGTGTGTAAATATCTAATTTTTCTATTTCTCAATTGTAGAATCTCATAAAAACTATCGTTATGAGACTGAATTGGCAAAGCTTCATAAGTATTTTCGTAAAATGAAGTATAAGAAATCACTTCCTTCCCTTTCAATATTGACCTTAGTAATATCTTTTCCAGATCATCAGGAAAATCACTATAATTCTTAATATTAACTACCCATGAGTCAACTTTCTCAGTTGCTACAAGAAACTTTTTTCTTATCTCAGTATGTTGATTAAGATTATAAGTTAACTTGACTTTATAAAATGTTTCTACATCTTCACCGTCAATAGAAGAAGTTACTTCCCTAAAATGTTTTTCTGTTTCCTTATCATAAATTAATAATACATTCCTCGTAGTCGGTATAACCCTAAAAACATTAACAAAAAAAAGTCTCCAAAGAGCAATTTCTATTGGTGTAAGTATAAGGAAAACTAATAAAGGTATTCTCCAGAAACTAGTATCAAAAAACAGTACTGAAAAAATAAAAACTATAAAAACAAATAAAGCAGTTATATATAGGGCTTGAGATACTACGTACTTTCTTTTTAATGTTTTTTGTAAGTTGTATAGATCTAATATATAGGAAAGTGTTAGAAATGAGATTACACCAAATAGAGTAATGATTACTTTTAGCCTTAACGAGATAAATTCAATATCAATTGCATTATTAACAAATACATTTAAACTAGCTATAATTATAATTAAATCCCCAACTAAGAGAATAAATTTACGTTCAATTGAATTTAAAATGGAAGGATTTGGCATTTTATATTGTACTTATAATAATCAAAAATAACTTTTCAATTTTAAAACAATAGCAGAAACCGTATAAAATGCAGATTTGAAAATTGACAAACCCTCGACATCTCTATAAATTTGCCATTCATACTTAAGTAATTTTAACTTATTGGAAGAAATTGATTCCTTACCAACACGATAACTTGACAAACACTCACTCAAACCATATCCTTTGGTTTTTTTTAAAAGATTTAACCAAAGTGCATAATCTTGACGTTTACGAATAGATGGCATATATTGTTTACCAAAATAATTTACGTCATACATAACAGTTAGGCACCCTATGGGATTCTTATATAAAGCAGAATGATAATCAACAACCCTTTTTGATTTTATGATGATATTTAGATTATTCCCTACTTCATCTATTTTATCATAAGTGGTAAAGGTGAAATAGTAATTATTTACTTTCATGAAGTTTATCTGTAATTGCAATTTTTGGGGGTACCAAGTATCATCACTATCTAAAAACGCAATGTAATCCCCTTGAGCAAGTTCTATTGCCTTGTTTCTTGCAGTACCTGCTCCACTATTAATTGACAGTCTATGAAATTTAATTCTAGAATCTTTTTGAGCATATTCTTCTATAATTTTAGCACTATTATCCGATGAGCAATCATCTACAAAAATATGCTCCCATTTCTCATAGGTTTGAGCTATTACCGAATTCATACAATCATCCAAAAACATTTGGGAATTATATACCGGAGTGATTATTGATACTAGATTGTTCAATTTAGTTTTCTTTAATTTATATGCTTCAACAGTTAAACCAAGCTAATGTTATAATAATATTATTCTATATAAACTTTCCTTCTCTCTTTAAATTATCATACTTCGTTCTATCCCTTGAAGAAAAGACCTTTGCTGGATGACCTCCCGCAATACCCAATTCTTCAATATTACAAACTACAACGCTACCAGCTTGAATTATAGCACCCTCGCCAATTGTAACACCAGCCAAAACAGTCACATTAATCCCTATCCAAACATTATCTCCTATAATAACATCTTTAACTATCAAGGTTTCATCATATGGAATTGCATCACCTAGATGATTATGATATGAGGTTAACACTTTACAACCAAAACCAGAATGAAAGTTATCTCCGATAACAAAATTGCCCTGACCATATACAATCAAGCCATTAAAATGAACATTCTTGCCTACACGAGTATATTTGTTCAATCTTGTATAGCCGTTAGCTTTTATTGAAGGGCCAAAGTTACCACTTGATTTCTTTGCTATAAACGTAAAAATCAAAGACCGTATTCTTTTAAATAATTTAATCATTATGTATTTATTTTATTTAGTCCCCAAGGCATTTTATAATTCTTATAGCTAAGTATGAATACGCCCAAAAACAATATAAAAAATGTAATAGTCGTGGCCTGAGCAGCCCCAAGTATTCCATTTTTCTGTATTAACAAATAATTGAGAATTAAATTCAAAATTGCAGACCCCAAAGTCATGTATGCTATTAATTTGGTTTTCTTTAAATAGAATAAATAATTGGCAACCATTTTATACATACCATTAAACGCATAACCCAATAAAATCCATAGCACAACAGCACTTCCTGTGGTAAAGGCTTTACCAATGAAATATTTATAAATCAACGGTGTTATTAAATAAAATACTAATACCAAAAAAAGAATCAAGAAAAAATAAGCATAGGATATTTTTACAATTCTAACCTTTTCAGCATGATTGTTTTCTTTTAATTTTCCAAAAAAGAAAGGAACCCAAGCTTGGTTGAAAGAATTTTGTAATAAAGCTATCACCATACCTATTTGATAACCTACCGAGTAGATTCCTACTTCGCTAAGCCCAAGCATAAAAAGTATAAAAAAACGATCAGAAAAACCAATTAAATTACCGCCCAAAGTGTGAAAAACCAAAGGCAAGCTAAAAGACAACGCTTCTTTCCTGTACACCTTATCAACACGCAATATGTTTAGAAATCCATTTCTATAAAGCAAAAAGCATGCGACCGCACCAAAAAGCAAGGCTACCAAAAACTGAGGTATTAGCCTGCCCTCCCAACCCATTTTAAAGCTTACAATGAGAAGAACTGACAAACCTAAGTCCAGTAGTGTTTTAGACACTCTAAAGACTCCAAATTGAACAGTTTTATACGATACCCGCCATAATATTAATAAAATCTCACTGACCTGTGAAAAAAGAACATAACAAATACTTACAATTATTATAAAAGGGGGGAAACTATATGATTTAATAAAATCTTGCGCTATGTAAGTAATAAAAATAGAAATTAATATAAAAATTATACCTGATCCAAAAAGCACTAAGAAAACAGTAGTAACAAATTTTGGTAAATCAACATCTTCAAAATAATAACGGCTTATAGACTGTACCACACTTAGACCAACGACAGGTGTAGCAATCAACGATATATTAAAAAAGATATCAATTATAGCATAATCATCCGGACTAAGGTAAGTTGTTAAGATGGGTAGCAAAAGAAACGGTATTGCTGAATTAACTACATTGAACAACGTGAAAAAAGAAATATTCTTAAATAATTTTCTGTTATTCATACCCTTACTTCCTTAATATCCTTTGCTCAATAACGTCATTTAAATTGTTAACAAAATTGCTTTCGATAAAATTTCTTGATTTCTGTACAATTCTTTCTTTGTCGTAAAAATGATGGTTTTTAATAATATGCTCAAATTCACTAATGGAATTTACGAATACCGTATGCCCAGAATCATCAAGGACTTCACCATAATAATTCGAAGCCCAATTTTTATAATCGTATAGAATATTAGGTACTCCAAAACATAACGATTCTATTGCGCATGTAGAATTAATTGTCATATGAAAATCAGCTATCTTCAAACACTCGTATACATTTGAATTTCGTTCAACTCTTACATTATCTGGGAACTGAAATTCTTGATATGACCTCTTAGGATCTCTAGGTACTAACAAAAACAGGATAGTTTTATCTCTTAAAGCGATATCATTTAAAAATTTAAACATAAATTTCTCAAAAGGATCCTGTAAACTTAATACAATGATTTTTGTAAAACCATTTTTATCGGGTAGATGCTTGAAATCGTCAACAGGAGAATTAATAAACTCTTCTAAAAAATAATATCCTATAGGAATTACATTAGAAGGTTTAATGAAAAAATTATTGGCATCGAAAATCTTAGACTCATTAACACCATAAGTCAACAAATAGTCTGGGTAGAAATTGTTTCCAAAATCTTTAAATACGTTATAAGCATAGTGCAACTCATTAATTACACCATGCTGTAACTCTACAACAGGAATCTTTTTTTCTTTTAACGCTTTTATGTATCCTATTGAAGATGCAGAATAAACAAAAAAGACAACATTTGGTGTTGCCACCTTAAGCATTAATTTCATAAATAGATACTGAGCTCTATGATTTTTTAATACAGCCTTATAATCTAGAGAAATACCTGATTCTTTGAATATTTTGATAAGTATTTCTTCGTTTTCAACCTTAACATTTCTACTTAAAAAGAGACCAATTAATTTTGCGCATGAAAAAAAAACAGTCTGACTTATAATATTCCCGTTCTTAAGATCCTCCTTTTTATAATGCTGACCAAGAGGATATGGATTTTCAATAACTAAAGTTCTTAATTCATGCTCCACAATCGGCTCCATAACACGATCAACGTATTTCCCGTGAATTTTTTTTCTCCTGTCAGAATTAGAAAAGACCCAAAACTTATAACGGTTAATTATTAATAACTCCTTTAAACCATAAAACAATGTTACCAAAAGCTCAATGATTAAGCTTTTATTGATTATTACAGTTCTGGATGTTAGTCCTTCCTTAGTACGCAGCTCCTCATTAACTTTATATCTTAAAATGGGCCAAACACAATCTCCATCCAATTTAATTGACTGCGTATCATAACATAATTCAATTTCTTTTAACCCCATACTGTTAGACATTTTTTAATTCTTTTTGAGAGTTTTGACAAACAAGAAACAAAATAAAAAATGCAGAAAAAAACACTACACCTCTTTCTCTTTCTAAAATACTTTCAAATACAAAATTTAGCCCCATAAAAACAATAAAAAAAAAGAAAATTTGATCTTTATTATTAAGCGCCTTTACCAGCCCCAAAAATAGAGCTAATAGAAACGGTATGAGGATTAAAAAACCATTTGAAACTAAAAAGTTTAAATACTGATTATGACTATTTTTATTTCTTAAACCCTCACAAATAGAAAAACTAAACAAAGCTATACAATTTTCATTAAGTGATCTAACAACACTACCTGTACCGTATCCATATAAAGGGCTGTTTTTAATAACTTGCGTAGACAATTTCCACAATCCAAAACGTATTGAACTTGATTCGTTAGTTTGTTCTTGTTTCATCCATACCTTATCGAAAGAACTTACAAGCTGCTCTGTGCGCTGGTACATTAAAGGGTTAATTAAGAAAATAAAGGAGACTCCTAAAATAAGAGTACTCAAAAGGGAAATCGTATACTTATTGGGTCTCCTAATAAGACTGTAGATAAAATAAGTGCAACTAGCTATAAGAAATGAAAATATACCGGCCTTACTAGAAGTAAATATAAAAGTTACAAATAGAAAGATCATCAAAGTCCATTTTATAATTAATCCATACTTTCTATCATTATGATAATAGCTTAATAAATAGAACAAGGATAAACCAATATAAATAGAAAAATAAGTGGGATGCAAATCTAAAAAATCGGAAAATTCGACATAAAAAAATATATTAATTTTTCTTGAAAATTCATCCAAAACATAATGATCCCCTGTTTCATAATAGCGATAAAACGAATTACCAAAACATAATAAAGAAGTAAATACTACTCCAAGAATAAAACTAAGAAAGTATTGCTCTTTTTGTTCTTTTAATAAGTTCTTTCCCCCAAGAAATAAAGGAAAAACTAGTAAGCTTAACTGTGTTTGGACTTTTGAAAAACCTAAAGTAATATCAGATGAATAACTTAGTCCAACAATCAAAATTAAATATACTAGCATCAACAAAGAAACAGGTTTTCGGAACCAAATATTTCTAAAATATTTACGCTCAAAAGTAAGTAGGGATACTAAAGAGTAAATAATAATTAAAACTGTTGTTAATTTTGGAGAAAGCGGAATTGTAAAAAAAAGTGCTAATAAAATATATTGCTCTGATTTTCTTAAAATTGAATGGTAATCTTTAATTATTGCTTTTATCATTATTCTTAAAAAAATCTAGGGCATAAAACAATATGAAAAGGTAAAAGTAATTGGACCACGCTCCCGACAACAAAGTTATTGAAACAACACAACTAAAAAAGAACAACCAAATTAAATTTGGTGAATACAAAGTATTGCGAATTGTAGACTTAATATCAAGTATAAAAAAACCAAGCATCCCAAAACCGAACAAACCCATTTCTGTTATAAGCTGTAACGTGAAATTATGCATACTGTATGCTGCCCATTTTTCTTGACCAGGTACAATTAATTCTTGAATCATCAGCAGAGAATTACCAGGGCCTATTCCAATCAGATAAGAGTTAAAGAACTCATGTATTCCCGTGATTACAGCATTCGACCGAGAATTAAAAGTCCCAATATGTTCAAGAGGAGTACCTGTGAATAAACCGTTTACCAGTCTCGAAATAAAATATTCAATAGTATATTTTCCTTGAATAGTGTATTCACGAGCAAAAAACATAACCAGAACACCAATTAAGACAATTAAGCCGAAGCCAATATAACGCATTCTAAAAAGCCTAAACTTCATAATGAAGTATCCTCCAAAAAAAATAATAAGCGATAATATTGCTAATTTTGCGTCATTGTAGGCTATCAAATATATAGACAGAAGTATCCAAATATATTTAAAATAAGAGCTTTGCTTTAAAAAGAATAGTGGAGTGAAAATAGCAAGAATAGCCGAGTATTCATTTTCATTCCAAAAAAAGAGATTAATAGCCGGAAATCTATTTTGAGTATTAAAATATACCCCACCAATAAAATACTGTAGTAAGCCTAATACAATTAATGTTCTATATAAAATAGACAAGAAAATGTACACGGTTTCCTTGTTGCAACGTTTTATAATTTCTTTATAGTAAAAATAAAAGAAGAAAATAGTAATGTAATAGAAATTATAAGCCCAATTAATTTCATGAAACCTAGAACCTAATGAAGCAATTAAAGAATATAAAAAAAAACCAATAATTATTATTGATAATTTGATGCCGCGTTTTGTATTTACAAAAAATAACCATAAAAATAAAAAAGGCAAAAGCACCCTAAAGAGCGTTATTTTACTTTCCATAGAGGGTCTTAATATAGTACTAAGACCAGCTATTAAAATGATTCCCAAATGAACAAGTGTTTCAAGCTCTCTAACACTTATTTTATTTCTGAACTTTAATTGCACATATATTGTATTACTTATTTAATATGTTTGTTTTCTAAGGGTGTTCCTCTTTTAAAAGACCCTGTAAAAGTTTTACCAAGTATTTCGTGAAAAAATTTAGGGTGCATGCCATACCCAGGCCTAATAGAGCGAATGTTGTCCTTTGTTATTAAATCTCCTATTCTCACATCTTCTACAATAAATAGTGACCTTGCAAATTTCCTGTTATTTCTAATTTTTTCAGAAATTTCATAAGACACCTTTCCTATTAGCTTTTCCGTATTCCTTACTTCTGTAACCATTCTTGTAAACTCCTCTGTATCTAGAGAAAAATCAGCATCAGGTCCACCTATTGACTTATCCAAAATAAAATGCTTCTCTATAACGTTTGCACCCAATGCTGTGGCAACTGTAGGAGCAAGGGAACCATATGTATGATCACTAAAACCTACTTCAACATCAAAGCGTTTCTTTAAATCTGGTATAGTTTTTAAATTAGCCAACTCTAAGGGGGCTGGATAAGAAGATGTGCATTTTAATAAAATAATTTCATTATTACCCATTTTTCTACAAGTCTCAACTGCTAAATTAATATCCTCCTCTTCTGCAATGCCAGTAGATATGATGATTGGTTTCCCTTTGGATGCGACATAATTTATTAATGGAATATCTTGGATTTCAAAAGAGGCAATCTTATAGGCTGGCACATTTAGCTCTTCAAGAAAATCAACCGCAGTAAAATCGAAAGGTGATGAAAAACAAATTATACCTTCTTCTTTTGCAACCTCGAATAACTTTTTGTGCCATTCCCAAGGAGTATACGCTTCGTCATATAATTGATATAGTGTTTTACCATCCCACAAACTTCCATTCTCTATTCTAAAATGTTTATTGTGGCAATCTATAGTCAGTGTATCCGCCGTATAGGTTTGTAACTTTATTGCATCAGCTCCTGTCTTTTTTGCAGCTCTTATTGTTTCTATGGCTACATTTAAATCTCCGTTATGATTCGCAGACAGTTCTGCTATTATGAAACAAGGATTATCTCCTCCTATTTCTCTATTTCCTATTTTCATTACTAAATATATTTCCTTTTATAAAAGTACAATTTTGAGTCCTTATAACATCCAAATTTAGCGATCCATCCCTTACTTTTACAACAACATTAGGAGAAGTATTAATAATTTGTCCATTTTTCTGATTATCAAATGTATTTACTTTACTAATGGAAGCTTTATCAATTATAATCTTTTGACCCTGAAAAAAAGTAAATGCCCCAGGATAAGGGTTCGCTTGCGCCCTAATCCAATTTCTGATTTTTTCTTTATTCCAATTCCAATTAATTTCCCCATCTAAAGGCGTACGCTTACCAAAAATAGTAGCTTTTGACTCATCTTGTTCCCTAAGGCTAATTTTATTGGATATGATATCAGAAAGGACTTTTTCAATCAAAGGGAAATATTCCTTTGAATATTTTGTTAAAATCACAGCTCCAGTGTCCTCTTCTCCAATAGCTATTTTAATTTGACGTATTATTTTACCAGTATCACAACCATTATCAATAATGTGAGCTGTTATACCTGTCATCGTTTCACCATTGATTATTGCCCATACATGTGGAGTTCTCCCTCTGTATTTAGGTAATAATGATCCATGAATATTAAAAGTAAGAATATTAGAGTGGTTGAATATATCACGTTCAATTAGAAACAAATAGTTAATGGATATAATCACATCGACGTTAATTTTTTTTATAAAATTATGTCCTGAGCCTCCTCGTGGGTTTCCTGCATATAAAGGAATTTTATGTTTGTGAGCGAAATCAATTATTGTGTTTGAATTACTATCCGTCAAGATAAATTTAATAGGATGAACTTCTGCAAGCTTGCACAAGGTTTCAAATCCTAATACACCACTAACTAAAACTCCAATTGTTAACATAAGGTCTTTATTAAATTTAAATGTCTTGACGCAATTCTATCGTCGAATAATTTTTTTTGTGCCTCAACTTGTTCATTAAAATTACCCTCTTTCAATATAGCTTCAATTAAACCTAAGAAATTAGAAACTTCAAAATTTTTCATGTTTCCCCCAGGATATATAGCTTTACTTTCTAAAAACCCTTTATAAATTAATTCTTGATTATTTACAAAAAAGCCACTCAAAATAGGCATTTTAACACAACATAGCTCATATAATATCGTACTTGCAGGGGCAATAGCGAAATTGCAAAAACCCATGACTTCCAAAAGACTTTCTTCTGATAAATTAGCAAAAGTTTTTATCCTTTTAGAGAATATCCTTTCTAAGTCAAAAATTTCTGAATGATTATATGCTCCTCCTAGAACCACATGAATTTTTCTAATTGATTTAATTTGCAAGAGTGCCTTTACAGCTTTTAAGCTTAGATTAAATGGATCTGCTCCTCCGAAACATACAAACACATTTTCAATTAAATTAACACTCTTATATTGCTTTGCTTGATTCAAAAAAAGGGGCCTCAATATCGCATATGGGGTTCCAAGAGCTAATTTTGTATATGATTCTTTTCTAAAGTCAGTTTTATTGACGTAGGGCGAATGGTTAATAACTAAATCTGCAAACATATATTCCTTTGCCAAGTCATCGATGTAAATTAATTTATATCCCTTATTTTTCAATTGCTTTTGATAAATGGAATTAAATTGATATCCGTCTGCAATTACATTAAATTCATCTGAAGGATAATTATTGCTTATCCAATCAGGTTCTTCCTCTAAAGTGATTTTTTCAGGTATCAGAGCTAAGGATATTTTATCATCAAACATTGAAGAAATAGTGGATGCTCGTGTTAGAAAAATAAATTCATAATGACCTCTTACAATTTCTACGATTGCTAATAACCGGTATAAGTGGCCGAGACCAGTTTTAGAATTACCATCTGCTCTGAAAATAATTTTTTTTGTCATTTTTTTTACTCTCCGGTTTTTATAAAGAAAAAATAAAACGAACAGTTCTATCTTTAAAAATTTTCAACTTTAATCTTTATGTTTCTCTAGTAAAGAAACAGATCGATGTAAATCATATTTTTGCAAGATTTGAATTGCAAAATTCAACTCATTCTTAGCGTCTTTAAACTGCTTTTTTTGAATATTACTAGTATTTGCCTGAAAAATATAAGGAGCATCAATAAGAACCGCCTGAACAAGCTTCAGACCTCTTAATCCATTTCTTTCACCGTATTGCAATACAGATGAAGTCACCAATAAATCAGAGGCATAATCAACCGTTAATCTTAAATATTTCAATGATTTGTTTAGAACAGGATTAAAAACTCCTTTCTTATACTTCTGGTTGTTTCTAATAAACAAAGTAACATGCTCTCTGTCATTTTCAGTAAGTACTTGATCAGGCATTTTGAGTAAAGACTGTGCTCTGATTACTTCAAAATTCATTCCTGTTGGCAGAATATCTGTACAAGTATAATCATTCTCTTCTAGGAGATGAAAATTTATTGTTTCGTCTAATGTATTAATATCAATAATTGGGTTATCCGCAGTTAGCCGTACTACAGTGTTATAATCCGCATCTCTTAATATTGTAATAAATCTGCTCAACACATCATCCTCTTCCCCTCGAAAACAAGTTATTTCATTTTTAATACAAAAATCCTCAAGCGAATCGTTTTCCTTATTCTTTGAGGTGGCAATAACAATTTCTCCGCAGTGCTTTGACTTACGTAATTCTTCAATTACCCACATTAGAAGAGGCTTAGCTCCCCATAATGGTAATGGCATCAAAACTTTACCAGGAAGGCGACTGGATTGCATTCTTGCCTGAATAATAAAAACAACTTTCTTATTTTGCTGTCCATCCTCCATCTACTACAAAATTTTGACCGGTTATATAGTCTGCCGCATTTGACGCTAAAAAAACGAAACAACCCGCCAGGTCTTCTGGTAAACCTACACGCCCCAGACAGGTTTTTTCCGCTAAGGCTTTTATAAAGCCTTTGTTTTCTTTTACTTTATCTGAAGGAAAGGGCCCAGGGGTTATTGTATTTACATTAATATTATGTTTTCCCAAGTAACTAGCGTAATACTTTGTTATCTGAATAACGCCAGCTTTCGCCGCCCCGTAATGTGGGGGATTTAAAAATTCTGGATATTCATCATATACTTCAAATTGCGGAGCTACAACTCCATACATTGAAGATACATTTAATATTTTTCCACTTCCGTTCTTCTTAAAATAAGGTATTACCTCCCTTATCGCTCTAAACACACTATTGAGCGATCCATCAATTCCGTAAGACCAATCGTCATCAGACATCTGTTCTGGAGATTGACCACGACTATAAAAAGCGTTATTAATTAATACGTCTATTTTACCTTCTTTTTCATCAATAGTTTGAAAAGCCTGTTTGATTGATTCTGTAGTTGAAATATCACATTTTATAAAATTGATATTCAAGTTAACTATACTATCTTCTGCCGCGAACGTGTTTTTAAATTTCTCCTCACTTCTTCCCAAGACATAAACTTTGGCTCCATGATGACAGAGACTTAATGTAATTGCATGACCAAGAAAACCATACCCTCCAGATATTAAAATAACCTTGTTGTCAAGATTGAATGTTTTTATCATAGTAATCTATTTTTTAGGCCATAAAGACGGCACTAAAATTTTTTCTGCAACTACTGGTATTCTAGTCTTTACAGGTTGTTTTAAAGAAATATTTTTTAAATTCTGGCTGAGTTGGTTTACATTTTCAACTCCTACAACAACTACATCAATAAATTCCTTTTCTAAAGCAAAATTCAGAAGTGCACCTGACAAGTTTTCTCCAAATTCATTTTGCAAATCACTTATCACATTTTTAACAGATTCAAAGTAAACGGGCAAGTTTTTAGGTTCAATAAAAAAAAGACCCTGTAAAAATGCAGAACGGACATGTATTTCACAACCATTTTTCTTCAATTCCACAATATGCCTTTCGAATCTTCTATCAAAAAGGTTATACGGCACCTGAATTAAATCCGGTTCCATGTTTTTTTGCAATAACGTATCTAGCTCCTCAAGACTATTTAGGGAATAACCTATTTTCTCAACCTTTGATTGTTCTTTTAATTCTTTAAGGTCAAGCCATTGTTCTGGATTTTTCAAAAGCTCTTCAGGTCTGTGTGCTAAATAAGCATAAACCATTTCTAGTCCAAGATTTTTGAGACTTGTTTCTAATTCATCTTTTACTGAGCCTTGATTTGGAGGCATAAATTTGGATATGACTCTAAAGGAGCTCAAGTCAAATGAACCCAGCACCTTTTCGGCATTACCATATGCTGAAGCTGTATCTATATAAGTGATCCTATTCTTTCCAGCATAATCCAAAATCTTTTCTATCTCTACACTATCAGTCTTTCCTTTTGTATTTGAAATACCGTAATCAATACCAAATTGAACCGTACCTAACCCTAATTTGCTATACACTTTTTTCATAGAATTCAAGTACCTGATCTATCACGTATTGCTGTTCTTTCGTTTCTAGTGTTGGATACATGGGTAGACTTATACATCTTTTATAATATTGCTCTGCCTGTGGCAAATCTCCTTCTTGCCAGCCTCGATTTCTGTAATAAGGCATTAAGTGACAAGGTATGTAATGTATCTGCGCGTATATTTTACGTTCTCTTAAGTGATTATAAAGCCCTGTTCTATCATCTACCTCTACAACATACAAATGATAAGCATGGCCTTCCACTACATCAGACTGACCCTTAATAAACTTTTTATCAAAAAAGGCGTCTTTGTAAACTTTTGCAAGTTTTCTTCTTATTTCCAAGCCTTGATCTGCACGAGAAAGCTGAGAATGACCTAAGGCCGATTGAAAATCGGTTAAACGGTAATTGTAGCCTAAAGTTTGCATTTCCATATACCAAGTAGGGTATTCCGAAAAACCAGATTCACCAGCAGCAAAGTCTATACTATTTTTAAATGTTTCACTATCCTTGGTTATTCCATGCGTTCTCAACATTAATAAAGACTTGTACAAATCCTCATCATTTGTTGTAATCATACCTCCTTCACCAGCAGCAATATGTTTTACAGGGTGAAAAGAGAAAATAGCCAAATCAGCAAATTTCCCATTACCACATTGTTGTTTTATATCATTACTATCTTTAAAATACCCTCCCGGCGCATGACATGAGTCTTCTATAATCCATAAATCATGTTTATTTGCTAAATTGGCAAAAGCTTCCATATCTACACTTCTCCCGGCAAAATCTACTGGAATAATTCCCTTATATGTTCCTTTTGGTGACGCCAATATGAGCTCTTCAACCTTATCTATATCTAGTAGATAAGTATCTGGTTCAATATCAGCAAATACAACTTCTCCGCCGCAATATCGAACGCAGTTAGCCGATGCTGCAAAAGTAATGGGCGTTGTTATAACCTTATCTCCTTCCTTAACATTTAATGCAAGCGTACAAAGATGCAGCGCAGCAGTCCCATTTGCGACAGCAACAGCATATTTACTGCCAACATACTCAGCAAAGGCTTCTTCGAATTCTAAAACTCTTGGGCCTTGAGTAAGATAATCAGATTTTAATGTGGCTATTACAGCATCAATATCTTCCTGAGAAATATTTTGGCGACCATATGGAATTGGTTTCATCATAATGTAAAAGTTGAATCAACATGTTCCTTAATTAACTCTCTAAGACCTTGAACAGTTTCCCATTCCGTATTTTCACCCGAATTATAACTAAATCCTTGAGGGACTTTTTTAGCCTGAAACTTTTTTAAGTACTCTTCCAAATTCCACTGGTGTGTAACTGGTAAAATAGCATAGTATTCTCCTAAATCATACGTGTAAAAAGAATCTGACGGTGTAATCATCTCTTCGTGAATCTTCTCTCCTGGACGTATTCCAACCACAGGTTTCTCACATTCAGGACCAACTGCTTCAGCAACATCAGTAATACGGTAAGAAGGTATTTTCGGAACGAAAAGTTCACCACCCCAAGCTTCTTCTAGAGCATACATAACCATATCTACACCACCTTGCAACGAAATATTAAACCTCGTCATATTAGGATCCGTAATTGGTAAGATTCCTCCATTCTTTTTCTTAGAAATGAAAAATGGTATTACAGAACCATTTGAACCCATTACATTGCCATATCTAACTACAGAAAAACTAATTGGGCTGTCTCCCTTTATATTATTTGCTGCAACAAATAACTTATCAGAAGTTAATTTAGTAGCACCATACAAATTAATTGGAGCACAAGCTTTGTCAGTAGACAGTGCAACAACACGTTCCACATTCGTTTCCAAACAAGCATCCACTACGTTTTGAGCACCCCCAATGTTTGTCTTTATACATTCTTCAGGATTATACTCTGCTAAATGAACATGTTTCATTGCTGCAGCATGAATTACATAATCCACCCCTTTAAAGGCCCTAATCAAACGATCGCGATCTCTTACATCTCCAATGAAATATCGAATCTGCGGATATTCACTTTCGGAAAACTCTTGAGCCATTTGAAATTGCTTCTGCTCATCTCTTGAAAAAATTATCAGCCTTCTAATTTCAGGATACCTAGTTAGTATATGCTGTGTCAGAGCCTTTCCTAATGACCCAGTGCCTCCAGTTATCAATAGAGACTTATTTTTCATTTCAAATTTCATTTGTGCAGATATTAATTTAAAATTTTACGTTCTGTAAAACAATTTCTTTACTCTTAAGCTTGGTCTTATATTCAATTACCGAAATGGTAATGGCTCGAGCAAAATTAAGTTTAGTTTTAATTTTTCTAGCGATAATTAAATCATTTAATTCGTTTTTTCTTATTTTAAGTGAAAATGTTTCAAAGCCATACTTTATTCTTTCGGTACTTAAAAGTTTTATGTCTTTATCTAATGGATAAACAGCTATAATTATATAATAATTTTTATAAAATTCAACATTCTTAATTGGACAATTAGCAACTATTTGTATACTAATTTCATTAAGGCCTTCTTTTTGAAGATAGACTTTTTTAAAAAAAAGCGATAGGTTCTCCTTTTTAAAATTTTCTTCTTTGACCATAAATCTAAGTATATCTTTTCTCTCGTACACTATAGAAGTTATATGATGCCTTTCTTTATAAACAAAAGATTGGCAACCCAAAAATAAAAATATAAATATAATTACTTTTGAAAAAAAATTGAATTTATAAAAAAAACAGAATGTAAAATTTTTAATCAAAATAATAAAAGTATTAACAAATTACATTCACTCTTTTAATACACTATAATTAGGTCTTCTAGCAAAAGTACGATAATTCTTCACTTTCTCTAGTTTTACATTTTTGGTTAAATTATTATTCGCAAGAATCTTCTCAGCGAACTCAAACCAATTAAGGATTTCACCGTCCGTAAAATGATAAATTCCAGGGAATTTATCATTACTAGATAATACAGTAAGAATATATTTTGCCAAATTATTTGCATTCGTAGGACAACCTGTTTGGCTATCTGTTACCGAAAGATTCTCCCCTGCCTTAGCTTTTTTCAAGATAGAAGTATAAAAATTCTTTCCAAATTCCGAATACAACCAAGAAGTTCTAATAATATAATAATCATCCATTATCGCCTGAATATATTTTTCGCCCAACAATTTAGATTTTCCGTATTCATTAATTGGGTTAGGTATATCATCTACAGAATAGGGTTCTTTCTTTTCACCATCAAAAACATAATCCGTAGAAATATGAATTAGTCCAACTTCATGTTTTTTACAAGCAAAAGCAAGATTTTTGACACCTTCTGCATTAACCCTAATTGCTATATCTGGTGTTTTTTCGGCTTGCTCAACATCGGTATATGCTGCACAATTAATACAATAGTCAAAATCAACGAGATCAAAAGTTTTTTTAATTGATAAAGCATCTGTAATATCTAAATCTTTAGAATTCTTGAAAGTGAATTCCAAGTTTTTAAACTGCGCAGCTATTTTCTGTAAACATTGCCCTAACTGCCCATTTGCCCCCGTAACTAAGACCTTCTTCATTGCATCAATTCTTTGAAAGTTGGCAAAATCAAATCTTTTTCTGAAACTATTAATTCAGATGAAGCAAATCCCCAATCTATTGCTAAGTCAGAATCATTATATAAAATTCCAGATTCCGTTTTAGGGTCATAATAGTTATCGCAAAGATAGGTGAATATTACATTCTCGGTAAGGGTTACAAATCCGTGTGCCATACCTTTTGGTATAAAAATGCTTTTATTATTTACATCTGATAAATGCACCTTAACATGTTCGCCAAAAGTTACACTATCAGGTCTAATATCAACAATTACATCGACTACCTCGCCTTTTTGAACTGAAACTAACTTGGCTTGTGTGCTATTTCCTTTTTGAAAATGCAGTCCTCTTAAAACACCTTTCTTAGAAAGAGATTTATTTTCCTGTACAAAATCAACTTCATACCCTAAAAAATCACTTAGTTCTTTCTTTTTAAAGACTTCAAAAAAGACACCTCTATTATCTTTAAAAATTTGAGGCTCTAGAATTAAGCAACCTTTTAGTTTTGTTTCGGTTATTTTCATTTAATCAAATTCATTAAATATTTACCATAACCACTCTTTAACAAAGGTTCAGCCAGCTCTTCAAGCTGTTTTGCATCAATAAAACCTTGGGTAAAAGCTACTTCTTCTATACAACCAATTTTTAATCCTTGCCGCTCTTCTATTACCTGAACAAATTGAGAGGCTTGCATTAAAGAACTGAATGTACCGGTATCTAGCCATGCAATTCCTTTATCAAGAACACTTACTTGTAGCCTTTCCTTTTTTAAATAAGCAATATTAACATCTGTAATTTCTATTTCTCCTCTGCTACTTGGCGCTATGTTTTCAGCAATTTCAATTACTTCATTGTCATAAAAATAGATTCCTGGTATAGCATAATTAGATTTCGGTGTTTCTGGTTTTTCAACAATTGAAATAGCCTTTCCGTCTTTATCAAATTCAACTACCCCATATCTCTTTGGGTTATTTACGTGATATCCATATATAATACCTCCGTCTGGCTTATAATTTTCCTTTAACAATCTCTCAAGACCATTACCATAAAAAATATTATCTCCTAAAATTAAGGCAACCTTACTTGACCCAATAAAATCTTTACCTATAATGAATGCTTCCGCTAATCCTTTAGGTTCTTTTTGAACGGCATATTCAAATCTACAACCTAACTGACTGCCGTCTGAAAGTAACTTTTTAAATAAAGGCAAATCATCAGGAGTAGTAATAATTAAAATTTCTCGTATGCCAGTTGTCATTAAAGTGGACAACGGGTAATATATCATTGGTTTATCATAAATAGGCATGAGCTGCTTACTTAAAGCCTTTGTCAATGGCCATAAACGTGATCCAGTACCACCTGCGAGTATGATTCCTTTCATATATTTAAAGTTGATATTTGTTTAAATACCAGTCAACAGTTTTTTCTAGACCAGAATCAAAGCTTTCATTGGCTTTCCAACTTAGTTCTTTTGAAACCTTTGACGCATCAATTGCATACCTAAAATCATGTCCAAGACGATCTTCAACAAATTTAATTTGATCTTTATAGCTTCCCTTTTCTTTAGGAATTTTTAAATCTAAAATTTTACAAATCTTCGTCGCTATCGTCAGATTATCGTATTCATTATTCCCACCTAACAAATAAGTTTCTCCCGCTTTTCCTTTGTGATAAATGGAGTCAATACCTGTACAATGATCTTTTACAAATAACCAGTCTCTAACATTTTTTCCATTCCCATAAATGGGAATCTTTACACCATTGATGGCGGACCTAATTATTGTAGGAATCAATTTTTCATCATGTTGTTTAGGACCATAATTATTGGAACAATTACTGGTTACCACATTCATGTCATATGTATGATAATAGCTTCTGACCAAAAAATCAGAAGATGCCTTAGATGCACTGTATGGACTATTAGGTTGGAAGTTCGATTCCTCTGTGAAAAATCCATTTTCACCTAAAGAACCATATACTTCATCCGTTGATATATGATGGAACCTATTGTTTTTATTCTTCCAAAAAATTCTGGCATTCTCTAAAAGATTAAAAGTGCCTTCTATATTTGTTTTTATGAACTGTCTCGGAGAATTTATTGAATTATCTACATGAGATTCTGCCGCAAAATTTATTACGCCACTAATGTCATACTCCTCAAATAATTGCTTAACCATAAGGTTATCGCATATATCTCCTTTTACAAATGTATAATTTGGATGGTTCTCAACTTCCTTAAGGTTACTCAGATCCCCAGCATAGGTTAATACATCTAAATTAACGACCTTAATACTAGGGTTTCTATCTAAAAAATAAGGAATAAAATTACTCCCTATAAAACCAGCACCACCAGTAATTAGTATTGTGTCATGAGATTGGTGGTCAACCATAAATTATAGTAGAGATTTAGATTTCCTGTTCAAATATACCAGTATAGATAAAATAAAGAAAACAGTAATAAATATTATCGGAAGCAAAACAATACTCTTTCCAAAAAAGGATTTGTTTTCGACTTGAGGTTGCCCCAAATTAATGATACTTACCGGCACTGTTCGCTCCTCTAATTCTAACTTCTTAGCCTCAATATCTCTAATTAAGCCGGTTTTATATTCGAATATATCTGCAATATTTACTTGTTCCTGATTATCTAAAATAATCTTATCGTTTGAACTATTATTGGCTTTAGATGCCAATCCATTTGTATAATTAGCTATTATCTCATCTACTTGAACCAATAATTTTTCATCTTCCTTTATTCTTGCTGTTGCATTGCTTCTATACACTTCCAAAAGACCATTGAAATATGTATTTGTATTTATATAGTTCAATACTTTTTCTGCAAATACTTTACCAACAGTAGGATTTTTGTAGTAAAATGTAATTCTATGATTAAAAGAACTTTTGTTCTGTAGTTCAGCCCTAACAATATCTGCAATAGCATCTGTATTCTCAAAACTTTGAAGCAATTCTAAATATTGAGTATCACTTTCAGTATTTCCTACTTCTTCTACTCTAGAGATTTCAATATTTAAACCATTAAAATCAATATTTTCTATGCCTATAGACTTAAAAAATAAAGTGTCTCTCGAGCCTATATTAGATTGCAACTCATTTACAACATCATACAAGTAGTTTTTGCTTTCAATTTGAGGTTTAACGATGACCTCTGTTTTATACTTCTTAGATATAATTTTATTTAACCCATAACCAATCGCAAGGCCAACAACCACAAGACCAATAAGTAAAAGAAGATTCTTCTTAAAATAAAGAAACACTTTTAAAAACCAACGAAAAATGGCATTAAAGCCCCTTCCTATTAATTGAAATAATTGTCCCAAGTCAATTTCATCAGAATTGTTTTGGGTAGATGGTGATTGATTGCTTGCCATTCTATGTATTAAAAATTTGTTTTAAAATTTTATCTGTAATTAAGTACGTTGGTTTTACCCCAGTTGTACCTAATCCTCCAGATGCTAAAGTACTACCTGTTTCTAATGGGTTATCTGATGCATAGTACGCATAACGTACTTTAACATCTTCACCTATACTCTTTCTAATTTTAGAGGCAGACTGTATCGCTTTTTGGTAATGCACACCTTCCATCTCTAAACCAATTACATTCCAAGTTGACTTATGAAAGAACTTAAGAATATCTTTGTTCTGCAGTGAGGTTCCTAAAACAGTCACCATGGTACCTTCAAAAACCTCTAAACCATAACCTTCAAAGTCTTTGGCACACAATTCATTTTTAAATGGATAATTGTCTGCAGTGCCTTCGAAAATATGTGCTGAAGGAATCATTAAATCTCCTTTTCCGCCTTCTAGAATACCTGCTTTTCCCATTATTGAAACAGAATCAACATTTATCAAAGACACATTGTTCTTTTTGGTATTGTATGGTTTCAATAACTCATCAATTGTCTCATACGCTTGCTCACCAAATGCGTAATCCATTACAAATATAACAGGTTTTTTATCAACATCTTGTTCAGAAAATTCATACGAACAATTGTTGATTTTAATTTTTGCGGTATCAAAAATCTGTACATCAATATTTGTTCCAGAGGTATCATCCATAATGATCATACCATTCTTCTCTGCCAAGTCCGTTACTTTCTTTCTTAGCGCAGCATTGCCAGAACTACTAAGGGCTTCAAAAATTTCTAATGAATCTGTATTCGGAAATTCCGTTTTTAAAGCTGCTTTTGCAAATAACGAATTCATTACACTATGCATATTGGCAGAGATAATATGAATAGGCCTATGCATAAGTTTGTTTTTGGTTAAAACCTCCTTTATGTTATTTGCCCATCTTTCTCCATGAATATGATGTCCTAATCGTTCTCTTAGCAAAGCACTAAATGTAACAGCTCTTTTCTCTCCTGAGATTTCTTCATCTAAAGCTAGTTTACCCAACCAATAAATGACATTCAGAAATCTATCGGGATTACTTTTTGTACTGAATTTTTTATAGACTTCTAAAATTTCCTCAAAAGACCTGCCTAATATGTTTGCTGTATGAATAAGTGCAATTTCTCTCTCAGCCTGGGTCAATTCTTCTTTTTGAACTGCAGCTTCAAGTTTAGCCCAATCTCTTATAGTTCTTTCTGTATCTGTTATTAAAACACGCTTACATATTTTTTCAGATTCAATAAATAAGAAAGTAAGGTGCGTAAGAATATCATAGATATCTGAACGACCTCTAGTGATTTCAATATTCATCTGCTCTTCGTCTATACGATAACAGTTTCTTCTTCTTTTTGGTGGAATGATCGGGTTGATATGAGAAATACCATAACCTTCATCTGAAGTTAGATTTATAAAAGAACATTGTTCTATTCCCTCAGGTAATCTTTCTAAAACGTATATAAGTCCGTTTAATTCGGCTTTTTCTTCTCCTACAGAACCATATATTTCTGGTCTTAACTGTAGTAAAGCATTTTTCAACGCTTCACCAGAAACTCCGTTTGGCTTATAAAAACCTCTATTAAAAAGATGGCGCATAGTAATATACATGCGTTCTATAGCATTTGTAGACTCTTGTGCTCTTGTTGTTGTAATTGCTTTTCCCATTGGTGATTTCAAACGAAATTACGATTTATAATTTGTTAATTAAAAAGCTAGCTGCTCTATGCCTTATATTTTGACAGGCTTTCAACTACTTTTCGGTCGTTAGATAGTCGCTGAACTTTGTTTTGTCCGCCGAGCTTACCTATTGATTTCATATATTCTAAAAACCCTCCGCTTTTAACGGGAGTAACTTTTAAAGTTTGCAACACCTTACCCACAATAAGGTCATAATAATAACTATTCTGTTTTTGAAGTGCCGAATCTAATTCTTTTATAAAAAGACCCATATCAGATGGTAGTTTTTCAAATTCTATAAACCACTCGTGATATGGCAATTCATTTTCTTGCGGATTAATTTGTGGTGCCACGGTAAATTCACTTACACTGGCATCGGTTACACTTGTCGCAACTAACATTGCTTCTTCTACTTCTTTAGCGATAACGTGTTCCCCAAACGCAGAAATAAAATGTTTTATACGCCCAGACACTACTATTTTAAAAGGATATGTTGAAATAAACCGAATGGTATCACCAAGATTATATGCCCATAACCCGGCATTCGTGGTGATAATCATAACATAATCAACACCAATTTCTACATCTTTTAAAGTGATTCTTTTGGGGTGTTCATCAAAAAATTCATCAGACCTTACAAATTCATAAAATATGCCTGCTTCTAATAGCAGTAACATACCCTTTTCTGTTTGAGAATTCTGATAGGCAAAGAAACCTTCACTGGCTGGAAACAATTCTATACTTGCTACTTTACGACCTATTAATGATTCAAACTTCTTTCTATACGGCTCATAATTGACTCCGCCATAAATAAAAAGTTCAAAATTCTTGAACAAATCACCTACATACTCATTGGTATTTTCCTTTAGTTTCTCAAAGTACATTTGAACCCAAGAAGGTATACCGGCGATAACCGTCATATCTTCATTCTTGGTTTCTTCTACGATAGCATTCACTTTGGTTTCCCAATCTTCTATACAGTTAGTCTCCCAACTGGGCATTCTATTTTTTTGCAAATAATTAGGCACATAGTGTGCCGAAATACCAGAAAGTCTACCCAGTTTCACTCCATTTTTCTCAGTTAAAACCGGACTACCCTGCAAAAAAATCATTTTACCAGTTACGAAATCTGCCTTGCCAGTTTCATGAATGTAATTAAGAATAGCATTTCTGGATGCTTTTACCTGTTCTTTAATACTGCCTTCAGTAATGGGTATATATTTAGCTCCAGAAGTAGTACCCGAGGTTTTTGCAAAATATAATGGTTTACCTGGCCAAAGAATATCTTCTTGCCCAGCAACCGCTAAATTTACATATTCTTTAAGTTCTTCATAATCTCTAATAGGAACTTGAGCGATAAAATCGCTATGCGTTTTAATCGTTTTTAAGTTATGGTCTTTACCAAACTTTGTCTCACTACCTTTTGCGATAAGTTCTCTAAAAACGATCTCTTGTGTCTCAATAGGATTACTGACCCACTTATCGGTTCTTTTCGCGATACGGTGTGCAAATATTTTAGCAGCAATAGTCTTTAGTGACATTTCGTTTTAATTAAAGTCGATATAATTTAAAGGATCAATAGGTGTTCCGTTATCCCAAAGTTCAAAATGTAGATGTGGGCCAGTAGTAAGTTCACCAGTATTACCAACTGCAGCAATTACTTCACCACCCCTTACAATATTACCTTGATACTTCGATAACGAACCATTATGCTTATATACACTTAACAATCCGCCTTCGTGTTCAATTATAATTACATAACCGGTATCTGCAGTCCATTCAGAAAAAATTACTGTACCATTTGCAATTGCTTTCACCGGGCTATCGGTTACAGCAGTAATATCAACCGCATAGTGTTTTTCATTAGGGTTGAAGCTCATAGTTACTGATCCTGAAACCGGAGTAAACAATACTAAATTTTTCTTATCAATTGTTCGTTCAAATAAGTTGTACTTGTCTTCAAGAGCAACCTCTGCACGTAATAACGAATCTTCTTTAATAGGGTTTAGATCCACTGAAGCTGGATCTAATTTAAACTGCTGAAAAAGAGAATCTCTATTTACCACCGTATTCTCAATATCACCCTTTAACACCATACGAATATTATCTAAATACTTATTGGTATAATTTAGGGTTCGAATTAAAGAATCTGTTTTATATGTAAGCTCTGTGGCTTCTTTCTTTAATCTTGTTGAAGAATAACCCGGTATATATTCTCGAAGTGGCGTAAAGGCAATTAACAGTGTTGTAAGTCCTATTAAGGTGATCATAAAAAGAGATCCTGTCACAAAAACATTCAGCCTGCTTAACTTAAAAGAAATCTTTTCTTCGAAAGTACTTTCGTTTAGTATTACCAAACGGTACTTATGAAGAAGTTTCCTTTTTATTTCCTTTCTTTTTTTGACTTTCTTTTTGGCCATCTTAACAAAGATAAACTTAGAATTTAATTTTAGAGCTTCTTTGAATTGATTAATTTAGAAAGAGATGCTCAACTTTACTTTACTTACGTTTTTTAATACAATTTTAGTTCACTTACGCCTATGATTGGCTCATATTTACTTCAAAAAATAACAATTAAATATAAATTACTTCTTGCCTATTATACTGCTTAAGAAAGTTAAAGTCTTCTTTTTTCCTATTACTTAATCATCTAAACATCAAAGTATTTAGGCTGTTACCTCGGTAAACCATCAATTCACAACATAAATTACCCCTAAACTTTCTTTAAAGTTAGATTTGATTTAGCTGTTAAAAGACCTACAAATCGAACCACTTAAACAGATGCTTGATCATCAAGTAACAATGACACATTTTCAAACTCATACCAAACTCTTGCATAAATTAAGAAAATCTGCGGTTTTAATCACCGTACTTCTTTTTTTTGCAGCTGTACAATCCATACAATCCCAAATAAATAATTCAGATTACCACGTAGAAATTAGCTCGACAAATATGGGCGTCTGCGGAGGATCAAATGATGGCAGTACCACTCTTACAATTACCGCAAAAGCTGCTCAACTTCATACTTTTAAAATTATTTTTGACTTACCAGAAGGTATTTCCTATAAAACTGGAACAGCAGCTATTGATTCTCAAACGGGGTCTGCCGATTTGCAGTTATCTGAATTCGATGTTACAGATTTAAATCAACCAACCTTTCAAATTGAAAGACCTAGTAATGCAAACTGGCAAATTTCCGATGTTGTTACATTTACCTTTGAAAAAACAGGAGATTGCGATGCCGTACAATTCTCATATAATGGCGGACTCTTTAAAGATGTTCAAACCATAAATTACATACAAAATACAACGGCCAAAACAGCAAACAATAGCGATCTAACTTCTAACGGCTACACACTATTAAAAGCATATTTAGCAGTAAATGATATTACAGCCGTAGATGCCTATGTTGGTGATGTTACCAATAGAAATATTGTTATCAATAATTCTGGTAACGGTAGCATTTCACAATTTGATCATGTGGTAGAGGTGAGTCCGGGTTTACAAGCTAACTATGAACTCTCATTTAATGGCACTGTTTTAACGCCTTCTATAAGTGGTGATTTCTATTCCTATACTATCAATCTTAACTCGGCTCCTTTTGCGGGTCAAGTTGGTGATGGTGACAATTTATTTGAAAACGAAAATATTACACTAGTAGAAAAACTAGTATTAACAAGCTGTGTAGACAATCAATCTACTCAGCACAGTCCTAGATGGGGATGCACAGCTGGCGCCTATTGCCAAGTTGGTGCAGCAATACCTGGGTTTATTGGTTTTAATCAAGAATGGTCAGACATCTCTTTTCAAACCATAAGTGACCCTCGCCCTCGATGGGATGCTCCTGTAACTTATATATACAGATTAGAAAACGACGCAAGTGCAGACAATGCCTATAATGTTAATTTTAATATAGGCTATACTTGGGATAATAGAATGTCATCTACAGGGTTCAACCCAATGTACGGAGATGACAACGATACAAACAGACAATTATCTAACTTCAGATTTACTGGTGGATCTTCATTTACACCCGTAAGATGGGAAAACACAACCACCGGAAGCTCTCTTGGCTTAGGGTCTTATCTTGTTGGTCAAGATTTCTTTACTACGGATCCTGACGGACCTGGCGGATTACAAGATTTAGATGGCGATGGTTTCTTTGATGATTTATTACCTGGAGATTTTACAGAAATCAATGTAGATTTATCCATGTTACAGCTATCACCTACATGTGATGCTAATGATGCCGAGTACTCGAAAAGTGCCAGTTTAAATATGGATGCTTGGGCAGTAAATACTTGTGGTAGCAGTAATAAATCTGTCCGTGAAGAAATTGAAAGACATTATGTAAATAGAGCAGCGTTATTTAATGAAGATTTCCCCGAAGATTATGACTTAGATGCTGAAGACGGTGCTGTTTTCAATCTTTCATTTATCGGAAATTTCATTGCATCGAATCAAGCACCAACATGTGACGGCATTGAAATGTTTTCAAATGATGCGTCAACTATTTACAAAGCCGTACTTGATGTACCAGCGGGAGTTACGTTAGATTCTGGCGCAGATGCCCGTTATGCACAAGTAGGCAATCAAATTATATTCACCGAAACACAATTAAAAGATTTTGAATACAACTCTTACTATTTAAGAATACCAATCGATTTTGCATTAAATATAGATTGCAGTACGTATTCGGGTCCAGAAAATCTGGTTTTAAATTACGCTACTTCTTACGAAAGTTCATGTTATAATACCGATTTACATTGTGGATCATTCAATGTTACAACACATTGCCCTAATGGTTGTAGTGCTCCAATGACAACCTCTTTCGACGCAAATAGAACAACTGCAGGTTGGACCGATGAAACCATGAGTACCAAAGTGGTTTTAAACCCTACTACTCATGCTACCAAATATTACATGCCAAAAGATGAAATGGTTGTTACTACTAGTGCTGTTATGCAGAATACTACTCAAGACAATTTGCTTTTTGAAATGCGCTATATCACTGAAAGTGGTGAAAGCATGCAAGACATCATTGATTTTACAGGCGGTACTATTACAATAAATGACCTTTCTTCTGGAACACCGCAAACATTTCCTATTACGAATACACCGGTGCTTACGACAATTGGCACTAATGATAATAGATTTACTTTAGACTTATCTTCTTATCAAACACTAATTTCCCCTACATATGAATATGGAGAAGGATTAGAGGCTGATGAAATATCATTGGAACTTAGTTTTCAATTTAAAGAAGACTTCCCTGAAGAAGCTTTTTTATATCAATTTCACACCTTTCAAGGTCGTTTTTACAGTTTAGACAGTTCTAATAATGAAATTGATTGTGGTGCGTATAATGAAAGAGCACACTTTTTTCAAACTGAAATTAATATTACTGCAGATATTGATAACAAAACAGAGGGGTGTGATGAAAAATGGCTTTATGTTGGTCTAGCGCAAGCTTCATCGGTAGATGATAAATTCCCTGATGAGTTTAGACCGCCATTATTATGGAATTCTACTACAATCGAAATACCAACCGGTATGCATTTCAATGACCTAGTTAGTAGCTACGGTTACCCGAGTCTAATGCCAGAGAATAATGATGCGGCATCGTGGAACAATGGATTAAATTATTCGGTTTCAGGTAATATTGTTACTATAACTCCCGGACCTCGATTTGTTCATTTAGATCAGGGTGGCAATAAATATCCTAGTGTTTCAATCAACCTAACAGCAACCAGTACTACCCCTGCACTAAGTTCACATAACATTTCAGTAAATTATGATGAGTTTGCCTATGCAGATTCGCCTGTTACTAAAACAGAAAGCGATACTAAAGACTTTACTTACAACCAACCTGTTTTCTTCTTAACGTCAGATAATCCTACAGAAATTGGAAATTCAGAATTAGAAGGTTTCACGGTTGATATTTGCAAACAGAATTCAACAGAAATTGCTAACAATTGGCTTCGGGTAGATACCGGCTCCGATTATATGATTACAAATGCCTACTTAGTAGATGGGGCAACAGAAACTGCGTTAACTTTCACCACCGAAAGTGATGTCACCTATATTGAATTTGGTGATATGGAAGGTGGAACCTGGATCTGTAGACAAATTAGGTTTGAAGGCACATACAATTCTAGTAGCCCAATTGACTTAAGCGTTTCACATAATTATGATTGTATTGCTTACCCTACAAGTTACAGTGGCATTCCATATTTTGATGAAGAGGTTTTTACCTTAAATCCTGTTCCAGCAGCAATACAATTACAAATACTAAACCAGCCAAGTGCAACAGTTGATACTTGTACCGATTTTAATATTACCCTAGAAGCAAGAAATGCTGGCGAAGGAGATTTAATTTCTCCTATTATTGATTTTGATGTGCCTGGTGATATTTCAGCTCTATTAATCAATGGTCTTACTATTGAATACCCTAGAGGTTCTGGTAATATTGAAACATTGACCCCAACAATATCTGGCAATAATGTTTCTATAAACCTTTTAGACCACTCGTTTATTTCGGCAATAAATGGAATACCTGGATCATTGAATGCTGCCTCAATAGATGAACAAATTGCTGTTATTAGTCTTACCTTAAATGCACAATGTAATTATGTATCAAACACAGGTACGGCATATACAATAACTGGTAATAGTCCGTTTGGGGATCCAGCGACAGGTAGCGGTAGTAGAACTTCTGCTAATCCTATAATATTGACTGGTGCAGAACCACCTTACAGTACCAATAACAGTTTATCTGTTTCAAACACTGCAAGACTAGAAGGGTGTGAAGCAGAGACAGTAATTGTAAATACGATCATAGTTGATGGTGTTTCGGGTAATGATGATTATGTGCGTGTAGTTTTACCAGATGGTATACAATATGTAGCTTCCTCATTTACATCGACAAGCGCTCTACCTCTTACTTACGTAAGTACTAATACAGTCGGTAGTCATCAAGAAATAGAATTAAAATTACCACAAGGTGCGACATCTGCCGACACCTTAACTTATAGTTTTGATATTAGTAATCAATCAACTAGTTGTTCAAGTACAGCTGATATTGATTTAACAACATATGTTACAACAACGGCCTTAAGTTGTATGGGTGTTTCGTGTGGTACCACAGAAATTGCTACTGGTAATGCTACTATTCCTGTCGAAACATATAAATCTGAAATTGCGGTTGCGAGTCCTGCACCACAAGCTACCTATCTAAATAATGGTACAGATTATACTTATGATTTAGATTTTAGTATTGAAAATATAGGTGCGTATACAGTTGCATCAGGAGCAACTTACGCTGTTTACTGTACCGATGCATCTGATAATAAAACTGGCACAGCAATTTATACGGGTAGTTTAGACGTCGAAATTTTAAGCGGTAATACCATAAACGAAATTGCTTCTTTTACAACGAGTGACTTTTGTGGCGCTGGAGGAAATCTATTGATAGAATTAGAACCTTCAGTTGGAAATTGCTTTTGTAATACGGTTTCATTTTTAATTGCATCAGTTGATACGTCTGCAGATTTGTCCTTGGACAAGTCGGTTTCAGATACTAATCCTGATATTTCAGATGTTATAACCTTTACCATTGACTTGGCAAATGCCGGTCCGAATGACGCTACTAATGTTAGCGTTGAAGATGTCGTTCCTGTTGGGTATACTGTAGATTTTGCTACCATTTCAAATGGTGGTACATTAACTGGTTCAACTATTACTTGGAATTTGGCAACTGTGGCTTCTGGTATGACTTCATTAACATATGATGTTTCGGTTAATGCACCGACCGGCGCAACCGATGAATATAAAAACATAGCGCAAGTAATCGCAAGTGACCAGACAGACCCAAATTCGACTCCGAACAATGATGACGGAGATCAATCGGAAGATGATGAGGATGCTGTTGATACGGTAAGTGTTAACGAACAAGCAGATCTATCTTTAGATAAATCAGTTTCAGATACTAATCCTGATATTTTAGATATCATAACGTTTACGATTGATTTAGCAAATGCCGGACCTAATGACGCTACTAATGTAAGCATCGAAGATGTGGTTCCTGTTGGTTATACTGTCGATGTTGCTACTATTTCAAATGGTGGAACTTTAACCGGTTCTACTATTACTTGGGACTTGGCGACTGTAACTTCTGGTACGATTTCATTGACCTATGATGTTTCGGTAAATACACCAACTGGCGCAACCGACGAATATAAAAACATAGCACAAGTAACCGCAAGTGATCAAACAGATCCTAACTCTACTCCGAACAATGATGACGGAGATCAATCTGAAGATGATGAGGATTCGGTGGATACCATTAGTGTTAACGCACAAGCAGATTTGTCACTTGACAAATCGGTTTCAGATACTAATCCTGATATTTCAGATGTTATAACCTTTACAATTGATTTAGCAAATGCCGGTCCGAATGACGCTACTAATGTTAGTATTGAAGATGTTGTTCCTGTTGGGTATGCTGTTGATGTTGGTACTATTTCAAATGGCGGAACATTATCCGGTTCAACTATTACTTGGGACTTGGCGACTGTAACTTCTGGTACGACTTCATTAACATACGATGTTTCGGTAAACGCACCGACTGGCGCAATCGATGAATATAAAAACATAGCGCAAGTAACCGCGAGTGATCAAGCAGATCCTAACTCTACCCCGAACAATGATGACGGAGATCAATCGGAAGATGATGAAGATGCTGTTGATACGGTAAGTGTTAACGAACAAGCAGATCTATCTTTAGATAAATCAGTTTCGGATACTAGCCCAGATATTTCAGATGTAATAACTTTTACTATTGATTTAGCGAATACTGGTCCGAATGATGCAACCAATGTTAGCATTGAAGATGTTGTTCCTGTTGGATATACTGTCGATGTCGCTACTATTTCAAATGGCGGAACAATTTCTGGAAACACCATTACTTGGAACTTGGCAACTGTAACTTCTGGCACGACTTCATTAACATACGATGTTTCGGTAAATACACCGACTGGCGCAACCGATGAATATAAAAACATAGCGCAAGTAACTGCGAGTGATCAAACAGACCCAAACTCTACTCCGAACAATGATGACGGAGATCAATCTGAAGATGATGAAGATTCGGTGGATACAATTTCTATTAACAATATTGATTTATCATTAAATAAAACTTTGGCTGCGGGTTCTAATCCGACCCCGAATATAAATGAAAGTATTACCTATGAAATTACTTTAGCAAATGCAGGTCCCGAAACTGCAACTGGTATTACTATAAAAGATTATATACCATCAGGTTTAATTTTAGATGTAGCATCAATATCCAACGGAGGAACATTTGCTAATAATACGATTACCTGGAATATCGCTTCTTTAGAAATAGAGAGCATCACACTATCATACAGCGCAATGCTCGACATTCCGACAGGAACTGAAAATGAGTATAAAAACGTAGCACAGGTAACTCAGGTAAATCAACCAGATTCTGATTCATCCGTAGATAATTATAATGCGAATACTCCTAATGAAGACGACGAAAGTGAGTATGAAGTTGCTACACCTTCTATAGATATTTCTATTAATAAAACAGTTTCTAGCGAAACAGCAGCAATCGGAGACGAAGTCATTTTTACGGTAACTGCAAGTAACATCGGTAGTTTAGAAGCAACCAACCTAAGTATAGAAGAAAATATACCT
The DNA here is from genome assembly GCF_035207705.1 of Maribacter sp. BPC-D8. Classification (NCBI taxonomy): domain Bacteria; kingdom Pseudomonadati; phylum Bacteroidota; class Flavobacteriia; order Flavobacteriales; family Flavobacteriaceae; genus Maribacter; species Maribacter sp. BPC-D8. Next base: position 3,662,999 of record NZ_CP128187.1, read on the forward strand.
AACGGTTTTGTGTTGACAGCTCAAAGCGTTGACATAGGAACATACGATTCGCAAACAGGCTTCTGGGATATCTCAGTGCTGCTACCTAACGAAACTGCAGAACTTCTTTTAACGGTAACCGTACAAGACGCAGACGAATATACCAACATTGCCCGTGTAGATTACGTTGATCAACTAGATCAAAATATGGGCAATGACCAAGATGAAGCTACCGTTAACTTAAACGAACCGTTAGAAGAAGAGTGTTTGGTCATTTTTAATGAGTTCTCCCCTAACGGAGATGGTAGTAATGAATATTTCTTTATTGAGTGTATTGAAGATTATCCGAATAACAACTTACAGGTATTCAACCGATGGGGAACTTTAGTTTATGAAACTAAAGGATATAACAATGATTGGGACGGTACATCTCAAGGTAGAGCCACTGTAAACGGTAGCGAAAAACTTCCTGTAGGTACTTACTATTATATACTAGTACCTAATGAAGATATTAATGATGCAAAAACAGGTTGGTTATATATAACTAGATAAATGTTGCAATGAAGTTGAAAATATACCACATATACATAAGCACAACGCTCCTCTTAATCCTACTTGGGGTTGAGAGTGCACATGCGCAGCAAGAACCACAGTATACGCAATACAATTATAATACTATGACTGTAAACCCGGCTTATACGGGATCTAAAGGTCATTTAACCGTTACATCTCTATTTCGAAGTCAGTGGGTTGGTCTAGATGGTTCGCCTAAAACTATTTCATTAGGTATAGATTCTCCACTTAGCACCTATGACGGTATCGGTTTATCGATTGTACAGGATCAAATTGGTCCGTCTTCAGAAACATATTTAGACTTTAATTACGCACACAATCTAATTCTAAATAGAAAGGGTCATCGATTGGCTTTAGGGCTAAAAGCTGGTGCTCGTTTTCTTAGCGTAGATTGGTCTAAAGGAACGTATCGTGATCCAGATGTTCTTTTCAATGAAAATATAAATAGTGAACTTTTACCATCTGTAGGTGCTGGTTTATTCTATTATACAGATAATGCCTATGTAGGTCTTTCAACACCTAATGTATTATATAACAAACGGTATGATGCTATTGAAGAAGCCGTCGGTTCAGATAGAATGCACCTATATTTAATTGCAGGTTATGTTTTCAAATTAAATTCTACAGTAAAATTTAAACCTTCTACGTTTGTAAAATATGTTGAAGGAGCTCCATTAATTGCAGATGTCTCTTTCAATTTTCTTCTTAATGAGGCGTTAACCCTAGGTGTAAATTATAGATGGGATGATTCTATTGGTGCCTTATTAGGATTTCAAATCAATCCGCAATTCAATTTGGGATATGCCTATGATTTAACAACTAATAACTTGGGAGCCTACAACTCGGGCACACATGAACTATTTTTACGCTATAGATTAATATCAAAAATTACAAGGATAAAATCTCCACGTTTCTTCTAGTTAAAGCAACAATATCGGGACTTAATAGAATAAAAACCATTTGGTATTTAAATTAAAGAAGGGGTAAGTGATTCATTCCACCAAATAAAAAATCACTTGATGTTAATATTAACATCAAACTAATAAGTTTTTAGTATCTTTGAAATCCATTTTAAATCATAGTCTTATGACATTATTATCTACTTTTTTGGCCATAGGCGCTCCACAAATTATATTAGTGGTAGTCGTAATTCTACTATTATTCGGAGGTAAAAAGATTCCGGAACTTATGCGAGGTTTAGGTAGTGGAATAAAAGAATTTAAAGATGCCTCTAAAGAAGATGAGCAACTAGAAGAAAAGAAAAAGGAATAGGTAACAAACCATTCTTACATATAATTTATAAAGTCCTGATTTTCAGGACTTTATTGTTTTCTAGATTCTTTATTAGAGTATTAGGTCGCGTTTTATAATCCCGCACACTCCACAAAACGTTCAAATTAACCGTTTATCGGGATCTCATTGGTTACGAGGCTACTAAATACTATTCATACACGACATAAAAACCCTCTTTCACAACAATTAATATTCAGAATATCGCTTTACTGCTAATTTCGTTAGACATATAGTACTAAAAATCCATAACTAACCGTTGGTACTATACTTAAAACCCCAGTTGAATGTAATGTTCAACTAAGAATTATGTCTATGAGAAGTGTATTAAATTTATTTTTTCTGTTCTTTATCGTTTTTGCACAAGCCCAAGGCTTTCAAGACGAACTTGAGTCTGAGGTGTCAAACAATACTAACAATGCCATAGCTTCTGATATAGATGCTGATGACAAAAAGGCATTTCAAAAGGCTGCTGAAGAGCTATCCATTCCTTACAGGGCTTTTCATGATATTCCAGAAACCAAAAATGGATACTATATAATTTCTGGTACATTCTCTAAAAGCAAGAATCTTAAATCTCAAATTAAGAAATTTAATAAAAAAGGGTTTGAAGCAGGATACTTTCAAAATCCTCAAAACCAACTATACTATCTATATTTAAATCATTATACATCTTGGGAAGATGCTATTAACGATTGTTCTACACAATTCGATAATCGTTATGATGATGAAGTTTGGATACTAAAAATGATCAATAGTGATTTATATACTGAATCAGAATCAGTAGCTGAGTTACCAACCGAATCAGAAATAGAAACAACTACAATATTAGAAGAAAGCTCAACATTAGAAAAAACACCAGAACTAGTATTAGCTAATGAAACTTTGTTAGAGACAGCATCTATACCAGTAGAAGATGTTTCTTATGATATGCTTACGGCATCAAAAGAAAATGACCCAGCTGTTAAATCAAAGCTTGTAAAAAGAGCTGACGAGTATTTTGACAAAATGTGGTACGCCGAAGCAGCCAAACTTTATGAGCAAGCTCTATCTAAAGGAGAAAAAGCTTATACATATGATGTATTGAAGAAAGCGGGAGATGCGCATTACTTTAATACAGATATGGAAAACGCTTATAAGTGGTACAACATATTATATACAAAGTATGAGTCTGACATGAGTTCTGACTACCTATTTAAATATGCTCACTCTCTTAAAGGTATTGGAAACTATAAAAGGTCAAAACGTTTATTAAAGTTATATAATAGAAAATTAGCTGGCGAAGAGATTGCACAGGATACAGAACAGAATGAAATAGTTTTAGATGGTCTTCTAAGAATGGAGGAAAAGTTTGACATCGACAACCTGAACATTAATTCAAAGTATTCAGAATTTTCGCCAATGTATTATGGTGGTGATGAAATGGTTTATGCATCTGCTAAAGATTCTTCTATATTTACTACCAGAAAATACAAATGGAACAATCAACCTTACTTAGATTTATTTGTTGCCAAGGTAAATGAAGAATCTCAAGATTTTAAAGATGCCATTAAATTTTCTAAAAAGATAAATACAAAATATCACGAAGCATCTGTTGCTTTCACACCTGATAATGAGACGATGTATTTTACCAGAAACAATTATGGTAAAAAACTAAAGCGTGATAAAAACGGAATAAACCACCTTAAGATCTACCGTTCTAAAAAAGTAGATGGAGAATGGTTAGAAGCTGAAGAAGTACCTTTCAACAGTGACAATTACTCTACTGGTCACCCAGCACTAAGTCCTGATGGAAAGCAATTATATTTTGTTTCTGATATGCCAGGTACTTTAGGCGAAACAGATATTTTCGTTGTAGATGTTCTTGAAGATGGTTCTTTTTCTTCTCCAAGAAATCTTGGTCCTGAAATTAATACGGAGCACAAAGAAATGTTTCCGTTTATAAATGACAAAAAATTATACTTTTCATCTGATGGTCATGTAGGCTTAGGAGGATTAGATGTCTTTGAAGTTGCCTTTGATGATGAAGCTGGCTTTTTAGAAGTACGTAATGTAGGTAAGCCTGTAAATAGTAGTAAAGATGATTTCTCTTTTATTGTAGATGAAGAGTCTCAGAAGGGATACTTTGCATCTAACCGTGATGGTGGTAAAGGTGATGATGATATCTATTCTTTTAAAACATTACAGCTCGAAGAAATACCAACCAGTATAAATGCTATATCGGGTATTGTTACCGAGTTAATCACTGGCGATTTAATGCCAAATGCATTAGTTGAATTACTTGATGAGAACAACATCAAACTTAAAGAAATGGAAACCGACGAAAATGGAAACTTCATTTTTGAAGATTTAGATGCTGATACAAGATATGTTTTAAAAACCACCAAAGGTTCGTACTTTGATGACACTAGAGAAGCTGCAACAAAAGACAATGAGATTGTTAATGTAGATGTTTCAATGAGAAAACTTAATGATATGATCGCTGTTGAGAATGGCATTAAGAAGCTTAAAACAGAGATGATTCACTTTAACTTTGATAAATCATACATACGAGACGATGCTGCTGTAGAGCTTAATAAACTAGTAGAAGTAATGAACGATTCGCCTAATATGGTTATTAAAATTGAATCTCATACCGATTCAAGGGGTGATGACGTTTATAACAAATACTTATCTGATAAGCGTGCTAAATCTACCAGAGACTATATCATTGCTCAAGGTATTGATCCAAGTAGAATTGAAAGCGCCATTGGTTATGGAGAAGAACAGTTAATTAATGATTGTGATGGAACAGTTCGTTGTACAGAAAAGCAACATTACCTTAACCGTAGATCAGAGTTTATTATCGTAGACATGTAATACAAAATAACATCAATAAAAAAAGACCCGCTAAATAGCGGGTCTTTTTTGTTATAATAAGTTTTAGTTCTTATAGATAGTAAAACTCCATGCTTGTCTTCTTACTTACGCAAATTACTTTTTACTTAACTATGATTATAAACTCTTGGTCAATTTTCTAATACCTGTCGTGTGTGCTGTTTATCTATGTTTTTTTACTGTTGATAGATATAGATTTTAACCAATTACATTTTATAGAATAATTGGGCTTTTTACCTAAGCTTTTCAATAAAGGCATTAAGATTGAACATCTTTACCAGCAAGAACTCCTAAATCATTGAACATGGAAAAAATTACCCTAGTTAAAGAAATATACGTTGAAGCTTTTAGAAATTGGAAAAGTTTTCTTTTAGAGCACTACTTTAAAATATTTTCGTGGCTGTGTTTTTTATTGATTGCTTATGCCTCTTACGTTTTAATTTTTAGAGTGTCTACCGGCTTTTCTTTCAGTAATTTATAATACAACACCATAATAAGGTTTGTAATCAAACAACAAACCTATTTCACATAAAAAAGGCTCAGGAAATTCCTGAGCCTTTTGCATTTTATAAAACTAAATTGAAATTAGTTATTTGTCTTGTTCATTAACATTGAACCGTACAGATTTCATAATTGCTTCTAGCTCGAACATGTAATCTCTTTTCTTGGTTGCTGGGGCAAAAACAAACCCTTCAACAATCAATTTACGATTGTTCTCTTTATCACTTATGATATAGGTTAAAAACGGACCTGCCATAGGATAAGCGGACATTTCCCAAATTCCCCTCACTTCTGCTGCTTTTCTACCTGAAACCTCAGCAGGAAAGACATATGGAGAAAAAGCTTTTTCTGTAATCATATGATTATTCTTTCCAGGAATATCTTCACCGCCAATATAAAGTCCGCCAATAGAATCACGCATCTTTATAATGTCTTGAACAAAAGTAGAATCGTTCTGAAAACTATCCCAAGGCATGGTGTATGCGATAATATTCATATTCCCTTTTTGAATTTGACGATCTATCCACACAAAATTATCCTCTTCCCTTCCAACTCTATAAATAGAAGGTATTTTCATCGAAATATCGAATTTATCTTCTAGTGCTTTTTCCTTATTTAATGATTTCTCGAATCTTTTTTGGGCTTTTGCAATTTCAAGGGCTTTAAAGTCTGCAATAAATTCTGGAGCCGTCTTTTTAATATTTGCAATTATCTCTTCTTTATTTCGCCCCTTGATCACCCCCACTTTCTGCGGTTTCGAATACATGTTAGATTTCATGTGGGCTACATTCAAAGTATCTTCCATAACATACAGCACTGAGCTTGTATTACGAATAGATCCCGTGAAAATTTGTTGTGGTATTTGGGTAACACTAAAAAGCGCTTCGTCCCAAGTTAAACCTTGTGCAGCAGCGGTATAGTTTTCACGAATAGCATCGCCTACATTACTGTTCCATAAATCATTATCTATAACTACCGTTAAAGTGTTCATGGCGCCTACCGACTCTGGTAGGTAATCTGCTTTGCCGTCTTCTTTACAGGCAATTGACAATCCTAAAATTGCTAAAAAACAAAGTGAAATTCTTTTTTTCATTGGTGTTTTGGTTTACGATGAACAGTCGCACAATTTAAGTTTTGTGCCTAGCTTTAAATTGTTACCACTAATACCGTTCCACTTTCGTAAATTATCTATAGTTACACCAGGATATTTTTTAGAAATCGTCCATAATGAGTCTCCGCTTCTAACTTCATGTGTTTTAGAATTGCTCGCAACAGCCGTTCTAGAAGGAGTTTGTTTAGGTTTTACAGAAGAACCCGAATTATGTTTTGGGTAAATTGTTAATCGTTGTCCGATTTTCAAATTATTACTTCGCAACCCGTTCCATTGTTTCAATTGGCTTACACGCACACCGTAGCGTTCAGCAATTTTTCCAAGAAAATCGCCATCTCTAACTCTATATCTAATACTATTTGCATCTGCTTGCTTCGTTATTTGAGCAATCGGACTTTCTTTACTTTTCAATTCCTTTTCTACATGAGCATATATAGCTTCTTCATTCGCTACGAATTTTCCCATTTTATGAACAGGTAATCTTAGCGCATGTGCTCTCCCTTCTACAAAAGGTATAACGTCTAATTTATAATGAGGGTTAAGCACCTTTAATTCTTCTTTATCAATACCTGCCAATTCAGAGATCTGATCAAAGGTTATTAAGCTTTTAACATGAATTGTATCTGTTTCAAAATAGGCGCGATCCGCTATCTTTGCTTTCAAACCATGTTCTTCTGCATACTCAAAAATATACATGGTAGCTTGAAAAGCTGGAACATAGCCAGCAGTTTCTCTAGGTAAGTTTCTTCTAATATTCCAGTAATTACGTTGACCGCCACTTCTACGAATAGCTTTATTTACGTTACCAGGACCAGAATTATAAGCAGCCAAGGCTAAATCCCAATCATCATAAATTCTATGTAATCTATTTAAGTAATTAGCGGCTGCAGCAGTAGATTTTATTGGATCACTACGCTCATCAACATAACTGTTAATGTTCAGCTTCATTTCTTTACCCGTACCGTACATAAACTGCCAAAGACCTGTTGCCCCTACTCTAGAACGCGCCTTAGGGTTTAAAGCAGATTCTACAATAGACAAATATTTCATTTCTAATGGAATGTTCTTATTGTCAAATTCTTGTTCAAATAAAGGAAAGTAAAATTGGCTAATGGTAAGCATACGCTCCATTAAACCTCTTTTTCTAGTTAGAAATGATTTAATGACACTTTCTAAAGACTTATTGTATTCTACATTGAAAGGCGTTTTCGCATTCAATTTTGCCAAACGCATTTTTAAGGTATCTGTTGGCAAATCTAAAACGTAGGTAGAAACGGTATCTAATTCTAATACCTCTTGGTACATTTCATTAAAAAGCGGAGCTGCATCTACGAGTTCTTTCATCCAAAGACTATCGAACTTAGCTGCTAATGCATTATCCTGAAGATTATAAGAAGAAGATTCTGTTGGTTTGTATAAAACCAAACTTTCGGTTTTAGAACTTTTTACTACATCTAATTGATTCAAAGGAACCACTTCTGTGATTGAATCATTGACAATTATAGTAGTGCTGTTTAAAGAATCTGAAACAGCAGAAACAGTATTTTCTTGTTGTGCAGATCCTAAGACTGGCATCAAAGCTAATCCTAGTAAATAAAAACACTTATAGGTTACTTTATTCATAGTGGGGTAAATTACGTTAACGGAACAAACGAAAATCGTACATTTTTTAATGAGAATAAAATAATTTCTCTTAAAATGCACAAATTTTCGTTATATGCCGTTTATCGATAACCCCTTTACTAGTCTAATATAGCAGCGATCCCTGGTAAAGTTTTACCTTCTAAACTTTCTAGCATTGCACCTCCGCCTGTTGATACATAACTAACTTTGTTTTCAAAACCGAATTGTTTTACTGCAGCAACAGAATCTCCACCACCAACTAATGAAAAAGAACCTGCTTTAGTAGCTTCTGCAATATAATTACCAACTGCAATAGTACCAGCTGCAAATTTTTCCATCTCAAAAACACCAATAGGTCCGTTCCAAAGAATTGTTTTAGAAGCTAGAATCACTTTTTTGAAGTTTTGTAATGTATCAGGCCCGGCATCCAATCCTTGCCAACCATCTGGTATTTTGTCAACGTCTACTACTTGTGTATTTGCATTCGCATCAAAAGCATCTGCAGCAATAACATCTACTGGTATGTGTACATTAACATTTTTCTCCTTAGCCTGCTTAAGAATTTCCATCGCAAGTTCCATCTTGTCATCTTCACAAATAGAATCTCCTACTTTACCACCTTGCGCCTTAATAAAAGTATAAGTCATACCGCCACCGATGATCAAATCATCGATTTTATCAAGAATATTTTCGATGATAGTAATCTTAGAAGAAACTTTTGCTCCACCTAAAATTGCCAATACCGGTTTTTCACCTGTAGCCATAACCTTATCGATAGCCTCTATTTCTTTCGCTAATAAATAACCAAAACACTTAGCACCCGGAAAAAATTTAGCTATTACAGTAGTAGATGCATGTGCACGGTGAGCCGTACCAAAAGCATCATTAACATATATATCTCCTAGCTTTGAAAGCTTTTCTGCGAAAGCTTCATCACCTTTTTCTTCTTCACTATGAAATCTAAGGTTCTCTAATAAAAGTACCTCGCCATTCTGTAATTCTGCAACTGCTTTTTCAGCTTCTTCACCAACACAGTCGCTTACAAACTTTACAGTAACCCCAATAACATCAGAAACAGCATCTACGATATGACTTAAAGACAAATCTGGATTGCGCACTCCTTTTGGTCTTCCCAAATGGCTCATAAGCACAGCACTACCGCCATCTTCCAACACTTTAATAATTGTTGGCTTAGCTGCTTGAATTCTAGTGTTATCTGTTACTTCAAATTTGTCATTTAATGGAACATTGAAGTCCACTCTAATTAACGCTTTTTTATCTTCAAAATTAAAGTCATTCAATACTTTCATGTGCTATTACTTTTGTTAGGTAACAAATGTAAAGATTAAATGGCTTGCGATAAAGTGCTGAATAGGATAATTTACACCCAATACCATTAAATTTGTTGTGCTTTAAACAACTATATTTGAATCTATGTTATTCAATGAAATTTTAGGACTTTCACATATTAAAAAACACCTAGCATCAAGTGCAGATGCCGGTAGAATACCACATGCACAATTATTTGTTGGTCCAGAGGGGTGCGGTCTTTTGCCTATGGCATTGGCATATGCTCAATATATTATATGTTCAAATACAAATGGAGAAAACAATGGTGGCAATGAAGCTTGCAATTTAAAGTTCAAGTCATTTGCCCACCCAGACGTTCATTTTGCTTTTCCTGTTTCTAATTCTGATAAGGTAAAATCTCACGCCGTAAGTAACCATTACATGAAAGAATGGCGAGAGTTTATACTAGAACAGCCCTATGGAAATCTTTTTGACTGGTATCGCCACATTGAAATTGAAAAGAAACAAGGGCAAATAGGTGTTGATGAAGCACAAGATATTGTAAAAAAATTATCATTAAAATCTTATGAAGGTGGTTATAAGGTGATGTTAATTTGGATGGCAGAAAAGATGAACACTGCAGCTTCGAACAAATTATTAAAGCTAATAGAAGAACCGCCCGATAAAACTATCTTCTTACTACTGTGTGAAGACGAAGAGCAAATTATACAGACCATAAAATCTAGATGTCAAGTTGTTCATTTTCCTCCTTTAGCAGAAGATGCTATTGCCTCAGCCTTAACTGAGAAAGGTGCTAGCAAACCAGAAGCAATGCTATTGGCTCATGAGGCAAATGGTAACTACAATAAAGCTCTTGATCTCTTAAATAAGGATTCTGAAGATTTAGTTTTCGAAAATTGGTTCGTACAATGGGTTCGAACTGCTTTTAAGGCAAAAGGCAATAAAGCCGCTATTCATGAATTGTTATTGTGGAGCGAAGAGGTTGCAAAAACCGGTAGAGAAACACAGAAAAACTTTCTAAGCTACTGCATTACGGTTATGAGACAGGCACTCATGATTAATTATGGTGCAGAAGAACTTGCTTATCTAAAAATACATGCCGAAGGATTTCAATTGAAGAAATTTGCACCTTTTGTTCATGAAAACAACATTATAGATATTACCAAAGAGCTGGAAGATGCTATTTACCATGTGGAAAGAAATGGGAATTCTAAAATCATATTTACCGACCTTTCTATTAAACTAACTAGACTGCTTCACAGAAAGAAGTCTGAACTTAAATAAACCACCATGAATATTTTACTGAAAAATTCTACTGTAATATTGTTGCTCTTATTTTTGATCATCACCTTTTTACAAAGCGGATTTGATAAAATAACCGATTGGAACGGTAATATATCTTGGCTGAAAGAACACTTCTCAAAAACTATTTTTAAAAATATAGTCCCTTTATTGGTTGGTATTATTTTGGTAACCGAGGTTATTGCCGGTTTACTATGTGTAGTAGGTGTATATGAGATTTTTAGTTCAGGAAAATCAAGTTTCGCACTATATGGAGCAATACTATCAGGTATAACATTGCTTATGCTATTATTCGGGCAGAGACTTGCAAAAGATTACGAAGGTGCCAAAACAATAGCGGTTTATTTTATACCAACAATTTTACTTGTATTTCTACTACAAGCTCAGAGCTATCATTTTTAATAGGTGATAAACCTAGGTTTAAGTGAAGACTAATTTTTATTCTAAAGTCTTAGAAACAAAAAACCCTCCTAGTTAGGAGGGTTTTGGAGGCATCGAGCGGATTCGAACCGCTGTACAAGCTTTTGCAGAGCTGCGCCTAGCCACTCGGCCACGATGCCATTTTTTAGCGAGAGCAAAAATAAACAATTATCCCAATCTAAGCTGCATTAAAAACTAAGAAATTATAATTATTTAAAGTCTGATGAATTACTGAACAGATTGTCCTCTTTGTAAATTCAATGATACCGTTACCTTTTCTACGTCTCCGTTTATTGGCGGATTGATTTTAGAAACAGATACCATAGCAGAATCTACGGTCGGAATTTCAATAAAAATTCGGTCAATTATTCTTTTAGTGACATGCTCCAATAACTTAGAAGGCGTTGCCATCTCTTGCTTTACAATCTTGTTAATATGAACATAATCAACAGTATCTTTTAACTCGTCGGAAACTGAGGCAATCAATAAATTTGTATCAACAGAAACGTTGACCAAATAATCACTACCAATATTAGTTTCTTGAGGCAAACACCCGTGGTGGGCATATGCTTTTATATTCTCTAATTGTACTTTACCCATTCTTTATATTCTGGAGATCAAATTTAATCAATCTACATGTAGAATTAATACGTACAACGACAATTACTGATACCTTGAAATAAATCTACCCCTAAGGTGATTACATGCGTACCAGAACTATACCCAAGAAGTTCGTTAAGTATAACTTGATAAGAATATCCGAAGTAAAAATTACTTTTCTTTAAACCTGCTATTGGAGCGATGTAAAGCGGATTACCAATTTGATCGTTCAAGAAACGATAGTTGACACCTGCATAGAAATAATCTTCAAAATCGTAAAATCTAAATTTCAAGTTTAAATCCGTAACAGAACGCCCATCACTCTCGAACAACTGAAACAACACAGAAGGTTCAATTTCCATCTTGCTGGTTCTTTTCTTCATGTATCTATAACCAGTATACACATAATAGTTTCTTAGTCTATTAGGCTCGTATAAGGCGTTGAAATTACTTAAATTTTTATCTAAGATATTTGAAGCATTGATACTGAAATAAAATTTGTCATACCTATATAGTGCACCAATATCAAAGTTGTGATTTGTTGTTGCCTTATCGCCAACATATGCTGGATCGGCAATTAAATCAGGATTTGTGTTATCAATTCTAAATTGGTTAAAATTATACGAGAGACCGAATGATAAAAACTCATCATCATAACGGTCTAAAGTAAGGTGGTGCGCAAATGAGAATCTAGCTCCCTGTTGCTTTGTTTCACCATTACTATCGTTATATAAAACCATACCAATACCAGATTTTTCACCAACACGCATATCTGCTGCTAGAGATTGGGTATCGGGTGCATCTTTAATACCTACCCATTGTGTAAGACCGTTAAGTCTTATTTTAACATGGTCACCAATACCTGCGTAAGTTGGGGACATTACAAAGGGGTTATCGGCAAGATATTGAGATAATTGAGGTATAGTAAGCTCCTGCCCTCTTAGGGAGAATACGCTTATAAATAATACCAGTGTCAATAGACTGTTCCGCATCATCATTTTTAGGTTAAGTTTTTAACGGTATAAAGTAAAGTGTCCAACAAATTCTCTTTCATCACGATCGCCGTTCAGTTTAACTACGTACCAGTAGTCACCGGTTGGCAATTCGTTGTCTAAGTATGTTCCATCCCAACCTTCAGAATCAACTTCTTGTTCGGAAACCACTCTACCATAACGGTCAAATATTTTTATTAGTATTTGAGGGTATTGTTCAATGTTTCTAGGGATCCATAAATCATTCTGACCATCACCATTAGGTGTAAAGAAATTATCAATTTCAATGTCTATGAACTCCATAAATATGCTAGCAATAGTAGAACATCCGTTCTCATCAACAACACGCACTTCATAGGTATCTGTTCTTGTAACATAGAATATATTATTATCACCATTGTCAAAACCATCGAAGTAGTAAGTATAACCTTCACGACCACCTTCTACAACAGCAGTTATTTCATTCATGTTATTTTGCTCTAAAACAAGTGTCAATGGTTCGAATGCTTCTATTACAAAGTCAATTGTTTGTAAACAACCATTAGAGTGTGCAATGGTAATATAATGGTTACCTGGTGCCGAGTTTCTAAAATCAGGATTCAACTGTAAAGCAGCTGGATCAACAGAATCTATCGCATAAAGCACATCGCCAATTACACTATCATCTTCTAAAGTGATATTCACAAAATTATCTGGTGTATCACTAGAGCATTCATAAATAGGCACTACAGTAGCATTAAGGTTTACTCCGGTTTCAATATCAACTACTACGTTAGTATCACAACCATTAGCATCTTTAATTACTATTAGGTAATTACCTGCTGCCATGTCATAGAATTCTGTTCTATTCAATACAAAATCTGCATCGTCATTAGAATTCAATGCCGTACTATATGGTGCAGTACCTCCTGTTATTTCAAGGATGATAGAACCATCATTACTATCAACACAAATTTCTGGTGTCGTATCTGCCATTACTTCTAAACTAGACGGCTCTGATATAGTATATGTCAAGTATTCAAAACAACCATTTTGGTCTTGTGCGATTATCGTATACTCACCGGCTGTCAATTCTGTAAATGTACCTTCAGAATAGAATTGATTTAAGTTCGGAGAAATCGCATATTGATAACCACCAGCTCCACCAGATAATGTAACCGTTATTTCACCATCATTTTCACCAGAACATGTAATATCTATTACGCTTTCTGTATATGTCAATGGTGTTGGCTCTGCAATAACAACAGTTTCTGGTGCTGTTTCACAGTCATCACTAATTACAGTTACATAATATGTACCTGCACTTAAATCTCTGAATACTCCTTGCGATTGTGGACCTGCAATTCTAGAAGCTACGCTTAAAGAACTATCAGTAAACAATTCATATTGGTAGTTTCCTAATCCGCCATCGGCAGTCGCATAAATAATAGCCGTGCTTTCGCCAGTACAATTCAGTACTGCAGCAGTATCATCAACAAATAACAATAATGGCGGTATTTCGCTTTCAGTAATTGCATTAGATATTGCAGAGGCACAACCGTTAATTGCATCACGTACATAGAATTGATATCTACCCGCTTGATACGTACCTGTTTCTGGCAAGTAAACTACATTGCCTGTCATTGGTAAGAAGTTGATATTGTCAACACTATACTCATATGAACCACTACCACCTGATGCGGTAAGTTCAAATTCTGCGCCTTCAGCACATGTTAATGCGTCGGTTCTAATTAAGCTAGCCTGTACTTCGGTTGGCTCTCTAACCTCAACGGTATTTGTTGTGGTATCACAATTCCATCCGTCAACTACGGTAACACTATAGAAACCTGCACCTAAATCATTGAAATTAGGATTCGTTTGGGCTCCCGTAGTAGTCGTAATCGTAGTACCAGTTGCATCGTAATAGTTCAACTGATAGCTATATGTGCCGCTACCGCCACCGGTTACATTTGCAGTAACTACTGCTCCTGTATCACCGTAACAAGCTAAGTCTGTTACAAGCGGAGTAGCATTTGCTACTATTGGAGTCGCAGCTGCCAATGTTTCTGTATAGTTTACTTCACATCCGGCATCATCGGTAATGCTTACTGTATAAGCACCCGCAGCTAAATCTGTAAAGACTGCCTCGTTTACGTCATCCATTGTATATACATCACCAGTTGTTGTGTTGGTTAATACAATATCATAAAGTTTGTATCCGCCTTCAGCGGTAACTCTAATTTCACCTTGATCATCTGTACAAGTAGCTTCAGCCAACGTTGTAACAGTTCCAATCAACGGTCTGTCCGGAGAAATTATAGTTACGCTATTAGTGTCTTCAGAACATAAAGGAATATCAGTTTCTGTAATAGTAACATAGTAACTACCGCCAGATAATCCTGTAATCGTTCTTGGATTAACACTAGTATCTGATGCTGTAGCAGGAATAACAGATGTACCCGCAGCATTGAATACCTCGTACGTATAATTACCAGTATATCCGTCAACATCAATTTCTAAGCTTCCATTAAGTTCACCAAAACAAGTTACTGCAGTTGTTGCTGTTGCTGTAGCCGTTATGAAATCGAACGGTGCAACAGTATAACTAGCTGTATTTACATAACAACCTGTATCTAGATCTGTAACTCTAAAGACATAAGAACCTACAGTATTCAATTCATAGGTCGCAGAAGTTGCTGTCGTACCTATCAATGTACCAGTTGCATTACCAATTGGTAACAACTCATAACCGTAGTTATGTGCCAATCCATTATCTGCAACCGTGATTGTTATTGTTTCATCAACTGTACAGTTAATGGCTACATCTTTAGCAATAGAAGCTGTGAACGTGTTGATAGGTTGAATTGTAACCGTATCGAACGTAGTACAACCTTTGGCATCTTTTACATATACATCTATAGTTTGTGCACTTCCTGTATCGCTAACATTAAATGTATTCAATGCTTGGAAGATGATATTATCTATACTGTATAAATAAGGTGCGGTACCTGTACCTACGCCAGCAGTCGCCGTTATTGTTGCCGTGTTAACACTATTATCTGCTGAACAGCTAAATTCTGTCGCCACTGCACTAACCGTTAATTCTAATGGTTCTGTGATCGTTTCATTCTTGATGTCTTCACAACCTCTACTAGAAATAACTCTTACTTCATAATCACCTTCTGGCAACCCTGTAAACAAAGGATTGGTCTGTGTTGCAATCGGAGTAACCAAGTCAGCAATATCATATAATTCATATTGATACTCAGGATTTGAATTTGTAGCGGGATCAATATTAGCTCTAATACTACCGTCTGTACCACCGAAACAACTTACGTTTACAATAGTTGCGTCTAATAATACTGGATCTACTGGAGCATCTAATGTCTGAGTCACTGTTCTTTCACAAACAGGATTCGTTGTATCTAAATCTCTTACTAAGAAACTATATGTACCCTCAGCAACTAAACCTGTAAAAATTGGATTGTTCGCCTGAGTTACTGCTGGACCTGTTGGAGGTGTCATTATAAACTCAAGGTTTGTTGAACCACCGGTTACGTTAACCGTGATTTCACCACCTGGTATTGATGAACAATCAATAGACTTATCTACTGTCGTAGAAACATCCATTTGCTCATAAAGCACCACCGCATTAGTTGTAAAAGGACAACCCCATTGGTCTATAATCGTCACGTCATAACTACCAGCACCAAGACCTGTAAATACTCTTGTGTTTTGTGGTGCACGGAAATCAGTACCGTTTAATCTTAATTGGTATGTATAGTTACTTCCTTGTCCGCCAGTAGGCATACTCACTTCAATTTCTCCTTGTAAGTTTGTACAGTTCTCTATATTTACTTCTAATATTGCCGCTATCGGGTCTGGAATATCAAGTACAATATTATCTTGAATTAATTTCTCACAACCTTCAGCGTCACGAGCCCAAGCTTGGTAAGTTCCAGCTGTAAGTGAATCGAAAGTAGCACCTGCCACGAAATCTACAGTTGCAGGAACACCTACACCTACATAGTATGTATAGCCACCCCAACCACCGACAACATCGATTATTGTAATTGAACCATCATCACCAGGGTTACAAGTAATTTCAGTTACAACGGTATCACCACTGATATCAGCTGTTGGTCCGTTTATAGTGAATGCTTCTGCATTTGTACAGAATGGGTTATTATCTTGTCTAATTGAAACATAGTAACTACCGGCTTCTAAGCTAATATCTGCTGTAGGACCATTTGTAGTTGCTTCTGTACCAGAGATAACAATGGTATCATCACCAGTATTTGCTAATGTACCTTCGGTGTCATAAATAGTCCAAGTAAATCCGCCAGGGTATGTAGCATCAACTAATTCAAAGTTAACAGCGCCTGTTGCAGTACCATAACAAATAACATCACTTGTTTTTACAACATCGATGGTAAATGTATTTGGCTCTACGAGCGTTTGCGTCGCAGAAACGATACAACCTGTATCTAAATGCTTCACAAGAATCGTATACGATCCCGCAGATAATCCGCCGAACACGTTGGTTGGTTGGTAGTTTACGCCATTATCAATGCTATACTCGAATTTCGTAGCATCACTTAAGGTTGAAGTTACGACTACTGTCAATTCTCCATCACTAATTGGTGCACAAGTAACCGTATTGGAAACATTTGCAACTGCATCGACAATCTCATCAAAAGGAAGTATGGTTTCCGTTGTGCTACCAGAACATCCTTTGTCATCATAAACATTGATGGTGTACGTATCACCTGCTTTGTTTATAACGGTTAACACGCTAGACGGACCAGATTGTACAATAGCTGAACTACTATCTACGAACTCATAGATTACATAGTTACCGCTACCACCTGTAATGGCAGTCTCGTCAACAGTAATTGTAGCATTGTTAGGGTTATTACCCACAGTACAACCGAATTCTACTACCGAAGTAGTTACATTAAGTATCTCTAAAGGTTCATCAATTACAATGTTACCTGATGCAGTACTACAACCATTTGTTCCCGTTGCTGTTACTACATAGGTATTTGGAGGTAAACCTTCAAACGTATTGTTGCTAGCATTAAATGTTCCTGCCACAGGAGATATGGTAAATGTCAACGGGTTTACTCCGTTTTCCACCTGTGTCAATGTAATTGAACCGTCGTTAGATCCAAAACATGTAATATCTATATGAGAATCTGTAAATACTGGCTGAATTGCAGGAGCTAACTCTTGCGTTACCGTTAATTCACAAACAGGGTTTGTGGTATCTAAATCTCTAACTAAGAAACTATAGCTACCATCAACAGTTAATCCTGTGAATATCGGATTGTTTGTTTGTGTAACATTAGGACCTGTTGGAGGCGTCATTACAAACTCAAGGTTTGTAGAACCACCCGTTACATTTATAGTAATTGTACCACCTGGTATACTTGTACAATCAATTGCTTTGTCTACAGAAGTAGTAGCGCTTAACTGCTCGTATAATTCCACTGGGTCAGTTGTAAATGTACAACCCCATTGATCTGAAACAATTACTTCATATATGCCAGCACCTAGACCAGAAAAAACTAGCGTGTTTTGTGGTGCTCGGAAATCTGTACCGTTTAATCTTAATTGGTAGGTATAGTTACTTCCTTGCCCGCCAACTACGTTGCTAACCGTTACTTCACCCTGTAAGTTTGTACAGTTCTCTTGAGTAACAAGTAAATCGGCATCAATAAGATCTGGAACATCAAGAACAATATTATCTTGAATCAATCGCTCACAACCTTCAGAGTCACGAGCCCATGCTTGGTATGTATTAGCTCCTAATCCTGTGAAAGCAGCATCTGCTACGAAATCTGTAGTAGCAGGAACACCTACACCTACATAATACGTATAGCCACCCCAACCACCGACTACGTCAGTAATTGTAATTGAACCATCAGTTCCTGGGTTACATGTAATTTCTGTTACTACAGTGTTTCCGCTAATATCAGCATCAGGACCTGCAATATTGAAAAATTCAACATTAGTACAGAACGGATTGTTTGTTTGTGAAATAGAAACATAGTATTCACCAACACCTAAGTTAATTATTGGAGTTGGACCATTTGCCAATTCTGAACCACTATCAACTGAAGTATTATCGGTACGGAAAATTTCCCAATTAAAACCTGTGCTATATGTAGCATCAACTAATTCAAAAGTTACTTCGCCAGTATCCGTTCCAAAACAAACTACATCACTTGTTTTTATAACATCGATAGTAAACGTATTTGGCTCTTCAATTATAGCTGAAGCCGTTACAATACAACCTGTATCTGTATGTCTTATTAAGAAATTATAGTTTCCTGCAGACAATCCGCTAAAGACATTGGTTGGAACATAACTTGTACCGTTATCGATACTATATTCATATTTCGTATCATCACTAGCAGAAGACGTTGCTGTAACTGTAATTACACCATCACTTCCTGGAGCACACGTAACTGTAGTAGTTACCGCAGCCGTTGCACCTGTCATTTCATCATAAGGTAATACCGTAGCTGTTGTGCTACCTGAACAACCTTTGTCATCATATACATTAATAGTATAAGTCTCCCCTGTTCTATCAATAACCGTTAATACGTTTGATGGTCCAGACTGAACAATAGCAGAACTGCTATCAATAAACTCATACGTAACATAAGTACTACTACCGCCTGTAATAGCTGCAGTATCTACAGTTACTGTTGCATTGTTTGAATTGTTACCAACGGTACAACCAAATTCAACAACGCTTGCATTCACATTAGTAATTTGTAACGGAGTATTTACCGGACTATCAACCTCTAATTCACAACCACGACCAGAAGTAACACCTACTACATAATCTTCAGCAGGTAAATTTGTAAATATGCCTGATGTTTGTGACACACCAACCGGAGTTAATGTTAATGGAGCTGTTCTAATGTATAATTGATATTCATAAACAGGATTATCCATTGTTGCATCTAATGTTGCAACGATAGTACCGTCAGAATCACCAAAACAAGTAACATCGGTCATTACCGTAGTAAACAATACCGGTGTAGCTAATTCAAGTGATATTATTACCTGGGCACTACATCCGCTTAGTGTAGTATCATATACAAATGCAGTATACGTACCAGAATCTAAACCTGTAAAGCTAGCCATTGGTTGTGGCGCTCCGTTTACACTTACTCCACCTTCAAATAATTCATATTCGTAATTTGTAGAACCGCCAAAGCCTTTTATTAAGATTTCACCGTCTCCTTCAGCACATGATGGTTGTGCAACAACCTCAGCAGAAATAGAAACTGGAGCGAAAATCTCAATGTTTTCTACATTTCCACATCCGTTAAAATCACGAACCTGAACGGTATAACTACCAGAACTAAGGTCAGTAAACTGATGCGTAGTACCTGCAGTTGTTAATGTAGAAGACTGGTATGAACCACTGTTTACACTAAGTGTGTATGGTTGCGACCCTTCGCCGTCTAACGTAATTTCTATAATAAAGTCACCCTCATCTGCAGTACATTGGTTGATTACCAAACCAGAAATAGCTGGGGTTGGGTCATCTGCAATAGTAACATCTATTGGTAAAGCTGTTGAACAACCATTACCATCCATCACATAAATATCCCAATCTGTATTTACAGAAGGATCTAATTCTTTGTAATTATTAGTTTCATAATCGCCAGATACTGGAGTAGCACCATCTTGAACATAAGCATATGTGTAAGACCCATTACCGCCACCTGCAATAACAGTTACGTTAGCATCCTCTGAACAGTACCCATTATTTTGGTCTGCCAAAGTCAATGTAACCGGATTAGGCTCTAATATTCTAAACTCAAAAGTATTTGTACACTCTGGTGTAGCCGCTTCTTGGAAAAATAACACATAATCTCCAGGAGGAATATTCGAAACTGTTTCCGTAGCAGTTGGACCAGGACCGTTTGGACCCGTTACACTACCAGAATATGCAGCACCAACTGGTGTATTCGTTATACTTTCTCTTAATTCATAATTAATGGTCGTTACCGCCGCATCATAACCTTGGAATTGGAAAGCAATTGATCCATTGGTATCACCATAACAAGCAACATCGGTTACCGTTGGGGTTGGTACTACATCAATAGTTGATAAATTAGGAATGTCAGCATCAATATAACTAGAACAACCTGTTGTTACATCAATCACCTGGAATACATAATTCTGACCAGGATTAAGTCCGTTATACGTTGCTACTTCCTCATCAGTAGTAGCACCTGGTGTCTCAGTATCTGGCGTTGTACCTGCACCATAAATCGTGAAATCATAATTTCCAGAACCACCACTAGCCGTAAGTTCAACTGTACCACCAGTTACACAACTAACAGCAGGTATTACGGCATCAACAGCAATATATGGGTTAGAAAGAACTCTTACTGGGTTTTCATAGTATTCACAACCATTCGCATCTAACACACGAACATAGTAATCTCCGAACACCAAACCACCGAAGTTAACTATAGTAGCTGTAGTGTTTACAACAGGATTTGGACTAGTTGTTGTCGCTATATTATTAAGATTATCGTAAAGTGTATATGTAAAGTTTGGTGCACCACCACTTGTAATTGTAATTTCTATACTTCCTGGTATATCACCTGTTGCTCCACAACTAACGTCAGTAGCCACAACATTTGCATCGAACAATACAGGGTCAACAACATCTACACTGCCATTATACGTACATTCTTTAGAATCTCTAACAATATATGTGTATGTGCCAGCAGCTAAACCTGTGTAGACTCTTTGATTTGAAAATCCACCACTATTAAAATTAATTTCATAAGGGGAAGAACCAAAATTAGGGTCAATGTTAATTTCAACAATACCGTTAGCATCACCAAAACAAGTAGGGTTCGTTACCGTTTCAGTCGCAACAGGATTTACCGTTGCTGTAACCGTAACCAAATTAGAAACAGCAGTACAACCTTGGTCGTCTGTTACTCTAAATCTATATGTACCTGCTGTTGCCGTTGAGTGTGGGAATGTTCCTACGAAAGCAGCATAACCACCACCATTAACGTCTAATTCATATGTAAATGGAGCATAACCACCACTTGCAACTAAATTCATTGTAGCATCTGGTGATGCAGTACAATCTAGGTCTTTATCCAATGTAAGTGTTGCCGTTAATTGAGCTTCAATATCAAAAGTTACCGTATCGGTACAACCATTGGTATCTCTAATTTCAAAAGTATAACTACCAGGCGTAAGACTTGCGAAAGTATTAACAGTTGTAAATGTACCTGTACCCATTCTATAGGTATATGGAGCCACACCGCCAGTTGCACCAACTTCAATAGTCGCTGAACCTGAAACAGAAGAATCAAAACATACATCTGAACTTGGTAAAATACTTGCTACTGGAGCAACAGGTGCTGTTAATGTAAAGGTGTCCGTTTCCGTACATCCATTTGCATCGGTAACCGTAATGGTATGTAAACCTAATTGATCAAGACCTGTAAATATTCCTGAATTCTGTGCAGGCGTTGATGAAGCATTTGGTAATTCAATTACATAAGAATATGCAGAAGTACCACCTGTTACCGTAATATTTACAGCACCGTCATCAATACATGTAGGTTGTGTTGGCGTATTAGAAACCGTTAAAACTGAAGGCTCATTAATAATTTGAGTCAACATTTTAGTACAACCGGCAATTGGGTTGTCAACATCTCTAACATAAATTGTATAAGTGCCTTGAGATAAACCAGTTATTTGATGTGTTGCAGCAGTATCACTACCTTCGATAGTTGCAAAAGCACTATCATAGCTATACTCATAACCACCTGCTCCGAAATTCTCGACTTCAAAAGTTATCGTACCAGAATTATCTGCATTACAATCTAAATCTTCATAAGATAAAATTGCAGCATCAAAAGCATTACCATCTTGAACATCAACAATGATATCCGTAGTACACTCACTACCATAATCTACAGTAATGGTATGTTGACCAACTGTAGCATTATTGAACACATTGCCCGTTTGAGGCGTATTGCCATCAATGCTATAAGTGTATGTAGCATCATTTGGAAGAATTGTAATTATCCCTGTTCCATCACAGCTATAAGCAACAGTACTACTTAATAAAGGTGCTGTTGGTAAAGGAGCAATAATGATATTCGGAAGATTAATTACACATGCAATATTATTTGCATCTCTTACTTGAACGGTAAATGTACCATCAGACAAGTCGGTGAATACTGTTCCACCAGCAGTTGCCGCTGTCCAAGTACCACCGTTTAAGCTATATTGATAAGAACCAGAACCACCAGTTGTAGGTGTTACGCTACCAACAGTAATTTCTGCTAATTGGTTACATGTATAATCTTCTGTTTGTATGCTTTCTGCTACTATTTCAGGTAACTCATCTACATCAACAGATAATGTAACTTCACAATCGTTTACATCTCTAACTCGAACATCATAAGTACCAGCAGTTAAATTATTGAATAAGCTAACCGAACCAAAAGTAGTTCCACCATCAACACTATAAGTGTATGGTGCTTCACCACCACTTGGTGCTAAAGAAATACTACCGTTATTACCTCCAAAACAAGTAACATCAACAACAGTTGGTGTTGCTGCTACAGGAGCATCTTGAGCAATATTAATATCATACATGGCAGGACACGCATCTGCGCCTCCATTATTGTCCAAAACATAAACATCGTAATCTCCAGAACCAGTAACGGTAACCGGATTCGTTGTTCCGTAATCGCCAGCTGTTGGAATAGCTCCGTCAGCAACGACCGCATAAACGTAATTACCATCACCACCTGCAGCGGTAATATTTATTTCACTATCAGTACCACAAGCAGTTATTGTACTTGCACTTGCGCTAACTGTTACTTGTTGTTCGATGGTTATGGTTTGAGCCGCAGCATCACAACCAAAAGCATCGGTAACCTCAACGGTATATGTACCATTTGATAATCCCGTGAACGTATAAGTCGTTGCATTTACTGGAGCCGGAGTAACATAAGAACCGCCGTTGATTCTAAATTGGTAATCACCATTTCCTGCAGTCACATCTACAACAATAGTTGCATCATTACTACCACTATAACATACCGTTTCTTGAAGTGTAAATACAGGAGTTAATGGAGCAGTAACTACAATTGGTGTATCGCTTAAGTCTGAACAACCATTTGCGTCTCTCGCACGAACATAATATGTACCTGCAGGCAGTCCGTTAAAAACAGTTTCTGTTTGGTATGCAGTTACAATTCCGAGCACATCTTCTTCTAATTGATACATATAGCCCGGAGTACCACCTGTTGCACTAGCCGTAATTTCTGCACCACCATTGTTACATGTAAAATCTTGCGTAAGATTTGCATCAGCAACAACTAAAGTAGGCTCATCAATAATTTGATCGAAAAATTTTGCGCAACCTGGTAAAGTACTTGCTGCATCTCTAACATAAACTCTATAACTACCTGCTGCAAGACCAGATATCGTTTGTGGTGATACCGTAGTACTACCTAAAATACTGGCAAAATCATCTAAACTATATTCAAATCCGCTTGCACCATAATTAGCCACTTCAAAAGTGATCGAACCAGAGTTATCTGCATTACAATCTAAATCTTTATAAGAAAGCATTGCTGCTTCAAACTGAAAACCATCTTCGACAGTTACAATAATATCTGTAGTACACTCACTACCATAATCTACGGTAATTGTATGTTGACCTACTATTGCATTGCTAAATACATTGTTCGTTTGAGGTGTGTTGCCATCAATGCTATACGTATACGTTGCATCGTTTGGAAGAATTGTAATAATCCCTGTTCCATCACAACTATAAGCAACACTACTACTTAAAGAAGGTATGGTTGGTAAAGGAGCAATGATAATTTCAGGAAGAGTTACAACACAATTGATATTGTTTGCGTCTCTTACTTGAACAGTGTATGTGTTATCGGTCAAATCTGTATAGAAAGTTCCGCCAGCAGTCGCTGCTGTCCAAATGCCGCCGTTTAAGCTATATTGATAAGAGCCAGAACCACCAGTTGTAGGTGTTACGCTACCAACAGTAATTTCTGCTAATTGATTACATGTATACGCTTCTGTTTGTACACTTTCTGCTACTATTTCAGGTAACTCATCTACATCAACAGATAAAGTAACTTCACAATCGTTTACATCTCTAACTCTAACATCATATGTACCTGCAGTAAGATTATTAAATGAACTTACGGTGCCAAAAGTACCACCATCAATACTATACCTATAAGGAGCTTCACCACCACTTGGGGCTAATGAAATACTACCATTATTACCACCAAAACAAGTTACATCTACAATAGTCGGTGTTGCAGCAACAGGAGCTTCCTGGTCTATTGTAATATCATATAAAGTTTCACAGAAATCAGCTGCTCCACTATTATCTCTAACATATACATCATAGTCACCCGTTCCAGTAACAGTAACTGAGTTACTTGCGTTGAAATCACCAGCAGTTGGCGTAATTCCGTCAGCAACAACAGCGTATACATAGTTACCATCTCCGCCAGCACCAACAATAGTAATATCGGTATCGGTACCACAAGCAGTAATATCACTTGCGCTTGCATTTACCGTTAACGCTGGGTCTATGGTAATACTTTCTGTATCTGTACAATTATTTCCGTCTCTAACATCAATAGTATATGTACCAGCTAATAAACCAGAGAATACATTAGTACCACTAAAAGCACCACCGTTTAAGCTATATTCAAAAGTACCGTCGCCACCAGAAGAAACACTTGCCGTCAAGGTTAATAATACAGCATCATCAAAACAATCTTGATTTGGTGTAATTACTAAAACTGGTGCCGTTGCCGGATTTAAATCGAACGTGAATGGAATACTACAGTTGTTAGCATCGGTAATTGTTCCATTATATGTTCCTGTTTGTAATAATCCATTAAAAGAACCTGTAGTATTAGAACCAAATACAGTAGCATCTGGATTGCTTAATTCATATACATAACTACCCCATCCACCAGTTGCTAGAACACTTACACTGCCATCTGATGTACAGCTAGGTTGTGTTTCTATTAAGCTAGAAATTGCCAATGCCGAAGCAGGACCTTCTAATTCATGAGTAGCAGAATATATACAGTTAGTATCTGTATCTACAATATCAATTGTATATATACCAGGTGCTAAGTTATTGATGTTATCAATTAAAGCTTCGGTACCGCCAGTTCTTTCAACTCCTGTAGGACCAGTAATTGTATACGTAAAGTTTTGACCAGCTTGCAAGTTTACATTAAAACGAATAACTCCGTCTGCAGCACCAAAACAACTGATTGGTTGTGTAGTTTGACCGTTTGCAGTAATTGGGTTGATTGCATTTATTGTATAATTTTCATCATAAAAACAACCATCGGCATCTGTAACTCTTACCGTATAGGTGTCAGGAGCTAAACCATCAAAAGCGGCTTCGTTTCCTGTTGTGCTTGTTGGTGCAATTGTAGCAGGTGCTATAATTGAATATACATATGGCGCCGTACCATTAATTGCATTTACCGTTAAATTAACGGTTTGTGCCGGGCATGTAATCTGAGACTCCACAATAGTTAAATCTGTTGGAGGATTTGGTCTGTCTATCACAATTTCGTCAGTACTTAGCGTACAACCAGTGGCATCTCTAATGATAAGATTATAAGTGCCGTCTGTTAAGTTTTCAAAACGATGTGCATTTACGGTCGTATCTGGAACAAAGTTGATTCCATCAATACTATATTCATATGGAGCGGTACCACCGGTAACGTTTTGAGCCTCGATAATACCCTCTTGTAAACATGTATAATCTTGAATCAGAACCGAAGTACCACTAATAGCTGAAGAGGGTGCAGAAATAGAATAGTTCTCTTCATAATCACATGATGCACTACCTTTTCTTTGATTGATTACAACTCTATAATCACCATCTGCCAAGTTTGGAAAAAGACCTGTTGTATTCTCGGCTAAAGGTTGGTCATCAGAATCAAAAAGAGAGAATGTTAATTGATACCCATTATTATCTATTAAGTTATACTGAATTCTACCAGTAGATTCACCAAAACACAAAACATCATTAACTGTAGTGGCATCGAAATCAGCAGCAGGCTGAAATTCTATGGTTACCGTGTTTGATTCTTTATAACAACCGTTTCTATCTAATACTACAAAGACATAATCACCAGGATTTAAAATGTCAAAAATTTGACTAGACTGAAAGTCGGTTGCTGGTATATCAGCATACGTTGGGTAAGAAGTAACTATATTACCAGAATCATCTATATATTCCCAAATGGCATAGGTGTGTGGTGTTTTACCACCATCAGAATCCATTAAAATATTACCTTCTCTACACGTAATATGCTGAGATACCCTTGCGGTTAGCTCTAAGTCATTTTCATCAATAACAGTTACTGATTCACTATAAGAACATCCATCATCTGTAGAAATATAAGCTATATAGTCACCAGCACTTACATCTGTAAAAGTGTAGTTATTGTCTGCATGACCATTTTGACTATCTATAAGAGTACCTAATCCTCCATTTGCACCGTCATCTATTCTAAGTTCAAAAGCATATGGTGGATTTGCATCTGTAATCTGTAGGTTAACTGTTCCTAAATTAAAACAGGTTTCAGGCGTTACACTAACATTATATGTAATTGCTCGCTCACGCACCCCAATTACTGGAGTTGTAAAAATACAAGCATCTTCAATGGGGTTACCGCTAGTATCAAGTTGAGTAACCTCTACTCTATAAGAACCATTTTCACCAGAAGCAAAATCAAAACTTGGTCCGTTGTTAGCACTAAATGGAACGATTGTAGCATTGGTATCATTATCTACAAGTTGATATCCATAACCACTACCAAGATTTGTAATAGTAATGTTACCATCGGTATCACAAACAATATCTCTATTATTAAAATCTATATCTAAGTTATTCTGAAAACCTTTAAAGAAAAAGCGACTTGTACAACCATTTTGATAAATAACAGAAAGTCTGTATTCGCCTGGTGCATTTAATAAATAGTTACTACCTGTACCAACTTCTGTCCATGTACATGTAAGTGCTCTATTGGCACAATCTTCGCCAACATCAACACCACAACTACCTTCAACTAATCTTTCCCAAGCCACGCTTTGTGCATCAACAATGTTTACTGCCAATGGCTGCGAATCGTTAATACCACATAAGAAAATTTTTGGCAGGTACGAGCTGTCGTCAGAACAGAAAACTATTTCACCAGGTATATCATTACTTGGGTCTGTGTCGCCATTTACCTCATTAAAATATTCTGTTACCGGGTTAGGTAAGTTACCAGAACCAAATGGCTCTACTGTAATAATTTCTTTAAATCCTTTACAGGGGTCAGCAACAATTTTATCAACTATATACTGTCCAACTAATGTTACAACTTGTGTACTAGGATCATTATCTGGATCACCATCATTAATTTCAATATCAGACGCATCAATCTCGCCGTTACTGTTTGTGTCGCGATACCATATATAAGAATCGAAACCGTCACCAGCATTTAAAATAGCACTGGTACCACAAAGTTCAATTGTTCTTTCAAAGTTACAATCAGAAAGATCATCTAAAAGAAAGTTTGTAGCTCCCGGAATAACAAAACCGCATGTATTAAAATCAGTTACACTCGGATCATCTGTAACCTGTGCAGAATTATTCTCACCTCTATATGAACTATAAGCTAAGTTTTCAATTAAATCTGAACACGCATCAATAAAGTCAAAACAGTTTTCGGCAACTTGAACACGAAAACCAATAGAATATTCACCATCTTCATCTTCTACATAAACATCTGGTATGCTGAAAACAATTTCTCTTGTTGCTGGGTCGTAAGTATATGTTATCTCGTAACAAGTTCTTGGGGTACCAGTACATATTTGAGCAGGAAAGGTAAAATCTGTATCATTAAAAAAGCTTCGCCCATCTGGTGGAGAAACGTTTACTGGCAATACATCTCTAATCGTATAGTTTACACCATCATCATTACCAATGTTTTCGAAAGTTAAAACGTAATCTAAGGTTTGCCCTAAATGCACACCTTGACCTGTAATATCTACACCACCCGGTGTTTGTACTCTTTTCTCCAAAACAATATTCGGAGCAATAATATCAACATCAAAAGACGTAAAGAAGATATCATATTTATCTTGAGAGGAGCTTGCTCTTAAAATAGCGCTAGTTGCACCGTTAGGTATAATCGTATTACTGGCACCACCATTTGGTATTTCAAAAAGGTCAACATCCCAACCTAATGTATTTATACTATTAGGGTTTCTGGTTGTATATTGAGTATCAAATTGAGTAATACTAGAATTAAAAAAATTATTAGCAGGGTTTTGTCCATTAGATAATGTAGTAAAAGACCCGTTAGCATTTATTTGTAAAGCATCACCGCCAATTCGGTTATCACCTTCTAAAGCAGCAACACCCATGTTTGCATATACTGGAAATGGTGCGGGTAAAGTAGTAAATCCGTTAACCGGGATATCAATACTTTCTCCTGACTTTACACCTGCATAACCATCAAAAGTTGTTATAAATTTATCACCA
Organism: Maribacter sp. BPC-D8; assembly: GCF_035207705.1. NCBI lineage: Bacteria > Pseudomonadati > Bacteroidota > Flavobacteriia > Flavobacteriales > Flavobacteriaceae > Maribacter > Maribacter sp. BPC-D8. Next base: position 3,692,181 of record NZ_CP128187.1, read on the forward strand.
GGTAAATTTGGGTTTTCATAAACAATAACCATTTTCCATCCACCAGAAATACCACCAGAAATACTATTTCCAGTACTAGCTCTTACATTGGCAACAAAATAATCTCCGTTAGGATTTGCCAAACCAGTAACTATTGAAGTTACATCTTTATATGCAGCATACGGACTATAATATCCAAAATCAGCATCGCCAGCACCATCAAAAATTATCTCATCTGCAGTGATATCTTGGTATGCACCACCTGGTGTTCTAAACTTAATATCATCAATAGTACTTCTATCTGAATTTACATAAACGGCCGACCAATATAAACCTGCATAGCGCACTAAAGAACAATCAACATCGGGTATTACCAAGTTCGCACTACTAGAACTAAAAGTGCTGGTATCACTATCGACATCAATGTAGCGCATGTCATAATTGTCATTGTAATTTGAAGCACTCCCCGTGGCGTTAAGAGGCGTATTTGCAGATACTTCTGGGGTAGTTACGTTTTCTATTCTCCAACGACCATTTCTCCACACCCATTGTCTACGGGTTGTAGAAGGCTCGTACCTGTTGACAATGTTGTTCGCAATAAAGGTTAGTTCACCTCGAATATCAGCTTCGTAACGAACGTCGAAATCATTTTTAACCTGAGATACGGCGGTTTGTAAACCTAGTGCCAAGAATAAAATGAAAAATAAATATTTTGAGTACTGTTTTCCCATAAGAGAAGTGTGTTTGGTAAAATCTAAAAAACGAGTCAGTTTGGTCATGTTCTAAAATTGTTGGAGGCTTCCTATCATTCGATATCCATTTCGCATCGTTCAGCGGGAAATTCTCCAATAACAAATATTAACCTTAGTAGTTACGTAAAGAATTTATTGTTGTGGTAACGATGTTTTCTGTTGTGAAACAGCAAATAGAATGGGTTTGTGATTTTAAGAAAAGAGTGTATTTCAACGATTAAGTACCCACTAGCGTAACTTTGATATTTTAATTTAAGTGGTAAATAGATAAAATTTAGTTGTAAATATTTTCGAAATAAACTGGTAGTTTTTGAATTTTGAAATGGTAACTAATGTCTTAAAAGCTCTAAGTTTTTATCAATTAATTTGGTTTTTCTATGGTAAAATATTCGATGTAATTTGGTTATAAAATGATGATTATTAAAGCAAAACGCATTAAGAATAAACATTCCGTCCATTGAAATAGACTGCAGATGCATTAATAAAAGCGTCTTTTAAACGAGCATATCTACTAAATTAAAGCCGGTTTAAATTTATAATAAACGACACAAAGCGTACTTTTTAAAAACATATAAAATGTTGATTTCGCAAAAGTAGATTTGAAAAGGCTGCGGTTAAGAATCGATTAGTCTAAACAATAATAAGCAGCTCTAAAGAAGCTTTGTCTACTTGTCTAAAATCTACAGGGATACTAAGATTTAGTACTTAAAATAGGCTTAAAGGTGAAGTGAGCAGTCTTGTACATACTTTAACCTGGCTGATAGTCTGTAACGTAAGACAGGTATTAAATAAGATTGGCTATCTTTAGAATCTGTTATACTAATTCTACATATTATCTAGGTCTTTCTAAAAAGACAAACTCGAACAACGAGCACTAATGCATAGAAGCTTTCTAATGCACAGATAATAAGAACCTTTTATTTTATAAAATTTTAAAGAAAATCAATTGATTGAAAAATCGATTGCATCATCTCTTTCAATTGCATTCTGCAGTTTGAAATTTGATGCTATTACCGTAAATCAAAAATGAAAAGTGAACAGTTAATATCAAGAAATATCGCAGTGTTCTATAACAAAGCATCTGAAGAAACTAGACTTGAAAAAGGCATGGGTGTATTTGAATTCGAAAGAATAAAATCGCTTATAGAGAAATACCTTTCTACATCATCTTCGAAGATTATAGATGTCGGTGGTGGTACAGGTAAGTATGCTGAATGGCTTGCCAAAAAAGGTCATGAAGTTCATTTGGTTGAACCCGTTGCTAAACATTTACAACTAGCAGAAAATAGGACTAAGAAATTAAAGAACAAGTTCTCGGTTCACTTAGGTGAATCTAGAAAATTAAACTTCAAAAATAATTATGCAGACCTCATTATTCTTCATGGTCCTCTTTATCATCTTCAAAGAAAAAAAGACAGAGAATTAACCATAAAAGAAGCTAAGCGTGTTTTAAAAAAAGGTGGAGTCATCTTAGGATTCGCTATCAATTATACGGCATCAACTTTGGTCGGGCTTTTAAATGGTCTAATACATAAAAGGTCATTCTTTGAAATGTGCAAGAATGAATTGACTACAGGAATACATAATCCGCCAGATGATTTTCCATGGCTCTTGGCCGAGGCTTATTATCACAAACCCGAACAATTAAAAGAAGAATTTAGCCATCAAGATTTAACGTACTTAAACACATATGCTGTTGAAGGTATGACTTGGCTTGATAAAGATTTCTTTGCAAATATGCTGAATGATAAAAAGAGAGAGAACTTAATTGAACTATTACAAATTACAGAAAACGACAGCTACATTTTGCCATTTAGTCCGCATATGATGATAGCAGTAAAAAAACAAACACATGAAAAATAAAGACAGATATTATAAAGCATTAATTGAAAATAAGAATCAATTAAATGAAATTGACTTAGGAGAAAAAATACAATTAGATGAAGATGAAACCAGAGAAGTAATTACACAACTATTATCTGAACATAGAATTAGATATGAGGAAAACAGCATTTGTAAGTATAGCGTTGTAAACAAAAAAAGTAGGTGATAATGAAATAAATATCAGCTCCTTGATTTTCAAAAAAAGGACTTCAATTTAAATGGGAAAAATAATCATCTTGATTAACAAGTTTCCATATTACAAGTGATATCTGGAAAACGAAGAGTTTTCCAAATACTCCCTAAGTATTTTTTTTAGTATTGATTGGCAAAAAGACTTGCTTAATAATAAGTAATGTTATTTTTTGCTTTTTTTACTCCAAATGAATTCTCATCAATCCATACAAGACTCCAATTAATATTAGGATCAGTATTATAACTTTCAAGGGTTACTGTTTGTTCTTGGGAATTAAAACGATAATATCCATTTATCCCTCCCGAACGAATTTCATTTCCGCAACTACGCCCTATTCTCCTTCCTGAATTAAAGGTTATGCGGTATTGACCGGTACTCAAAAAACGAAGTTCGCTACCAATTTTCAAAGTCCTACTGCGCTTATAAACTGTAATTTCAGTATCACCTTCTTTTATAGTCTTATAAACCTTCCAACGATCAATTAGAAAAGATTTAGATATTTCTTTCTCTTGACCAAAACATAATTGAGCAAAAAAGAGGATTAGCAAGATAATTGGTTTTCTCATAAATTGGATAAAACAAGAACCGTTCCATCCGATGTACAAGTACTTTCAAATTAGCAATATGATAAGTTCGTATTTTAAAGTTAGTCCTCAATTATAATTGGAAGTAACCTAAGGTGATTTAACTCGTCTTGAACTTATGAAAGAAATCATAGTTTTACTTCTTATACTTATTCAAAGTCAAGTAACATCTGATGTTATATTGAAGAAAGAATTAATCGGTACATGGAAGATTGAAAAAGTTAATATCACCCGACCAGGGGTTTGCTTTCCAAATGACATCAACCAAATAATTGGAAGCACTTTTACATTTACCGATGAACATTTACGCTATGTAACTTCAAATAATAAATGGTTCTTGGTAGATAATGATAATCAATTATACTGGTTTATTGAAGACGAATATCTTATTATAAAATCAAATAATCATCAAGAAGATTACCGTTCAAAAATCACTTTTGAAAAAGGCAAGTTGACTTTACATCTTAGTAATTTGATTACGATTAGTTTGATAAGAATTTAGTTCGAACTTATATATCTTCCAATTGATATAACCCTAATTTGAATACTATGAAGTTGTAAAAATATTAGGTTGAAACTTAGAGAAACATCACCCCGATTTGAATTCAAATTATCAAATAAAGTTTTGAAAAAATTTAAAATACCAATCCGTATGTTAATCGGTCTTTAAATTAACGTATTCAATTTGACTTCTTTCTTGAATAATGTTTCATCAAAATTATGAAGTGTCATAAAATATAACGATGTGTATATTAAAAGGTTGAAAAAGCGCTATTGTCAATAGCCTAAACCTTGTATTCAGTAGTAACAACAAAGACCTTATCATCTTAGATGATAAGGTCTTTGTATAATCGTTATGTTAACCTATAGTCGTTCTAAACCAGCAGTTCATGGTTGACCCTCATTATCCACATCTTCTCATTGTAAGCGTCGTTTAGCTTAGAGTAGTAAGAGATCAAAGCTTTGGTCCAAGAGTCGTGCTTTTTAAGGTATACGTATCTGTAATTGTTCTTAGGGTTGATGAAGTAACTCGCATTTAATCCGAATGAATTTAGCAAGGTTACAAATCGTTTTGCATTCTTAGGGTTAGCGAACACATTTGCAATAAGGTAATAACCAGAACCGGCACCCTCAATAACATAAGATTTTGAATCAGCTTCTCTAGAATCTACATTATCTCTAACCACCTCATTTGAGGTTAAAACATTAGAATCATACTTCGAAGATTTCTCTTTGATCTTATTTACATTGCTTGCGTAAGCCTCATTAGTGTATCTGTTATCAACGTTCATAATCCAAGTGGCACCATCATATGTACCGTTCAGTTTATTGTCGTGAGCTGCTACAGCTTCTTCAAATGTATCATAACGTTCTAGGTACACATACTTTAATCCGGTTTTTGGAACATCTATATAATCAGCATTAATGCCCTGCTCATTTAAACCGTTAATAAAGTTATTCATGTACTGCCCACCTTTGTATACATTGGCAACTACATAGTAACCATCTGTAACATCTGGTAAGTCTTTAAACCTTCTACTTTTCACTCCATCTTGAGTAACGTCTCTAGTTGCTTTCGCAACAGGGGTATCATTGTTTCGTGGTCTATTTGCAACTACAGCATCTTTTGGCTGCACTTGCTCTTTAAACCTACTATCAGATGAAATATTCGTATCGGTATTATTTTCGGCAACTTCTTGTCTTTCTGCTACAGGGTCTTTTCTTTCGTTTGTTACCACTGCTACCCTATCTTGTTTTGTTTGAGTAGTTTCTTGATTACTAGCAACTGCTTCACCTGAATTACTTGGGTTATAATTAGACGCAACTTCTGGCGTTCCTGTATTACTCGGGTTGTAATTAGATGCAACTTCAGTGTTGCTGTTCTCATCAAGGAAAAGCTCTTTTGCCTTATTTTCTAAGTCGGGTCTTTCTCCATTGGTTTCATTACGAACCATACGCATTACCATGGCAAAACGTCTTTCTAAGTCAGTTTGGCGAATAGACTCTAGAGAATCTTGACGAAACATCAGCTCTTCGATAATGGCATCATTTTCTGCCAATTTCATCTTCAACTCTTCTATCTCTTCATTCGTTGCAATATTCTCAGGCTCCTCATCATTCTGCACTAAATCATCTTCAAAGTCATCTTCTAACATTACCCTATCTTCGGTAAGGTTCGGAGAGAATGAATAAGCAAATGATATCTCATGCGTAACTCCGAAATTATCAAAGTTGTTAGACAATCCTTTTTCCATGGTATAGCCTAAAGAAATTCTTTGGTTCAGGTTAAAACCTACACCTGCAGCTGCACCGTAAAAACTATCATATCCACCTTGTATCCATCCTAATTTTGGAAGGTCAAGAATTAAACTTCCACCTAAAGTAACATCTTCTTCTCCTACTTTTCTAACTCTTGCCAAAGGCATTAAACGCCCTTGTTCAAAAATACCATCTTGCTTTTCAAACTGATGGGTATATTGTAAGTGACCAGAATATGTTTTGTCTTTAAACTCCGTTACCGATTCACTCGTCTTTAAGTTGTAATCAAAAAGGTTTTCTGCAAAAACACCAACATCGAACTTACCGTAAGAAAGGTTAAAACCTGGTTGAAATGATAACAAGTTCTGATCTTGCAATCCTGCTAAGAAAGGATCCTCTTCTACAGTAGAAGCTCTACCATTATCAAATCCACTTTGGTAATAAGAGACGTTTGCACCAAAAGTAAAATTACTCTTGTCGTTCAATTTAATACCGTAGGCATAATTTGCCAACACACCAAAGTTACTTAAGATACCTTCTCTTTGAGAATATAGACTAAGACCTAATCCGGTTTTATCATTTACACGTCCACTATAGCTTAAGAAATAGTTTTGATTGTTATCATCAAATTGTACCGATTGGTTTCGGTGTAACAAATTGATATAGGATTTGTCTTCCCTAACCGTTGAAAACGTTGGGTTGATTAAGAATCGGTTATACTTCAGAAGGTTCTGGGCAGGAACATCGTATGATACAAACGGATTTTCCTCTTGCCCGCTAACCTTCATGATAGCTAACACAAATAACAATAGATATAAAACACTTTTCTTTAGCATGGTGAGCTTAACGTATTACTGTGATCGTACCTTGTTTAAGTACTTCACTGGCATTCCTGATTTTATAGTAGAATACCATGTTTTGTTTAGTGAACGCAGTAGTTGACTGCGGCCAGTTATTTTTATAATCGAATTCGTTTACAATTTCTTGCCCTTGCTCATTGTAGATAATTACATTGACATCGGCTTTATTAGAATAAGAGTTTGGTATGATCCATTGATCATTAATACCATCTCCATTCACGGTAATTACATTAGGCACTTTAAAAGTGTCTAAATAGGTTACTTCAATCTGTCTAACAATCTCACAATTGTCTATAGAAGCTATTAGGGTATAACTACCTGCTTCGGTAAGGTTTACACTATCAGAGTTGCTTACTTCTACTGCATTGGCATCTAACCATCTGTAGGCAGTACCTCCACTTGCAGTAACCAATCTAGTAGTACCTTCTGGCATTACTATTTCTGTACCTGGGTCAAGTGTAATTAGGTTTTCGTCTAACGGTGTAACCACAATCTCATTAGAGATTAAAGAACAACCATCTCTATCTATCGCTAAAGTATATGTACCCGCAGTAGAAACCGTTAATACAGCATCTGTTGTGTTAATCGACGCACCGTCTAATTGCCATTGATATGTAGCTGAACTTAAATCGGTGGTTGTGCTTAATGTAATAGTTTCGCCACCGCTACAGAAAACAGTTCCTGAACTTGTAATACTTACTGTTTCGTTTGTTAGTAATTGAACAGGTAAAACATTAGAATCTACATCAAAACTACCAACGGTTGCATTTAAATCATAATCACCATTTTCTGAATTTGAAGCCAAACTAATACTGTTGCTAGTTGCACCGCTTATAGCTGAACCGTCTTTACTCCATTCATAAGTAAATCCGTCAAGTAACGCACTGGTAACATCTGTTTTAGTGCCATCTGTAGCAACTGCGTTTATAAGTTCAACACCTAATATCGTACTTGTGGTTTCACAAGATGTATACGCACCGGTATAATTTATAGTCAATTCAAAAGAAGCAGGAGACACTACTGTAGTTACATCAGAGTTTTTAGAAGACACTGAACAAGCACCGCCTGTTTGTGTAACTTCGGCATGGTACTCACCATCTTCAGTAATTGTAAGCGTACTATTTGTTTCACCAGAAATCTCAACAGTGTTTCTAAACCATTTATAACTTGGCGTAATCGCTGTTGTGGTTACTGATAATACTTCGTTTTGTGTAGGCAATAAAACCATGTTGATTTCATTCACTACAGAAACGGTATATAATTCTGCATTGGTTATAGCTACTACTGCAGACCTTTCATTACAAATACCTGTTCCAGAAATCTCTACTGCATAGTCCCCTTCGAAACCTGCATTCGCAGCATTAACATTATATGAAGTTGCTGTTGCTCCAACAATCTCTACATCATCTTTAAACCATTGGTAGCTCCAAGAAGCATCTGTTTGGTCTATACTTAACATTTCTGTATCGGTACTACATAAAGAAGTTTTAGTTGGGGTAGTAACTGCAATACCGGTTCCTGAACCACCAATAGTTACATCTACAATATTAGAATCTGTATTACCAGAACCGGTACATCTTGGTCCGTAATTGATATATACATTATACATACCCGATTGCGTAACGTTTAATGTATGCCCAGTTTCACTTGTTAATTCAGTTCCACTACGAAACCAAATATACTGATAGGTTTCTGGGTTGTCAATATTATCAACTTGTAACGTAATAGCACCAGTACTACAAACCGTACCCGGTGGCACGCCGTTACCTAATTCACTAATATTAAGATTCGAAGTAACATCCATATAATACATATTGAATGCCTCAGATTCGCTACCAACTTTTACAGGGTCTGTACTTCTTACTCTCATCTTATACCCTTCGCCACGAGTGTCGGTAGGTATTGCAAAACTTGTATCAAAATCCTTAACGGCATTTTGATCCGTAATCGTTTGCAAAGTTTGAGCATTTGTAAAGCTACCACTGGCATCAGACAATTCGAGAATAAACTCGTTGTCTGCATTGGCGGTACCTATCCAGGTAATATTGACAAAATATTCGTTGAATCCGCCATTACCTGCACATACGGCAGACCACGGAGTACTACCTGACAGGTTCGGATTGTCTGCAGGTTCTGGAGCATTAATTACTATTGCTTGCGCAGATAATTGAAAAGCGCAGAATAGCATGGATAGTGCTGTAAATACGGTAAGTTTGTTCAAAGTTTTCATATGCATTTGTAGTTATGGGGGCCACTACGGTTGAAAAGTTGGTTAATAAGTTTTTCCGTTCACAACATTTCTTAGACAAATATGTCATTAAATACGACGAAGTGGAACTTTATGTTGTCGGAAGGAAGATTTCTGTTGTGAAACTCATTTTATGTAAGGTGTATGTATTTTAAACCTTCCAATTAAGCCAATTTTGCTACTTTTGTACCCTGAAAAATAATGACATGAGTGAGACATCGAAGTCTTTGAATTTTATTGAACAAATTGTTGAAGAGGACTTGGTAAATGGTTATACCAAAGACGAATTACGTTTTCGTTTTCCTCCAGAGCCTAATGGTTACCTTCATATTGGGCATGCAAGCTCTATTTGCTTAAACTTTGGTTTAGGTCTTAGATATAATGCACCTGTAAACCTGAGATTTGACGATACCAACCCAGCAAAAGAGGAGCAAGAATTTGTAGATGCCATCAAAAAGGATGTAGAATGGTTAGGTTTTAAGTGGGATACCGAACGGTATGCGTCTGATTATTTCCAACAATTATATGATTGGGCTATTGAATTGGTTAAACAGGGTAAAGCTTATGTCGATAATCAATCTTCTGAAGATATGGCCACTCAAAAAGGCACACCTACAGAACCAGGCACTGATAGTCCGAATAGAAATAGATCTATAGAAGAGAATTTAGAACTCTTTGAAAAGATGAAAAACGGAGACTTTAAAGAAGGTACTCATGTATTAAGAGCCAAAATAGATATGGCTTCTTCTAATATGTTAATGAGAGACCCTATTATGTATCGTATACTGCATAAAGCACACCACAGAACAAATACCGATTGGTGTATTTACCCGATGTATGATTGGACACATGGAGAAAGCGATTATATTGAACAAGTATCTCATTCTTTCTGTACGTTAGAATTCGCAATGCATCGTGAGCTATATAACTGGTTTTTAGATCAAGTATATGATGAAACTAAAGTAAGACCTAAACAACGCGAGTTTGCTCGTAGAAATTTAAGTCACACCGTAGTCAGTAAAAGAAAACTGGCGCAATTAGTAGAAAAGGGTGTTGTTGATTCTTGGGACGATCCAAGAATGCCAACCATTTCTGGTTTAAGAAGAAGAGGGTATACTCCAGAATCTATCCGTAATTTTGTAGATACTATAGGTATAGCAAAAAGAGATAACTTAATAGATGTTTCGTTATTAGAGTTTCAAGTACGTGATCATTTAAATAAAATTGCACCAAGAGTTATGGGTGTTTTAGATCCTTTGAAAGTAGTTATTACAAATTACCCAGAAGGTGAAGAAGAGTGGTTAGATGCTGAAAACAATCCTGAAGATGAAAGTGCCGGTTCTAGAAAAGTTCCTTTTTCAAGAGAATTTTATATAGAAAAAGAAGATTTTAGAGAAGAAGCAAACAAGAAGTTTTTCAGATTAAAACTTGGAAAAGAGGTTCGTTTAAAGAATGCATACATTATAAAGGCGGAATCTTGTACAAAAGATACGGATGGGAATATAATAGAGGTACAATGTACGTATGACCCAAAAAGTAAAAGTGGTAGTGGTTCTGAAGAAAGCTTACGTAAAGTAAAAGGAACGTTGCATTGGGTTTCAATAAAACATGCTGTAGAAACCGAAATTCGTTTATACGATCGTTTGTTTACTGATGAAAGTCCGGATACACATAAAGACAAGGATTTTATGGAATTTGTAAATGCAGATTCTTTACAAGTAATTAAAGGATATGTAGAACCTCATCTTAAAGAAGCACAAATTAGAGACCGAGTTCAATTTCAACGCATGGGATATTTTTGTGTTGATCCCGATACAACGGCTGACAATTTAGTATTTAATAGAACCGTAGGTTTACGCGATTCTTGGGCTAAAATTCAATAGATAATCTAGTATAAGTATACCTTATTGTTGAACCTCGGTTTAATTAAGGTTTACTATAAAAAACCACTTGTAGTCAATACGTCTACAAGTGGTTTTCTTTTTTTAGACTAATTGGTATTAATCCAAGTAAAAATACGCGCTAATGGCTTTAAAACAGCCTTTTGGGAAGCCCGATAACTAAAGTAGAATATTACTTAGAACGGAGTCTGAAAAGAATAAAAAAACCCAAGAACAAATGTTCTTGGGTTACATATTAAAAAAATAATCCTACAATTATTTATTCTTTAAGTTTAGGCTTATTGGTTTTTTTCATTGTTTCGCCAATCATATTACTTGCCGTAAAACTAGCTACCATATTATTAAGCATATCACTACCTGCTTGAGGAGAATTAGGTAATAATATTAAATTCGTATTAGTAGCCTCACCAATACTCTGTAGCGTATCATAATGTTGAGTTACCACAATTAATGCAGAAGCTTCTTGAGAATTGATACCTACTTTATTTAATACCTCTACAGACTCTTCTAGACCTCGAGCGATTTCCCTTCTTTGATCTGCAATACCCATACCTTGTAATCTTTTACTTTCTGCCTCGGCTTTTGCTTTCTCTACTATTAAAATACGAGCTGCATCCCCTTCAAACTGCGCAGCAGTTTTTTGACGTTCTGATGCATTAATTCGGTTCATCGCTTCTTTTACTTGTGCATCTGGATCAATATCGGTAACCAAGGTTTTAATAATATCGAAACCATAATCTAACATTGCCTGTTGCAATTCTGATTTTACTGCAATAGCAATATCATCTTTTTTAACAAAAACATCATCCAATTTCATTTTAGGTACTTCTGCCCTAACTACATCGAATACATAAGAAGTAATTTGTTCATGCGGATATTCTAATTGGTAATATGCTTCATAAACCTTTTCTTTAATTACAACATATTGTACCGATACTTTTAGTTTCACAAAAACATCATCTAGCGTTTTTGTTTCTATAATAACATCTAATTGCTGAATTTTCAAACCTATTCTTGCGGCTATTCGTTGAACAAACGGAATTTTAAACTGAATACCAGATTGTCTAACACTGGTGAACTTTCCGAAAGTTTCTATTAAAACAGCAGTTTGTTGTTTTACAATAAATACACCCGATAGAATAGTGAAAATCACTAAAAACGCAATCGGAATCCAAATAAATGAGCCCATGATTTCTTATTTTAAAGTTAATATTGGAAGATACTAAATGCCTTCATACTATTAGTAGCATTTATTCCATATTTGTTACAGATTCATGGCTATAACTACATAATCTTCAATTTATATAGTGATTGCCATTTCTAATCCATCGACACAATTGAATTTCTAACACAAATAACTCCGTTTTCGATTACTTAATTTAGACCTGAACAAAACACCTAAACGATGCTTATCTCTATCAATCCGAAATTACCAATGCGAAACAGAAATGTAACCATAGACTATTATGTTAATTCGCTCGGTTTTAAAAAAGTAGGCGCCATTGATTATCCTGAGTATTTAATGATAGAAAAAGATGACATCGAAATACACTTCTTTTTATTCGAAGCCCTAAATCCAAAAGAATATTATGGTCAAGTATATATACGTACCAATGATATTGACACCCTATACCAATCGTTATTAAACGCTAATATAACTATACACCCTAATGGAAAGCTAACAATGAAGCCTTGGAAACAAAAGGAATTTTCTCTTTTAGATCCCGACAATAATTTATTAACTTTTGGAGAATCGTTCAACCAATAGGACTATATATAAAAGAATAAGGGAGCTCAAATGAGCTCCCTTATATATAAGTATTCAATGTATCTATTAGATATCAAAACGATCTAAATTCATCACCTTGGTCCATGTTCTACTAAAATCGCGAACAAATTTCTGCTTCGCATCTTCTGTACCATAAACTTCGGCTAAAGCGCGTAGTTCAGAATTAGAACCAAATATTAAATCTGCTCTAGTACCTGTCCATTTAACAGCTCCTGTTTTACGATCACTACCTTCAAACACACTGTCATCATCAGAAGCTGCCTTCCAAGTTGTACCCATATCTAAAAGATTAATAAAGAAATCATTGGTAAGTAAACCAGGCTTGTCAGTAAAAACTCCGTTAGTAGAGCCATCATAATTAGCACCTAGTACACGAAGTCCACCAACTAATGCAGTCATTTCTGGTGCAGTTAAGGTTAATAGGTTCGCTTTGTCAATTAACAATTCTTCTGGCTGAATAGAAATATTCTTATTGGTATAGTTTCTAAATCCGTCAGCAAGTGGTTCAAGTGCATCAAAAGCTTCAATATCTGTTTTCTCTTGTGTCGCATCAGTACGACCTGGGTTAAATGCCACTTTAGTATCGTATCCTGCTAGTTTGGCAGCATTTTCAACGGCAGCAGAACCTGCAAGAACAACTAAATCGGCAAAAGAAACTTTCTTATTACCAGACTGACTATCATTAAACTCTTTCTGAATCTTCTCTAACATAGCAGTAACCTTAGCTAATTGCGTAGGGTTATTCACTTTCCACCCTTTTTGAGGCGCTAAACGAATACGACCACCATTGGCACCACCGCGCTTATCTGACCCTCTATAAGTAGATGCAGAAGCCCAAGCTGTAGCAACTAACTCTGAAGTCGAAAGACCTGAAGACAAAATTGTTTTCTTCAAACTTGCGATATCAGCATCATTAATTAATTCAAAATCAACTGCTGGTACTGGATCTTGCCAAAGTAATTCTTCTTTTGGGACTTCAGGACCTAAATAACGATCAACAGGCCCCATGTCACGGTGCGTTAATTTATACCATGCTCTTGCATATGCATCTTTAAACTCATCTGGATTTTCTAAAAAGTTTCTAGAAATTTCTTCATAAGCTGGATCTATACGTAAAGACATATCTGTTACCAACATAAAAGGTTGGTGGGTTTTACCAGGTATGTGAGCATCAGGCATTTCACCTGCACCGGCATCACCAACCGGCTTATATTGCCAAGCCCCAGCCGGACTCTTTGTTAGCTCCCATTCGAAACCGAATAAATTTTCAAAGAAATAATGACTCCATTTTGTAGGCGTCTGCGTCCAAGCACCTTCTATACCACTCGTAATAGTATCAGCACCAGAACCAGTTCCAAAACTATTCTTCCATCCTAACCCTTGCTCCGTAATATCTGCAGCTGCAGGTTCTGCACTAACATAATCATCAGGATTAGCAGCACCGTGTGTTTTACCAAATGTATGACCACCAGCAATTAACGCCACGGTTTCATAATCATCCATCGCCATTCTTTTGAATGTCTGTCTTATATAATGAGCAGCTTCTAAAGGATCAGGATTTGCATTGTGTCCTTCTGGGTTTACATAAATCAATCCCATATGTGCAGCACCTAAGGGATTTTCTAATTTATCTCCTTTTTCATCATATCGTTCTTTGTTTCCTAACCACTCAGTTTCAGACCCCCAATAAATATCTTCTTCTGGTTGCCATATATCTTCACGACCACCTGCAAAACCGAACATTGGTAAGCCCATACTTTCATGAGCAACATTACCTGTAAGAATTAGCAAATCTGCCCAAGAAATCTTCTTGCCATATTTCTGCTTAATAGGCCATAATAATAATCTTGCCTTATCTAAATTGGCATTGTCTGGCCAGCTATTTAATGGAGCAAAACGTTGGTTACCAGCACTTGCACCACCTCTACCATCAGATATACGGTATGTACCTGCACTATGCCAAGCCATACGAATAAAAAATGGTCCGTAATGCCCGTAATCTGCTGGCCACCAGTCTTGACTAGTAGTCATTAAATCGGTCAAATCTTTCTTAATAGCAGCTAAATCTAAAGATTTAAACTCTTCGGTATAATTGAAATCGTCGTCCATTGGGTCTGCCATTTTCGAATGCAATCTTAATATATTAAGATTCAACATATTTGGCCACCAGTCTCTATTCGTTGTTCCACCACCAGCTGCTTGATGCATTTCGCCATTTAAAAATGGACAATTTGCTGCAGCAGGATCATTAACATCCCAAGCTTCACCTTTATCGTTAGTACTACTCATGATTATATAAATTTTAAGTTGTTTTTAATTCTCAATTGCAAAACTATAAATATTATGTCTATCGTTTTTTATTTTTACATAGATTATGCCTATGTTGTAATATAATATTTTTCTATAGTCGTCAATATAATTATCAAACTGATTTAGTTTATCCTCTAAAATAATGAATATCATAAAGATAATAACTTATATCAGCTTTATAACTGCACCTGTCTCATATTTAATAATTTAGTAAGACAAACTAACAACTCAAACTAATGAACTTACTTTCATCAAGGGAATATCCTATTAAAAAGTCATCGCCTTTATTAAATAAATACACCTATTTAAGGTACCTATTTTTAGTTTGTTGTTTTTCACAAAATATAATTTCTCAAGACATACCTAACCCTGATAATGTTATAGGCTTTGAAATTGGGTCGGACTTTCACCTTGCTACTTACGAACAATCTATTTCTTATTTTGAAAAATTAGCTGCAGCCAGTGATATGGTAGAGATGAAATCTGCCGGAAAAACTTCTGAAGGTAGAGAGTGGCAATATGTACTGATTTCAACTCCTGAAAATCTAGAGAAAATAGATCACTACAAATCTATTTCACAACAATTAGCGCATCCAGAAAATCTAACAAGAGAAATTGCAAAAGCACTAGCAAAAGAAGGTAAGGCGATAGTAGACATTAGTGGAGGCCTACATGCTTCTGAAGTAGCAGGTGCGCAACATATACTTACTTTGGCATATGACCTAGTTAATAATGCTAAAACAGAAAAATACAGTGCAATTTTTGAAGATGTTATTTTAATTCTTTGGCCCTCTTTGAATCCTGACGGGCAAGATATTATAGCAAACTGGTATCTAGGTAATGTGGGTACACCTTATGAAGTAGCCGCTACACCATGGTTATACCAAAAGTATGTTGGGCATGATAATAATCGTGATGCATATATGTTGAATCAGCTAGAATCTCGTGTTGTTGGTCGTATTTGGCGAGAGTGGGAACCAAGTATTATACATGTACATCATCAATCATCTCCTTTTCCTACTAGAATATGGTTACCACCTTTTGCAGAACCCGTTGCATCCCAAACTCCGCCATTAATGGCCAGAGAAGTAAATATGATTGGTATGGCTATGGCACAAGAATTAGAAACGGAAGGTTTACCAGGTGCTGTACATATGGGTAAAGGTTTTGATGCTTGGTACCCTGGCTATATTGATTACATGCCAATGATGCAGAACATACCATCATTCTGGACAGAAACATCCCTTTATAAATTTGCAACTCCGCATTTTTATACCATTAAGGATTTTCCGAAAGAAAGAGCCGATTTAAGAGTAGAATCGTTGTATTCTAGCCCTTGGAAAGGTGGATGGTGGCGTTTAGGTGATGCTGTAAAATATATGGAAACCGCCTCAATAGCTGTGTTAGATTATGCAGCGAAGTATAAAGAAACATTACTATTTAATAAATATCAAGCCGGTACCGCAACCATTGAAAAGTATAAACAAGAACCGCCCTATGCTTATTTTATTAAACAAAAACAACGCGATCCAGTTCGCCCTGTAGAATTTCTAAAGAGATTAGCCTTCAACGGTATTAAGATATCTCAATTAGATACCGATATTTCTTTTGAAGGAAATGAATATCCTAAAGGCACATGGGTTATACCTATGGCGCAAGAATTTGGTGAACTAGCTAGACAACTAATCGACATTCAAGAATATCCAGACTTAAGAGAATCATCCGACGGACCACTAGAACAACCTTATGATGCAGCGGGCTGGACATTGCCATACCAAATGGAAGTAGAGGTTATTGCTGCAATGTCACCTTTATCTCAATTGGTATATTCTAGGTTAGCCCCAATAAAAGGGGATGCTATAGCGGAAAATTATAATAATGATATTGATTTAAGCAAAACAGATTTTATAGGTGGGGCAGGTTTTGATACCAACGAAGTAGCCGCAGGTATTAAGCCTTTACAAGGAACCTTAAAAGGTAGTGGAAGTACAATGGTGATCAACCCGAAAGAAAATAATTCATTTAGAGTTATTGGCGATGCTCTGACTCAAAATATCCCCGTTAGTTACGACTCAAAAAAACAAACCTATGCCATAAGCAGCACGTCAAAATCACAAATGCAAAAATGGGTGAAAGAATATGCTTTGAATGCAAACCTAGTTTCAAGTAAACCTAAAACCAAGGTAACATCTAGAATCGCTGTTTATGATCCGTGGAAAGCAAGTATGGATATGGGCTGGACAAGATGGTTATTAGATAATTTTAAAATACCATATACCGTCATTAGAAATGCAGATATCAACAACGGAAGCTTAAATGAAAAGTTCGATGTTATTTTAATCGCATCTGAAAAACCGGGTACTATTGAAAATGGTTTTCAAAAAGGAATGGCTCCACCACAATATACTGGTGGTTTAAAAGGGTTGGGAGTAAGAAATATAGAAACTTTTATTAGTACTGGCGGTACATTGGTTTGTTTAAATAAGAGTACAGATTTTGCCATAAAAGAACTTCATTTACCAATTGATAACAGTGTAGAAAAATTAAAGAAAAATGAGTTTTTTACTGGTGGGTCTATCCTAGAAGTAATCAACAATAAACTACATCCAGTTATGGCAGGTATGCCCGAAAAATCTAGTGTATTCGTATTCGGTAGCCCTGTATTCAAAACACTTGAAGGATTTGAAGGTGAAATTCTCTCTAAATATCAAGAAAAAGGATCTCCATTATTATCAGGTTATTTAGTTGGTGAAAAATACATGAATAATAAAGCAGCAGCCGTAGATGTTCATTATAAAAATGGGCATGTCATTCTTTTTGGATTTCAGCCACAATGGCGAGGTCAATCAATGGGTACGTATAGAACTTTATTTAATGCCTTATTATATACAAATGGCGTTGCAAAAAATCATGAAGTTTTAGAAGAGTGGTCTACTACCGAAGACGAAAAAACAGAAAAAGAACTTGAGGTTAAATCCATAGAACAAAAACAAATATCTAATTAACTAAATAGTAGGATTACTAGTTATAAAGAGCCCTTAAATGTTAAACATTTTATTTTAACAAATCCTTCTAATAACTGTTTTAGAAATCTGATTATATTGCCTGTTAACCAACCAAAAATAATGCGAAAAGATACTAAAAGACAGAAACAAGCTAAATGGTTGCGTCTTTTTAGAAAAGCACATAGAGCCACAGGAGCAGCATTATTTATATTCTTTTTTTTCATCTCAATTACTGGACTGCTTTTAGGATGGAAAAAACACAGTGGCGGTGTAATTTTATCAAAATCGTATGAAGGCACTTCAACAGAATTAAAACATTGGTTACCTATTGATAGTTTACACACCCTGGCCAATTCATATCTTTTAGAAAAAGTGTCACCAGAATTATCAACCAAGATTGATAGAATTGACATCAGAAAAGAAAAAGGGATGGTCAAATTTGTATACGCAGATCATCTTTGGGGGCTACAATTAGATGGTGCAACTGGTAAATTACTTCATATAGATCAACGATATTCTGACCTAATAGAGCAATTACATGATGGTTCCATTTTAGATGATTACTTAGGCACGAGCAATAATCAAATCAAAGTATTTTACACCACAGTAATGGGGCTTGCCCTTCTACTTTTTACGATAACCGGCTTTTGGTTATGGTATGGACCAAAGCGTATGCGAAAAAATAAAACAACGACTTAAAAATTAAGGTTAGCTTTGGGGTCTTAATAAGGCTCAATAATTATGGCAGACCAAAAGAAAAAAGAAGGTATAGAAAAACCAACTTTACACCCAAGAAACAAACATACCGGTCGTTACGATCTTAAAGCGCTTAAACTGGTAAATACTGATTTAAAGCCGTTTGTAACTAAAAATAAATACGGAAACTTTACAATAGATTTCTTTAATCCGGTTGCTGTAAAAGCCCTAAACAAAGCAATTTTAATTTCTCAATACGGATTAGACTTTTGGGATATACCAGATGGTTTCTTATGCCCGCCAATACCAGGAAGAGCGGATTATATTCACCATATCGCAGACATCTTAGCAGCTAGTAACAATGGAGATTTAGTTAAGGGGGATAAAATTAAATGCCTAGATATTGGAGTAGGGGCAAATTGTGTGTACCCCATAATTGGAAATAATGCTTACGGATGGTCGTTCATAGGCACCGATATAGATTCAAACGCAATTGAAGCAGCACAAAAAATTGTGACTTCAAACCCTTCACTTCACGGTAAAGTAGAATTTAGACTTCAGCCGAAACCTGAACATATATTTTCTGGAGTTTTAAATACTGATGAAAAAATCGATTTGGCTATTTGTAACCCCCCATTTCACGCAACACAAGCTGAAGCTGAGGCTGGAACACTTAGAAAATTAAGCAATCTGAAGAAAAAAAGAGTTAAAAAACCTGAACTCAATTTTAGCGGACAAGGTGGCGAACTTTGGACAGACGGTGGTGAAAAACGATTTGTATTAAACATGATTAATGAAAGTGCCCAATATTCTAAAAATTGCGCTTGGTTTTCTACATTAGTTTCAAAGCAATCGAATCTTCGTGCGTTTTATGATAGACTAGAAAAAGTAGGTGTTGTTGAACACAAAACCACACCAATGGGTCAGGGCAATAAACTAAGTAGAATTATAGCTTGGACATTTTTAACTACACCAGAAATGGAGACCTGGGCTGCAGATAGATGGAAAAACGAATAAAATTTTCGCCGAAAACTTTTTAGATTTAAAATAGAGCCTGTTTAAGCCGTTTTAATCTTAAATAGACCCGAAGGGTCGAAAATTTTTTTGAAAATAAGCACTATAGCTTAAATGGCAGGAGAAACAGATATCAGCGTTCTATTAAAGAGCTTAAAACCTAATTTAAATGATGGAAGCTATGTTTTCGTTTGCCTAGCAGAGGTTGACCAAAAAATAAGAGACCACATTTTATTCGAATTTAAAGAAGCGGAAGGTATAACGATGGTTTTAAGAAAAGAGAAAGCCGACGAATTCAATCTAGATTAAGAATTTGTCGCATCATGGATAACTCTAAATGTTCACTCCGCATTAGAAGCTGTTGGATTAACGGCAGCTGTTTCTACTAAATTGACCAAAAACAATATCAGTTGCAATGTTGTTGCGGCGTATTATCACGATCACATTTTTGTACCTATCAAAGACACTGTAAAGGCAATGGAAGTTTTGTGTGAGTTTTCAGGAAAATAAAGAGTCTTTTTATTTTCCTGAAAATTCTATTTTAACCCAATTTGTTTAAAGCTGTTTCTATTCTAGAAATACTCTCTTCTTTACCAATCATCGCCATAATATCAAATATATGTGGGCCTTTCATATCGCCAACTAAGAATAGGCGTAAAGGTGGCATCACTTTTCCGAAAGACAATTCTTTCTCGCTAATCCATGCTTTTACTATGGTTTCGCTGTTTTCAGAAGAAAAATCTTCTATAGGTTTTAATACAGAAATAAGATCGCTCATGATTGAAGCGGTATCTTCTTTCCATTGTTTTTTGGCTGCTTTCTCATTGTATTCTGTAGGAGCAACAAAGAAGTAATCACTTAAATTCCAAAAATCAGAAACAAAAACTGCACGTTCTTTTATAAGCGTAACCACTTTGGTAACATACTCTAAACTCAGTTTATCATCATCAGAAGTATTCTCCTTTACTGTAGGTAAGAATAACTTAGCCAACTCATTATCTGCCGTTTCTTGAAGATAATGCTGATTGTACCATTTAGTCTTTTCTGGATCAAAACGCGCTCCAGATTTATTTACACGGTCTAAACTAAAGGTTTCAACCAATTCATCTAAAGAAAATAATTCTTGTTCCGTACCAGGATTCCATCCTAATAAAGCCAAGAAATTTATAACCGCCTCAGGGAAATAACCCGATTCTTTATACCCAACAGATTCGTTCCAAGAAAGAGGAAAAACAGGGAATCCCATTTTTTCGCCATCACGTTTGCTCAACTTTCCTTTTCCTACCGGTTTCATAATCAAGGGTAAATGTGCAAATTCTGGAGCATCCCAACCAAAAGCATCATACAATTGCTTGTGTAATGCCATAGAAGGCAACCATTCTTCACCACGAATTACATGGCTAATTTCCATTAAGTGATCATCAACAATATTTGCCAAATGGTAGGTTGGCATACCGTCACTCTTAAATAATACCTTATCGTCTAAAACGTTTGTATCTATTTTAATTGTACCACGAATTAAATCTTGTAAGTGTAATGTTTCGTCTGGCGGAGTTAAAAAACGAATAACATAATCATCGCCAGTATCTAACCTGGCTTTAACCTCTTCGGGCATTAAAGACAATGAATTATCAAGTTTTAATCTATTATGCCAATTGTAAATAAAGGTTTTGCCTTTTTCTTCATGATCTTTTCTATGACCATCTAAACTTTCAGAAGTATCAAAAGCATAATATGCATTACCACTTTCAACTAAATCATCAGCGTATTTTTTATACAATTCTTTTCGCTCGCTCTGTCTATATGGACCAAATCCGCCGTCTTTACCAATGCCTTCATCAAAAGGAATTCCGCACCAATTTAAAGAATCAATAATATATTGCTCAGCACCTTCAACATATCTATTCTGGTCGGTATCTTCTATTCTAAGAATAAAATCACCACCATGTTTTTTGGCAAATAAATAATTAAATAGGGCAGTACGAACTCCACCAATATGTAAAGGCCCAGTAGGACTAGGGGCAAAACGAACACGAACTTTCTTTGTCATTCAACAAAGGTATAAAAAACACCTTTAGCCATATATCTACGGCCCGTTATTTAATTTCTAGAAATGAAAAATTTTCTTGAAATCCCTTTACAACTCTAATATTCAAGAACCTAGTACAGGTTTAGGTTAGAATAAAATATATAATTCTAAAAAACTAAATGAAAACCCTAGTTAAGAGCGAAAAATAAATCGATTTATAAAATTGAAAGACGCATACGAATTCAATTTGTACGACGTTATTTAAAAACCTTAAACCCAGAGAAATGAAATATTATTTGAACTTATTTTATGTGTTTTTAATTCTAGTAGTTACAGGATGTAGCTCAGATTCTACTGACGATTCTATGTCTGAAGTAGATAACACACCCGATGAAATTACGCTTTCTTCTTTTGAAATTGAGTTTCAAGAAATTTCTCAAACAAGTGCAAAAATTATGTGGACAAAAGTTACAGCATCTAATAATAGTGCTGTAAACTACAGTTTGTTTCTAGATGATGAATTAATAGCAGAAAATCTTAGCGAAATAGAATATACCCTTGTAGATTTAGAAATGAATACTACTTATGAGGTTAAAATAGAAGCATCAGCTGAAGATACCGAAAATAGTATAAACACCAATGAGTTCAGCACTTTTGGCACAGCTCCATCCAATTTTCCTATAACGTATAAAGATAATGGCTGTGGTGTTGCTAACATAAGTTGGCCAAGTCCTACTGTAGAAGACGGATCAGATTATTTTTATAGAATATATTTAAACGGCGAACATGTTGAAACCTATGGTTCTTATAGTACCGAAAGAACCAGTTTTAATCTTTTGGTTACAGAAGGTGAAGAACACACCATTAAAGTTATAGCAATTAGTTATAGCGGAGCAGAAACCGAAGAAGAGGTTTCTTTTCTACAAGTAGCATGCCCAATACCGTCAGATTTCGAAATAACAGCATCAGAAATTACTGGAACCACCGCCTCAATAAGTTGGACACCATCTACAATGTCTGATGATAGTACGGTATATTACCTTGTAACTGCAAATGGTGTAGGTTATCCTGCAGCAAATACTTTTATTTATCGTACAAATTATGAGTTCACCAATTTAGATCGCAATACTACCTACGAAGTTATAATTACAGCAAGAGCACCTGGTACGGGTAAAACTAAAGAATCGACATTTACTTTTACTACTACAAACGATTACCCAGTTCACCCAGATATTATCATAACAGAGGCGAAACTAATTACACCAGATAGTCAGTATTTTCCTGGGCAATTAAATATTACTTTCTCTGAAGAATTAGCAAATTTTGAAATTGACAAATGGGTTGCTGTAGACTATGAAATAGGAAATTATAGCACCAATACGTCTTCAGTTTCTAGTAGTGTATTAAGTGAAGAAAACTACAACTCTTTAGCAGCTGATAAAACAGGTTATATTCTTATAGAAGTGGACGGAGTAGTATATCAATTAAACTACGAGGTTACTTTAGAAACAAACTAAAAAGGAGTAAAAATTAAAATTCAATTAAGGGAGAAATCTGTATATAACTTACAGGTTTCTCCCTTTTCTTTTTTCTATAAAATATAAGTAATAAACCTAATTATGCACTTCATTTAATGCGTGTTAGCAAATCCTTTTAACAAATAATTCCTACTAATCAGTCTTTATAACCGTTATCTTGGTATAAAAAAGAACAATTGCAAGACCATAAGCACATTTTAGACCGATTAAATCAGTTTATTCAGAAACACTACTCTCAAGTTCTACTGAAAGGTATATTATTATTCTTTGCCTTCGGATTACTGTTTTTCTTATTGATTCTAGGTATAGAATATTTTCTATGGATGAACACTACCGGAAGAATGATTCTTTTTGTAATTTTTATAGCCGTTGAACTATTTCTACTCTTCAAATACATTTTAACCCCAATTTTCTACTTATTTAAATTAAAACAGGGCATCGGACCAAAAGATGCCGCACAAATGATTGGGAAGCATTTTCCTGAAGTAGGAGATAAGCTTACTAATTTATTAGATCTGGCAAACGACCCAGAACAATCAGAATTATTACTCGCTAGTATAAACCAAAGATCAAAACAGCTAGACCCAATTCCGTTTTCGAATGCTATTGACTTTAAAGATTCCTTAAAATATTTGAAGTATGCTACAATTCCGATTGCCATAATAGGGTTATTGTTAATCTCAGGAAATTGGAACAGTTTTTTTGGCACTTATGAACGGGTAGTTAACTATGAAATGGCATATGAAAAGCCAGCACCATTTCAATTCGAATTGTTATCAGATAATTTGAAAACATTACAAGATGAAACCTTTACCATACAGGTTGCTACAAAAGGGGAAGTAAAACCCGAAAATGTATATATAGAAATAGATGGCAAACAGATTCTTTTGCAACAAAACAATGGTTTCTATGAATATGAATTTACACCACCGATAACTACAACAAACTTTAAATTTAAAGCAAATGAGGTAAATTCTAGAGCATATACCCTTACCGCTTTAGAGACGCCTTCTATTTTAGATTTCACCATGAATCTTACATATCCTTCATACCTAAACAAACCAAATGAAAGCATAAAAAGTACGGGAAACGCTGTAATACCTGAAGGAACCAAAATACAGTGGAAAATAAATGGAGAAAATACCGATAAGATTAATCTCTCCACAAAAGACACGATACTACAGCTAACAAAAGAAAACAATACGTTCGAACTGGAAAAACGTATTTACAATGATTTCAATTATGAGCTAACAACCACCAACAAAAATGTTGAAGACTACGAACGTCTAACCTACAACTTTAAAGTAATTAAAGATGGGTACCCAACAATCAAGGTTCATCAAGTTCTAGATACTTTGAATCCGAATGTTTCTTATTACACCGGCAATGCAACAGATGATTACGGTTTACGTAAAATAGATGTTGTTTATTTTGAAGTAGGAAAAGAAGAAAAAAAGAAAACCATAAACCTATTGAAACCTTCTTCAAACTATGAGCAATTTTATTACACTTTCCCGTCTGGTTTAGAACTAAAAGAAGGCAAAAATTATGGCTTTTATTTCGAGGTTACAGATAACGATGCGATACATAATGGCAAGACGATAAAAAGCCAAATATACCAGCAGGTATTGCTAGACGAAAATCAATTAAAAAACAAAGATTTAGAGTCGCAACAATCCCTTATAAAAGACCTTGATAAATCGTTACAAAAATCTAAAGCACAGAAAGAATCTTTAGAAGAAATAAATCAAAATCAGAAAGAAAAAAATAGTCTTAATTTCAATGACAAAAATCAAATAAAAGACTATTTAAAAAAACAAGAACAACAAGAACAGTTGATGCAAAAATTCAGTAAACAACTAAAAGAAAATCTAAATAAAGAAAACAAGGATGACAAATTAAACCAATTGTTACAAGAGCGTTTAGAACGTCAAGAAGAACAAGCTAAGAAAAACCAGCAACTCCTTGAAGAAATTAATAAAGTAGCTGATAAAATAAAGAAAGAAGACCTTACCAAAAAACTAGAAGAACTAGGCAAAAAACAACAAAATAGTCAACGTAGCCTTGAACAGTTAGTAGAATTAACCAAACGGTATTATGTTACAGAAAAGGCATCTCAGATTGCACGCGATCTAGAAGAATTAGCTAAAAAACAAGAAGAACTTTCAGAACAAAATAATGAAAATAATACCGCTGAAAAACAGAAGAAATTAAATGAAGAATTTGATAAAATTTCAGCCGAAATAAAGGACCTGAAAAAGGACAATGAAAAGCTCAAAAAACCAATTGATATAAATATTGATAAAAGTAAAAAAGAAGGGGTAAAAGAAGACCAAAAAAATGCACTAGAAGAACTTGAAAAAAACACCTCTCAAGACCAGAATAAACCAACCAGTTCTGACGCAAACAAAAAGCAAAAATCTGCTGCAGATAAGATGAAAGAAATGAGTGAACAACTTAGCGAATCATCCTCTGGTGGAGGCGGTGGTTCGTCTGTAACTGAAGATGCAGAAATGCTGAGACAAATTCTTGATAACCTTATCATATTTTCATTTAAACAAGAAACTTTATATGACAGACTAACAGCTAGAGAAGACCAAGATGCTACTCAATATTCTGAAACGGTGCGCGATCAGAATGAATTAAAGGGGTTATTCGAACATGTTGATGATAGTCTTTTTGCATTATCTCTTCGGCAAGCTGAACTTTCAGAATTTGTGAATGAACAAATTACCGAAGTGTATTACAACATTGATAAATCTTTAGAAACCATGGCAGATGGTCAAATGTTTCAAGGAATTTCTCATCAAAAATATGTGCTAACAGCGGCAAATAGCCTTGCAGATTTTCTCGCAGAAGTAATGGACAATATGAATTCGAGCATGCAAATGGGAAAAGGTTCAGGACAAAGCGAAGGTGGTTTTCAATTACCAGATATCATCAAAGGTCAACAACAATTAGGTGAAAAAATGGGTCAACAAGGTAAATCTGGGAGTGAAGGAAAAGAAGGTAAAAGTGGGGAAGGAAAACAGGGTGAAAATGGAGAAAAAGGTGAAGGTGGAAAACAAGGCGAACGTGGTAAACAGGGCGCTAACGGAAAAGAAGGAGAGAGCGGAAGTGAAGGGGAAAATGGTAAAAATGGAGAAGGAAAAAGTGGAAAAAATGGTGAAAATGGCGAAGGTGGGGAAAACGGCAAAGGAAATAATGGGTCTAACGGTACAAACGGGCAAGGGCAAGGTTCAATGAGTGAAACTGAACTTAAAGAAATTTATGAAATCTATCAAAATCAGCAAAAATTAAGACAAGAATTAGAAAAACAACTTGAAAATATGATTAATTCTGGTGATCAAAAATTAGGACAAAAATTGATCCAACAGATGGAAGATTTTGAGAACGATCTTTTAGAAAATGGAATTACACAACGTACCATCAACAAAGCCAATACTATACAGTATGAATTGTTGAAATTAGAGAATGCAGCACTTAAGCAAGGAGAGAAATCTGAGCGAGAAAGTAATAGGAATACCAAAGACTTCACAAATCCTATTACTACTAAACCCTCATTATTAGATAATTATCGTAATGAAGTTGAAATTTTAAATAGGCAAAGCTTACCTTTGCGGCAAAATTTTCAATCTAAGGTTAAAGAGTACTTCAAAGCAAATGATTAATTACAATTACTTAACAGAATTTAAACTTGTAGCAGAAAATAACTTCAATTCATGGATTACAGAATCTTGTAATACCGAAGGGTTTTCTATTATAGAACTCAACTACATTTTTTGTAGCGATGACTACTTGCTTAAAATAAATCAAGATTACTTACAACACGATTATCTAACAGACATTATCTCGTTTGATTATGTGTCAGGAAAAAATATATCGGGCGACCTATACATTTCAATTGACCGCGTAAAAGAAAACGCAGAAGAGTTTAATGTTTCATTTGATAATGAATTAAAACGCGTAATGATACATGGGGTTTTACATCTAATGGGTTATTCGGATAAATCGGATGCAGCTACTGCCGAAATGCGCGCTAAAGAAGAAGAAAAAATAAAGCTGTTCCACGTGGAACAATAGAAGATATGTTTGGAGAAGAATATGATGTAATTGTAGTTGGCGGAGGACACGCCGGTGCAGAAGCGGCAGCAGCAGCTGCAAACTTGGGTTCAAAAACCTTATTAGTAACTATGAATTTGCAAAATATAGGACAGATGTCTTGTAACCCAGCTATGGGTGGAATTGCAAAAGGACAAATTGTTAGGGAGATAGATGCACTTGGAGGCTACAGCGGAATTGTATCTGACAAATCTGCTATACAATTTAAGATGCTTAACAAATCTAAAGGACCTGCAATGTGGAGTCCAAGAACCCAAAACGATAGAATGCGTTTTGCAGAAGAGTGGCGTTTAATGTTAGAACGTACTCCGAACGTAGACTTTTATCAAGAAATGGTTTCTGGTTTGTTAATAGAAAATCATAAAGTTGTTGGTGTAAAAACTTCTTTAGGAATTGATATACGATCTAAAGCAGTTGTATTAACCAATGGAACATTCTTAAATGGACTTATCCATATTGGTGAAAAACAATTCGGTGGAGGTAGAGCAGGAGAAAAAGCAGCAACCGGAATTACAGAACAATTAACCGAAATAGGTTTTGAAAGTGGAAGAATGAAAACCGGAACTCCGCCAAGAGTTGATGGCAGATCCTTAGATTATTCTAAAATGATCGTTCAGCCTGGTGATGCAATTCCTGAAAAATTCTCTTATACAAATACAAAACCATTAGCACATCAACGTGATTGTTACATGACACATACAAGTGCTTTGGTTCACGATTTATTACGTGAAGGTTTTGACAGATCACCAATGTTCAACGGTAGAATAAAAAGTATTGGTCCAAGATACTGCCCATCTATTGAAGATAAAATAAACAGATTCGCTGATAAGGATAGTCACCAAATGTTTATTGAACCTGAAGGTTGGGAAACTGTAGAAGTTTATGTAAACGGATTTTCAACTTCTTTACCAGAAGATGTTCAGTTTAAAGCTTTGCGTTCTGTAGTAGGTTTTGAAAAAGTAAAATTCTTTAGACCAGGTTATGCGATAGAGTACGATTACTTTCCGCCAACACAATTGAAGCATACACTCGAAACAAAGCTAGTTGAAAATTTATATTTTGCCGGACAAATAAACGGAACTACTGGATATGAAGAAGCAGCATCGCAAGGATTAATGGCAGGTATAAATGCGCACTTAAAACTTAAACAAGAAAATCCGTTAATTTTAAAAAGAGACGAAGCATATATTGGTGTATTGATCGACGACCTAATTACAAAAGGTACAGAAGAACCATATCGAATGTTTACTTCTCGTGCAGAATATAGAACCTTACTTAGACAAGATAATGCTGATTTAAGATTAACACCTTTAAGCCATGCTATAGGTTTTGCAACAGATTCGAGAATGAAAAGGATGGAGCAAAAACTAGAACAATCTGAAGCACTTGTTAACTTCTTTAGAGAAACTAGTGTACTGCCAAAAGACATTAATCCAATTTTTGAAAGCGTTGATTCATCTCTAGTAAAACAATCTGATAAAATGTACAAAGCATTTTCAAGACCTAATGTTACTATGGAGCATATGCTTCAATTAGAGGATGTTTCTAATTTTGTAAAAGAAAATAAATTCGATAGTGAGGTACTTGAGCAAGCAGAAGTACAAATAAAATATTCTGGCTATATAGCAAAAGAAAAGTTGAATGCTGATAAACTTCATAGATTAGAAGCGGTTAAGATTCCTGCAAACTTTGATTACTCAAAATTAAAATCTTTATCTTTTGAAGCAAGAGAAAAAATGACAAAAATTCAACCAGTTACCATTTCTCAAGCATCAAGAATTAGCGGAGTTACTCCGAGTGACATCAGTGTACTTTTGGTTTTTCTTGGAAGGTAGGGCAAATTGTTCCACGTGGAACAATGAAAATTTATAACAACAATTTCAATATTTATAATTAAGACATGCCTAATCCCATTTCAAAAATCTCGACAAAGGATTTTCTAGTAACTCAAGAATCATTTGAATTAGAATATGATCCTAAATATGATATGCTAGTTACAAAACCTATACCTGAAGATTTAGAAAAATACTACGACCCAAATAATTATATTTCACATTCGGATAGTGGAAATGGTTTACTTGAAAAAATTTATCAAACTGTAAAAAAGTACACGTTAAATAAAAAAGTAAAGTTGATAAATGAGTATACAATTGATGATAAAAAATTACTTGATATAGGATGTGGAACTGGAGAATTTCTAATTAGTGGAAAAAACAAAAATTGGAAAACAGTAGGAGTAGAGTTAAATGACAGTGCGAGAAAGAAAGCAGTAGATAAAGAACTAGAAGTTTATAAATCTTTAGAAGATTTAAATGATAGAAAATTTAATGTCATAACACTATGGCATGTACTAGAACATCTACCAGATTTAGACAAGCAGATAAATAAAATAACATCTCTGTTAGAAAAAAACGGGACACTCATAATTGCTGTTCCAAATTACAAATCATATGACGCTCAATACTACAAAGAGTTTTGGGCAGCTTATGATACACCAAGACATCTTTGGCACTTTTCACAAAATGCAATAAAAAATATTTTTACAAATAAAAAAATAGAAGTAGTTAAAACGCTACCAATGTATTTTGATTCTTACTATGTTTCACTATTATCAGAAAAATATAAATCTGGTTCTTCAAATTACTTAAAAGCATTTTACAGAGGTTTTATATCAAATATGAAGGCAAAGACATCTACTGAGTATTCTTCTCTAATATATGTGCTAAAAAAA
Source organism: Maribacter sp. BPC-D8 (assembly GCF_035207705.1). Taxonomy (NCBI): domain Bacteria; kingdom Pseudomonadati; phylum Bacteroidota; class Flavobacteriia; order Flavobacteriales; family Flavobacteriaceae; genus Maribacter; species Maribacter sp. BPC-D8. The sequence continues at coordinate 3,722,075 of NZ_CP128187.1, forward strand.
GAGTAAAAAGCTATTTAAAGCCATTTTAATACATTATTTAATATAATCTATATACTATATCAAATAAAATTAAATAATCCTTTAAATAACCTTTAAAATCAGTAGTAAAAATAAGGAAAACTGATATTGTAAATATTTACAATAAGAAATATCTATTTTTACTTAAATCTCATCATTTATCTCGATTTTAAAATATTTTCATTCTAAAAGCTTTATTACTTTTGCACGACATAAAAATGAAAAAATGAAAAACCTAATTTTAATTTTCGCTATCGCATTATTAGCATCTTGCCAACAAGAAAAAATCGGATACGTAGATAACGTAAAATTGATGGATGAGTACCAACAAAAAATTGATGTTGAATCTAAATTCAAAGTTAAGGCAGATGCTTTAGCAAAAACTAGAGATAGTATTTCTCAAGCTTTTCAATTTGAAGCACAAGCTTTTCAAACTAAAGCTCAAAAAATGTCTCAATCAAAAGCTCAAGAAGAATATGCAGCAATGCAACAAAGAGGTCAAATTATTGGTCAACAACTTCAACAGCAAGATCAACAATTGCAAATGGAAGGTCAAACTGAAATGGATAGCATAGTTTCTAAAGTAAAAGAAGAAATTAAAGCTTACGGTCAGACCAACAATTACACTTATATTTTAGGTGGTGGAGATGGTGGTAGTGTTCTTTACGGTAAAGAGGCTAACGATCTTACGGATGACATAGTAAAGTTACTAAACGATAAGTACAAGAAATAAAACTATTATTTACTTCAATTAAAAAGCCGGTCAATGACCGGCTTTTTTTATTCTATAGAATTAGTTTCAAATCGTTCTAATTCATGTTCTATATTAAATTGATCCTTAGGTAGAAAACCTTTTACTATTAGAACAATACCACAAATCACCAATATAATTCCGATTATCTTTTTTACATAAACAATTCTACTAGGTGTTAGCTTACGCTTTAATTGCTTAGCTAAAAGAATTTTAAAAATATCGGTAACAAAATAGGAGAGTAGTACAGTTGCAAAAAAAGTAAAGAAACGATTAGGTTGATTATCTAAAGTAGGACCAATGATTATAATAATACCTAACCAGAAAACAAGTACACCAATATTAATAAAATTGAGTAAAAATCCTTTTACAAAAAGACCAAAGTAATCTGACTTCCGAATCTTTTTAGAATCTACAGGTATTGCTTTTTTGTCAACTTTGAAGAAAGTTACAAGACCGTAAACCAAAAGTATGACTCCGCCAAAAACATAAAGACCTGGTTGATTACTCAAATTTTCAAGAAGCTGAAAACTACTAAAATACGCTACAAGTATAAACAGAACATCTGCAAGTAAAACACCAATATCGAAGGTTATAGCAGCTCTAAAACCCTTTACTGCACTAGTTTGTAACAAGACAAAGAAAACTGGCCCAACCATAAAGCTTAGGAAAAAGCCTAAAGGAATTGCTGCCTGTATATCTTCTAACATGTACTATTGCATTCTTTTAATGGTACCGCCAAATACCGTTTTCTCTTCTAGTTTCTTTGGATTACCAAATACCAGAACTTCTCCACCAGCTTTAACAGTTGCCTTTACATAATCTTTTGCATTAATCTCTGCCCTTGAACCGGCATTTACATTGATAGTAGAAAAATTGGTAACAAAGCCTTTACCTTCATAAACACCACCGGTATTAATTTGAACGTCTTGCAGATTTGAAGAACCTGCCGTTCTTATAACTCCGCCAGAGACTGACTTAATTAACATTTGTTCTACTTCTGCACTAACAATTAATTCTCCGCCTTCTTGAGCTTTTAGTTCCAGAATTTCTTGTTTAATAATATCTTCTGTAACTATTCTTGCATCTTCATTAACATCAATAACTAAAATATCTGCAGCATAATATAAATCTATAAAAGTTTTATATCCACTGAATATCTTACCGATTTGCATCCGTATTTTTAAAACACCTTCGTTATTAACAACAGCTACCTTACTAGTATTTTCACCAGTAATAATAACCTTGTTTTCTGTAGATTTAATAAGATTAATAGATAATCCATCAAAACCTTTCAACTCTTTAAAAGGTTCTAACTTTTGGGTAACCTCATTATCTTGGCCAGTAACCAAAAGACATCCTAAGAGAAACATTATAAGTAAAACTTGTTTCATTCTTTTCTGTGTAATTTTTCAAAGAATACATTTCAAAAATGAAATGTATTCTTAATTCAGTCTTCTTATACCAAAATCTATTCCAAATTATTTAATATTATCTGGAATCAAAGCAAAATCTAAATGTCTTTTGACTAAATCGGTGCTTTTTACCATGACAGTAATCTCATCACCTAAAGTATAAGTCTTCTTGGTACGTTCACCAACGATGGCATATTGCTTCTCGTCAAAGATATAATAATCTCCTTTGATGTCTCTAATACGAATCATGCCTTCACATTTATTATCAATGATTTCAACATAGATACCCCACTCGGTAACACCACTAATAACACCGCGGAATTCTTCATCTTTATGATCCTGCATAAATTTAATCTGCATGTACTTAATAGAATCACGTTCAGCACTTGATGCTAGATACTCCATATCTGAAGAATGCTTACATTTCTTCTCATATTCTTCAGCATTTGCAGAACTACCACCATCTAAATAATGCTGTAATAATCTATGCACCATTACATCTGGGTATCTTCTAATTGGAGAAGTAAAATGAGTATAATAATCAAAAGCTAACCCATAATGCCCAATATTATCAATAGTATAAATCGCTTTGCTCATACTACGTATCGTAAGCGTATCTACCATATTTTGTTCTTTTTTACCTTTTACATCTTGTAGTAATTGGTTTAAAGAAGAACTAATAGATTTCTTGTCCTTGAAATCTAATTTATGTCCGAATTTAGAAACGATACCATTCAAAGCCATTAACTTATCTGGATCTGGATCATCATGTATTCTATAAATGAATGTCTTTTTAGGTTTTTGCTTACCAATAAACTCAGCCACTTTTCTATTAGCCAATAACATAAACTCTTCTATCAGTTTATTGGCATCTTTAGATTCTTTAAAGTATACACCGATCGGTTCGCTATTCTCATCAAGATTAAAACGAACTTCAACTTTATCAAAAGAAAGCGCACCTTGATCCATACGCTTAGCGCGCATAATTTTAGCAAGCCTATCCATTTCTAATGTAGCTTCTACAACATCGTTAGAAACGCTATAAGCAGCTTCTCTTATCGATATATCTTCTGGTATATTGCCATTACCGTTCTCAATGATATATTGAGCCTCTTCATATGCAAAACGTTCGTTAGAATCGATTACAGTTCGTCCAAACCATTGATTTCTTATAATCGCATCGCTATCTAGTTCGAAAATTGCAGAAAAAGTATATTTTTCTTCATTAGGTCTTAATGAACATGCATTATTAGAAAGTACTTCTGGTAACATAGGTACCACACGATCCACTAAATAAACAGATGTTGCTCTTTCATAAGCTTCATCATCTAAAATGGTATCTTTTTGTAAATAATGAGAAACATCGGCAATGTGTATACCTATTTCATAATTACCATTTTCTAATTTTTGAAATGATAAGGCATCATCAAAATCTTTAGCATCTTTTGGATCAATAGTAAACGTAAGAACATCTCTTATATCTCTACGTTTTTTAATTTCTTCTTCTTTAATACTAGTATCTATACCATCTGCAAAATTCTGAACATCTGCAGGAAAAGAATATGGTAAACCATACTCCGCTAAAATGGAATGAATTTCAGTATCATGTTCACCAGGTATACCTAAAACTTCAGTAACTCTACCAAAAGGAGAATCAACATCTTCGGGCCAATCGGTTATTTCTACTAAAACCTTTTCACCATCATTTGCTCCATTTAATTTATCTTTTGAAACAAAAATATCGGTATACATTCTAAAATCTGTAGGTCTTACAAATGCAAAAGTCTTCTGCATGTCAACAATACCAACAAAAGTTGTTTTATATCTTTCAAGTACTTTAACTATTTCACCTTCAAGCTTTTTACTCTTACTTCTAGGATAGATATAAACTTCAACTTTATCTTTATGAAAAGCTTTATTTAATTTATTGGCAGGTATAAAGATATCATCGTCCATACCATCGACTACAATATAGGCATTACCCTTACCGGTAACATCTACAGTACCTTCATGATAAGACTTTGTATCTTCTAAAACTTTATACTGACCTCTATCAATTTCTTGAATTCTTTTTTTCTCTTTGAGCTCAGTTAACCTTTTAATAAGGATATTTCTATCTTGAGCATCTGTAATATCAATTTTAGCAGCAATCTGCTTATAGTTGAAACTTTTATTTGGCTCCTTTTCAAGAACGGTAAAAATTCCTCTTGTAATTTCGTTCTTTCTATGGTTCTTCGCCTTCTTATTCTTCTTCGACATTTAAACTTTTAATTTATTGGAAAATTACGAATTATAATCCACTACCTGTTATTCTACTTCTTATTGAAAAGTTAAGTAAATGAGTTGTTATTAACATATATATCATATTAGACATTTTTTCTTTTAAATTAAATTAAATATTAATGGTTATTATAGCTTGTTAATATCTAGAATAACTTATTTCAATATTACTTGTCTTTATGAGATACTAATACTTGTTGACAACCTATTATATTAAACTACAATTGAAAATCAGTATTTTGAGAAGTTATTAAACGTGGTTTATAAGTGCTATTAACATGAATTTATTAATAACTAAATGTAATTTTAATGTTAACTAGGGTTGTTAATTTGATGAAAATCCTCTTATAGTTTCTAATATTTAAATTCGTCTTAAGAAGATTAAAAGTGTAAGCAGATGTTAACTTTAATAACCAAATTTTTAAGCAACTTTTTCTAAACAACTTATGCATTAAGTATTCTTGCTTATAACATACTAATTAACAATTTTAATTTCTAGTCTAACAAGAATTGTTGTGAACCCCTCGTTTTTTGTTGTGAATGGCTGATTATTGTACCTTTAGCATAGTTTTGTTCTACCCCCACTAGATATAAACCTTGAACTAATAACCTTTAAATATAAAGTATATGAAAATAGCTATTGGTAACGACCATGCCGGTACAGAATACAAGTTAGCTATTATAGGTTTACTTAAATATATACACGTTGAAGTTATTAACTATGGTACAGATGGTACTGATAGTGTTGATTATCCTGACTTTGCACACCCTGTGGCACTAGATGTTGAAAATGGAATTGCCGATTATGGAATTTTAATCTGTGGCAGTGGTAATGGGGCTAGTATGACCGCCAATAAGCAACAAAATGTAAGAGCTGCCTTATGTTGGACAAAAGAAATAACGAAATTAGCTAGAGAACATAACGATGCAAATATTCTAAGTTTACCAGCAAGGTATATTTCTTTACCTCAAGCACTTGAAATGGTTTCTACGTTTTTAAACACTTCTTTCGAAGGTGGTAGACATGAACGAAGAATTGAAAAGATTCCACTTCAATAGATAGTTATTACAACTATGTTGATAACCCAAAATAGTTATTACAACTACTTAATAATCAAATATTTATTAGGTTATAGATATGAACATATCTAGTTAATTAAGCAAACTCATGTTAGATATTAAAGTAATTAGTTTTAAAGAATTCGATATTGAAGAACTGTACAATGTACTACAATTACGAAGCGATATTTTTGTAGTAGAACAAGATTGCGTTTATTTAGATATAGACGGTAAAGATGATAAAGCTATTCATGTAATAGGATCTAAAGACAACACGGTAGTAGCGTATACAAGAATTTTTAAACCTGGCGATTATTTTGATTTGGCGAGTATTGGCAGAGTAGCAGTACATAAAGATTTTAGAAAATTTGGCTATGGTAAAGTAATTATGGAAGCTTCTATTAAAGCAGTTAATGAACGTTTTAGTGAAAGTGAAATAAAAATTTCAGCTCAAAAATACCTTACCAAATTTTATACTGATTTAGGATTTAATGCAACAGGAGAAGAGTATTTAGAAGACGGTATACCGCATTTAGAAATGATCAAAAAATAAAAAAGTCCGCAATTAGCGGACTTTTTTTTATTCGTTATATTGAAATCTTTAAATTTTGATAGGTGTTTTATTACTTAGATTAATATCCTCAAGCATATTATCTGTAAACTTATAATGACCTTTAGTAGTTATTATTCTAAATCTGTTAGAGTTCATTCTACTTAAAGTATCTAAAAACAACCATTTCGATTTCAATAATCTGGTTTTTGATGATTTTAAACTTATATCAAAATAATATTTTCTACCATTTTTAATAGCTACTATGTCTGGCGTTATGTTGTCTTCCATACCTTTTCTCGAATATGATTTCGGCGTTTCGTAACCCTCCATATCAGCCTTAATATTCTCGAAGCCGGTAGCTTCTAAATGTTGAATTGACTTTTCTAAAAATTCTACGTTTTCTGACTTTTCTACTTTTACCATACCTAATAAGATAACAAAAAAAAAGAGAATTCCTAATTTTAAACGTTGATTAACAATATGTTGTGTTTAAAAACAGAATTTATAAACCTATTCTTTTTTTGATAACTAAAGTGGTTAATGTACTCTAAAACTCTAGAAGATAAAAATGTATTAATTTGATTTTATTTTTTCTGAAAGTACTTCTCCTATTTTTCTAACCACACCTACAACCAAAGCATTACCCATAAAAAATGCTCTTTTAGTATTTGAAATACCCTCAAGTGATGTATGATTATCTGGGAACATATTCAAGCGTTCCAATTCTACGGGAGTTAATCTACGAAGCCCTTTTTTGGTGTTAATAACATGTTTAAATCGCGATGCACTTTTACCGCCTTCACCAGTTATGATTGTTCTTGACGCATTGTCTAACGCATCAGGAAAAATCATACTACCCTCATTGTAATGGTAAGCAAAACCAGATTTAGAAGTCCGGGTTTCTTTCTTTGAACCTTTTAAATAATACCATTTATCATGTTCCTCTTCAGGAATATAAAATTCTTCGGGTATTTCTTCTTGTTGTAAAACATCGGCTAAGACTGTTCTTTTACCAATATAACTAGCCGTAGTTTTAGTGGTATACACTTTTCCTTTAATGAATACTCCGGTATTTTGAAATGGAGATAATTTTTCACCCAAATTAAAATTTTCAGATAGCGATACAAGGTTATCGGTGATATCGAACGAAATCATTTTTGAAGAAGTGCTTGATATCGGAAAAGCCGTTGCTATAGTTCCCTTTTCAAAGATCCATTCTTCGGTTGTAGCTTTTTTAAATTGTTTATAAAGTGGTGTAGACTTATGGTATCCTAAGAAAAAAATACGTCTTCTTCTTTGTGGCATTCCGTAATCTGCAGCGTTAATAACCCGCCATTCTATGGCATAACCTAAGTCATCTAAACTTTTAAGCATTATGGCAAAATCTCTACCTCTTTGATTTGACGGAGATTTTAATAACCGATCTACATTTTCAAGAAATAAGTATTTCGGCGGATTTTTCTTTTCCGATAAAATTCTATGAATGCTCCACCATAAAACCCCTTTTTTACCAATAAGACCTTTAGAGTTATTTAAGGTAGCTGCTACAGAATAATCTTGGCAAGGAAAACCACCCACTAAAATATCGGCATCGGGTATATCTTTAGTGGGTACCTCAGAAATATCTTCATTTCTGTGATTCTCATGACCGAATCTAGCTTCATAAACTGTAGAGGCGTGCTGCGCTTTCGTACTAGGCTCAAATTGGTTACTCCAAACTACCTCGTAGTTCCCGGTATCCTCTAATCCTAAGCGAAATCCGCCAACACCCGCAAAAAGTTCTATGACCTTTAGTTTCTTCATTTGCGATAAAATTACATAATTTCACAAGGCTAATACTATTAGAAATTATTTTACAGATGAAGAGAATAATCTTAAAGAGGTCTTTTGTATTGATTTTGATTGCTTTAAATACAGCATGCAGTGTACATATTGACGAAAAGAAATTATTGGTCAAAGAAATTGAAATCATAAAAAGCACTTTTGCACCCGATAAGCGTACTGCATTTTTCAATTTAGAAGTATTAGATGGACCATCGGGTTTTACTTTAACTGGTGAAACTAATTTACCATTAGCTGTAGATTCTTTAAATAGTCTTTTAAAAGAAAAGGGGATTAATGCCACTAACGATATTAAAATTTTACCTGGTGCCGAGCTAGAGGGTATAACCAAAGCAGTTATTAATATTTCTGCAGCCAATCTTAGAAGTAACCCTAAACATTCTGCAGAACTGGCCACACAAGCAACTTTAGGTACTGTTATTAATGTACTAAAAAAAGAAGGAGACTGGTACTTAATACAAACACCAGATATGTATTTAGCATGGGTAGATCCAGGCGGAATAGAATTAATGAATGCAGATGCTATTAAGGGGTGGACAACCGCGGATAAAATCATTTACACAAATACTTATGGGCATGCATTTAGTTCTGAAGAGGCTAAAAACAGAATATCTGATGTAGTTGCCGGAAGCTTATTAAAACTATTAAGTAGTGATGATGAGTATTATAAAATTGAATTTCCAGATGGTAGACTGGGGTATATTTCAAAAACCGAAGCAGAAGAATACGATACTTGGTTATTAAATCTGAGTTACAATGCGGATTCACTTATAGCTACTTCGAAAACCTTAATGGGTGTGCCGTATTTATGGGGTGGTACTTCTACAAAAGGTGTTGATTGTAGTGGTTACACAAAGACTATTTATTATTTAAATGGAATGGTAATTCCGCGCGATGCATCTCAGCAAGTGCACGCAGGTAAGCCTATAGATTCTATTGCAGATTTTAGCAAATTACAGAAGGGAGATTTATTGTTCTTCGGAAGAAAAGCAACAGAAACAAGCTCAGAAAAAGTAGTTCATGTAGGTATGTGGATTGGTGATAACCAATTTATACATTCATCTGAAATGGTACGTATAAGCAGTGTTGATAAAGATTCGCCAAATTATGATGCGTTTAATGTAGGTAGGTATTTAAGAACCCAACGCCTGCTAAATGAAGAGGACCCTTTGCTTCAAAACCTAAATATTACAAAACCGTTAAAAGATTAAAGGTTTCGTTTTTAAAAGAGGTGTTTCATCGATTTTAAGATAAATATTATAACATAGTAATAATGAGCTCGTTTTAATATAGAACGATCATTTACGTACTATGAAAAAAACAATTCTTCTAGTTTTAATCTGCTGTTTTGTAGGATCATCTTTTGCCATCGCTCAAAACGATGCCGCTACTATTTATTTTAAGGACGGAACTAAACTTCAAGGTTTAGCTAAGCTTGTAAATGGAGACCAAGTAAAATTCAAAAAGTTTAAAGGAGATAAGGCACAAAAATATCATTTCGATAATCTTGAACAGGTAGTTATCAATGATAGAGAAGAAGCTTCTACCTATATTTATTTAGAAACTCGAGAAGGCTACTTCAATGTAGTAAGAGAATTAGAAATAGGTGCTGTAAATTTGTATGTTCTTGAACAAACCGGATATTCTGCACCCATGTTTATTGGCGGTGTACACGGTCAAATGAACATGGCGCATGGTAATTACTATGATATTAAAAACCTTTATGTTAGAAGAGGTGTAAGTGGAGAAATTACACACTTAGGGTCTAACCAACTTTTTAGTAAGAATTTTAAAAATGCAGCTTCAGCTTATTTCTCAGATTGTCCGATTTTAGTGGAGAAAATTATAAATAAAGAATACAAGAAAAAGCACATTAGAGACATTGTAAATTTTTATAATTTAAAATGTAATGAGCAGCATGTGCTTATTCTTAAAAAATAGTTCTACTGCTTTTATTAATCTGCAGTAATAAACTCGCGTATATCTTTACTTAAATTAATAAAATCTGGTTCATGTGTATACATCATATGTCCCGCTTCATAATACTTCATTTCAACACGTTCTTTTACGATTCCGTTTCTATCAAATGTATATTCAGCATCAAAAAACGGAGTAATTAAATCATAATATCCACTCGCTACCATTACTTTCATAGCAGTATTTCTACGCATGGTTTCACCTAAATCTGGTGCAGTATTTACAGGCATTGGTTCCCAATATTTTCCATCGGGTACTGTTCTCCATCTCCAATTAGATCCACCACCAGAAGTAATATAGGGTCTATCCATTTTTACCTTTAATTCTGAAGCGAAATAATGATTTAAGCTTGCAGTATAGGCAGCACTTATTTGATAACTTGCCGCATCGCCCAAATGCGGATTTTCAGAAACTTTATCTTCCTCATCACCCATAAAGCGACCGTCTAATCTACCAATAGCAAACCCTTTATCTTCTAATAGTTTTTTCTGAAAACGACCCATCAGTATTCTCAAATTAGATTGTAGAACATATGTTTTATCCAATCCTGTGAAATAAGAAAGCTTTTCAGCTATGGTGTTCTTTTCAGCTTCACTTAACGAATTACCTTTGTATAAAGAAGGTATATAGGTGTTGTATGTAAAATCTCTACATTCTTGTGTAAAACTTTCTAGAGATTTACCCTGACCTGCTTTTTTATGATACCAAGCAGTAGCAGCCATACTGGGTAAATAAGTAATGAACGAAGTAATATTATTCTTTACAGAAGTAGAACCGGCATAATCTAATGCTTGCGATATTAGTATCATTCCGTTAAGCGCCATATTTTGACCAGAACCTTCCAAGGCTTTCCCTAATGCAGCAGCACGAGTAGTACCATAACTTTCACCAGCTAAATATTTAGGTGAAAACCAACGTTCGTTTTCTGTTACCCATTTTCTAATAAATTGAGCAAAAGAATTCACATCTTCTTTTAATCCGTAGAAATCTTTCCCTTCTCCTTTACCAACCAAACGACTATAACCGGTACCAACGGGATCAATAAAAACTAGATCGGTAACATCAAGTAAACCATGGTCGTTGTTTACTAAATTATAAGGTGCTGCGCCATCATCAGATTTTGCATCAGAATCTACTTTTACAATTTTTGGTCCGAAGAACCCCATGTGTAACCACATCGAAGCAGATCCTGGTCCGCCATTAAAAACAAAGGTTACCGGTCTTTTGGTAACATCTCCCATATTTGTTTTTGTGTACGCAACAGACCAAAATGTAGCAATAGAATCTCCATCTTTATTAGTTAAAAAAGTTTCTTTAGCTGTTGTGGTGTAATCTATAGCTGTACCGCCAAAAACCCCTTTGTGCTTGGTTATAAAAGATTTTGCTTCTGGTGTGGGTTTCGTTTTAGTTTCCTTTTTTGGGTCTTGAGCTTGCAAAAATTGAAGAAAAAATAGACTGGTTGCTAGTAATAGAAGATTTCTCATTTTGAGTAAAAGTATTGATGGTGTCGTTAGTTTGTACTTTTAAAAGTAACAATAATAAATGAACAGATGTACTGGTATTGATTGGAATATCTCTCAATAATCGCATCGCCTAAGGTATCAGAACATTGAGTATATTTATATCAGTTCCCTTTTTTTGATAATTCAACCAAACACCATCAACATGAAAACACAACAACTTAAATTTCAAGTACTCGGAACTTCACTTTTATTTTTATTAGGATGCGGACTCATTATCTCGCAAGAAACCAACGATGGTTGGGAAACCATGTACAACGGTAATGATTTAAACGGATGGACCACCAAAGTACACCATTATGAAGTGGGCGATAACTATGCAGATACCTTTAGGGCAGAAGATGATATGGTGAAGGTGAGGTATGATAAATATGAAGGGGAATTTAACAATAGGTATTCTCATTTATATTATGACAAACCTTTTTCAGATTTTCATTTTACGGTACAGTATAGATTTCTAGGTGAATTATACAGAGGTGCACCAGATTATACGATTTTGAATAGCGGAGTAATGTTTCATTCTCAAGACCCACAAACCATACTAAAAGAACAAGATTGGCCCATAAGTGTTGAAATACAATTTTTAGCGGGAGTAGAAGAAGGTGTAGAACGCCCAACAGGGAATATGTGTTCACCAGGTACCGATGTAGTTTTTGAAGGTAAAATTGACCCAAGACATTGTATTAATTCAACATCCGACACGTATTATGGTGATCAATGGGTAACGGCAGAATTAGTAGTTTATCACGATTCATTGGTTAAGCATATCATTAACGGAAAAACGGTATTAGAATACACAAAACCACAAATTGGTGGTGGTGTAGCCAAAGGTTATGATCCAAAAATGAAACTAGATGGTAAGCTTTTGAAAGAAGGTTTTATTGCTTTACAAAGCGAAGGGCAACCAATTGATTTCAAGAATATAAAAATTAGAAATTTAAAAGGATGCACAGACCCAAAAGCAACGAACTACAAAGAGTATTACGAGGTTTCAGATACAAAAGCATGTATCTATAATTAGAAAGGCCACTTAAGAGTTAAGTAAAGAATACTATTTTAAGATAGCGTTGTATTTAGAATTATTGCTTAATAATTCGGTAGCTGCTAAAATAGCATCATCATTATTTAAGTAATATTGGTACAAACCATCTCGGTAGAAATAACGCTTTACAATTTCATCTTCAAGATTCTTTTGAATCTCCCTTTGGTATTTATCTAAAGCATTGATTTTACCTTTTTCAATGTTCGCTAATAAGGTTTTATAGCTGTCTTGAACATCTGAGCCTAAAAAGTCGTTTTCATCGCCAGATAGCGCCTTTTTAATGGCTTGTTCTGCTTTGGTCTCAAAAGAGAAACTACTCTGTTTTACATAGCTCTTAAACGCATTAAAATCGGCATCTGTAAATTTAAAGTCGGCAACAGCATTATACTTATGTGCATAATGGTAGTTAGTAGCATAATCGAAAATGACGTTATTCTGTAGCAATGCCAATGTTAAGTCATTGGTTTTAGAAGTAGCTACTTCAATATCTGGTAAAATACCACCACCATCTTGAACTTTTCTACCATTACGGGTCGTAAAATCATTGAAGGTAGTATTACGTACTGCATTACCACTTTCATCTCTGTTCCAATAATCTAACGATTGTATACAACGACCAGAAGAAGTGTAATATCTAGAAATGGTCACCTTTAGTTGTGTACCATAAGTCAATTTAAGTGGGCGTTGCACCAAGCCTTTACCAAAGCTTCTGGCGCCCATTATTACCGCTCTGTCTAAATCTTGTAAACTACCAGAAACAATTTCACTCGCAGAAGCACTACTACCGTTAACCAAAACTACTAACGGAATTTCTTCATCTACAGGTTGATTGTTGGTATGATATTCTCGGTTGAATTTTTTAACCTTAGATTTTGTTGTCACTACCAATTCTCCTTTTGGTACGAATAAGTTAGTCACGTTAATAGCTTCAGATAACAATCCGCCAGGGTTGCCTCTTAAGTCTAAGATGATTTTTTCTGCACCTTTTCCTTTCAAATCTAATAGGGCAGATTTGGTCTGTTCTGTTGCTTTGGCGTTGAACTTAGCTAGAACAATGTATCCGGTTTTATTATCGATCATTTTAAAGAAAGGCACGGCATCTACTTCGATACCTTCACGGGTAATAGCTGTAGTGTTTAATTTACCTTGTCTTTTGTAAGTAACATTTATTGTTGAGCCGTTAGCTCCTTTTAGAAGCTCACTCGCATTATCTTCAAAATCTGCTACTTTGATATCGCCAATCTGTATTATTTCATCACCGGCCTTCAATCCTGCTTTATCTGCGGGGTATCCTTGGTGTGGTTCTATAATTAGTAATTTATCATCAAAAGAACGTACCATGGCACCAATACCAGAATATTCACCAGCATTGTTTATGCGATAGGTTTCAACATCTTGTTCGTTTAAGAATTTGGTATAGGGATCCAATTCGTTCAGCATATTTTTAATGGCGGTATCCATTAATTCTGCTGGGTTGGTTTCGTCCACATAGTTCATGTTCAATTCTTTGAACAAGGTGGTAAAGATTTCAATCTGTTTGGCTATTTCAAAAAAATCACTCTTATAACTACTTCCTACAAATAGAAAAGCGATGGCAATTATGGGTACAAGTACTTTTTTACTTATTATTTTTTTCATCAATCTGTAGCTTAAACTTGTTTAAAACGAGCTTCATTTTATGATCTAACTGCTCAAAGGTGGGCATATCCTTACCAAGGTATAAAAATAGAAACGCAAAGTTTGCATCAGTATTGTTAAAAACCAGCGCTTTATTAAGTCTGTAAGACTCTCTAAGTAGCCGTTTAATCTTATTTCTATCGACTGCACTTTTAAAATTTCGTTTAGATACGGTAACCCCTGTTTTAATAGGCACTTCTTTTTGTTCTACGGATAGATAAATTAATTTCAACGGATAAACAGAAATACCCCTACCCTCTTCAAACAACTGGGTAATGAGTACTTTACTTTTTAGTTTTTCCTTTTTTCCGAAGGATGCATCCATTATAAAAGAAGTATTAAAAAGAATTAGCCCCCAATGTGGGGGCGTAAATATCTTAAAGTTTAGAAGAAGAAACTACTCTGCTTGCCAAACATTATTCTCTAAATTGACATCTGCCATTAATTGCGAAGGATCAATAACAATTGCTTTTATTGAAGACATTGGTTTATTAATAGTAAAATTATAGGTTGGGTAAGCCCAAGGCCAGTCTTCTATAACAGTTCTTTCAATACCCTCAAAAGGGTTTGTTTTCTCACCACGCATCATACGTAACGGAGCATAAAAGGTTTCTCTTGAATCATCATTATATACCACCAAAATATCTAAAGGCATTGGCATTAAACCAATACGCTCTAGGGTAACATTAGTGTTGTTTTCTGATGCAGCAACCTCTTTAATTGCATAGTCAATAGTATTTGTTGTTTGTGTCCAATCGGTTAAATACCAATCTAGTTCAAAACCAGATACTTTTTCAGCAACACGTTTAATATCGTTAGGCACCGGGTGTTTAAACTTGAACTCATCGTAGTATTGACGAATAGTTTCCATCAATTTATCTTGACCGATAACATAACCAAGTTGAGATAAAAATATAGAACCTTTACTGTAAGCAGAAATACCATAGGCAAAGTTAAGAGCATAACGATCCGCATACGTACCTTGTGGTTGTTCTTTACCTGAAAGCGCTAAGTTTCTATACCCTTTGTAAGTACCCTCAAAAGGATTCTCTGTTTCGTAGTCCATTATTTCACTCATACAAAGCTTAGAAATAAAAGAAGTAAACCCTTCATCCATCCACTCATGTTTAGCTTCGTTTGTTGCTAGTATATGTTGAAACCAAGAGTGCGCCATTTCATGCGCCATAACACCAACAAGGCTACCAAATTTGCGGTTACCTGTTATTAAGGTAGACATTGCATACTCCATACCACCATCGCCACCTTGAATAACTGAATATTGGTCATATGGGTATTTACCAATGTTCTTGCTAAAAAACTGCATAGCCTCAATAGTTTTAGGCTGAAGGTTTTTCCAGTTCTCTAAAATTTCAGGATTGTCTTTGTAAAGAAAATGAAGCACAGGTCCGTCAGGTACTTGTTGAATATCATGAATATATTCTGGATCTGCAGCCCACATAAAATCATGAACCATAGGCGCTTTAAAATGCCAGGTTAATGTCTTGCCTTTTTGTTTTTTGATTTTAGTACCAGGTGCTTCATAACCATGACCTATTTCGTTAGGGTTTTGTAAATAACCTGTTCCACCAACAGTGTACTCTTTATCAATGGTCAATTTTACATCAAAATCTCCCCACACACCCTGAAACTCACGAGCTATATATGGATCTGCATGCCAACCTTCAAAATCATATTCCGCTAATTTTGGGTACCATTGGCTCATAGATAAGGCAACACCTTCTTCACTATTTCTACCCGAACGTCTAATTTGTAAAGGTACTTGACCTTTAAACTCCATATTAAAAGTAGACTTGGCACCAGCTGCTATCGGCTTAGCTAAATCAACAACTAACACGGTTCCTTCTTCTGAAAAAGTAACCTTACTTCCATCTTGTGTTAAAGAAGTGGCGTGTAAATATCCTATTTCAGTATCGGTAAGCGATGCAATTCTACTTTTCTTTTCTGGCGTAGTCATTCTATCATCTGGATCTGCGATACTTTGCAGGCGAATATCCATTTCACTACCAGGTTGAAAAGCGTTGAAATACAAATGAAAATATACACGTTTTAACTCATCGGGTGAGTTATTCGTGTATACCAAGGTTTGAGTACCGGTATATTGAAAATTGTCAACATTCATATCTACCGCCATGGTATAATCAACATGTTGTTGCCAATAATCTGTCTTGTTTTGTGCCAGCAATCCTATTGAAAAAATAGCTGTTAGAAACGTAAAAAATGATTTAGTCATATGAGTTGTGTGTTAGTATTATAATTTAACCTGTCCTGCAGCTACTTTACTAGCTAAAACTAGTGCGTTGTATGCATTTGCAATTTTACCAGAAGTAGAAATTTCATCTAAAGAACCACTTTTACCTGTGTTTTTGCCTAACACTACTTTCGTTTTAATAGGTAAACCAGATTGTAATATTATTTTTTTCACTTGAGCGGCCGTTAAACTTGGGTATTGAGACATTACCAAAGCAGCAACACCCGCAACACCAGGCGAAGCCATAGAAGTACCCGGAGAATATTCGTATTCGTTATTAGGGTATGAAGAATAGATATCTGTACCTGGGGCAAAAATATCAACATTTATCTTACCATAATTAGAGTAGCTAGCAACTAATTCAGAACCGTATTTAGGATTCAAAGCACCAACTGTAATTACATTGTCAGCAATTTCTGGTCCGTTATTTATTTGATCATTAGGGAAGTTTGCGTTAATAGGGTTGTCTAAGTCAGCACCATCGTTACCCGCTGCGTGTACAAAAAGCACATTGTTGTCAGCAGCATATTTTATAGCATCATTCACCCAGTTAGCATTCGGAGAAAAAGACTTACCGAAACTACCATTGATTACACGTGCACCATTATCAACAGCGTAACGAATACCTCTTGCAATATCTTTATCGTACTCATCACCATTAGGCACGGCTCTAATACTCATAATGGCTACATTATTGGCAACACCGTTTACACCTTTACCATTATTACGTTCAGCAGCGATAATACCCGCTACGTGAGTACCATGACTTTCGTCATCAACTCTATTGTTAGGGTTTCCATTACCGTAATCAACATCGGTAAAATCATAGGCATCATCACCAACAGATTCTCTACCGTTAAAATCTTTATTAAGATTGTAATTAAGTTGTTCAGTGTAATATTTAAGTCCGTTGGTTAAATCTTCAAGAACACCAGGTATCGTTTCATTAATACCGAACATTTGATTTAGTATAGCAACATTGCGCTGCATAGCTTCGTCTGTTGTTTTGATGGTCGATAAATCTTGTTTGGTATAAGTATCTTTTTTTAAATACTTCTTTACATCTGCATCTGCATTTTTTACAGCCTGGTATATAGATTCATACTGCTCTTTACCCTGTAAAGCCTCATTGTATTTAGCATCTAATTTAGTTTTAGCTTTTGATAAGGTAGCGGCGTCACCAATGTTTAAACGAAGCATACGAACGTATTCTAACTGCTCATTATAAGACTCGCCTAAGAAATTATAACCATGAATGTCATCTATGAATCCGTTACCGTCATCATCAATACCGTTACCGGCTTTCTCTTTAGTATTTGTCCATAATACATTAACAAGGTCTTCGTGGTTTAGATCAATACCAGAATCAAGAACGGCAACAATTGTTTTTGTTCCTTTTCTGTTTTTTATGATTTCGCTGTACGCTTTATCGACACTCATACCAGGTATAGTATCGGTAACTAAATCTAAATGGCCCCAGTTATTCTTTTCACTGGTAGTAAGATCAGAAATTTTTAAAGGTGTAGCATCTATGTTTTCAACGGGAGTAAGAACTAGTCCGCTTCCTCCAACTGATTTTGTGCTTCCACACCCGGTTAATACCGCAGCTATTGATAGTGCGAAAATTGATTTTAAATATGTATTTGTCATACGTGGGTAACTTTTTATAATTTAATTATAGTTAAATATGATTGTGTATAGTTAATTGAAGAGTTCATTGAACGTATAAACCTGATTTAAACGAACACCTTTTTCGGTATGCTTTAGTGTACATAATTGATTATGTGCATCATGCTCAAAAAACAGATAGTAATTGTTATCTGCAGCTTCGTTCAAGAATATCGCTTTTTCTGCCATTGTCATTAGTGGTCTAGTATCATAGCCCATAACATAAGGCAATGAAATATGACCTACGGTAGGTATAAGGTCTGCCATGTAGACAATAGTTTTACCTTGATATGAAAATTGCGGTAGCATTTGCTTTTCGGTATGCCCGTCTACAAAACGAATATCAAAACCTAGCGGACTATTTTTTAAAAACTCGCCGTCTGTATGATTAATAAAAGTCATGTGACCACTTTCTTGCATTGGTATTAAGTTCTCTGTTAAGAAAGAAGCTTTTTCTCTTGGGTTGGGTTCTGTTGCCCATTTCCAATGTTTTTCATTGGTCCAAAACTTAGCGTTTTTAAAGGCGGGTTCATATCCGGTTTTATCTTTATTCCACTGAATGGCACCACCAACATGATCAAAATGAAGATGGGTTAAAAATACATCGGTGATATCATCTCTATGAAAACCATGTTTTTTTAAAGAAGAATCTATCGTAAAATCGCCCCATTGATAGTAATAGCCAAAAAACTGATCAGACTGTTTATTACCCATGCCTGTATCAACTAAAATTAATCTATCACCATCTTCAATTAAAAGACTTCTTGCCGCAATATCAATTAAATTGTTATTGTCTGCGGGATTTGTTCTTTGCCAAATTACTTTCGGCACTACGCCGAACATAGCACCACCGTCCAATTTAAAATTACCGGTTTCAACAGGATAAATTTTCATAAGGAGCAAAATAATAAAAGTGTATGAGTTCTTACAATTATTAAGAAAGTATTATCATTTAACCCTTAGATTAAAAGACTTATTGAAGGTGTAGTGGTATTAAAATGAAAATAAGTTGATATGTTGGTAAAGCAAATATGGTATGTAAACATGCAAAAAACTAATCTTCGCTCAATAAATCACCAATAATATGATGTGCCAAAGGTTTGATTAAGTGTTTGTTAACAACAGGGTAGTCTTTTGCCTTATTAGAGTCTAAAGTATCGATCGATGAACTTAATATATATATTTTGCAGTGATCAGTAAGTGTGTCTGGTAATTTAATGTATTCATTTAAAAACTCGAAACCATTCATTCTTGGCATTTTAATATCCAAGAAAATAACATCAGGGTATGCTTCGGTATTGTCTACAATGCTGTTTAAGTGGTCTAGAGCTTCATGCCCAGAGGTCATAGTAGTAATTTGTGAAATATTGTCCTCTTTCGAAATAATGGCTTTATTTATGAAATTATCCACATCCGAATCGTCAATCAATAAAATATTTATATCCTTAGCCATATTATTATTTACCTGATTCATTTGGTATTTTTAAAGTAAAAGTTGATCCTTCACCTATTTTCGATTTTACATCTATTGTTCCATTCAATTTAGACAGCACTTCTTTTACAATAAACAGCCCAATACCAGATCCCATTACTTTAGAAGAGACTCTGTAAAACATTTCAAAAATCTTTTCTAGTTGATCATCTTCCATACCAACACCGTTGTCTTTTATAATTAAAACCGCTTCTTTTTTGTTAGTTTTTACATTGATCCAAATAGCGGCATCATTATTAGAAACATCATGATATTTAATTGCATTAGATATAAAATTATTCAATATAATTGAAATTCTTTTACTATCTGATACAAATTTTACATTATCACTAACACTGACTTTTATGTTTATTTTATTGGTGTTTTCTAAATACCATAAACTTTCAAGGGAATGTTCGATTAAAGTACTAAAATTTATAGAATCTAACTTAAGTGCTAGATGTTTATTTCTAGAGTATTCGATAATGTCTTTGATGAAGTCATCTAATCTTTCAATAGATTTTTCCATCATATTTAAATGTTGAAATAACTTTGGGTCAATATCTTCAGTTTGTATAAGTTGAATTAACCCTAATACAGAAGATAAAGGAGCTCTTAATTCATGAGAAGCACTGTAAACAAAACTGTCTAATTCAGAATTTGTCTTTTGTAGTTCGTGGAATTGGGTCTCTAGATTACCTTCGGCCTCTTTTCTTTTTGAGTCATCAAAAATATTGACCAAATAACTATTTTGATCTTTTAAACGTAGCGGGGCAATAGACATTATAAGGGTTTTCTTTACTCCGCTTTTAAGTTCAATTTTATATTCTTCGTTAATAATTTCACCTTCATCTAAAAGTTTTTCCCAAAGTCTTTCTCGCTCCTTTAAATTGGTGGTAACCTCTTTAGATTCTAAAATTGTTTTACCAATTAATCTTTTCTTGGTAGATTCTAGAATGGTATATGCAGTTTCATTAGCATCAATTACTTTTCTTTGCTCATCTAATATAAGCATACCCATAAGGTTTGTTTGAAAGGCTTTAGAGAATTTCTCTTGGCTTTCTTTTAAGGCTTCTTCTGCCAATACGTTTTTGGTAATATCCATCGAAGTACCGCGATAGATAATAGGTTCGCCCTTATCGTTATATTCTACTTCAGAATAAGCTAAAAAGTATTTAAACGATTTGTCTTTTAATTGAATTCTATAGAAATTTGGTTTTGATGTTGAATTGTTCTCAATATTATTATTTGAAAGTTTAGTATCTACAATATTTAAATCTTCATGATAAATAATTTCTCTTAATAACGTTGGGGTCATTACAGTGTTTGGGTCAACTTCATGTATGGCATACATTTCTTTTGACCACTCAATAACATCGCCACTCATGTCCCAATACCAGTAACCAAATTTACCAATACGTATCGCAGAATCCATTTTAGACTGTAGCGAGAGTATTTCGTTATCAGCTTCTTTTTGTTTTGTTATATCAATGATAGTGCCCCTAAATTTAATAGGTTCGCCATCGTTGTTACGTTCTGTTTCAATTTCTCCCAGTAAATATTTAGTACTATCATCTTTTAGAATTATTCGGTAAGAGAAAGAGTTGTTATCAAATTCTAGTGCTAAATTTTCAAGAAGATTTCTATGGGGCACAATATCATCTGGGTGAATTATTGTTTCAAGAAAAGCTAAGTTTATTTCAGTTCTTGGTTTAACATCATAAATTTCAAACATTCTAGGTGACCAATTGAGAACTCTTGTATTAAAATCAAAATCCCAATACCCAATTTTACCAATTCTCATGGCGGCATCCATTCTGTTCTTTAGTTCTAAAATTTTAGAATCTGCCTTTTTTTGTTCTGTTATATCTATTACGGTACCTCTAAAATCTACCGCCATATTATTAGAGTCTCGAACCACCTCTACCTCTACCATTAAATATTTAATAGAGGAATCTCTAACAATTATTCGATAAGAAAAAGTAAGCGATTTTTTATGAAGAATTAGTTCTTTAATATGATTTCTGTGTAATTCAACATCTTCTGGATGAATTATATTTTCAAGAAATGGCAAGGATAGAACCGAATCTATATCAACATCAAATATGGAATACATTAAAGGGGAACAATTGAAGATTCTTGTTACCGGACTAAAATCCCAATACCCAATTTTACCAATTCGAATAGCAGAATCCATCTGGTTTTTAAGGGTCAAAATCTCTTGTTGTGTTTTTTTACTTTCTGTTAAATCGAAACCAATTGAACCTATCGCAATTGGTTGTTTTGTTGTTTTGTCTTTAATTAAGAACCCCGAAAATTCTAAGGGAATTGATTTTTTGGTTTTAAAGTTCTTAAGCGGAACCTCTCCTGTCCAAACACCTTTTTTCATTATGGTTGGCAAGTGGGTGTTTTCTATAACGTCTTTATAGTCGTCTTCAAAATAATCAAATATTGTAGTGTTTTTAAAATTGACATTACTTGGTAAATTAACCATTTTTTTACCTGCATCATTCATAAACAAAGGCTCGCCGGTTAAAGTAGCTAAGCCAATAAAACCGGGACTATTTTCTATTATAGAAACTAATTTTTGTTTTTCTTGGTCAGCTTTTTTACTGTTGGTAATGTCTCTAAAGTATATAGAAAGTCCGTTGGGCGAAGGGTAAAGGTGATTTTCAATCCACAGATTAGATTTCTCGTGGTATTGTTCAAAATGGGTATAAACTTGCTTAGCCATTACATCTTTAAAAATAGTATGGCCTTCAGAATTTTTAAAATCGGGGAATTCATCCCATACATTTTTGCCCAGCATTTCTTCAATGTTAATACCGACTATTTCAGCAGCTTTTGCGTTAATATCTATAAAGCGCCATTCACTATCAAAAGCGACAAAGGCATCTGAAATACGCTCTGTAAATTGTTTATATTTTTTCTCACTTTCAATAATTTCTAGGCTTGCCTTTTTGGCTTGAGTTTGGTCAACATAAGTACTTAATGTAAATGTGTTGCTTAAATATTCATAGGGTTCTACAGATGTAATTAAGTGCAGTACCGCTCCATTTTTAGTTATGAATTCAATCTCAATTTTATCTATTCTCTCAGAACTAGCAAGTACATTTATTGCCGGGTTTGATTTTGAAGCTTCATTTGTATTAATCAATCCTAATTCTGCGATAGTTTTACCTTTAATTTCCTCGAGGGAGTATCCTATTAAATTTAAAAAATAGGGGTTGGCATCTACAAAGCGGTTCATATGGTCTCTTATAACCATACCTACAAATCTATTGTTATAGGCTTTTTCGAATCTTACCAAGTTTTCTTCAGCAACTATTTCAAGCTCTTTTCTTTCAGAAACATCTCTTACAATACCTAAAATAGTCTTGTTGTTAAGCTTTTTGGCACTTACTTCTCCATAAAACAGACTTCCATCTTTTTTAACTAATCTTCTTTCAGACCTTACTGTTTGCCCTTCACGCATTTCTTTATAACGCGGAGGTCTTTTTTCAGTATCTTCTTTGATGGTTATATCTAATAAATGCTTCGTTAACAAATCTTCTTTAGTATAACCAAACATCTGCAAACCATAAGGATTCGCATCTACTATATTTCCGTCAAAATCAACTAAAAATATACCATCTGAAGCCCCTTCAATTAATAATTTGTAGCGTTCTCTGCTATCTTTTAATAGAGCTGTTTTCTCATCTACCAATGTATTCAACTTTGCAGGTTGTCGCATTAGAAACCACGAAAGTAGGCCACATACTAAAGAAAGAATAATGCCTAAAATAGAAAACAATAAGGTAATTGAATAGGCTTCGTAGTTGTTCAAATAAACATATAATTTCCACTCTCCTTGGCTGGTTGTAAGTGGTAAAGTTGTGGCACCTTCTTTAGGAATATTCTTTGACGAATAGAAAATTTCTTCAGTTTTATCAGAATTGATTTTCACCAATTGATACGAAAATTGTTTGTTATTAATAGCGTCTAATTGAACAGCATTAATAACTGTTTTTAAGCGTACTACTGCCGCTACAAAGCCATTAAACTCACCATTTTTATAGAATGGCCTGCGACCAATTATTCCCGAACCCCCTTGGTGTAAGTATATAGGGCCGGCGGTGTAGTAATCTTTTTTTTCAATGGTAGTTATAGCACCAAATTTATTGTCAGGATCTTTTAAAATGTTCAGTC
This sequence comes from Maribacter sp. BPC-D8, assembly GCF_035207705.1. Classification (NCBI taxonomy): domain Bacteria; kingdom Pseudomonadati; phylum Bacteroidota; class Flavobacteriia; order Flavobacteriales; family Flavobacteriaceae; genus Maribacter; species Maribacter sp. BPC-D8. The sequence continues at coordinate 3,745,805 of NZ_CP128187.1, forward strand.
CTAAAACTTCATTTCCCTTTAAGGGGTATACGTGTGTTATTACACCTTCTTTATTTACTAGCTCTAATGCATCAATACTATTGTTACTATTTAATAATAGTTGAGCTACACTATCAAAATTATCGGGTATGCCATAGTGTTCAACTATAAAAGTTAAAGTTTGAGTAGCATTATAGCTTTGACCCAATATATTTTGTAGGTCTATTTTTAATTTAGAAACACGTTGCTCAATTTCTTGTTGTTCTGTTTTTTGATGAAGCTGGTGTTTTTGAAAGGCAACGAATTGAGTTATGATTAAGACAATTAAAAATGCAAAAAACCCGTAAAATAGCGGGTTTTTAAAGATAGACCGGGTGTTGGTATCAGACATTTTTATTAATATAAATTATATAATATCGCTTAAAACTATGTTGCTTGCAATAACAGCTTAAATCCTCGAGGTATACGAAGTTAAAAAAGTCACCCTTATAAAGGTGTTTTTTCTTCATTTTTTGTAAGATTTATTTTAGTGTAGCAATCACATTTATTAGCTATAGGCTAGATAGTTATGTCGATAGAAATTAAACCTTTTAAAAGAGGTGATTAAAACTGTTTAACTAATTATGGGTAAAAATAGCTAAATAGGGTGATTGTGGTTATTACCATAAAACAAAAGTGCGTTAAACAGAGACACTTTCACAAAGAAGTTGATTCAGTTGTTTACCAAAGTAAAGCATCGCTTTAATCTCTTTAACACTTAATAAGCGTTCTTTTTTAAGAATAAGTATAGAATTACCGTTAGTTTCTATGTGATAATAGGGGTTGCTTTCTAAGAATAGAATAAGCTCATTGGTAAATAAATCTTGAATGTCTTTTGTATGTTCACCGCTTAAGAAAAAACGTTTGTTGAAATCTTGATGGTTTTCTAATTCTATATCCTTAAAACCCGCCATACCGTATACAAAATCTAAAAGACCTTCTTTGTCTAAAGAAAACACGGGTATTTTATGTTTCAGTTTAATATGTAAAATAGTAGTTTTCACTACTTCTTTAGCAATAAACTCTCCTTCGTTAAATTCTACATCAAACAAATGAAAGGTTTTGGTATTATCGTAAAAACTGTTGTAGTAGTATGGAACTCTTCTATTTTTAAAGAAAATAAATTTGTTTAAAAACTTAGTTTTATCAGACCTTTTTGGCTCATAAGACCATTGATATTCTTTTGCCATGGTCTTTAAAAGGCGCTGTCTTTTGGTAAAGTATTTTTCAATAGTACCTAGTTTGTTGAGCGGTAATATTTTTCTAATAGCAAACGGATGTTTAGAGTCGGCTCCATGCTTGTCTAACCCTATAATCTCAATACTTCCCTCTTTTTTTGTAAATGTATCTACATAGTTCTCTAAGCCTTCCATAACCGTATGATCCACAAAGCTACAGTGTGAAAAATCTAAGATTACATTTTCATTTTCTGGGATGATATCTAATTTATTCTTTAGTTTATAGAAATTAAGAAAAGTGGCAAAATATTTAACGCTGATATAATAATTACCGGCATCTTTCTCTTTAAACATTAAAATATTTGGCTTGGTCAAATGATTTATAAAAAGAGATAAACTTCTGTTTAATACTACATGTATGATGAAAGTAACCAATATACCCATCGCAATACCAGATATTAGGTTGGTAAACAGCGTGGTCAAAAGGGTAGCTAAAAATATAATAATCTGTTCTTTACCGATACGAGCAACTTTTTGTAGGTTTTTCGGAGTCGCAAGTTTATAACCGGTAAACACCAGTATCGCCGCCAAGGCAGCTAAAGGAATTCTTCTTAATTGGTCTTGAAAAAGTAAAACAAAAATGACTAAAAATAAGGCATGAAAAATATTTGCAGATCTATTGGTAGCGCCATTATTAACATTGACCGAACTTCTAGCAATAACGGTTACAACATTTAACCCACCGACCAGACCACTAAGAGAAGTGGCAAGACCAAGAGCTTTAAGATCCTTATTTACATTAGATCTTCTTCGTTCTGGATCAAGCTTGTCAACAGCCTTAATACTTAAAAGAGATTCTATACTTGCTATAAGGGTAATGGCAAAAACGGTAGTTATGAAATCAAGGTCTAAGGCTTTTGAAAAATCAGGAAAAGCCAAGTTCGACAAAACGTTGTCTGGTATATTGACCAAAAACTCTTCTTGTAAAGGATAAGGAAGTCCTAATGAAACAAATATGTAACTAAACCCTACAGACAAAATCAGAATCCACATGGGTGCCGGAATAAGGTGTAAATATTTATTTCTGATTTTAGAGTAATTCGCCATAATTAATAGGGCAATTACACCAATAGCTGCAGCGATAAGTTCTTCGATATGATAGTTTTGATAAAGACCCATTATTCCCTCTGGGATCTGCAATAACAGATGAATAATGCTACCATTTTCATTATTATGCCCGATCATAATATGAAATTGTTTGGCTAAAATGCCTAAACCAATAGCGGCCAACATACCTTCAATAGCAGATGCCGGAAAGAAATCTGCAAGTCGCCCCATTTTTAGAAACCCGAGAAGTAACATTAGTATGCCAGAGAAAACAATAGCTGCAAGTGTAAATAAATACCCAGCATAAAGATCACCCCCACCAAGGGTCGTAATCGCGCCTAAAAGAACAATGACCAAACCATTTCCAGGTCCTGTAATGGTTACATTCGAGCCTCCAAGAATCGACACAACAATACCACCTACAACTGCAGCGATAATACCTGATATAGGCGGTGCCTCGCTCGCAAGAGCAAGTCCCAACCCAAGAGGTAAGGCTATTAATGAAACAACGAAACCAGAAAATAAATTCTTTGGAAGCGTGGCTATAAAGTTTGAATTATTCTGCTTTTTAGCTGTCAAATCTATTTTCTAACTATTAATAAATCGGTTGGTAAATCAGATAGGATATATTCAATATCATGTGGAAATATTCGATCCCAAATACTAGTTTTTATAGGTGCGTTCATAACTAACAAGTCAGCTCTTACCACCTCGGCATAATGCCCAATAGAATATCCTCTTTTGCCGAAAATACTTTGTGTTTTCACCTTAATGCCTTTTGTAATGTTCTCTGGTAGAGAACTTAAGATGGTGTTGACCCTAGAATCTTCTCTATGTCTAATTCGTTGTTTAATAATATTTGCCTTTTTTAACGAACGGTCATCTTCAACGTTTACCTGAATTTCTTTTGGCAAAATTTCTTCAACAATGGTAATTTGTTGCGCACCCAAAAGGCTCGATACATAAAAAGCATGTTCAATGGCCATTGGTGTTTCGGGGGCATCTAGACCGTTTACGACAATATGTTTACAAGGCACTCTTTTTTCTGTTGGCTTAATTAATAGCAGAACAGAGCAATGAACTTTACGTGTTAGTTTTCTGGCAATAGAACCCACATAAAATTGAAACTTATTTTCATGTTGCAAAGCACCTAAAATCAATAAATCGATTTTTAAATCGATACAAGCTTTAGTTATAATTTGCTCAGGGTCACCTTCTTTCCAAACCACTTCAATGGCCTCGTCAGCCTGTTCAGTTTCAGAAATAATTTGATTAATCTTCGCAGATTTTTCAGCGGTCTTTTCTCCTACATGTAGAAGAATAAGTTTGCAGTTTAAGTAATATGCAATGCGGCTAGATTCTAGTATATTTACTTTGAGTGAAGGCGAAAATGCAAATCCGAATAAAATGGAATTATATAACTTGATAAGTCGTTGGTTCTAATGTTGTGCTCAACAAGATAGGGCTAAATAATTACAAGTGAATTGGTACTGTCGAACCTAGTACTCAAAAATGCACTGTTTACGACGTTCTTTATGTTAATAGTGACGTTTAATTGTTATTTTTATACAAAATAAAATGTATGCTAGAGCTTGCAGGAATTATCATTTTAGGAATACTTGCTCAATGGGTAGCATGGCGCTTAAAACTACCCGCAATTTTACCATTAATTCTTATAGGTTTAATTGTAGGTCCATTATCAACATTATACACCGAAGATCATTCTAAAATTATCGAGCCAATTTGGAACGGAACCAAGGGTCTTTTTCCTGGGGATAGTTTGTATTACTTTGTGTCATTGGCGATAAGCATTATTTTATTCGAAGGCGGACTAACACTTAAGCGTTCTGAGATTAAAAATATTGGTCCGGTAATAACCAAGTTAATTACTCTTGGTAGCTTAACGACCTTTTTTGGAGCAGCATTGGCAGCCTACTTTTTATTCGGACTTTCATGGCAGCTTTGTTTCTTGTTTTCAGCCTTAATAATTGTGACGGGCCCGACAGTAATTACCCCTATTCTAAGGAATATTCCACTTAAAAAAGACGTTTCTGCCATATTAAAATGGGAAGGAATTCTAATTGATCCTATTGGTGCATTGGCAGCGGTATTAGTCTATGAATTTATAAGTGTTGGCGAAGGTCAAGCGTATACTATGACTGCATTAATCGAGTTCGGTAAAATTCTGTTATTCGGTTTTACCTTTGGTTTCACATTTGCACATGCACTAACATTTTTAATCAAAAAAAGTCTTATTCCACATTATTTATTGAATGTGGTATCGCTATCTGTAGTATTGGGCGTTTTCGTCATGTCAGATGTTTTTGCACATGAATCTGGCTTATTGGCGGTGGTTGTTATGGGTATGGTAATGGGTAATACCAATTTACCGAATATTAAAGAATTACTCTATTTTAAAGAATCGTTGAGCATTCTTTTAATCTCTATACTATTCATTTTATTAGCTGCGAATATTGATATTTCAGATTTAGAATTAATTTATACTTGGAAAACCATAGTACTGTTTTTAGCTATAGTGTTAATCATTAGACCACTCGGTGTTTTCTTAAGTTCTATTGGCTCTAGTTTAAAGTTGAATGAAAAGCTTTTTATCAGTTGGGTAGGTCCAAGAGGTATAGTTGCAGCTGGTATTGCCTCTTTATTTGGTTCTAAATTAATAGCTAAGGGAGAGCCAGGGGCAGACTATATTACTCCGCTAGTGTTCATGATTGTTTTAGGTACCGTTTTATTAAATGCTACCACAGCTAGAATTTTTGCAAAACTAATAGGTGTCTTTCTTAATAAGTCTGAAGGAATTTTAATTCTAGGCGCCTCAAAAGTATCTCGCTTAATTGGAGAGTATTTACACAAAAACGACAGGCATGTAGTGCTTATAGACAATAATCAGTCTAATATTGAAAAGGCAAATAAATTAGGATTAGAAGCTATTTCAGCAAACATTTATTCTGATAATTTAACCGATAATATCGAACTTAACGATATTGGTTATTTAATGGCATTGACCGCAAACTCAGATATAAACAGGTATGCTATAGATAAATTTCAAGATGCATTTGGGGAGAATGGCTCTTTTAGATTGGTAGATGCAGATGAAATGTCAGATCCAGAGAACAACCCAAAAGAAGGATTGTTTTCGCACACCGACGACTTTATTAAATTGACCGAAGCGGCACGAAAATATCCTGCGATACATGAAATCGAACTTCACGATACAGAGCATTACGAAGGTTTGATAGAAATAACTAAGGCCGATGCAGATATTGTTCCTTTATTTCTGATAGATCCAGAAGGAGAAATACATATTATTACTGCATTTAGTAAAGAATTCACAGACATTCAAAAAGGATACAAATTGGCATACTTGGGTAAAATGTTCCCCCTTGAAGACCCAGATAAGGAAGAAGCCAAAGAGAATCCATAATAGAGCATTTTATCCCTATTAAGTACTTTGGAATATTTTTTTTCTGTCTAAACCTATCTTTTATATGATTGCTGTTTACGATAGATACACCCGCTTTACCTCTTTTTTATCCCAATTGGGCAGAATCTACTTTATAGAATAAGAGGTTGACTATAGTTTTACGGCATCAATCAATAAACGACCAGTCATGAAACTAAAATCAACAATTCTATTAGTTACCCTACTAATCACAGCGGTTACTATCGCTCAAAACACTATTTCGGGTACTATAAGTGACCCATTAAAAACACCGTTACCTTATGCTAATATTATTCTTTATCAGGTAGGTGAAGAAAAAGCTATAACCGGTGTAATCAGTAATGAAATTGGTGCTTATTTATTTGAGAATATTGCAAATGGCACTTATGTGATAGAGGCATCTGTTCTCGGGTTTGAAACCAAAAGATCTGATGAATTTCAAATACCTCAATCAGAATTAATAGTAGATTTTACGCTGAACGAAGAAACTCAAAATTTAGATGAAGTCGTTGTAAAAAGTAGACGCCCACAAATTAAACAAACTGCAGAAAAGCTAATTGTCGATCTTGAAAATTCAGATATGGTGAACACCAATCTTCAAGATGTAGTAAAAAAAGTGCCGGGTATAATAATGACCAACGGTAATGTAAGTTATGCGGGTCAAGGCAATATTAGAATACTCATTAACGGTAAAACTACCGACTATATGGACACCGCAAGTTTGTTAAGAGATTTGCCGGCAGACAATATTTCTAAGGTAGAGTTAATACAACAACCAGGTTCAGAATACGACGCCGAAGGCTCTGGACCAATTCTAAACATCATTTTAAAGAATAATGTAAAACTAGGCACGCACGGCAATGTAAAGCAAATGGTGGGCTATGAGAATAGATTTGAGTATGCGACCAGTGCTTCTATAGCGAGCTATAAAAACAAACTTAATTGGCAATTAAGCGCAGGATATAGAAAATCTACCTCAAGAGATGATTTAACATTGTCACGTAAGGTCTTAGATGAAACCTATGAACAAACTTCAAAATCTGCTTTTGACCCCATTATTGCGAATATTGGTGCAGGTGTTGATTATTACTTAACAGACAAACATTCAATCGGGGTGAACGGTAGAATGGTAAATAGTGATTCTGACCGTATATCAAATAACAACACAACTATATCAAGTACCTCATCTGATATTACATTACTTACCGATAATAGTTTTGATAGAAATAGAAGTATCTATTCTGTTAATCCGTACTACGAGTTTAAAGATGATAAGAATAAACTAGTGCTAGATTATAATTTTGTGGACTATAGCTATGACAATGAAAACAATTTATATCAAGTAGGTGCATCAGAATTGCCATATAATAATAGACGTTATTTTCAAGATGCATCTTATAAGATTAATACCTATAAAATCGATTATAAACGAACAGTAAATGAGAATTTTTCATGGAATGCGGGTGCTAAGTTTTCTGATGTGAAATCAGATAGTGACTTACAATCTTTAACGGAAGATAATGAGGGAGTTTTTCAGTTTCGACCAGCCGAAAGCAATCGGTTCTTGGTAGATGAAACGATTCTTGCTTTTTACTCTAAAATGAACTTAAAGGTTGATAAATGGACCTTCTCTGGCGGATTGCGTTGGGAAGAAAGTGATACCGAAGGTACCGCCACAACTACAGGTGAGACAAGAACTAGAAAAATATCAAAGCTATTTCCGAGTGCAAGTATCAGTAGAAAAATTACAGAAGAAATTAGTGCAAATTTGGCGTATAGTTATCGTATTCAACGACCTTCTTACAGCTCACTTAATTCTTTTGTGTATTTCTATGACCCGTTTACTTTTGAAGAAGGAAATCCTAATTTAAAACCTGCATTTACAAATAGCTATCAGTTTAATTTGACGTATGAAAACCAACCATTCTTTAATATAAGTTATAGAGAAACTTCAGATCAGTTATTTGAAATTATTACCCAGAACGATGCATCTGCACAGACCTCTAGAACTATGATTAACTTGGCTGAAAACAAAAACTGGAGTTTTAGCTTTTATGCACCATTAGATTTTATAGAGAATATAGATGGTTATGTTGGCGTTCAAGCGAATCATAATGAATATACCTCTGAAAATTTAGAACCGACATTAGACTTGTCTAAATGGAGCTTTACAGGTTTTGCAGGAGCTGAATATGAGTTACCCTGGGAAATTAATTCAGAAATATCTGGATATTACACCTCTGGCGGATTAGAAGGAATCATTGAATATGACTGGATGGCCGGTATGGATATTGCTATTAGCAAAAGCTTTCTTGATGATAAATTAAAGGTTAGTTTAGAGTATGAAGAATTGATACAAAGACCTTTTACCGGTAGTGTAAGCTATGATAATGTAGATGCAACTGTGGTTTCTAATTGGGCAAGAAACAATGTATTTTTACAATTGAACTATAGCTTTGGTTCAAAATTCGGAAAAAACAATAAGCGAGAGAACTCTTCAAAAGACGAACAAAACCGTATTAAACAAGATAATTAATACAGCGCAGTACATGAACACGAAACTTAATAAGTCAGATTATATTTTACTGAGTATAATTTTAGGAGTAACATCACTTTTTAATGTATGGCAATATTATACTTATGGTAATGATTTGTTAGAGTACCTAATCGATATTCCTGCTTATATTTTGATGACCATTGTTGCAATTGTGTTGTTCTTGTATTGGTTAATGCCAAACTATTTATTAGGTAAGCCAAACTATTTTGCATTAATCAGTTTAGCAATCGTGATATTAACCGCAACAGGATTTATTGAACTTCTTGCTGGTTATTGGTCATGTGAAAATGATTGTAATGAATTTCCAGTCTGGCATAGAGCTATTCTTAACGGGCTTTTTGTAGGGGCAGACAATGTTGGCATTCCCTTGGGGATTTTGTTGACTAAGAAGTTTTATGAAAGCCAAACGCAGGTTGTAAAAATTCAAAAACAGCAGAAAGAGAATGAACTAAAACTTTTACGTTCGCAATTAGATCCACATTTTCTTTTTAATAACCTCAACACATTAGATGCCTTAATAGACAGTGATACTGTAAAGGCAAAAGAATATATTAATCGCTTGTCATTAATCTATAGATATTTAATTCAAACAAAAGATGCTGAGGTTATGGAGTTGTCTAAAGAAATGAATTTGGCAGAGAATTATATCTTCTTAATTCAAACAAGGTTCGGCGATGATTATGATTTTCATGTGAATAAGAATATTGATTTTTCGAACAAATTTTTACCAACTGGTGCCGTACAGGCGTTGCTAGAAAATGTGGTAAAACACAATAAGGTAAATGGTGAGAACAAAATACATGTTGTCATAGATATTGATGAAGATTGGTTAACTGTAGAGAATAAAAAATCAAATTTTACGAAAACTAAAGACAGTTTAGGCACAGGGCTTTTAAACCTAAAATCGAGATACCAATTACTTTCAAAAGAGTTACCTCAAATAGAGGAAAGTGAAACGGAATATAAAATTTCAATTCCGATAATTAAATTAAGCAACTAATTAGAAGCATATGACACTTTTAATATTAGAAGATGAAATTCCTGCTTATCAGAAATTGTTAAGTCACATTAAAACATTTTTTGATGATGAAATAACGAATCACTGGGCACGATCTATAGCTGAGGGCAAAACACTTTTAGCGGCAAATTCATACGATCTTATTTTGTCTGATATTAAGTTGTTAGACGGAATTTCTTTTGACTTGTTTAATGAGGTTGAGGTGAGTTGTCCAATAATATTTTGCTCGGCGTATGATGATTATTTGTTCCAGGCATTTAACACCAACGGTATTGCCTACATTTTAAAACCATATACAAATGCTGATTTTATAAAAGCACTAGAAAAATATCAATCACTTTTTAAACAAGGGGAATACGATAGTAAATTAAATAGCGACACTTTTAATGCTTTAAAATTGGCATTAAAAGAGGATCAGAATAATTATAAAAAACGGTTTGTTATAAAACGTTCTAATGGTATTCAGTTATTAAATACGTCAGATATAAGTATGATTGAAGCCTCAGGCGATTTTTGTATTGCCACAGACCAAGAAGGCAAAAGACACCCGATATCTCAAACTATTGGCAGTTTAGTACAGCAATTACCACCACAGAAATTCTTTCGAATTAACCGTAGCGAAATAGTACATATTGAGTTTATTGAACAGATAGAGAGCCACTTTAAAAACCGATTACTTATTACGGTAAAGGGGTGTAAAGAAAAAGCAATGACAAGTACTTCTACCACTTCCGACTTTAGAAAGTGGTTAGAGTAACTTAATCGTTTAGCTTCAATACCGCCATAAATGCCTCTTGAGGCACTTCTACGTTACCAACTTGACGCATACGTTTTTTACCTTTCTTTTGTTTTTCAAGAAGTTTACGTTTACGAGAAATATCACCACCATAACATTTAGCAGTTACATCTTTACGTAAGGCTTTTGTAGTTTCTCTAGAAATGATTTTTGCACCAATAGCAGCTTGAATTGGAATATCAAACTGTTGTCTTGGTATCAGTTCTTTTAGCTTGGCACAAATCTTCTTACCAATATTTACAGCATTATCAGCATGTAGTAATGCAGATAGCGCATCTACCGGCTGTGCGTTTAGTAAAATATCTACACGAACCAGTTTAGAAGGTCTCATACCTATAGGCGTGTAATCGAAAGAGGCATATCCCTTAGAGACGGTTTTTAAACGGTCATAAAAATCAAAAACGATTTCTGCCAAAGGCATGTCAAAATTAAGTTCAACACGCTCGGTGGTCAAATACGTTTGATTGGTAATTACACCACGCTTTTCAATACATAATGACATAACGTTACCTACGAAATCAGCTTTCGTAATAATGGTAGCTTTAATATAAGGTTCTTCAACATGATCAATACTTGATGGGTCAGGTAAATCTGTTGGGTTATTTACAACAATTGGGGTATCAGGATTTTTACGGGTAAATGCATGGTAACTAACATTGGGTACCGTAGTAATTACCGTCATATTGAACTCGCGCTCTAGACGCTCTTGAATAATTTCCATATGTAGCATTCCTAAGAAACCACATCTAAATCCGAATCCAAGTGCTGCACTACTTTCTGGTGCAAATACAAGAGAGGCATCATTTAATTGTAGTTTTTCCATCGAAGCACGTAACTCTTCAAACTCATCGGTATCAACAGGGTAAATACCTGCAAAAACCATTGGCTTTACATCTTCAAATCCGCTAATTGCGTTTTTGGTTGGGTTAGCAGCATCAGTTATCGTATCACCTACTTTAACTTCACGAGCATCTTTGATTCCGGTAATTAAATAACCAACATCACCAGCCTTAACGCTCTTTTTAATTTCTTGTGTCAACTTTAAAGTACCTACCTCATCGGCATAATAGTCTTTGTCGGTTGCTACAAATTTTATCTTTTGTCCCTTTTTAATTTCGCCATTTATAACCCTAAAATAAGTTTCAACACCTCTAAACGGGTTGTAAACAGAATCAAACACAAGTGCTTGTAATGGTTCGTCTAGGTTACCTTTTGGTGCTGGAATACGCTCAATAATAGCACTTAATATTTCTTCAATACCAATACCGGTTTTTGCAGATGCAGGTATTACTTCCTCTGCCTTACAACCTAAAAGATCAACAATATCATCGGTAACCTCTTCTGGGTTGGCACTTGGTAAATCAACCTTATTTAAAACAGGTATGATCTCAAGGTCGTTTTCTAAAGCTAAATATAAATTAGAAATCGTCTGTGCTTGAATACTCTGTGCAGCATCTACCACCAATAATGCACCTTCACAGGCAGCAATTGATCTAGAAACTTCGTATGAGAAATCTACGTGACCAGGAGTGTCAATTAGATTTAAAATATATTCTTCACCCTTGTAGGTGTACTCCATTTGTATGGCATGACTTTTTATAGTGATACCACGCTCTCTTTCAAGATCCATACTATCAAGCAACTGTTCCTTTTTCTCTCGATCGGTAACAGAACCGGTAAACTCTAACAGTCTGTCTGCCAGGGTACTTTTACCATGGTCAATATGTGCAATAATGCAGAAATTTCTAATGTTTTTCATAGCGGTAACAGTAATAATAAAGCCAATTTATACCAGGATTATTGCCCCGGCATTAAAGAGCAATTGCAAATATAATCTAATTTATAGCGCTAAGCTTGAGTGTAGTTACCTATTTATAGTTGCGTAGATTGATTTGGATTACATATATTGTAAAGGATTACAACGTTTTTTTAACTAGATTTGATTACCAACCCCGAGTCAACTTTGAAACAACTAACGGCTATTTTATTCTTCTGCATAGGTATGTCCCATTTTGGGTATAGTCAAACCTTTGAATTAAAAGGTGAGGTTAAAGATCAATACCAAGAACCCGTTGCATTTGCGTCTGTATTTCTACTGACCGTTACAGATTCTGTATTGGTTAAAGGAAGTTCTGCCGACGAAAATGGAGCGTTTTTATTCTCTGATATTGCAGAGGGACTCTATTTTTTAAAAGCGTCTTATGTAGGTCAAACATCAGAAAACTTAGCGATAGAGATTTTAAAGGACACCAAAATCGGAGCAGTAATAATTGAGCAGCAAGCAGAACAACTTAATGAAGTTACGGTTGTAAGCAATAAACCTGTAGTAAAAAGAGAAGTTGATCGCATTGTTTTCAATGTGGAAAATACTGTCATTTCTCAGAACAGTTCTTGGGATATTCTTCGTCAAACACCAGGAGTCATTATGATGAATGATGAGTTGAAAGTAAGAAATCAAGAAACAACGGTTTATATCAATAATCGAAAAGTGCAACTGTCTGCAGAAGAGGTTAGAAGTCTGTTAGAAAACTACCAAGGCGAGAATATAAAATCAGTTGAGGTTATTCATAATCCGCCAGCAAGTTATGATGCTGAGGGTGGGTCAATTTTAAATATTGTTACCAGTAAAAATGTATCTGTGGGCTATAAAGGCAATGTAAATGCTGGGTATACACAAGGAGTTTTTCCGAAGTACAATTTTGGAACATCGCATTTTTATAAAACCAAAAAACTAAATGTAAATGCAAGCTATAATTACACACCCAAAAAGGAATTTAAGAATACTTTGAGCAGTACCAATTTTATGGATAATACTGGTATTACTTCTATTTGGGATACAGATTTTGATCAAGTAATACGTACTAATACCCATAGCGCAGGGGTATCGGTAGATTATCAATTTAACGAAAAGAACTCCCTAAGCTTAACAAGCAACGCACAATATCAACCAAAAAAGGATGCTGATTTTTTTCAGGAAACTACCATTAAAAACAGCGCAGGGGTATTAGATTCTATATTCAGAACCAACAGTTTTTTAAGCGAAAAGAAGCATAATGTTTCGGGCGATCTTACTTTTAAACATCAGTTTAAAGACCAAGGAAATTTAACTGTAAATGCACACTATACAAATTTTGGTTTAGACCGAAATCAAGATGTAAACTCAGATTATTTTCAGCCTAGTGGCTCATTTCTGCGCGATTTTAATTTCTCGACTATTGCCGATCAACAGATAGAAATAAAGACCGCTCAAATAGATTACACTGATTATTTTGGCAGTGTATTTTTTGAAACAGGGGCAAAAGGTTCTTTTATTGATTCTGAAAGTAGATTAGATTATTTTTTACAGAATAACGGTACGCAGTTTATACCTAATTTATCTGATGACTATACCTATGACGAAAGCGTGTATGCGGGTTACTTTAGCCTTTCGAAAGACTGGGATAAATGGAGTATAAAAACTGGGTTACGTGCAGAACAAACAGAAAGTTCAGGAGTGTCTGTAAATGTATCAAGTATGAATAAGCTTAGTTATTTTGAACTATTCCCATCATTATACATTCTGCACAATATCAATGACCACCATAGTTTGGCATTTGATTATGCTAGAAAAGTGCAACGCCCTCGTTATGAAGATTTGAATCCGTTTAGAACCTATATTAATGAACGTACCTTTCAAGAGGGTAACCCTAATTTAACACCTAGTTTTAGCCATAATTTCAACTTGAATTATACCCTTAATCAAGAATTCTTTTTTGACTTCTATTACCGTGATAACGGTATGTATATTTCTACACTTACTTTTCAAGATAATGATAATCTCGTTTTAAGAGATGTTACTCAAAACGTATTAGAAAGTACCTCTTACGGTTTTGATTTTTCATACGGCAAGTCAATCACTAATAATTGGTATTTGTACAGCTATATTTCTCTTTTTCATGAAGAGGAATCTTTTATTGCATTACAAAGTGATGAGTATTCTTTTACCAATGATTTTGACGGTGCGTATATAGACCTTACAAATTATATAACGCTGTCTAAAGACGGCAGTTTTAAAGGAGAACTAGGCTTTACATACTTGTCAGGCTGGTTGCAGGGATCTTATATACAAGAAGAAACTACAAATTTAACCGTAGGTTTAAGAAAATCATTTTTAAATAATAGAGCTGTACTAAGCGTAGGTGCAAACGACTTATTAGGTAAATATAATGGGTATGTATCTTCTAAATATTTAAACCAAGACAACGGTTATTTAACGGTTCCCGAAACCCAATTTGTAAAGTTTGGCTTCACGTACAACTTTGGTAATTTCCGCTTAGAAGACAACCAACGTGATATAGATAAAATAGAGCGCGAACGTCTAGAGTAAAGTTAACTATTTAACTATCAGAACCTTTATTTTTTATTAAGAAAAAATTAAGATTTACGTAAGATAATTCAATATTACTTTCCTACATTTAGTGTTATACGCACACTAAATGACTAAGAATTTCTATATAACACTACTATTTTGTCTTTCGTTTTCTCTAGCGTTTTCTCAAGATTTTATTATTAATGGTGTAGTAATAGATGATAATCAAAACCCTGTTGTTTTAGCGAATGTAATTTTGTTAACCAGCGAAGGTGAATTCATTAAAGGCACGGTAACAAATGATCAAGGTTTTTACGAGTTTAAAGCCGTTACCTCTGGCACTTATAATATTGTCGCCAGCTACATAGCAAATACTGTGGAGAGCTCTAATATTTCAATTTCAGAAAATATTGAAATGAAACCCTTAGTTCTTCAAAGCGCTCAAGAGTTAGATGAGGTTGTAGTCACTCAAAAAAAGCCAGTATTAGAACAACTAGCAGATCGCCATATTTTTAGTATTGAAAACACCGCATTATCTGATGGTGATATTTGGGATGTTTTAAAACGTACCCCTGGTGTTATGGTAATGAATAATCGTTTATACATCAATGGTAGCCCCAATGTTAATGTGATGATTAATGGTAAACTAGTAAACTTACCAGAAAGCGATATTGTGAACCTTCTTACCGGCAGCTCAGCCAGCAATGTAGAAGCTATTGAAGTAATTACGAGTCCGCCTGCTAAATACAGTGCAGAAGGCGGATTACTGATTAATATTAAAATGAAGAAAAACTTGGTTGCGGGTTATAATGGTGCCGTATTCAATAGATATACACAAGGGGTATTACCAAAGCACACACTAGGTACTGACCATTTTTTTAAAGGAAAAAAGATAGATTTCTCTACCAACTATAGTTTTAGCCACAATAGAAACTTGACGAGATATACCGACATTACTACCTATTTGGAAAACGGACAAGAAAGTGAAGTTTGGACAGCTGAACAAAAAATAATAGGCAAGAAGAAAAGTCACAATATCAACCTCTTTTTAGATGTACAATTAAATGAAAAGAATACATTAAGCATAACCTCCACCTCTAATTTATCACCAAACGGAAATACAGATTATTTCTCAATTACAGATATTAATACTATCGATGGCGACTTAACTGCTAGGTTAGATGGTTTAAACGTACAAAAAGATGATTCGTACAACACATCTAACTATCTAGATTGGGTATATAAATTAAATGATAAAGGAGCAGAACTAACTACTAATGCCCATTTTACTTACTATGATTCTAAACAGAACCAGGTATTGAACAATAACATAGTACAGGGCTTTACAGAGAATACATCAGAAAACACATTGAATATAGGCTCAGATCAAATAATAAACCTTTTTAGTGCACAAACAGACCTTACACTACCGCTAACAGAGCAATCTGTAATGGAAACAGGCTTGAGAGTGGCAACTATCAATTCTGAAGCGAGTATTATGCAATCTGGTTTTGATGATTCGGTAAACGGAATAAGCCCTACAGAATCTGGTTTGTTTGATTATGACGAACAAATTTATGCAGGCTATGTCAGCTTAAATAACAATTGGGAAAGTTGGAAATTAAATGTTGGACTTAGAGCAGAGTATACAGATACCGAAGGTAATTTAGACATGTCGGCTTCTTTAAATACAACTTCTTATTTTAAACTTTTTCCTAATATGGCGCTTTCATATAAGAAAGAAAAGAATGCCTTTTATTTAAAATATTATAGAAGAATTACTAGACCGAGATATAGTAGCATAAATCCTTTTCAGTTCTATTTAACGGCAAATTCTCTTTATGAAGGTAACCCTAATTTAAAGCCGGCATATAGTGATTATGTGCAGTTCGATTATGTGTATGACCGCGATTATAAAGTGGTATTCTTTGTCAATAGAAAATCCAATGAACAAGCGCAACAAATTATCCAAGACAACGAAACCAATACATTAAGAACTCAATATATAAATTTAGAACCCAATTATTTTTACGGTATCGATGCAAGTGTGTCGAAAGAGCTTACATCATATTGGTATCTATATGCTCTTGTTAGCCATTATCATGATAAAAAGAGCTTTACAGACCTAAACACAAATACCATAGTAGAGAATTCTATTTGGACCACCTTTATTCGCGCCAACAATTACTTCACACTTCTTAAAGATGAATCGCTCTTTGCCGATGTTACCTATACGTATTTTTCACCATACATTAGTGGTAATGCAATCTCGGAGTCATTTAGCAAATTAGGGGTATCGTTTAGAAAAACCTTTTGGAATAAAGACGCAAGTATTTCTTTGGGTGTTGAAGATATTTTTAATAACGGTAATACACTTTCAACTAGAAATTATCTTGATCAACGAAACACAGTTAGCGGTAGGGTCGAGAATAGATTATTTGTTTTAGGCTTTAGATATAAATTCGGAAACTCTAAAATACGAGATAACTCGAAAAGAAAGAATACAGAAGAGGGTAAGCGTTTATAGATACTATGACAGCATAGCACCGCAGATTCCAAGGCTTATTAAACAATACACTCCAGCTAAAATCATAAATACTTTACCCGCTTTTTTCTTCTCATAATAAAATAAAACGGCACCTATAAGAATGAACAAAATTGCAGGACCGAACATTATTAGAAATAAGAAGGTCGCTAGACCATCTAAATTGCCTTCTAAAATCATATCATTTCGTTTTGTAGTTCCTTTAGTCGTTCAATCTTATCATCCCTATAAAAGAGGTTCATAGTTTCAAACGGAATAATTTTATAGTCTTTATTTACGATGTGCACACATGATTTTTTTATAGCACGTACATCAAAGTTATGGGCATCTATAAACTGCATTATAATGATGCGAAACAAGTTATCATACCCAAGCTCGGGCGCATCTATTTCTGGTAGGCAGCACATAATGCTCTTCAAGTTTTCCGAAGCTTTCTCTACAGAATTACCTGTGCTAAAAAGCTCAATCATTTTACCATGTAGCTGTTCATCTTGCTCGTAAATAATGGTATTTTTTCCTTCGTTTAATAAGTCATCCGGATTTATAAAACGTGTAAGCGGATTCACTTCATCGCCTAATTTCAAAGCATAGGCCATTACCAATGCATCAGGATTGCAAGGAACGGGTATTAAATCGTCCGACTCAAAAATTGGGGATTGTTCTAATATCTTTCTACGTACTTCTGTTAAGGTGATGCGGTTTTCATCCACTTCAAAATTCTCTAAACGACCTGCTATTTGGGTGGGCTGAAAAGTAACTCCGCGAACACATTTTTGCTTCAAGGCAAAATCTATGGTGCTTCCCATTTCGTGGTCGTTCAATCCTTTTTGTAGCACAACTACTAGTGTGGTAGAAAGGTTTAAAGTATTGAGATGCTCTAAAGCTTTTAAACGAACATCGGCTAAATCTCCACCACGCAAAGTTTGTAGCACTTTATTCTCCAACGAATCGAATTGTAAATACACTTCAAAATCTGGAGCATAAGTAGCCAATCGTTTAGCAAATTCAAAATCCTTCGCAATTTTAATTCCGTTGGTATTTAACATTAAATGCCGAATAGGTAGGGACTTGGCGTAATCTAGTATTTCAAAGAAATCGGGGTGAATAGTGGGCTCGCCACCACTAAGCTGCACCACATCTGGTTCGCCCTCGTTTTTTACGATAACGTCGAGCATTTTCTTTATTTCTTCAAGCGTTCTATGCCTACCATAAGTTGGCGAAGAACCAGCATAACAGGTAGGGCAGGTAAGGTTGCAACGATCGGTCAGTTCTATAACCGTAAGGCAAGAATGCTGCTCATGGTCAGGGCAAAGTCCGCAATCATAAGGGCAGCCATAATGAGTTTCAGTATTAAATATTTTCGGGTATTCAGAAGCCTTATTATAATTTCTTATGTTCTTATAATACTCGATGTCATCAGCAATAAGCACCTTAGATCTACCATGCTCTTTACAATTTTTAAGCATGTACACCTTTTCGTTTTCAAAAACGATTTTAGCATCTACCCTTCTAAGACATTCTGGGCAAAGACTTAAAGTAAAATCATAATACGTATAGTTTTTTTCGGACATATGTTATTCCCTGTAGGATGAATTTATAGTAGTAAACCAAACAAATTAAACATAATATTTGAATGCTGCTTAGACCTAGGGTATAAAAACTGTTGGGTTTTAGAAATTCGATACAGAAACGAAGGGAGAAATAACTGACCATAAAGAGCTTAAAAAGAGCTCCGTTCTTAAAAGTAAGATTTGATTTTTGAAGTCTACGGATGATAATAAAAAGCACCGTTAAAAACACCACTTCATACAACGCAATAGGATGCCTGTGAATTCCATCACCTAAGTCCATACCTGTAAATAATGTTGTTTCTTTCCCATAGGTAAACTCTTTAATACCCGCTAAAAAGCAGCCAATTCTGCCAATGATAATCCCTAAGATAATAGGTAATGTAAACAGGTCTCCAGAAGAATGTTTTTCGCCAATAATCTTCTTGGCAAGCTCTACACCTAAAAGTCCGCCAAACAGTCCGCCCATTATGGTTTTGTTATTCAGATTGTATAGCCAATCTTCTTGAATATGTGCCACGGGGTTCTCAAAAAATGCGATTAATCTAGAGAGAAACAAAGCTCCAAAAATGGCACCAATAATTATAGATAATCGGTTGTTAGATGAAATGACATCAGTACTTCTTTTCCGTAGAAAAACATAATATCTGAATGCGAGAAAGAACGCCAAGTATTCAAGAATAAGATGCATGTTTAATTTTACACCAAATACAACAGGCTCATAAGGTATTGAGAAAATAAGGAGCGAATTAATCATGAATTTATTGGTGGTAGATTTAGTAGTTTAAAAGACCAATTTCGTCACTAATTTACGCTCTTTCTATAAACAAGAATTAGAGCATGTGATTACTGCCTTCAAGACCATACAATTTATACAAAAGTCTAAGTAATGCCCTTGTCGTATTTTTATATAACTTTGCAACCCAAAAATATTACGCCAGTGCCCAAAATAGGAGACATACAACTGCCTGATTTCCCGTTGCTTTTAGCACCGATGGAAGATGTGAGCGACCCACCATTTCGTGCCCTTTGTAAAGAGCAAGGTGCCGATGTCGTGTATACAGAATTTATTTCGTCGGAAGGATTAATTCGTGATGCCGCAAAGAGTGTCATGAAATTAGATATTTATGAAAAGGAACGCCCAGTAGGTATTCAGATATTTGGCGCAAATTTAGAGAGTATGCTGCAGTCGGTTGAGATTGTAGAGAAATCTAAACCAGATATTATAGATATTAATTTCGGTTGCCCTGTAAAGAAAGTAGTCTCTAAAGGAGCGGGAGCCGGTATATTAAAAGATATCGATTTAATGGTCTCTTTGACTAAGGCAATGGTCGAACATAGCAGCTTGCCTATTACCGTAAAAACAAGACTAGGTTGGGACGATGATTCTATAAGAATTGTTGAGGTTGCAGAGCGGTTACAAGATGTAGGTTGTGCGGCAATTTCAATTCATGGTAGAACCCGTGCTCAAATGTATAAGGGTAATGCTGATTGGAACCCAATTAGAGAGGTCAAGAACAACCCTAGAATGCATATACCTGTATTTGGTAATGGAGATGTAGATTCGTCAGAAGCAGCTTTAAAAATGCGTGATGAATACGGCTTGGACGGTGCAATGATCGGTCGTGCTAGTATTGGGTACCCTTGGATTTTTAGAGAAATAAAACACTTTTTTGAAACGGGAACACATTTAGCCCCACCAACGATGGAAGAACGTGTAGATGCCGCTCGTCGTCATTTGCAAATGTCTATAGATTGGAAAGGTGAAATATTAGGTGTTTTTGAAACCCGTAGACATTATACCAACTATTTTAAGGGAATTCCTAATTTTAAGGAGTATCGAATGAAAATGGTAACTAGTGATGATTCTGCATCGGTATTTGCAGCCTTTGATGAGGTGATGCAAAAGTTTGGAGATCACGAATTTACTACCGTTTAAAGGTCAACCAATTTTTTATTGATTCGGCTACTTGCAATTTTAGATGCAATGACACCTAGTACAATAATAGTAGCAAGAACAATGGCAATATTGATGAATTCAAATTTTACTGGGTAAGCTAATGACGGAGTAATTTTCAACCAGCTAAAAGCAAGTTGAGACCAAACGATAAGTACACCTATTAAGACTCCAATAAATCCGCCAAAACCTGTAACTAGAATACCCTGTACAAAGTAAATTCTACGTAATTCTTTTATCGTTGTACCAAGGCTGTACAGTGTTTTTGAATTCTGCTGCTTATCTAATATCATCATAATAATAGCGCCGACTACATTAAAAAGTGCGATGATAAGTACCAAGGTAAAGATGAGGTATGTAGCAACGTTTTCGGTATTCAACATTTTATAAAGGGTACTATTCAGTTGTTGTCTGTTTTTTAATTGTACACCAGCACCAAGAATAGATTGAATCTCTGAACGTAAAGCACTTGGTTCAACGCCTTCATCCATTTTAAAATTAATTCCAGAAATAGATAAAGAGTCTTTTTCAAGTAAAGCTTGAGTCAATCTTAAATCGGCAAACACATATTTATTATCCAAATCAGCCTCTACAGCATACACACCGCCAATAACCATAGGTAGTTGATTGTAGAGTGATGAAATACTTTGTTGCGAAATAGAGCCTTTACCGGGTTTAAAAGCATAGATCTGCATTGGGCTACGAAATTGGTTGATGGTAACACCAAGAATATTGGCTATACCTAAACCAGAAACAACTTGAGTATCATTAATAGTCCAGTCGCCAATATAGAGTGTGCTATCAACGCCAGTTACTTTGGTGTAATTACTATCAACACCTTTTATGTAGGCAATATGGTTTTTACCTCGGTGCTCAAGAGATACTTTTTCTTCTAATTCTTTAGAGTAAAATGCTAGTCCGTCTACAGAATGTAAACGTTGTTCTTGTTCAGGAGAAAGTGTAAAAATCTTTCCGGTTACGGGAGATGCTTTCAAATCTGGGTCAAAAGATTCAGTAAAAGAAAGGCTAAAGGTTTTTAATCCGGCGAAAGCCGAAAGCACAATAAAAAGTGCTGCAGAGCCAATAACTATAACTAAAAAGGTGATAAAATTAATAATGTTGACCGCGTTCTGGGTGCTTTTAGAACGCACATACCTTTTAGCGATATAGAGAGGAAAATTCAACCGATCAGGACTTTTTACGTTTAGGTAACAAATCTCTGTTTTCTATTGGATTTTCTTCACGTTTTAATGACTTTTCAATATTCTCAATGTAATCTAAAGAATCATCAAGGTAAAAAAGCAACTCAGGCACTCTACGTAATTGGTTACGCGTACGTTGAGATAGCTCATGTTTAATAAGTGGTTGGTTAGACTTAATACCTTCCATTAATTCGCCCGCTTTGTCATTAGGGAAAATGCTCAAGTATATTTTAGCGATAGATAAATCTGTGGTTACTGCAACTTTAGACACAGATATTAGGGTATTACGAAGTCCGCCATGAATGGCAGCTTTTTGTAGAATGTCTACAATATCTTTTTGAATGACCCCAGCTATTTTACGTTGTCTTTGCGTTTCCATACTGCAAAAATACATAGAAATTGTATCTTAACCCCTATATAAGTTACACTGAAGCTAATAAGGCATGAAAAAGATTGAACATTTAGGTATAGCGGTAAAGAACATGGAAGATTCTAATGCGCTTTTCGAGAAATTATTGGGCATAGCACCCTATAAACAAGAAGAAGTAGCGTCAGAAGGCGTAATGACATCTTTCTTTAAAAACGGACCTAATAAAATAGAGCTTTTGGCCGCCACAGAACCAAACGGACCTATTGCCAAATTCTTAGAAAAAAAGGGAGAAGGCATACATCATGTGGCTTTTGAAGTAGAAGATATCGTTGCAGAAATGGAACGGTTAAAAAAGGAGGGGTTCACGTTATTGAATGAAAAACCTAAAAAAGGGGCTGATAATAAGCTAGTAGCCTTCGTTCACCCAAAGACCGCGAATGGGGTGTTGGTAGAGTTGTGTCAAGAAATTAGAGACTAAGCATTATTTTGTTTGTGTCGATTAAAAATAAGTAGTAATATTGCAACCGCAATTCGCGAGTTCTGAAATTGCTGGTTTGAGCACCAGTCTTTATCGATTTTAATTGAAAAAGTTTTACAGAGCAATTTTAGAATTGTTACCGGTCCTATAGCTCAGCTGGTTAGAGCACCTGACTCATAATCAGGTGGTCCCTGGTTCGAGTCCAGGTGGGACCACTAAGAGAAGCCAAAAGGCTTCTCTTTTTTGTTTTAGATAAGTCTACATTCAAGTAGGTGCTATACATCTACCTCTTCAATAACGATATTTCTTAAAGCTGAGCTTTCTTATTAAGGCTAGAAACTTGTTTTCTTATAAACTACTCTAATTAATTGATTTCAACTTCGGTCGACCCCAATCTATTGTTCGTCGAATTTGTTTATGCCTTTGTTATTTTTAAAGTTCTTTAGTATTATCAATCACATTTGTAATTTCATATTTAAATTAATGGAGTATTCGCAATGATGTTATTATAATGTTGCTAAAAGAACGATCATGGAGGTTTTAGATACAATTTACAATGAAGTAATAGGATTCTTAGGGATATCTCAAGCTTGGGAAATTCTACAGACAGGAGATTATAGTAAGTTCAGAACATTCGACGGTGTGGTTTCCCTTATTTACCCAATTATACCGTTGTTGTTAATCTTAGAATTGATATTAGGTTTCGTCTATAAAAAGCCAGACACCAAGGTTTATAAAGTCAATTTTCTTATTTATGTGTTCAATAGGTTTATTGGTCGTTTTATTGCCATAGCCATGGTTACTATAATTATTGGTTTATTTCAGCAGTATGCTCCTTTTCAAACTAGCATGACTTGGTATTGGTTTATATATGGTTATATCATTTGGGAATTCGCCCATTTTCTATATCATTATTGGGGACATAAAGTGCGATTATTTTGGTGTCTTCATTCAACGCATCATGCGCCTGAAAACATGAATCTTTCGGTAACACATGCACACTTTTTTTTAGAAGCTCCATATGCAGATACTATACGTACTACTGTTTGTATATTACTAGGGATTCAGCCAGAGCTTTTATTTTTGATAATGTTTATTGATGGCACTTACGGAGCATTTATTCATGTGGGTGAGAATGTAATTAAAGATGCACGTTTAGGACCATTGAATAAAATTATCTTGACACCATCACATCATCGTGTTCATCATGCTAAAAATCCACTTTATATGGATACTAATTTCTGTAATTTGTTAAATATATGGGATCATGTATTTGGTACGTATCAAGAGGAGAAAAAAGAAATGAAAATAGAGTATGGTATAACTAGAGAAATAGACTCTGGTAGTTTTATGGACGTCTATTTCGGAGAATTCGTAGGTCTTTTCAAAGATGTAGCTAAGGCGCCAGGGATAAAGAATAAATTCTTATATATTTTTATGCCTCCAGGTTGGAGCCATACAGGAGATCATAAAACATCTAAAGTTACAAGGGCGGAGTTTTTTCAAAATAACCCCACCTATGCTCGCCTTATTAAAGTAGAACGACCAAATTCAATAAATAATAACCCAGTAAAGTAAAATTTATACATTTTTCTTCTTAAGTTACCAAGAATTTGCTTGTTCGTACCTCATAGATTACTGATAGAATGTAGCATAACATACAATTCAATAAAATCAACCCCATTAGATTACCGACTCAGAAATTAACATTTCTTTTAACACAATCTTTCTAAGCTATATTTACCTAGCTCTCTACTATTTCTTAATTTACTAGTTCAAACAAACTAATTCGAAAAATGACTACAAAAAACTCTTGGTACAAGGCGGCATTGCTGACCTTTGTACTTGCCATTTCGTGCATATCTGTGACGGTGGCGCAAACTGTACCTTCTCCAGAAGATGTTTTTGGCTTTAAGGTAGGTGCCGACTACAAACTGGCAGACTACAGCCAAATAGAAGACTACCTTTCTAAACTAGACGCTTCTTCTGAACGCGTTAAAAAAGTGGAAATTGGGACTACTGTATTGGGTAGAAAAATGTACATCTTGTTTATTTCTAGCGAAGAGAACCTTAAAGATTTAGACAAGTGGAAAGACATTAGTACTAAACTAGCTCGTGTTCAGGTTTCAGATGATGAGGCTATGAAACTATCTGAAGAAGGTAAAGCTGTAGTTTGGATCGATGGCGGTATGCACTCTACCGAATTGGCGCATGGGCAAATGACATCTGAACTGGCGTATACTTTGACCACATCAGAAACTACAGAAATGAAAAAAATCAGGGAGAATGTCATTACGATATTGATGCCTGTAATGAATCCAGATGGGTTAGATATTGTTGTTGATTGGTACAAAAAGAACTTAGGTACCGCTTATGAAACATCGCGACCTCCAATTTTGTATCACTATTACATGGGTCATGATAACAATAGAGACTGGTTCATGAATACCATGCCAGAGACCTATAATGTTACCAAGATATTGTACAATGAGTGGTATCCGCAGATAGTGTATAACCATCACCAATCTTCTCCATCTTGGACAAAAATATCATTGCCACCATATGCAGATCCAGTAAACCCAAGAATTCACCCAGCGATTACTGCAGGTGTAAGTGAGTTAGGTTCTGCAATGACCAAAAGGTTTTCATTAGAGAATATGCCAGGTGCAATTGCCGATAATTTCTATACCATGTTCTGGAACGGTGGTGGGCGAACTGTGCCTTACTACCATAACATGATCGGAATTTTAA
The DNA here is from genome assembly GCF_035207705.1 of Maribacter sp. BPC-D8. Taxonomy (NCBI): domain Bacteria; kingdom Pseudomonadati; phylum Bacteroidota; class Flavobacteriia; order Flavobacteriales; family Flavobacteriaceae; genus Maribacter; species Maribacter sp. BPC-D8. Next base: position 3,771,158 of record NZ_CP128187.1, read on the forward strand.
CTGAAGTTGGTCATACAAGTCCGACTCCAAGATTCTATGATCCAGAGAAATTACCAAAAACCGTTGCTGGCGGTACACCAACCGATGGTACAGATATTATGTACCCAGATCCATGGAAAGGTGGCGAGTCTCATTTTCGCGATGCGGTAGATTATATGTTGACTGCGACGTGGGCAACCTTAGATTTGGCGGCTGACCGTAAGAGCAACTACCTATATAATATCTATAAAATGGGTGCGTCGGCAATTGCAGATTCCAAAGAAGAAGGACCGTTTGCATATGTAATCGGTAAGGATCAATGGGATGCTTTTGAATCTGTGAACTTGGTAAATGTGTTACTTAAAGGTGGAATCGAAATTGAGAAAACAACCAAAAGTTTTGAGGTCAACGGAAAGAAATATGAAAAAGGTGCTTATGTAATTTATACGGCACAAGCGTTTAGACCATATTTGATGGATTTGTTAGAGAAGCAAAATTACCCAACACGTTTTCAATACCCAGGCGGCCCTCCAGATACTCCGTATGACTTAGCAGGTTGGACATTGCCAATGCAAATGGGAATTACGGTTGATAAAATTGCAGAGCCTTTTGAAGTGGCTACAGAGAAAGTATCAGATGAAGCATCGTATTATGAAGGTGATGTAAAAGGAAATGCTTCTTTCGGATATTTGCTTAGTGCCAACAGTAATGCATCGGTAATTGTAGCTAACAAAGTATTAAAAGCAGGCGGTACGGCGTATAAAACAAAGGCATCCTTCAAATCAGGAAAAACAACATATCCGGCAGGTGCCTATATCGTCTCTGGCGGTAGTGCTTCTGTAGAAGATTTGGCTGCTGAATATGGTTTAGAAGTAATAGGATTATCCGCAGAACCAAAAGTAGAACTAACGAAAGTACATGCACCCAAAGTAGGGTTGTATAAGTCTTGGGTGCCAAATATGGATGAAGGATGGACTCGTTTTATAATGGATGAATATTCGTTCGAGACCGATACCCTTCATGATAAAGACATTCAAACAAAAGATTTATCTCAGTATGATGTTTTGATACTACCGTCGCAACGACCAAAATCAATTTTACATGGTAATTCTCCATTAAAAATGCCAGAGAAATTTACTGGTGGTATTGGTTTAGAAGGGTCGGTAGCACTAAGCAATTATGTAAAAAATGGCGGAACATTAATAGCATTCGACGAAGCAAGTAACTATGTAATAGAGCAATTTGGTTTACCATTAAAAGATGCTACAGCAGGTACAGAAAGTACAGAGTTCTTTATACCTGGTTCATTGATTAAAGCAGGAATAGATACAACACATCCATTAGCATTTGGTATGCAAGACACGGTGGCAGTTTCGTTTAATAAGAGCCGTGCTTTTGTAATTGATAAGCAAACTAAAAAAGGAGAAGGCGGTACAGAAGATATTAAAGATGCTCCGGCACCAGAAGTTGAGGTTATTGCTAACTATGCAGAAAAAGATTTGTTGATGAGCGGCTGGGCAATGGGCGAGAAAAAGTATATCGCTAAAAAGCCAGCAATGGTAAAAGCGAAATATGGAAAAGGCGCTGTAGTGTTATTTGCATTTAGACCACAGTTTAGAGCACAACCAAGAGGAACGTACAAGCTTATTTTTAATTCTATTTTTGAAGGAGCTGCAGAGTAAGTCTAAAGATATGGTGAGTTAGTGGAATGAATTTAGAGGTTGTAACATTGAGCGCAGTCGAAATGCAAAGCTGTAAACAAGCCTAATGTGATAATTAATTACCTAAATAACAAAAATGCCCATCAGGTTATGATGGGCATTTTTTATTGAAATATTTTAAGAAATCATCAATGATGATGCTTACTTTTTTTATAGTGTTCTTTTAATAAATCTCTACCAAAATCACCATCAAAATCGCGCCAGACAGAATGAATGTGATTGGCATTGTCTTGGCTATTGTCAAATTCAATCATAAATGATTTTGCTTGAATACGGTAATAATGAGCCTTACCAAGAACTGTCGCCCCTGCCCATGCAAATCGCATATCATTTAATTCTTCATTTCTAATGGCATCCATTTTCTCCTTAGCTTGATCTGTTGGTATGGTAGAAACATATTCGTAAATAATACTCATTACCTGTTTTTTCTGATTGGCATTTAAATCGCTTACCAATATACCTTCAGAGGGTAGTTTTTCTGCTACTGAATTATTCCAGCTTTGAATATCGTTATATGCTTTTTCATTAAAAATGGCTATTTTTTGCTGGCTATCGCTTAGCATATTAATGAGTTCTAACCCTAAGTCTTCTTCATTTACTAGCGGACTAAACCCTTTATGTTCCCCTTCCATAATTCTACCAGGGTTAGAGCCAAAGAACCTTGGTGAATATGAAACTTTATCAGCAACGGTAGTAAAATGCAAAGAAACGTGGTGTCCCTCAAAAGACCACATCCAAGCATCTTCATTTGCTGGATCACCGTAAATGGAAACGTAATATTTTTGGGGATCTCTATAGACGGTGTTTCCAGAAATAGCAGCCAGTACTTTTTCTAAACCAATTATTTCGGTGGTCTGCTTGTAGCCTGTATCACTTAATGAGGATTGCAGCAGTTTGTGAACCAATCCCTTTTGATCAGGGGTTAGCTCTTTTAACGGCAGTCCTTTTCGCTCATATAAACTCCAAGGCAGAAAGTGCCAATCGTCTCGCGTAACTTCTTTGAATTCATGTACGATTTTTGACTTTTGTTGCGTAGTCAATGAGCTGATAAATTGATTAACAATTGTAACATCTTGCGAGAATCCCCACAAAGGAAAAATTGTTGCAACAATTAGAATAAAATACTTTTTCATATGTAAAAATTAAATTAATAGGTAATCTTAAATATCCTTCTAACAAACACAAAGCGCTCCACCTGTTTCTTGTGCTAATCTGCATAGGCGATGTTTCAATGTACTTTATTAGGGGTTGTCTAAATCGAATTCGCCAAAGTTGTCCGAGAATATCTCCCAGTCTCCATTTGGTTTTCCGTCTTTAAAAAGAACAAAGGTTATAAAATCCTCTCTTCGCTCCTTGTCCGATGGAATCTTGTTTGTAAGGCGGTTAGCTACTTATGTTCGTTGGTTCATACTAAATATGTGTACTATGTTTAAGGTATATAAATAATTGACACCACTTAATTAGGTGGTGTCAATCAGTACTTGTTTTTCAGAATTATTTTATAAAGGGAGTAAGCACAATATTCCTGTAGGCAACATTACCGTGATCACCTTGTAAGTAAATAGGGCCTGGTGCAAAAACGTCAGAGCTTATTGCTCCTCCGGTTGGTCCTTCAGCTGCTGCATTTTCTATAATTTTCTTTCCATTTAAAATCACCGTAACATGGCGGTTTACTAAAGTTATATCCATTGTTTGCCATTCGCCAGCAGGTTTCTCGGCATTTTCACTTGGTGTAACACGGCTGTAAAGAGCACCCATATTATGACTGTCCAATTCTAGACCGTATGAGTCGACCACTTGTATTTCGTAAAGCCCCCGAAGATAAACGCCACTGTTATTTCCTTCAGGTACATTAACCTCTAATTTTAAATTGAAATCTTCAAACTCTTGATCGGTACGTAGGTTGCCATAATAAATATGCTCACCATTTTCTGGTTGTACAGGGTCATTTTGCATAGTGCCGTTTACGACCTTAAATCCGTTCGGACTTTTAGGGTCAATCGTTCTCCAGCCATCCATATTTTTACCGTTAAAAAGTTTGATCGGCTTACCGTATTTTAAAGTGCTAAAGTCTGATGCAGGTCCTGCGGCAGGCATGCGAGAACCAGTAAAATAACTAATATTTTCACCTGTATTTCCCCAAGCAGGTCCTGTCATGGTACCAGCAATGGCATCATTTATTTTGGTAATGCGCATCGTCCAAGTTCTGATGTGAGTACGTGCTTTGCCTGAGGTGGTTTTTAGTTCCTCTTCAGAAGTACGGGTAACAATTAAGGTGTTTTCATCAACTAAGTACACATCAGATACAGGTAAAATACTACCGCCGATCCATAATAATTCGCCGTCTAAAACACCTTGTTGCTCGTGTACTTTTAGCCAAGCTACGCCGCCACCTACTACATCGATAGTCCAAGTGCCAATAAAGGTGTTTTCAGGTTCAGGTAAATTGTTTGTGGTAATTGCAAAAGATGAGGTTATGGCACATAAAAATGCCATGAAGAAAACTGGTAATTTTTTCATGATTTAGTTTGTGTTAGGTTTTGGTTTGATTGTACAAAGACGAAGTACAATACCTAAAAGTAAGAATTAATATAAAGCGTGATCCCTGTTGTTTTAAAGTTTAACAGCAAATTAGGGTACGTAGAAATGTGTTGTTTTATTTAGGTAATTAATGTTAAGAAATAGTAAGCATTTAAATTTTTCAAAAAAGTTTTATAAGTAAATATTCCTACAAATACCATGGTTATTGACGTAGCGTAAATATTACGGAAAACCGTAATAAATGGGCGTGCAATATTTTTAAAATCGGTTTGTTAAGTATAGACCTAACAAATAAATTAAAACCAAAATCACCATGAAAACATTTAATCAATTACTATTATTATCCTCTATTGCAGTGATTAATTTTAGCTGTGAAAAGTCAACCTCAGAGGAGTTTGAAGAAGTTAACGGAAACGTAGAGACAAAGCTTATCAGCTCAATAAATGTTACGTCTGCCGAAGATTCAGAAGATAGCGGCAACATTTTATTTTCGTACAATAATGATTTACAATTAACGTCTATTTTCGACGGAACAGAATCGACCAACTTCGTTTATGATGGAGATAATTTAAGTAATGTAACCGGTAACGTAGATAACGGAAATGTAGAAGAATTATATGAATCGCCGTACGATGCTTTTGAAACCGGACAAATAGAAGAATATGATGACAATGGTAACCCATCTGTAATCAAATTTATAGAGTACGATTATGATTATATGACTGACGAAGAAGAGGTCGTGTATTACACAGCAGAAATCTCTTATGACGATAAGCCAAACCCATTTTACAAAACGGCAGAAGCAGCAGGAATGATTGATGTTTTAGATCAAATTAAATTGAATTTTGCAGAAGCTCCACAGGCAGAAGAAATTGCAAGGGCAAAAGCATTGTTCCCTAATAACAATCCGTCGCAAGTAGTGTATAAAAATGAGGAAGGTGAAATAGAATACACCATAAACTTGTCTTACACTTACGATGGTGATTACCCAACTGCAGCAACCGTTTCTACGGTTTCTATGCACTCAGACGAGAATGAAACATACGTAACGACTTTCACTTATGTAGGTGACTAAGTAAATTGAAGATATTTTAGATAATAGAAAGCAGCCTAAAAGGCTGCTTTCTTGGTTTTTAAGAAGTTTCTATACATTGATATTAAATTTAATTCAAAAACTGATTTCTGTATTTCCTAATAAAATGTTAAATTGAGGCAGCCCTTAATATTGGTATACTAAAGTTCCCCCAGAATAAATTAGTGTTGCTCTTTATTATTGGGCTTTTTTATTGATGTCCGTCCGAGACAAGACTTCTTACTCTCCAATTACCTCATTCAAGTAAAAACCAAAAACTCATTTTCAACAAAATCTATTATATAGACAGTGTAGCAGCGAAAATTCTAAAAATTCAATTAACTTTAAAAGGTATATGCCTTGGCGGCAAATTTTACCGCACAGAATTCAAAGAATAATCTTAAATTAGGCAAACACTTAATAAAATGTATTTGTAAATAATGGCAAAAATTGAAATTAAAGGTTCCCCCGAAGAGCTTGAAAGAGTAGCCACTTTCTTGGCAAACAACAATATAAAGTTCAATGTTGTTAATGATTACGGTAATCATTCTCTAGAAGATTTAGATAAGTATGCTGGTCTTATTACTAAGTTCTCAGCTGCTGTGCCTGAAAAATAAGCAACAATATGAAAGGCTTACAAGAAATAAAATCTGAAATTGAACAGTTGGTTAGCACTAACGGCAAAACAGAACTAGAGGTAGTAGAGGCGCTTCACAAATATTACTTCAACAAAGCTGTAACGGCAGAGATAAAACTGTATAAGAAGAAAAAGAAAAAGGTAGCTCAAATAACGAAAGACCTTAAAATTAGCCACCGTAGGTTCTACAAAATTTTGGAAGACAAAAAGGTAGAATTCACCAAATACAATAAGTCCAAAGAAGAAGCAGTAGAGTAATTTTCATTAGCGATTTGGTATAATTTAAAAGAAATGGCGATTACAAAACACATGTTGGTAATGCTTATTTCTATTTTGTTATGCCATAATATCAATGCCCAAAAGGTGGCGGTGAAAACCCAAGTACAAACTACTGTTAATATCGAATGCAACAACGAAGGTTGTTTTGGTAGTTATTATGGTAAAGAATTTATCGATGGCTCAGATGTCGGCCATCAATTCTCGAATACCATGTCAGCTAAGGTTGGGCATAAATTAAAGGAACTCTATGCTCAAGATAAATACGTAAAAGTAGATTTTGAAAACATATACATGTCTACCAATGGTATGGGTTCTGGCGTGGTAACGTATGAGTTGAAGATTCCGTTTGTTACTGTTGTTACAAAATGCTATGCCTATACTTCTTTTGATCATGTAGGCGGATGGAATCATGAACCCTCATTATCTCGTAGAAAGAAAGAATTAAGTCCGCTTTTAATGCCTGGCGAATCTTTAGATATTAGTAACTTGAAAACAACCAACGAAGGATTGCAAGAATATTGGATTCAATGGAAGAACAAGACTACACAACATAACTGTAACCAAAACTAAAAATATATGCTATGGCATTTCAGAAAAGAGAGCTAGTTATCGCATCCCCTTTTTTGATCATTGCCGTAAATTTTGCGGTTGCTTTTGGTTTCGGTGAATTCATGGGGAAATGGGCATTTATACCCATGATTCTTATTGGTTGGGCACTTTGGATTTTCTTTATTTTTAAATACGGAGGAAAAGAGTCCGTTGCCAATTGGTTAAAGAAAGCTAAAGGAGCTTTTGGTTGGAAATTATTTGCGGTAATTGTCGGATTGATTCCGTTGCCTCTTTTTCTAATGCACTATCAATTGTTAGACCATTGGACCATTTGGTTACCTTGGATTCTACTTGCGGTATTTAATCCCTTTATTGAAGAGTTTTACTGGCGCGGACTATTGTTAGACTATACCAAAACGTGGTCTAATTGGGCTTCAGTATTGTTCACAGGAATACTGTTTGCAATTAATCATGCAGCATTCGGGGTTAACTCCGCCGTCAATAGTGGATTTGAGTTGGTCATTTCTACCTTAATCATGGGTGTCGTTTGGGCATGGGTTTATAAGAAGACGAATAGCCTACGTTGGACTATCTTCTCTCATTTTTTAGTGGATTTTCTTGGTGTTTCAGCAGCAGCTTTCTTAGATTTATACGAGAAAGGAAACTGGTGATAAAATTTTAATGATTAGAGTATGAATAAAGAATCGCTCTCTAAATTAAGTACAGAAGAACTGCTTAAAAGGCATACAGCAGTAAAAACTATGGTGTGGGTTTTGACAATAGGTTTAACTGGAGTTTTACTCTTTTTTATCTATGTTTCTATTCAAGATGGATTCACGCCGTTATTGGCAGTTCCGTTAGCGTTATCAGCAATTATACCCTTAAATGTAAAGAATATGAATGCGCTGAAAAAGGAGTTAGATTCCAGAAAATAAGCGTTAAGTTTTCGGCCAATTAATTAGGGATACAAAATTAGAATTATGAGAAAAATATTATCAATTGTTGGAATGGTCATAGCGATAATTGAAATAGCATATAGTTTTGTTGGAGACAGCGATACAGGTCAATTTTTTGGAATTGATATGAATATTTGGGTTTTCCGTTTACTTTGGCTTGCTTTATTTGGGGTAGTATTTAACGGATTCCTTAAAGAAAGTAAAAAGCCACAATAACAATATAATTTGAACAATAATACTGTTTTGGGTCTATCTATAATGTTTGGGAGGTAAAATAGTATTGTTTTGTTTGTTAAATTAAAGTTTCCGTAAACAATTACCAAGTATTTCGACTCACACATCACATGAAAAAGCGAAAATTTAAAATCAGTGATATCATATTTGTGGTGTTTATCTTGTTGTTGATAATTCCGCAGACAAGAACGCCAATTCAGGTTGCCGTCAATAAACTGAAAGTAGCAATTTGGTCACCCAGTATTGAAGATGAAGAAGACCAAAATGAGGTTAATCCGTTTCAATATGCCGTTGTTGATTTACAAGGTGAAACTGAAAGCATATCGGTAGGTAAAGGTAAGGTTACTTTTATCAGTTATTGGGCAACTTGGTGTCCGCCATGTATTGCAGAATTACCAGGAATTCAAGATTTGTATAAAGACTACGGAGACAAGGTCAATTTTATATTATTGACTCAAGAAGAGCCAGAAAGAGTACATCGGTTTATTGAAAAGAGAGGTTATGAACTACCTATCTATTTTCCACAAATGCAAACTCCCGAAATATTGCAAGAAAATAGCATCCCCACTAATTATGTAATTGATGCTAAAGGAAAAATCATCATAAAAGAAACCGGTGCCGCAGATTGGAACAGTAAAAAAATACGTAATCTGTTAGATGAACTTATAGAGAAGTAATGTAGTTTTCTTCGAGGTAGCTAACGAACAAAAAAAAGCCGGAATCAAAATTCCGGCCCTTTCCACATCTCCCAATCAAAGAAACATTAATCAATCATTTCACTCAATACTTTTCCGCTTTCGTTGAAAACCACATCTCTTTCATCATTCCATCCTTTTTCTAGCTCAACATCATAAGTAGTAGAACCGTCCATAGTAGTTTTTTCGACAGAATCTACTTTGTATCCGGCATAGTTACTGGCAATTACAGCGGTAATGGCTTGTGGTAAATCTGCTGCGGTAATTTCATGTTCCGCTTTAGTCGCTATTCCATCCGTAGTATACCAAATTTCATGTTCCAGTCTATTATTATCAAATTCAACCTTATATGACTGTCCTTCTAATTCCCACTCCACATTACTTGCCTGAGGGTAATTTTGCTCAAAACTCTGTCTTAAATTTGCGGGCACAGAATTAGGGTTAATATCTTGTGCAAATACGGTACATACACCCAATATGGTTAAAGCTATTGTTGCTAAATTCTTATTTTTCATTATCAGTAAATTTTTAAATTCCCTTCAAAGAAAAGAGCCAAATCTAGAAGAAATTGGGAATGCTGGTAATTTTACTTTTTTTAGCGCTTAAATGCTTAGGGTTATAATTCCCATATCTTTCTAGAATTCTTTTATATTGTTGTTGCAAACAACAGTGCCATGAAAATTCTAATTATAGAAGACGAACCCCAAATGCTAGAGAATATGCGCCTAACTTTAGAGCGCGAGCAGTATATGGTAGAAACTGCTGCAGATTTTGCAACCGCCAGCACTAAAATTGGGGTGTATGATTATGATTGTATTCTGTTAGATATAACGTTGCCAGACGGTAATGGTTTAGAACTTTTAAAACAATTGAAACAATTGGGTAAAGATGACGGGGTAATTATTGTTTCGGCAAAAGACTCTTTAGACGACCGTATAAAAGGACTTAATTTAGGTGCAGATGATTACTTGCCCAAACCTTTTCATATGGCAGAATTACATGCACGGGTAAAAGCAATAGTTCGTCGTAGAACCTTTGATGGTAATAAGCTCATAGAAATTGGAAACATAAGCATCGACCCAGAAAGTAGAAGCATTCATATTAATAAAAAAGAGGTAGTTCTTAACCGTAAAGAATACGACGTACTCTTATATATGATATCTAATAAAACACGTTTGGTGACCAAAACTGCTTTAGCAGAACATGTGTGGGGAGACCATATTGACCAAGCAGATAGTTTTGACTTCATCTATTCTCAATTCAAAAACCTACGTAAAAAACTTTCAGATGCTGTGGCAAGTATAGAGATAGAAGCCGTTTATGGTGTTGGGTATAAATTACAGGTTATATAATTTGTAGCAACTATGAAACTTCTAAATCACACTACAAAATACTTTGCCATACTGCTCATTGTACTTATATCTATATGGGCGGTGATCTTTTATTTTGCCATGTTAGATGAGGTTTATGATAGTTTAGATGACGGATTGGAGAATCAAAAAGAATTAATAATAAGAGCGGTAAACGATGATCCAGATTTGCTGCAAGACACAGAATTCGGAGTCAATAATTACACCATTAAAAACACCGAGGTTGGTGATCATACCAAGTTTAAAGATAGTTATCGCGATACGTTAATGTATATGCAGAACGAAGATGAATATGAGCCTATTCGTATGCTTGAAAGCACGTTTCAACAAGACGGTAATTATTACAAAATAAAGCTCATTACTTCTATGGTCGAAGAAGATGACCAAATAGAAAACTTATTTAAGTATTTGGTGGGACTTTACCTAGTATTGATTCTGAGCATTGTGGTGCTTAACAACCTGGTCATGAAAAAAGTGTGGAAACCTTTTTACACCCTCATTGATAGGTTAAAAGGCTTTCGTATAGAAAAGGACGACCCCATAAAATCAGAACCTACAACAATAGACGAGTTTAATTTATTGAACCAAAGTGTAGAGCGTTTAACAGAGAAATCGCGCGATAGTTATGTAGCCCAAAAAGAGTTTATAGAAAATGCAGCACATGAATTACAGACGCCGCTTGCCATTGCTATTAACAAGTTAGAGTTGTTGTTAGAGCAAAATGAACTGTCAGGTTTACAATCGCAAGAAGTTGGTGGTGTTTTAGATAATCTTACACGATTAACGCGATTAAACAAGTCATTGTTATTGCTTTCTAAAATTGATAACAAACAGTATTTAGAAGAAGAGACTATTGATTTTAATGAACTGACAAAAAATGTATCTACAGATTTCTCAGATTTTGCTACACATAAAAATATGCGTTTAAACGTTGTAGCAAATGCTGACCCGTCCTGAAATATGTATACAAAACACTTCAAGTATATGTATAAAAATGATGGATATGTAAAACGCTATAGTGAGAGCTTTAAGCTCAAGGTATTGGCAGAACTAACCAAAGGAAACCATTCCAAAAGACAAATTGCATTAACTTACGGTATACAATCCAGTACTATAAACGTATGGATAAAAAAGTACGATCGTAAAGATCTAATGAACACCCGTGTAACCGTGCAAACAGACGATGAACTTTCCCGTATCAAAGCCCTGCAAAAAGAGCTAAAGCAACTTAAGGACCTTCTTATTAAAAAAGACCTGGACAAATTGGTGACCGATAGCTATCTCGAGGTAGCTGCTGAGAATCTAGGTTATAGAGATGTTGAGGAATTAAAAAAAAACTTAAACATAAAGCCTTAATGAAAGTAGCACCGATAAACCGTAATGAAAGACTGTTATCCATTGGTACTATCTGCAATGCTTTTGATTTGAAAAGAGATGCCTATTACAAATACCAAAAAAGGTTTTTAATCAAAAAACAGATAGAACAGGATATAATCGAACTTGTTCGGCAAAGTAGAAGAACACTGCCCAGAGAAGGCACCAGAAAACTCATGAGGTCATTAAAAGATGAGTTTCACAAGTATGACATCAAAGTAGGCAGAGACCGGCTATTCCGTATCTTAAGAGAAAACAATTTGCTCATAAGAAGAAAGAGATACTCCTGTAGAACTACCAATTCATATCACAGATTCTACAAGTATAATAACATTATAAAAGACTTGAAGATCAATAGGCCTAATCAGGTTTGGGCATCCGATATTACCTATATCAGAACTATAAAAGGATTCTGTTACCTGGCATTGATTACGGACATGTACTCCCGTAAAATCGTTGGATACGACCTGAGTGATAGCCTTGAACTAAAAGGTTGTGTCAGAGCTTTAAATAAGGCTATTTACAATGCTAAGAACATTGACAGCCTTATTCATCACTCCGACAGAGGTATTCAATATTGTAGTAACGTCTATACCCAAATACTAAAAAGAAAGAAAATAGAAATTAGTATGACAGAAGAAAACCATTGCTATGAAAACGCCCTAGCCGAAAGGGTCAACGGTATTCTAAAAGATGAATTCTATCTTGACCAGACTTTTACAAGCGTTGTACATGCTAAAAAAGCAGCCAAAAATGCAATCAAATTATACAACTCTAAAAGATTGCATTTATCTTTAGATTATAAAACACCAAATTACGTGCATCAATATGCCGCTTAAAAATAATATTAATCTGTAGCCGTATTTTAGGACGTGACATGCTAATGTGCAGTATACCATGAATACCGACTTAGCTATTGTTATGATGACGAACTTAATTAAAAACGCAATAATACATGGGCAGGCTGATAAAGAAATAGACATTGTTATTGATGCAGATAAAATAACTGTCAGAAATTATGGTGCTGCACCAGCATTAGATACCAACAGTCTTTTCAAGCGTTTTAAAAAGACTTCTGCAGATAGTCGCTCTACCGGATTAGGACTTGCTATTAGTAAGGCTATTGCAGATAAATATCAACTACAGTTGCTATATACATATTCTGAGAAGCATAATTTTACGCTAATTTTTCCTCAGCTGCGTTAAGCTTTTTATAAAAAAGTGCTTCAATAATTCCATTCCTATTTCTTTACAGATTTGAAGGCTAGTTTTGTCTAAACAGTTTTAAATAAAAGAATTATGACAACTAAGAATAACACGTTGAGTATGGCAAAAGTAAAATTCTGGACAATTGCTGCCATCGTTTTAGGTATGAGTTTTCTTTTTATGAACTTTAGAGATTGGATGCCTTATGATAGTGCTGATAAGGTAGCCTATGAAATTTCTGAACGATGGAAATTACCTAAAGAATTACGTGAAGTTTCTGGTATTTCTTGGATGGATGAAAATCAAATAGCTGCAGTGCAAGATGAAGACGGAATCATATTTATTTATGATTTAGAAAGAAAAAAGGTGATACAAGAAATTGAATTCGGGAATGCCGGCGATTATGAAGGTCTTTCGGTAAAAGGGGATAATGCCTATGTTTTAGAGAGTGATGGTACGATTACTATAGTGGAGAATTTTCAAGATTCAAATAGAAAAATAACATCTTACGAAACCAGCTTTGATGAGAAGAATAACATGGAAAGTTTAGAATTAGATGTAGTAAATAATCGATTGCTGATGATACCTAAAGACCGTGATATTGATTCAGATGATTTCAAAGGTGTTTATGCATTTTCATTGGAGGATTATAAATTGGATTCTAATCCTGTAATGCGTTTAGATATGGGTGATGACGTATTGAAGCATTTTAGGGAGAAGAAGGTGTATAAGAACTTTCGCCCTTCAGACATTGCCATACACCCAAAGACCAAAGAAATATACATGTTAGAAGGCGCAAAGCCTAAACTATTGATTTTAGATGAAAACGGAATTGCTAAAAAAGGATATCGTTTAGACAAGAATATATTTCCACAACCGGAAGGCATCACTTTTAGTCCCGATGGTGAATTGTATATTTCAAGCGAAGGAAAAAAAGACGGTATCGGTACTATTACCAAATTAAAACTGAAGCCATAAAAGTCAACTTTAACCTAGCTTAGCTTTTGTGTGATATAAGCTGCCATAAAATCTTTTTTATTGAGTGCCTTTTCAGCAAAATCGAAGAGACTATAACAACGATCTAAATTTTGATTCTCGTAAGTAACTTTATAATACCTGTTATTGTTCAGGTAGTCAGTTAATGCACGTAAACCATGAATAAAGGGCATAAAAACGACACCTAATGGTAAACTCTTTATGTCTTCAACAGTTAAAAATGAACTATTATCGGCTAAGCCATCAACAAAGGCTTTAAACAATGATTCATCAAAGTTTATCAATTCGTGGTTCTGCTCATCTTCAGGTGCATTGTTAACTACAGTTCTAATGGCATCACCAAAATCGTAGAAGAAATAGCCTTTCATAATGGTGTCTAGATCAATAAGGCACAATGCTTTATTATTGGATTTAGAGAATAAGATATTATTCAATTTGGTATCGTTATGGCAAATTCTAACGGGCAAATTAGTAGTATCTAAATGTTGCAGTTCTTTGAGAAATGACTTTGCCTTTTTTATGGCGCCGTCAGCAATTTCTGTTTTTTGTGCATCAGCATTCTGCAGTGCTTCTTGAAACTCTAGAGTTCTAAAGTCTAGATTATGAAACTTGGGTAGGGTATCATTAAATAGTGCCGTATCTGAATATTGCAAGAGCTGATGAAACTTGCCAATAATGCGTCCTGCTTCAAAGGCAGTTGAAGTTTGGGTTGTTGTATCGTAAGTGGTACTATTGGGTATGTAGGTCATCATCCGCCAGAAATCATTGTCCTGAATAAGATGATTGGTTCCTGTAGTTGTATTCAGAAAAGTAATTTGGCTGTAATCGTCTGCTTTTAGCACAGGTAAAGCAAATTGAATATTATCCATCAGAATACCAGCATTTTTAAACACCTGGGTATTTATCTTTTGAAGAATATATTGTTGGTCATCATCTTCCGTAACCAAATACGTGTCATTAATGAGTCCACTAGTTAAGGGCGTCCAATTCAATGAACTTCCGTTGAGATTAAATGCAGAAAGTATTTTTCGGATGGATTCTTTAGTCATGTTTTAGCACTACGATTCAATGGTTAAAGGTATTGAAACTTAGGCATTGTTTTGAGCAATGGTTATGAGAGGATTAAATCCTAATTAACAAGAATTTTCCTTATTCTATGCAGTTGGCCTAATAATAATACGATTTGCGAAATAATGCAGTTAGTATCATAACCTATCAAATTTCCCCCAAATATGATTACGATTAAAACCTACCTAAAAGTTGCAGTACTGTTTTTAACATCAACATCTGTTCAAGCCCAATGTGAAGTTTTTAAAAGTGAGATTAGCGATGTACAGAGCTACATGCAGCAAGTAAGTACCCTTTCAGATTCTTTAAGCACCGCTGTTGAAATTGCTTCTTTTGATGCATCAATAAGTAAGGCGCGAAAAAATACTAAAACAGCAATGCTTTTAATGGGGCAGGCAGTTAATGCTGCAGATGAAGCTGTAATATTGGCTTCAGAAGCGCAATACGATTCACAAACCTGCGGTTTACAAGAAACCATGAGTTACACTATAGATGCCGAAAGACATACTATAGATTCTCGCGATTTTTCTACCGAAGCTTTTGAAAATGTAAAAAATGCTACGAAGGCAAACAACCTTGGTAACTTACAATTCTATATGCGTAAAGCACAGCGTTTAATGAAAGAAGCACAAGATTCAGCAGATTCGGCTGTATACGCAGCAGACAACGCGCATTACAGTTGTAGTCATGACGTTGCCCATCTTAGTTTTGAGAACTAGATTACTCCTCTTTCTTATTCACCAACCCTTTAGTAAACTCATTTAAGGTCTCGACTTTTTCTTCGAAATCGCCTTTTATGGTCTTTCTAAATTCGTTGAGGTTTTTTACGAGATCATCAATATTTTCAGGTATTACGTCTTCAAAAAACTGACGTAATCTTTTGGCTGTGGTGGGTGATTTTCCATTAGTAGAAATGGCCACTTTTACATTCCCTTTTGTAACAATGCCGCCCATGTAGAAATCGCAGTAAGGTGGGTTATCGGCTACGTTTACTAATATTTGCCGTTCTCTACAATCGTGATATACCTGTTCATTTACAGGCACGTTGTCTGTGGTAGCAATAGCGATGTGTTTCCCTTTCAAATAAGAAACATCGTAATTCGCTACATTCATTTTTATATCGAATTTATTGGCAAGTGCAATGGTTTCTTCGCGGAACATAGGTGCAACCATTTCTACCTGTGCATTAGGACTTGACTTTAACAAAAAGGTCAATTTTTCTAGCGCAACATTGCCACCGCCAACAATTAAAATATGTAGGTTAGATACTTTTAAAAATACGGGGTAAAGCTCATTCCGTTCCATGTGATGTTCTGTTTTCTTCTGTTTTGTAATTGATAGTAACTCTCGTTCCTTTTCCAATTTCAGAGTTTATAAAAAGTCTGCCGTTAATATAGTCGATACGTTCTTTCATAAAAAACAGACCCATACCGCCTTCACTATTATTTTTTGGTAATAGACCAAGAATGGTATCGTCAAAACCTTTACCATCATCATCGATCACCACGCTCAAAATAGGATAGGAGTAATTTAAAGTAACCAAAATGTAATTAGCCTCAGCATATTTTATGGCATTGTTTACAGCCTCTTGGGTAACGCGATAAATATTGGTTTCTGCCAAAGAGTCGAATCTTATATTGTCGTCTGTTTTGTTTTTGAACAAGATATTTTTACCGGTCAATTTAGAAAGCTCAGTGGTCATTTTATGAATTGCAGGAAAAATACCATGGTCACTTAATTCTGGCGGAGTAAGATTAAAAGTGGCTGTTCTAACACCCTTAATTAGGTCTGAGGTTAATGCTTTTAAATAGGCGATTTTCTCTCCTGTTTTAGCAGTATTTTCAATATCAATAGATTCAATATTAAATTTAAGGGCGGTAAGCATTTGTCCAATACCATCATGAATATCTTTGGCAATACGTTTGCGTTCTTCTTCTTGACCCTCTACAATTTGGCTTGCTTGCACCTTCTTTTGTTGCATGCGTTCTTCAAAATTCTGCTTGGTCAATTGTTGTACTTTAAGCTGATTTTCTTTACGCTCTGTAATGTCTGAGCATAGAATAAGAATGTCTTGCTCTAAAGTAGATTGATGCATGGGTACGATAGACATATCTAACCAAATCGTAGCGCCTTTTGTGGTTACTACCTGCAGCTCTTCATTACGCATTACATTTTTTCTATTGATTTTCAACACCTCTTTAAGGTACGATTGCTGCCCTTCTTCAATAGTGAGTATTTCTGAAATAGGTTTGTTTACAGGTGCCGTATCGTGCCCTAGTAAGTCTAAGAATTTCTTACTAATAAATACGATGGTACCATCTTTTCGAATACTTGCAAAAAGGGCTGCGTTATCAATTACGAAATTCAATTCTTGAAGTTCTTTAAGAGAGCGTTCCTTTTCGTTGTATAAGCTCTGAATTTTGTCTAGCTGACCCTTAGATTCCTCATCTTTACCCATTAAATGACCAATGGTATTTTTAATTTGGATGGATAACGGTCTAAAAATCACGAAGATTTCTAATAGCAGAATCAATAAAGAGAATGCCAACAACCAATATTCTTTTCGTTTTAGTTTCTGAAGTTGCTCATTGCTACGGGCATCATACTCATTTACAATTTGATCCATAATACTTAAAAACGGACGCTCATTATTCAACAATGTGTTTAGGTCATTTTCTTGAACATTGGCGTTGATATTTTGCTCGTGAGTTGAAAGAATGTTTTCAACAGCTGTGACCATGGCAGAATGGTGCGGCTCTAATTCTTTAAAAAGCGACTGTACTTTAGGGTCATCTTCGTAGGGCAGGTTAAAAGAAGCATCGCCTAAATGAAGTCCGTCATGAGATACTTTCCAAACGCTTAGTGTTTTCTCAATTTCAGATAATATTAATTTTTTATCTGTAGGGTCGTTACTATTTTTTAGTAGCAAGGTTTCTTTTGCCAGTTTTTGGCTAAAGGCACGTTGTCTACCTGCTACATTAATAAGTTGAGAATCGCCAGATTGTGCTTTTAGATGCAATTGAATCAGCACTTGGGCGATAATAACAGTAAGCGCAATGGCAGCCAATGCCAACAAATACCACTTTCGTATACGTATAAACGTAGCCGTGTCCAATGGTATATTGTGCTCGTTATTGGCCATAAAAGTGATTAGTAAATTATACTTAGGCGTGCAGTGCCTTGGTAATTAAATCTAAAGAATATTTAGACAACGGTAATTTTAATGCCGCTTCTTGACCTTTCTTAGACATTTTTTTCCATGTTTTCTGAAGGATGTCTATAGTCTTATCTTCAGGATGTTTATGCGCAAAGGGTTCAAAATAGAACTCTAAGAATACTAAACAGATAACATCTTCTAAAGATTGGGTTTCTTCGTTTTTCTTTAGCTGTTTTTTCTCTAAAAGAAATTTGACATTGTCAATGGTTTCATCATCATAACCAATATCTTCTAAAATAGAAGCAGCTTTTTTACCATGGAATTTTTTTAGTTCTTGTCGCCATCTTAGATATCCCTCGCGGTTCATTTCATAAGACTCCCGAGGTATTTCCCATCTGCAGATATGTTGACAACGTGCTGTAAGGCGTAAAGCTTCAGAAGCAGTTGGGTCAAATTCGTTTAAGCGTTCTGTCATTCGAATACCGTAGAGTACTTCTTTAGGGTAGGTAGTACCTTCAAAAACTTCAGTATTTGGATCTTGCTTGTTGGCTTCGTCAAAATGTTGAAATGCTACCAGTAATTTATCCGTCGTCGCCATAAGTCAATTATTTACTCAAAGCTATTCAGAAAAGCCAACATACACAAAGTCCGACTCTATTTTTACCGGGTAAATGGCGATAGGGTCCAAATCTCCATTTAAATTTTCGCCAGATTCTAACGAGAAAGTCCTTTTGTGTAATGGACAAGCTATTTTCGGAATTCCCTTATGGTCGCCAAGCATACCTCTTGACAATACATTTTCGAGTTTCTCGGGCGATAAATTCTGACAAGCATACCACTTGTTAAGTCTAGAGAAATTAAAAACGGCAATCTGCAAATCTTTATATTTTACACATGATCCACCATCACTAGGAAAAGCGCTTACAGGGGCAACTTTAAACCATACGCTAACCTTTTCTTCTTTTACCGTTTTATATTTTAAAAGTAATTCGCTCATAATGATATCTTTTTAAGAAAATGTTTAAATCTAGCTTATAGTATCTCTTCAACCTTTTTACTTTTGGCCTCCCAATGTTTTGGCATTTTTTGATCACGCAACGGTACAAAAACTAAGTTGTCATCTCTATCGTCAGAATTCACAAAATGGTTGAAACGTTTCTTTGTTTCTTCATTTTCAATGGCCTGTTTCCATTCACACTCATATGCATCAATCAAAAATTCTATTTGCTGCTCTAATTCGGCATTGATATTTAGGCTGTCTTCGATAACTACTTTTTTAAGCTCCTCTATACCACCTTCTAATTTATCTAACCAAGCTGCTGTTCGCATCAATGGTGCGGCAGTTTGTATATAGTACATTAGATAACGATCTAAATATTTTATTACAGTTTCGTTGTCTATTTGTTCGGCTAATAATTTGGCATGTTTAGGTGTTGCACCACCATTACCGCCAACATATAAATTCCAACCGCCCTCTACTGCGATTACGCCAAAATCTTTTCCACGTGCTTCAGCACACTCACGTATACAACCAGATACGCCTCCTTTTAATTTATGTGGTGAACGTAACCCTTTATATCTATTTTCTAATTCTATTGCAAAAGAGATACTTTCATCTAATCCGTAGCGGCACCATGTTGATCCTACACAACTTTTTACCGTTCGTAAAGATTTACCGTAGGCATGTCCGCTTTCAAAACCGGCATCAATTAATTCTTTCCAGATGGCAGGTAAATCATTTAATTCCGCTCCGAAGAAATCGATACGTGCACCACCTGTAATTTTGGTGTACAGGTTATATTTTGAACCTATTTTACCTAGAACGATTAAATCTTGAGGTGTAATTTCTCCACCTGCGATTCTTGGTACTACAGAGTACGTTCCATTACGTTGAATGTTTGCCAAGAATTTATCATTCGTATCTTGAGTAACATCTTCTACGTTAGGGGTAACATTATATAAACTTGCGAATATTGAAGAAACTAAAGGTTTACAAGTCTCACATCCATGACCGGTACCACAAGTATCTAAAACTTCATTGAAACTTGTTAGTTTCTTGGTTTTTATAATGATGTATAGTTCTTGACGGCTATATTCAAAATGCTCACAGATAACATTTTTAACCGTTTTACCTAGAGACTTTAAAGTTTCATTTACAAGATCCGTCACCATTGGTTTGCAACCACCACAACTTGTACTTGCTTTGGTGCAGCCGATAACACCAGCTAAATCTTCGCAAGTACCATCTTTAATTGAATTACAAATTTCACCTTTAGTTACATTCTCACAAGAACAAATTTGAGCTTCATCTGGCAAATCTAAAGCACTACCAAAAGCAGAACCACCTTCGCTTGCAGGTAGAATTAATTGAGAAGCATCTTCAGGAATTGCCATTCCGTTCAAGTAAATTTGGTGGAGCATACTATAATCAGATGCGTCACCAACTAGAATACCACCTAGCAGTTCTTTGCCATCGAGGCTAACATTAATTCTTTTATATAAATGTTGTGTTTTGTTTTCAAAAATTATGGAGTGTCCCTTTGCTGCAGGCATAAAAGGCTCTCCAAAACTAGCAACATCAACCCCAATTAACTTTAGTTTGGTCGACATGTCTATTTCAGCAGGCATTAGTGTTTCTGTATGGCCTAAAATTTGGTCTACTGCCACACCGGCCATATCGTAGCCAGGTGCAACTAACCCGTAAATCATTTGATTATAAAGAGCAATCTCACCAATGGCGTATATATTGCTATCAGATGTTTGCATTTTGTTATCGACAACAATACCGCCACGAACACCAACTTCTAATCCAGAACTTCTGCCTAGCTCGTCTCTTGGGCGAATACCTGCAGAAACTACTAACATTTCAACATCTAAAACATCATCTTCTCCAAATTCCATTCCTGTAATGTATCCATCATCTCCAAGAATTTGATTGGTAGCTTTACTTAGATGTATGTTTAAACCAATAGATTCCAGTTTCAATTGTAGTACTTGACTACTTCTAGAGTCTAACTGTCTCGGCATTAATTTTGGCGCGAACTCTACGATGTGTGGTTCTAAACCCATATCCATAACTGCCTTGCCAGCTTCTAATCCTAGAAGTCCGCCACCTAGAACAGCAGCTTTCGCATTTGGGTTCTTTGCCTTCAGTTTAGCGGCGTAAGCCAACATGCCTTCTAAGTCTTCTATAGTTCTGTATACAAAAACACCTTCTTTCTCAACACCTTTAATAGGCGGTACAAAAGCAGATGATCCTGTTGCTAAAACCAGATAGTCATAAGAAAACGCTCTGTCTTTGGCTGTGGTGATGGTTTTATTCGTTCTGTGGATGTCGGCAACGCGTTCATCTACTATTAATTCTATACCATTTTCTGCGTACCATTCTGCCGGAGCCATTTCTAGGGCTTTAGCATCTTGGTTTTCAAAAAATTCACTTAGGTGAACTCTATCATATGCAGGTCTGGGCTCTTCTCCAAAAACAATAAGTTTAAATTGATTGCTTTCTTCTTTAGCTACAAACTTCTCACAAAATTTGTATCCTACCATTCCATTACCGACAACTAGTATAGTTTTCATACGCTTACTTATTTAGCTACAGAGCAATATTACGTATAAATACGTATATATTCTATGTTTATATCAAAAAAAATACGTATTCTTGTTGCTGAATCGATAATTAATAAAGCTAAATACTATGAAGATGGAATTAGAGAAAACGGCAAAAGTTAGTTTAGTAGGAGCAGGTCCTGGAGCTAAAGACCTAATAACAGTAAGGGGTTTGAAGGTATTGAACGAAGCGGATGTTATATTATACGATGCATTAGTTAGCGATGAATTATTATCTGAACTACGTACCGATATGCCTAAAATATATACAGGTAAAAGATGTGGAAAACACTCCCATACCCAAGATGAAATCAATGAACTAATAGTAAAATACGCATTTGAGTTTGGACATGTAGTCCGTTTAAAAGGCGGAGATCCATTTGTTTTTGGTAGAGCTAATGAAGAGATAGAATATGTAGAAGCATTTGGTATACCTGTAAGTATTGTACCTGGTATTTCAAGTTCGATTGCCGTACCATCTAGTCAAGGAATACCAATGACCAAAAGAGGGGTAAGCAGTAGTTTTTGGGTAATGACCGCTACTAAAAAAGATGGTACATTCTCACAAGATTTGCAATATGCAGCAAAATCATCTACCACAATGGTCATATTAATGGGGATTAGAAAACTTATTGAAATAGTAGATGAGGTCAGTAAATATAGAGGTAGAATGACGCCTATAGCTGTAATACAAAACGGAACCACAGAAAATGAAAGCTGCGTTGTGGCTAGCTTAGATAGTATTCAACATCATACATCTAATATAGATACAACGATGCATGGTATTATTGTTATCGGTGATGTAGTAGCCGATCATCCATCTTTCTTTGAAGAGGAAGTACAGCGTATATTGCATGATGCTATTTAACTCTAATCTTATACGTATTAAGACCTTTTAATCTTCTAATCTCTTAATGTAGAGGTGGTCAATGTCAATCTCAAATTAAGGATTTATAAAAATCTCCTGCTAAATAATATCGATTCTCTATTTTATCCTTCTCAAATTCCGTATTTACATAAAAATACGTATTTGCGCTTATAAAATTATAATACTAAGTATTTATACGTATTAATTATAGTAGGTTTGTATATCAATAGGAACTAAAACGAACTATATTATGGAAAATCTATCTAAAAAATCGACAACCTTAAAATTAACAGATTTGAAAAGTATGCCAATACGTACTTTTTGGATTACATCAATAGCATTCTTTATATGCTTTTTTGCTTGGTTTGGAATTGTACCATTTATGCCCGACGTGGTAAAAGATTTAGGTTTGACTCCTGATCAAAAATGGAACTCAATTATTTTAGCAGTAACCGGTACTGTTTTCGCTAGATTATTAATTGGAAAATTATGTGATAAATATGGTCCTAGATTATGTTATACCTATTTATTGATATTTGGTGCCATACCCGTAATACTAATTGGCTTTGTACAGACACCAACACAATTCTTAATATGTAGATTGTTTATAGGGTTTATTGGAGCATCATTCGTAATAACGCAATTTCATACTTCTATTATGTTTGCCCCCAATATTGTTGGTACTGCCAATGCTACCTCAGCAGGATGGGGAAATTTAGGTGGTGGTGCCAATCGTCTTGGTATGCCTTTAATTGCGGCAGCTGTAGTAAGTTTTGGTGTTGCAGATGAAATTGCTTGGAGGTATTCAATGATCATTGCTGGGGTAATTGCAATGTTAATGGGTGTTGTTTATTACTTTTTTACTCAGGATACTCCCGAAGGAAACTTCAAAGAATTAAAGGAGGCTGGTAAGATGCCGACACTTAAAAAAGATGAAGAATCATTTTTAAGTGTATTGAAAGATTACAGAGTGTGGATTCTTTTCATCGTATACGCAGCATCTTTCGGTATGGAACTTACCGTTTATGGTACTATGGATGATTACTTGCAAAACACATTCGGACTTACACGGTCTATGGCTGGTAATTTGGTACTTTCTTTTGCATTGATGAACATATTTGCCCGAACCTTAGGCGGATTTTTTGGTGACCGTTTCGGTAGATTAAAAGGGTTACGTGGTAGAGTTCTTTTCTTAACCGTTATTCTTGCTCTTGAAGGTGCTATGCTTTCTATATTTTCATTGACTACCAGTTTTGCATTGGGTATTATATTCTTAATTGCTTTTAGTATTACTGTACAAATGGCAGAAGGTGCAACCTTCTCTGTAGTGCCATTTATAAATAAAAAAGCCATTGGTTCTATATCTGGTATCGTAGGTGCAGGTGGTAATGTAGGTGCATTTTTAGCAGCATTATTACTTAAATCTAAATCGGCAATGGCAGAAACAAATGCTTTAGCAGCAAATTCAAATTTAGGTGAAGAAGCTATGAAAGCGGCACAAGCTGCTGCTGCTTCGGGTGCTGTTTCTAGTGGGTACTTTATTATCGGTGGTTTTGTAGCCATTACCGCGCTAACAACCTTGGCAATTAAATTTTCTACAGCCGATGAAAAAGCGGTTAAAGAAGAAATGAAAGCCGAATTTAAGTTAGCAAGCTTAGACTAATAAAAAACCTACTAAACATTTTAACACTACTTAATGCCAAGCATTGACCGAATTAATTTAATAAGGTTGATTAGAATGCTATGTCATTATCCTAAATAATATTCAATGAAAAATCAATATATAATAGCGGCGCTTGTCTTTCTATGTGTACAAATGGCAATGGCCCAATTTACCTTAGACGGGCAGTTTAGACCAAGAACAGAATATAGAAATGGTTTCGGAAGCATAATTCCTGATGCTGCAGATGCAGGATTTGCAATCTCTACCCGTGCACGTTTAAATGCAAAGTATGAGTCGGAAGCGTATCAATTTTATTTGAGCATACAAGATGTGATGGTTTGGGGTGAGAACAGACAAATTTTACCAGATGACCAGAACGATTCTTTTGCTGTATTTGAAGCGTGGGCAAGCATTAATTTAGGCAAAGGCTGGTCTACTAAGTTAGGCAGACAAGTTATTTCATATGACGACCAGCGTATTTTTGGCGGATTGGATTGGGCGCAACAAGGTAGAAACCATGACGCGGGACTTTTAAAGTACAAGAAAGACAAATTTATGTTAGATGTAGGTCTTGCTTTTAGTCAAGATTTTGATAACCCAACAGGGTTTCAATCTGTAGGTACAGCGTATAATACATCTGGTTTTTTTACCTATAAAACCATGCAATATCTATATGCCAAACAACAATGGGATAAATTCTCTGGTAGTATTTTAGCATTGAATAACGGATTTCAAAATTTCGATACCGAAGGTGCTGCAGATGGGTTAAGTAGTTTACAAACTATAGGTACGCATTTGAGTTATAAAGTAGGTAAATTTAATGCAGAGGCGAATGCATTTATACAAACAGGTGAAAGACAGAATGAGGTCAAAGTTGGTGGAGCCTATTTATTAGGTTTAGAGCTTGGGTATAAGGCTAGCGATAAAGTGTCTTTAGGGTTAGGTGCAGAAGTGATCAGCGGAAACAAAGCGGATACTGCAGACAAAACAGAAGCATTTTTTCCACTATACGGAACCAATCATAAGTTCAACGGCTTCATGGATTATTTCTACGTAGGTAACCACGCAAATTCGGTAGGTCTTTTTGATATTCATGCCAGTGCAAAATTCGATTTAGGTAAGCAATCTAGTTTATTGGTTAAAGTATTGAACTTTAGCGGCGAGCAAGAATTACCAAGCGGAGAAAAATCTTTGGGTACCGAAATTGATTTGGTATTTGCCAAAAAGTTCAATGGTTATGGTCTTGCAATTGGGTATTCTCAAATGTTCGCTGCAGATGGTATGTATGAACTTAAAGGGGTTACAGAAGACTTAGCGGCAAGTAGTCAAAATTGGGCTTGGGTACAATTAACGATCAAGCCTCAATTTTTGAATACCAAAAAAGAATAGGGTTTTACAAGGATTTAGTTAGTTATACGGTCTATACAGCATTGGTTGTGTAGACCGTATTGTTGTTTTTAAAATATGTAATTTAGCACGGTACGTATAATTACCTATATTTTGAGTGAAACAACGAGGATAGTATTGGCAGATGATCACGCTTTGGTTAGGGACGGAATCCGTTCTTTATTGGAATCTGAATCTGATTTAGAAGTGATCGGTGAAGCATCGAATGGTAAAGAAGCTATTGAATTGGTGGGGAAGGTAAATCCTGATCTTTTAATCATTGATATTAGAATGCCCGTTATGAACGGTATTGATGCCGTAGCAGAATTGACCAAAAGCAATTCTGAGGTGAAGACCATTATACTATCTATGCACGACTCAGAAGAATACATTTTAAAATCTATTAGCTCTGGTGCAAATGGGTATTTATTGAAAGATACCGATAAATCAGAATTCATTAAGGCAATACACACCGTAAGAGAAGGTGGTAAATACTTTAGCGGAGACATAAGTAATGTTCTTGTAAATAACCTGTTGAGTGCTAAAAAACAAGTGGTTAAAGAAGAAGAGCCACGTAAAAACGCCGACAATGTTTTTGATTTAACGAATAAAGAATTGAAAGTATTAGAGTTGGTATTGTCTGGTTTAACCAATCAACAGATATCAGAAAAACTTCAAAACAGTAAACGTACTATTGAAACACATCGTTTTAATTTAATGCGTAAGATGGATGTAAAAAACCTTATTGACCTTTCTAAAAAGGCACAGAAGCATAATTTGATTTAGTTTTTTGTGTGGTTGAATGTTAAACAATATTTTGAAACACATGACATTTACTCAAGTCCTCACTAAATTAAAGGCATATCCTGATGATAAAATCAAACAATGTGCTTTGGAAATGGAAAATGATGATGTTTTATTTCAGAAAGGGTTTTCAAAACCAAGAACGGAATTACAAAGTCTTTACGCCTTGAGATTGAATATTGCAAAGGACATAAATCCTTCGAAATTCACAAAAGATGAATTTAAGACTTGGGACCTTGCAATGAAAGATCTTTTAAAAAGTAACGCAATTAATACATATTTAAATGTTGTTCACACAAAATTAAATAGCTATTTCTTCTTCTGGAACTCTGAATCGCATAAACTTGATGCTTATATCAAATTGAAAAGTAAAAGTACTATAGAAGAATCTGAATTAAGAAATGATGAAATAATTGAAAAAGGATTTTCGGTATCTCAAATTAAGTTCAGTAAAGGCGTAAAAGTAAGAGATTGGAAAAAGAAATAAATTCCGCCTAAAAATATTCTCAGTACAGTTCACTCAGCCAATATTTCATTTTAACATTTCAATACCTCACTTTCCTATTTATTGATTCATTCTCAGTCTTAAGGCAGAATAATTGCGGATCACTCGATTATACGCAGAACATTTACGATAAAAAAGTACGTATTTATACGTACTTTTTATAATTTGCAGTATACTTCTGAACCATTCTTTATCACTGATAAAATGAATAGTAATAAAACTCATAAAACAATATGTTCCTATTGCGGTGTTGGCTGCGGTATACTTGTCAATGTTGATGCAAAAGGAACTATTTCGGTAGATGGTGATCCCGATTACCCATCTAATAAAGGTATGCTGTGTAGCAAAGGACGTAATCTTAACTACGTAGCTCAAGACACTACAGACCGCATTCTGTATCCAGAAATGAAGTGGAGCATAAATCACCCCTTACAACGTGTTTCTTGGGACACTGCTTTTGAACGTGCAGCTGCAGTTTTTAAAAGTATTATTGCCAAGCATGGTCCTGATAGTGTCGGTTTTTATGTGTCCGGTCAGTGTTTAACGGAAGAGTACTACCTCATCAATAAACTAACAAAAGGGTTCATTGGCACCAATAATATAGATACCAATTCTAGACTATGTATGAGTTCTGCCGTGGTAGGTTATAAAAAAACCTTGGGTGAAGATTCTGTACCTATTTCGTACGAAGATATTGAGCTGGCAGATTGCTTCCTAATCGCAGGGGCAAACCCGGCATGGTGTCATCCTATTTTATATAGAAGATTAGAAAAGCATAAAGAAGAGAATCCGCAGGTAAAAATAATTGTAGTAGACCCACGTAAAACACAAACGTGTGCAGTGGCAGATTTACATTTACAGATTTTACCGGGCACCGATGTAATTCTTTTCAATGCCATTGCCCGTCGATTAATTGAGAAAAGAAAAATAGATTCCGCCTTCATAAAAAAGCACACCTCAAATTATGAGGCCGTTAAAGAAATGGCTTATACGCTAACCCTTAAAGAAGCCGCAAAAAAATGTGGTATTCCCGTTGGTGATATTCGTAAAGCTGCCGAATATATCGGTAATGCCAAGAAGTTCATTAGTATGTGGACTATGGGGTTGAACCAAAGTGTTATTGGTGTAGCTAAAAACGTATCATTATTAAATCTATCCTTATTAACAGGACAAATTGGCAAACCAGGTGCTGGTCCGTTTTCATTAACAGGTCAGCCAAATGCCATGGGTGGTAGAGAAGTTGGTGGTATGGCAAGCTTACTGGCGGCACATAAAAATTTAGGGAATGCGGCGCATAGAAAAGAAGTGTCAGACTTTTGGGGAGGAGGTGAAATACAAGCAGAACCAGGGTACACGGCAACAGAAATGTTCGATGCCCTCGATGAAGGAAAGTTAAAAGCAGTTTGGATTGTCTGTACCAATCCCGCAGTTAGTATGCCTAATTCTAACAAAGTAGAAAGAGCTTTAAAAAAGGCAAAATTCGTAGTAGTTCAAGATATTTCTCATAATTCTGAAACCACAAAATTTGCCGATTTATTATTACCTGCAGCAGGTTGGTTAGAGAAAGAAGGCACGATGACCAATTCGGAAAGACGCATCAGTCATTTGCCTAAAGTAATAGATGCTCCGGGTGAAGCTTTGCCAGACGCAGAAATTATATGGCGTTTTGCACAGGCAATGGGCTATAAAGGTTTTGATTATAAGAATAGCAGTGAAGTTTATGACGAACACTGTTTATTAACGAAAGGCACTGAAATAGACATTTCTGGCTTGTCATATGAACGCTTGATCAATGAAGGAAGTTTTCAGTGGCCTGTACCTCATAAAACACATAAGGGTACACCAAGATTATTTACGGATCTTAAGTTCTTTACGAATGATAAAAAAGCACATTTTAATGCTCCGTCGACGTTGTATAATAAGTCTGAAGAAACCGATAATAACTATCCGCTAATATTGAATTCAGGGCGCGTTCGTGATCAATGGCACACTCGAACCAAAACAGGTAAAGTAAAAAGGTTATTGACCCATGTTCCACAGCCCTATTTAGAAATGAATGCGGTAGACGCCTATTTGAGAAAAATAAAGGAAGGCGATATTGCAGTAGTAAAAAGTAGAAGAGGGCAAGTGCAGGTAAAAGTGCAGCTCAATTATGATATACGAGAATCGGTGGTTTTCTTGCCCATGCATTGGGGTAAAGTATTGAATAATGATTTTGGTAGGGCAAATAACCTAACCAACGATTTGGTCGATCCTGTATCAAAAGAGCCAGATTTTAAATACTGTGCCGTTGAGGTTTCAAAATTTGTAAAAGAAAAACAGAAAGTAGTTGTAATAGGTGCAGGTGCTGCGGCATACCGCTTTATACAATCGTACAGAGAAAAAAATAGTATAGACGAATTACACGTTTTTTCAAAAGAGAAAGATCCCTTTTATAATCGTGTATTGCTCCCTGAATATGTTAGTGATGAGCTTTCTTGGGAAGCCTTAGAGAAATTAAAAGATGGAGAGCTACAAAAGCTAGATGTTTCCTTACATAAAGGTATTGGTATCGACAATATTGATGCGGAGAACAAAACGGTTTTAGATTCCGACGGTAAAGAACACAGCTATGATTTATTGATTATGGCAACCGGTAGTAGGGCATTTATACCTAGTGATGTGCAAATACAATTACCAGGTCGTTTTACCATGCGTGAACGAGGAGATGCCGATAAATTAAGAAAATACCTCGCAGAAACCGGACTGCAAGCAAAAGACCAAAATGTGGTTATAGTTGGTGGTGGTTTGTTAGGTTTAGAGCTTGCTGCAGCTTTAAAGAAAATAGACATCAATATTAGTGTCATTCAACGCGCACCGCGTTTAATGGAGCGTCAATTAGATACTATTGCCAGTCGCTTATTGGCAGAAGATGTAGTAGAACGAGGTATAAATTTGTATTTCGATAATGAAGTAAGTACTGTTTTTGAAGATAAGGATCAAAAACATAGCCTATCTGTAAATCTTAAAACTGGGCGTTCTATTCAGTGCAACGCCATAGTCTATGCTATTGGTACAAGACCGAATATAGAATTGGCAAAACCAACGGGGATCAAAACCCGAAGAGGTGTGGTGGTAAATTCATACTTGCAAAGTAGTGATCCTTCGATATTTGCTTTGGGGGAAATTGCGGAGTTTAAAAACTCACTTTTCGGTATTACCTCAGCTGCCGAGCAGCAAGCAGATATTGCGGCGAACTTTATTCTAGGGGACTTTAGTAGTATCTACAATGGCTCGGTTTTAATGAACATTTTAAAGTTCGAAAATCTGGATCTCTGCAGTATTGGTATGGTGAATTCACCCATAGGAGATTCTTCTTATGAAGAAATTATTTTAATGGATGTGAGCAAGCGTTTTTATAAGAAGTGTATTGTAAAAGATGATACGCTTAAAGGTGCCATTTTATTGGGTGATAAAAATGAGTTTGCAGAATTTAAAAGACTGATAGAAGAAGAGATTGAACTATCTGAAAAACGAAATGAGTTGCTGCGTGGAGCATCGACCTCTGTACCACTAAAAGGTAAATTGGTGTGTTCTTGTAGTCAGGTTGGTGAAGGTAATGTAGTAGATGCCATCAACGGTGGATGCTCAGATTTCAACAAGTTATGCTCAGAAACCGGTGCCGGTTTGGGCTGCGGAAGTTGTAAGCCCGAGATAAAAGATTTATTAAAGAAACAACTGGTATTAGCAAATTAAAATAGCGAGACATGAACGATGATCTTCATAGAATACTGATAAAAGGTGGTGTTACTTCACCTGGTGAATTGAAAGATATTATTACCATGCTGGAGTCTGCCGGACTCACAAGTGTTAATTTTGGGTCTCGACAAGATATTTTGTTTCCGCTAAAGGATGCAAAAGAAGAGCAGCTAGAAAGTATCTCGAAATTCAATACCGATATTATTGCCAATCGTACTTATCAGAACATTGTAAGTTCGTATGTATCTGCAGATATTTTTGATATGACCCATTGGTTAAAGGGTTCTACCTACTTATATATTTTAGAAGGATTTGATTTTTTACCGAAGTTGAAAATCAATATTACCGATCCAAAACAACGCTTGGTTCCTATTTTTAGTGGTAACCTCAACTTTATAGCATCTGAACAAGAAGATTATTGGTACTTGAATATAAAACTACCACATTGGAAATCATCATCCTTTTATCCCGTGCTTATTTATAGTTGGGATATCAATTCTATCTCAAAACAGATCGAAGAAATTTATGAAGATATTACCGATATAGATGAGTTGTTCTTTGTGATGAACAAGAACTTAGAAACCAACAACAAAACTATGGAAAAGGAACTGAAGGTTCCTTTTCAGACCTTTCCTTATTATGAAGGTATGAACCGGTTGGGTTCAGATATGTATTGGCTTGGTCTTTATTGGAGAAATAATAAATATGATCTATCCTTCTTAAAAGAATTCTGCGGCTTTTGTTTGGATAATAGTATTGGTAAAATCTGTATTACCCCGTGGAAATCTTTTGTAGTAAAAGGTATCAAAAAATCTAGTAGACCTGCCTTAGAGCGCTTTTTGGGCAAAAAAGGAATCAATGTAAGGCATTCGCAATTAGAGATGAATTGGCATGTGCCTATTGATGATGGCGAGGCGCTGGAGTTAAAGAAGTATTTGGTTCGAAGTTTTGATCAAAATGATATAAGTACCTACGGACTTACTTTTGGTATTAGCAATGAGGTGGGTAAACGTTCGCACTTTGCCTCGGTGATTATTGAAAAGAATAGTTTGCCCACCATTGTTAAAGAATTTGAAGTCCGCCCCACCTACAACGTTCTGCATTTCGAGCATTTTGACCCTAATAGTCAAAAGTACATTACCTATGCTCAAGATATCGATAAGATAGAATTACCTGGGTTGTTGATGGAGTTAAGTAAAATGTACTTTGATCAATTAGGTCGCGCCGAAGATGATGAAGAAACAACTAGTGTTGAAGTTATAGAAGCAACACAATCGTTATATCAATGTCAAGACTGCTTAACGGTTTATGATGCGACATTTGGTGATGAGGAATTTAATATTGCCGCAGGTACCAAGTTTGAAGATATTGATGACGCGTATGAGTGCCCAATGTGTTCGGCTCCAAAAGCTACATTTAAAGAAGCTATGATACAAATGAGTTAAAGACAACTAGCTGTAAAATAATGCTTTACAAGATATAAATGAGTTGAAATAAGTACAATGGAGACAAGAAATTAATTTATGAAGTTAAAACTCTAGAATGTTTCGGCATAAATTTGTGGTATAATTCTAAATAACCACTCATGACCAGGGTAAATGTAAATGATCAGACTAAAGAGCCAGCTTTTGCAAAAGCTTTAAAAGTTACTATCGTAATTGCTGCAATCGGAATTTTAACGTGTATACTTTTGATGACTTTCGGAGTCTAAATCTTGCAGTTAGCTTTTTCCGCATTTAATTTAATGACAGCTGCTTTACTTAAGGCTGCATTACGGGGAGTTCTAATATTCGTTCTGGACCGTAGAACTTCAGCGCAATACCAAATACAATTACGGAGATTATCATTCCTACCATAAAAACGGTATACGTCCACCGTAAAATTCTATACTTTCTTTCTAAAACAATCCCAAGAAAATAAAGGTCTTTAGTTAATGAACTATAGATATAATCTTTGTCTTTAATAAGTTCAGACATTGCCCAGTTATACTGCTCTAATTTCATTTTATGAAAATTACCGAAGAACAACAGATTTACTTTTTTAGAGGTGACTTCTTCCTCTGTAAATTGACCAGAGGTTACATTTGGTTTGGTCGCTAAAATGGACATCACCATAGACACTACACTAAAAATAATGAATAGAAATGTTGGGTAAAATAGATAGTCATTAGAGGGGTTATCTAATTTTGGAACCAAGTTTGCCAATGCCATAGAAATAATAATGGCGTTCACAGAAAGTAAAATATTCGCCTTTGTATCAGCAATATCACTTAGTTTTAAATGATTGCTTAGTGTAACTCTGTATAATGTTTGTATTCCGCGGTCTGGTAATTCTCCCTTAAATTTAGCTTTTAAACTTTCCTTTTTAATGAGCTCTTTATTCTTCTTCTTTGCTTTGATGAGCCTTTTAATATTCTTGTCTTTCCCTTTTTGCCAATGAGTTATGGCATATTCGGTATAAAAACGATGTTTGGCTCGTAATAGAGTTATGTTTTCTTTTCGCCAGTCTGCTGAAGTATTACTTTCTTTGCCTATTAAAGCAAGCTCTTCTCTTAGCAATTCGGTCGTTGCCATAAAATTCTTGACATGGAAATGAGAAGAATCTGCATCGCGAATTATTTTCTCCAATTCATTTTTTGGATCGTACCCTTTTTTAGTTGCCAGAATTAGGTTGCAAACATTGGTGATAAAAGTTGGAGTACAATTATGCTTGGTTAAAAAATCTCTAGATAATTGGCAGCTATGCTCTTCGTGATTCCCATAAGAAACAGTGTACCCAAGGTCATGAAACCAAGCTGCAACTAAAAGTAGTTCGCTCTCTTCATCGCCAATTTTTTCGCCTTCAATTAGTTCTTTGGTACTATCTACAACACGTTGTGTATGCCTAAGATTATGATAGAGATATCTTGGGTCAGTATTGCCAGTTAATTGATTAGTGGCAAATTCTTCGGCTGTAGCAACTAGTGTAGACATGATAGTTTTATAATACTTTAGAAAAGTACAAAAATAATTCTCTTGCGTTTAATGGATTGTTCGAAACCTTTGTGTATTCATCTTATTGAAAATAAAAACAGATAAAGCTTAGCAAATAGGTTACGAGTTGGTACGACCAAAAAAAGGTGAGAATAATTTATTCTCACCTTTTGTTTTTTGAGTAGTATTCTTTAGTTGGTGAAAAACACACTTGAAATTACAACACCAATAACAAGTACAACAAGAAAAGCCACCAATATGGTTACCCCTACTTTAGTTTTTTTATTTTTTTGTAGAATGTATAGTTGTGTTTCTTCTTCCGATTCTTTTACAAACTTTGTTTCTTGTGTATTTTGTGTCATCATTTTATTTTTTAATGTAAATCGTTTTCTTGTTTACGAATTCTAAGATGCCTTCTCTCGATAATTCTCTACCATAGCCAGATGCTTTTGTACCACCAAAAGGCAATCGAGGATCAGATTTAACCATATCGTTTATAAAGAATGCGCCATCGGGTATATTAGATATTACATCCATAGCGGCATCGATATCTTCAGTGAATAGCATACTACCGAGTCCTAATCTAGAATTTGCAGCTAAGGCAATAGCTTCTTCTCTGTTTTTTGCTTTGGTAATGGCAGCAACAGGTCCAAAAGTTTCCTCTTTAAATACCGGCATGTCTACAGTTACATCGGTAAGTATGGTAGGTGAGAAATAAGCATCTTTACGCATGTTGCCCAGCACAACTTTAGCACCTTGCTTAATAGAATCGTTTACTTGTTTTTGAAGTTCTTCAGCTAAGTCTTCTCGAGCCATAACACCTATAAATGTATCCTCTTTCATAGGATCACCGCTTTTAAGTGATTTCACTTTTGTAGTAAATTTTTCTAGAAAAGAATCATAAATGTCTTCACAAACGATAAAGCGTTTTGCAGCAATACAACTTTGACCCGTATTCTGCATACGTGCCGTTACCATAGTATCGATGTGCTGGTCTAAATCGGCATCTTCCCAAATAATACAAGCGTTGTTTCCGCCAAGTTCAAGAACAGATTTCTTTAAGTTTTTTCCTGCTGTACCAGCTATTGACTTACCAGCTTTTTCGCTTCCGGTTAAGGTTACCGCTTTAATTCCGTCATTGGCAATAAGCTTTTCAATCTCTTCATGTCCCGCTTTTAAACTTTGAAAACATCCTTCAGGATATCCTGCATCTAAGAATAGCTTTTCAATAGCCATAGAACAACCAGTTACGTTTTGCGCATGTTTAAGTAATGCAGTATTACCAGCTGTTAATGTAGGTGCCGCAAAACGTAGTACTTGCCAAAAAGGATAGTTCCATGGCATAACGGCAAGAATGCATCCTAAGGGATCGTGACTTATAAAACTCTCATCGGCATCGGTTTCTATTACTTCATCAGCTAAAAGGTCTTCAGCGTTATGTGCATAAAAATCACATGCCCAAGCACATTTTTCAATTTCAGAAATACCTTGAGAAAAAGGTTTTCCCATTTCTTGGGTCATCAGCTCTGCATATTCCTCTTTACGGTCTATAAGCAGTTCTGCCACATTGGAGAGAAGTTCGCACTTATCTTCAATTTCCACAGCTGCCCAAGAGGCTTCTATAGCTAAGGCTTTTTGTAATTTTTTTTCTATATCGGCAGTGCTGTCTTGTATATATGTCTTAACAACTTCACCGTTGTACGGATTCTTAGTTTGATATTCTTTCATAGTTGCAAATTTAGAGGTAAAGAGTTTGATGTATTAATTCGTTTCAAATTATTCTTAACCC
This sequence comes from Maribacter sp. BPC-D8, assembly GCF_035207705.1. Classification (NCBI taxonomy): domain Bacteria; kingdom Pseudomonadati; phylum Bacteroidota; class Flavobacteriia; order Flavobacteriales; family Flavobacteriaceae; genus Maribacter; species Maribacter sp. BPC-D8. Next base: position 3,806,326 of record NZ_CP128187.1, read on the forward strand.
TTTTAAGCTATTGTTAACGTCAATATTAAAAGGTTTTGAGTTAAGTAGTTGTATCTTTATTTTAGACATTTGTATAACACGATAAGCAATAGTTTATCATGTATTAAAAAACGTTTAATCTAAAATATATAATATGAACAATAGTGGAAATACATTATTAGCAATTATCGCAGGATCTGCAATAGGTGCAGCCTTAGGAATTCTTTACGCACCAGATAAAGGTGAGAATACAAGAAAATTAATTGCTGATCAAGCAGCTGCAACAAGAGATAATTTTGCCGACAATGCAGTAGACCTAAAAAACAGAGTTGCTTCTAAAATGTCTGACGAAAAAGACACTTTAGATACACGAGTAGAATCTTTAGTTTCTGATTTGAGCTATAAAACAGAAGATGTAATTTCAACTTTAGAGAAGAAATTGTCGGAGTTGAAGTCAAAAAATAAGAAACTGCAGAAAACAGTATAAATGGGAGTTATTGATTCACTTAACGAAACGTCTAATAAGGCAATTGATGTAGGAGAGGTTTACTACAAGAAAACCCAAGAATACTACAGGCTAAAAGTGTTTCAACAATTAACAATGACCACCGGTATGCTGCTGAAAATGGCAGTTATAGGTGGTCTTGCTTTTTTGGCACTTATATTTATAACGGTAGCAGGTGTTGTTTTCTTGGCAAATGTTCTCGAGAGTATGGTAGGCGCTTGTTTAATTGCCGGAGCTTTGTTTGTCGTGTTATTAATTTTAGCCTATGTTTTTAGAGGTAAAATTGACAACATGCTAGTAAAAAAGCTGTCGGTTAAATTCTTTAATTAAGAAGATATGTACAAAAATTTTGAGGAAATAGAGTTCAATTTAAAACGCTTGAAATTAGAGCGCGAAATTGCTTTAGAAGAGCTTAAAGGATTGAAACAAGATGTACAAGAAGACTTGAGTCCGTATAACTGGGTATCGACCGCATTCTCTGCTGCCAAGAAATTTGGCATGTTATATATAATGCGAAAAGTAGTAAAATAATATATAGCCAGATTGTATTTGCAATCTAGTTGAAAGCAAAAAGCACCTCTATTTAAGAGGTGCTTTTTTATATACTGTTATTTGTAGTTAACTTATTCTTTCGACCAGGCATCAAGCATCCAACTTACTTTTTCAATTTCGCCTATATAACCACCGATCATATCAATAGTTCCTTCATCACCACCAGCTTCAGCTTTCTTAATCACCTTGTTCATTTGCTTCAACAAAATTTCATGTTGATTTAAAATGTGATCTACCATATCGGTATCTGCAATAAGGGAAGATGTTTCTTTAATAGAAGACATTTCAAAATATTTTGAAAACTCGCTAGTTGGGTTGTGTCTTAGGGTTAAGATACGCTCAGCAATTTCATCGATTTTAATTCTTGCGTCGGTATAGAGTTCTTCGAACTTAATGTGGAGGTCAAAAAAGTTCTTTCCAGAAACATTCCAGTGATAACCTCTCAGGTTTTGGTAGTACAAATTGTAATCTGCCAGCAACGTGTTCAATTCATCAACGATTGGCTGTATATCTTTTGATTTAATATCTAAATAGCTCATAATTTTGTTTAATTATTCTACTACAAAATTAAAGGATATGGAAAGTTATCTTTGACTCAGAAGAGGCAATGATGAACGTTTTACAGTTTAGAAGTGATGTAAAGTTTATTCTTCTACCAAAGGTTTTAAGTTGATATATGAGTAGTTTATTTCACCCACGTGGTCATACTCGGTAGAATTATGTTTTAATGAGCCCCAATCGAACTGATCGTTTAAATTGTTCTCTTTATAGTAATTGGTCAAGCCATCGGTTAAGAGTAAATATTCGCTCAAGTTAATTTCGTTTTTCAACAATTTGTGAGCTATAATAAGATCTTCACCGAACAGTTTAATGCTATTACCAACTTTGGTCAAAGCGATTTCTTTACCGTAATGTAGTATAATTTTTAGACCAAGAATTTCGGGTATTGATTCGGCATCTTTATTCTTTATATGTTTTTTTCTAAGTGAAGTAAGTTCCTTATAAAATTCGGTATAAAACTTTCTACACTGCTCAATTAAATTTTCTAAGCTCGGCATTTCGCCAGTCTTAAAAAATAGAACGGCATCGCCTTCTATTTCCGAAACTTTGAGTCCGATTTTATTCGTGTAGATAATTTGGTTTAAAAGCGCAGGAATGATTTTAGAACTTAATTCAAAATCAGTTTCGCTCATAAACTCAGTAAATCCGCTTATGTCTGGTATACATATTAACATTGGTTCTCCTTTCATAAGCAATGGATATTTATAATAGGAAAGGTAGAGAACTTATGCGGTTAAAAAGAATCCGTATAGTAAAAATTCTACCGCAATCGAGCTTAATGTATGTGAATTATGAAATAGCTAAAAGAAGTTTTTAGGCTACAAAAGAGTTGTATAGAACACCAATATAGCCGCTTGATTCGTTATTTTTGTTTCAAGTTGTGAAAAAAAGAGTAAACAGAATTGCTTGTTTTTGTACAAATGCCAAACTTAAAAGAATATAATAGATGAATTATTCAGAACTACTGGCGAGTGAGCCGCATGATGTCGCTGCGCACATGCACTTAAAATATGTAAACAGAGAAGCGTTATCTATACTGCGAATTAAAGAGAAAGATCAGTTTCTGTATTTACTAAAGAATAAACCGCTCAGTAAAAAAGCTGAACTATCTAGAATTAAAAAACTGGTAATTCCGCCGGCATGGCAAGAAGTGAAAATTGCACCTATTGCCAATGCACATTTGCAAGCAGTAGGTTTTGATGTCAAGCATAGACTTCAATACCGTTACCATGAATTATGGTTACGAGTAAGAAACAGAACCAAGTTTTTAAGAATGCATCAATTTGGAGAAGCTTTGCCTTTAATTCGAAAAAAGGTAGATGAAGATTTACAGTTAGATGGATGGCCTAAAGAAAAAGTTCTCGCCCTAATTGTAAGGTTAATGGAAGAAACCCATATACGCATAGGTAATCAGCAATATGCAAGAAGAAACAAAACCTATGGCTTATCAACCTTAAGAACAAGGCATTTAAAAACCAGTAAGAATAAGCTAAAATTTGAATTTACCGGTAAGAAAGGCAAAAAGCACAGTATCACTTTAAATAATAGAAAATTACGCAAGTTAGTATTGCAATGTGAAGAAATACCTGGTTGGGATCTTTTTCAATTCTTTGATGAAGACGGAACCAAAACGGGAGTTGATAGTGGTATGGTCAATGAATATTTACAAGAAATAAGCGGAGAACTTTTTACTGCTAAAGATTTTAGAACATGGTCAGGTACGCTCATATTTTTTGAATCGCTTATGGAAAATGAGCCTACCGATGCAGAAAGTGAAATTAAAAAGAATGTGATAAAAGCATTTGACGCTACTGCCAAAGCATTGGGTAATACTAGAAATGTGTGCAAAAAATACTATGTACACCCATTTGTAGTCAAAAAGTATGAAAAGAGTGAGCTTAATGATGTTTTTGAAAGCGTAGAGAAGGCAACTTCATCAGAATACCAAACCGCAGCAGAAAAAGAATTGATAAACCTAATAGCCGATTTTAATCCCTTATTGAATTTAGATATAAAGAAGTAGTACTAAAAGTTTGTTTATAAATTAATCGGCACGTTCTACTTCACTTTCGCTCTTTAAAACATAATCGCCATCTTCTTGTTGAATGTAAAGTGCTTTGTCATCATCGCTACCATTTCTAGTAACTTCATTTCCTTTAATTGTCTTTGTTGTTTTTGAAGTATAAGTTTCTTCAACTTTACCTTCGGCAGTACCATTACCCCAAGACCATTTTACTATTGTACCTTTTCTTATCATAATAAATTTATTTATTGTTTGTGCTTTCCATCACAGCTAGTTTTTTGGAGAACCATGTGATGGAAATAACCATTTAGAGTAGCACAAACGTGAGAACTAATTTGATACTACAAGTTCTATAATTTTATTCTTTATTGTATAGCAAGGACATTATATTTTTGACCTTAAAACCTTGAAAATTAACCCTATTCAAAGGAGTTAATGCTATAATTTTTCAAGATAAAAAGTACGTATAATTGAATATATATTTGTCATCAAAACAATACAGATGATACAATTAATTACAGGTATATCGATAATGATAGTATTAGCATTCGTCAGTTTATTGCTAAAAGATTTTATCGTTGACAGTATCGATATTGATAACAGCAGTGATCAAGAGGATGCATTTTGCGAAATTGATATGGAGCATGTATTAATGTATTCAGATACATCAAAAAGTAAAGATGTATCTGAGCTAAAAAGAAAATTACAAGAATTTAAGAATAGAAATAAATTTTACAAGATGTAATTATGATTGACATCTCTAAATAAAAAATCACATCATTAAAACTATACAAAATGAGTACATATACAGAAGAAGTAGGAAATAAATTAAATGAACTTTTAGAAAAAACATATGATGCCGAAAAAGGATTTAAGAAGGCAGCAGAAAACACTGATAATGTTCAGTTGAAAGCTTTTTTCGAAACAAAGGCAAAGCAACGTTACGATTTTGGTCATGAACTAAAGGCAGAAATCAAGACATTTGGTCAAGAAATTGATAAAGGCGATAGCATTGCAGGTAAAGCACACAGAGCTTGGATGGATGTAAAAGCACTATTCTCTCTAGATAATGCAGAAGCTATGTTAGAAGAGGCGATTAGAGGAGAAAAAGCTGCAATTGAAGAGTATGAAGATGTATTAGTAGATACTTCTTTACCATCTACAACGGCAACCGTATTAAGAAGTCAGAAAGAGGCAATTAAAAACGGACTCTCAAACATTAAAATGTTAGAAGATATTAGGTAAGTGCATATTTGGTGAATGTAAAAAGAGGCTATTTATAGCCTCTTTTTTTATGCTTAATTTTTTCAAGTATTTACCCGCTAGGTAACAATTAATAAGCTCTTTTTTAATGCGTTATCTTTTTATGTTTCTGCAACAATTGCCTTTCGCTTTATTGATGAAATTTGTACTAAATGAAAATGATTGATATGTATTTTAAAATTTCAAATACAGCAAAAATGAAAGAGATAGAACAAGATGTAAATGCCTTGTTCAAGTATCCAAATTTATATGCTCCGCAAGTAGTAATTAGCGGTTTAAGGGAAGTCTCTATTCCCATAATTACCATGAATGAACCCAATGCTGTTAATTTAGCTATTTGGGGTTTATTGCCAAGTACTTTTAATGATGATTGGGGGCTATTTCAAAAGCTGACGAATACGTTGACTATCTCTGCTCAAAAAATAGATACGAATATGTGGTATTATGATTCGTTTAAGAATAGTAGATGTATTATACCGGTAACCGGCTTCTTTACTTCGGTATTGAAAAACGGAGAAATATATCCTTACCATGTAAGTCGTAAAAATGGCGGAATATTATACTTAGCAGGTATTTATACTATTCTAGATGATGGGTTTATTACGTGTTCTTTATTGACTGGTCCGCTTGAGAAAGAAGTGGTTAATTACCAAAACCTAGTAGATTATATGCCGGTAATTATAGACCATGACGATAAATATGAATGGCTTTCAGAAGATACTAAAATAGAAAGAGCGCAAATGATTTTACAACCGCCACATACAACAGATTTAGAAATACGACCTATTGCAAAGAATCTATTTAATCAAGATATCTCATATGACAGTATGTTAATGCCCTATGAGTATCCAGAAAGCTAGCGTAATGAAGAGTTCTTATTTTTTAAATGCTTTCTATAGTCTGTTGGTAGAATGTCATAAGCTTCAAAGAATATTTTAGAGAAGTAACTTCTACTTTTAATACCAATAGCGTACACAATTTCAGAAACCGATAAATCGGAATTTTTTAGATAATCTTTCGAGACTTCTAATTTCAGCTGTCTAACATATTCATTCACGGTTTTAGAATATAAAATCTTAAAACCAATTTGAAGTTTCTTAGGGCTTAATCCAGATTCTGCGCTTAACGATGTTATAGAAACAGTATCAGAAATATGTTCTAATATGTAAGTGGTTAATTTGTGAATCTTTAGAATATCCTCTTTAGAAATAGCTTCAGGTAAATTCATGTTTTCTTCAAAATTTTTATGTTCTAACAACTGTAGCGATAGAATTAGATAAAGTCTACCCTCAAGAGAAAGAGACCTAAGCATACCGCTGGTAGCATCAACATCATTTAGCAATTTAATTTCATCTGCAATTCTTAAACTAAAACTGCCACCATGTTGAAAAGTAGCCTCCCCTTTGCTATCATTAAATAATGACACCAATAATTGGTTTAGTTTAGATATATTATTGTTCTTCTTTTGTAAATATTCTTGACGGTTAATTCGTATAAAATTGATTTTTAAAGTCTCGTTCTTCGGAAACAGAAATGTCTTTTCGGCTTCACGTTTATGCGATATAATCGTATTCTGAAATTGCTCTAATCTGGTATACGTATCTGTATTATTTTCACTGTACTCAAAATACCCGCTTGTAATAAAAATGAACTCTATAGGTGCCAGGTCTTTAGTATCAAAAACAACCTTAGTTTCTTCATTTAGTTTTATATTACAATCAATAAGAGATACTCCCGAGTTAAAATCGATGGTTCGCAAAGAGCCTTTTCCAACCGTATTATCAAAAGTTAAAACACTTTCGCCCCAGTCCTCAATGAGATCCCCTTGTATACACGTTTGTATTTTGGAAAACATATCGTCAGACTTTGAACTATTTATGGTTAACTCTCTCATTGTTTTATTTTATGTACAATGGCAATCGTACAGTACAAAAAAACTAGAAAAAAGAGAATAACCTTAACACTTTCAAGATGTTAATTGACACATATGCGCATTTCGTAGATGAGTTAATATTGATTTTTTTACAACTAAAGTGACGCCATTAAAACCTTCATATTTGCAGTGACAGGTATGGGAAACTATTTAGTTAACAAGTAAACCTTTATACCTAAATATTTAAATGTTAACCTAATTATTAAAATCTATATTATGAAAAAGTCACTATTAATGATCGTATTTGCATTTGCAACAATGAGCATTGCAACAAGCTGTAGAGAAGAAAAAACTACGGGAGAGAAGATTGAAGAAGGAATTGATGATGTTGGAGATGAAATCGAAGATGGAGCTGATGAAGTTGAAGACGCAGTAGAAGATGCTACTGATGACAACTAGAATTAAAATATTGCTATGAAAAGAGAAGCCAGGTAGTTTACTACCTGGCTTTTTTACTTTTAAATCATTTAGTCTAATCTTTCTTTCCGTTACCTGTCAGTACGTCTAAAAGACCATCTTGTAAATTGACCCATAGATAATTAAAGAACGATTTATTCTTTATTCGTTCAGTTTCTATATCACCATATCTATACCCATCTTCATCTGTTTTTGACCCATCATTTATAAATAGATTGCCAATAAATGAAAGTACTTTTTTTACTCCGTTTCTTTCTTTGTTGAGTACTTGAAATTTAAAATCTTCGTATCTCATTTTAATATCTCCTGTAGCAACATATTCGTCTCCAGAAATAGTAAAGTAAAGTTGGTCGATAGTTCCTGTAGTTTGTGTTCTTAAGTTCGGCACCAGAAAATCATTTAAACTTGAAGTATTGAAGTTGGCTAATCCGCCAGAAATCAGAAAAGTACTTCGGGGATCATAAACATCAAATTGCCAATTAAGATGAAATTTCCCTGTTCCCATTAAATCGGCATTTAGTTGAATTTGAACAGGGTCTTTAATATTTTTTTTATTTGATAAATTACTGATTGTTGCATCTAAATTTTCAAAACTCAATGCACCGGCTTTCACATTATTCGGAATATTCTCTTCGTAGACTATTGCTCCTTTTTCGATAAAAACGGAGTCAATTGCCACTTTAAAGGGCAGTTTTTGCAATAATTTACCATAAAGAGACTTGTTTCTAAAATCTTCTAATCTAGACTTATCGCGGTAAACTTCTAGTTTAGGCTGTGAAAGTATAAGTTCTTTGAAGTTTACTTGAAGCGAATCATTACTGACTAAATAGTTATGGTCTTCAACTTTTATTGAGAGAATAGATAAGTCTACATGATCTCTTTGATATCTAATTTCTCTGCTCAATTCAACTTTAGTAAGTTTTGTAGCTAGCGATATATTAGTAATATCAATAGTGGCATCGTTCATCACCATTGATTGCATTTTTAGCGCTTCGAACTCACCTAAAGGAGCGTTTAAATTTAGAATTTCAATAGTATATTCTGAGAATGTAAAGGGAACATATTTGGTTATAATTTCTGGGTCGGTAGCTACTTCTTTTAAGGATAGATTTATTTGGTCGACAGCTATTAATGAGACTTCTTCACTAGCGTCCCAAATTTCAACCTTACCAGCATCGAATATGATTTCTTCAACAAATATTTTTTTTAGTAATTTGATAGGGTTGCTTTTATTGGCAACTACATTATCAGTGTCTTCAGGGCAAGTTTTAAAATTTAGATGAGGTTTGGTAAGCGTTAGCGATTTAATGTAGATAGATTTTTGAAATAGAATTTTCCAGTAGTCAATTCCTGTGATAGAGAGCATTTCGGCATCCACTTTAATTTCGCAAGAAGAAGTCTGCTTACCCAAACTAACTACGGCAACATCTTTAAATGCTATGTTGCCTTTCATTAGGCTGATAGTCAATTTATCGTATGAAAAGTCTATATGATCAGGCACCTTTTTTTCTAAAAAGCTAACGACCTCTTTTTTCATTTTCCATTCGGCAAGCATATAGCCACCAACGCAGAAAATAAGAAGTAGAACAAGCCATTTTAGAATTTTGTACATAAGGAATATTTAAGGGAATGTGGTTAGAAGTTTAGCAACCCTATGTATCAACTTAAACGTTGAATTTCTATAATCGCTGTTATTTATAAGGCTTTTCTATACCTGCACTATCAGGATCCATATATTGCTTAAAATCTGACGCACTGGTTAGTTCAATAAAATCTTTACCTTTTATAACGATGGCGTTTTTGAGTAAACTAGGGTTCTTGTCCAGTACTTTCAACCAACCATCATCATCAAGATCAACAGATGTTTCGCCATAAGCTTCTTTAAAGTCTGGGTGGTCGGTATTGACCAAATCAGAAATGTTTTTATTTAGACCATCAGCAAGTTCTGCCCATTGCGTACCCGTAACGTTCGTCTTAGAAATATCTATAGTTAAATGATCTTTACCAGAAGATTCAACATAGGCATTTAGTTGTTTGCCTATTGAATTTTGCGAACTATAATATAAGGTTATCTGTTTTTTGTCCATAGCGATTACTCCCATTACTTTTTTTTAAAAGTACTCACATATCGAGGTAGTAATTAACTCGTTTAAAACTAAAAGTATCTTGATAGGTTTAATCAAACAAGGGCTTAAGCAAATTATAGTATCTTGTTAAGGAACAAAACAATTAATCATGAATACCATTTTTTGGCTTGCATACATAGCGGTAACTTTATGGAGTATAGTCAATATTATATTTAATGGATCCAAAGCAACTAAGATGATTAGTTGGTCTTTATCTGTAATAATTTTTCCTTTTTTAGGTCCGCTTTTATATTACCTTTTTGGAATTAACAGAAGAAAATTTAAACTCTTCAAATTAAAGCAAACCGAAAAAAGAAGACTGTATTCAGAAACCCATAAAGAACTTGAAGGCGGTGAGCAAAGTGTACATGAATTTGAAGATTACAAACGAAATAAACTAGCGTCGCTCATTCGAAAAAATAGTTATTTCGCTCCTTACAAAGGCAATAATGTAACCTTATTAAATAGTGGTGAAGAAGCATTCGGGTCAATATTTAAAGCCATTGAAGAAGCTGAAGATTTTATTCACCTTCAATATTACATTTTAGCAGAAGGCATGTTGTTGGACAGATTTCACGAACTGTTTCAGAAAAAGATAAAAGAAGGTGTAGAAATTAGAATGTTATATGATTCTTTTGGAAGCAATTCTATGCGTGGTAAAAGAGTAAAACGGTTTATAGATATTGGGGTAAAAGCATATCCGACGATGCCAATTCGTTTCGGAAATCTATTGTTCACCCTTAATTATAGAAATCACAGAAAAATTATAATCATTGATGGCAAAGTTGGTTTCACAGGAGGATTCAATGTGTCTGATAAATACATGAAACCGGTCTCTGAACTTGGTGTGTGGCAAGATTTACATTTGAAGATAGAAGGTCCTGCAGTAAACAGTTTACAACGCGTTTTTGTAAAAGACTATCATTTTGCCGGAAAGGAAGAATTGTTGCTTCAAGACAAGTACTTTCCAAAAGTAGAACCACAAGGAGATACGGTAGCACAGATAATTTCTAGCGGACCAGATTCTAGATATCCGGCAATTATGCAGCAATACTTGGCAATGATCAATATTGCTACAAAACGTATTTGTATTGCGAATCCGTATTTTATTCCTGGAGAACCGGTTTTAGAAGCTATAAGAATTGCAGCATTAAGCGGAGTAGAAGTAACGTTATTAACCCCTAAAATATCAGATTCATTATTGGCTCAATATAGTATGTTTTCAACTTTTGAAGCTTTGCTAGAAGTAGGTGCCAATATTTACCTAAGACCAGATTTTTCGCATAGTAAGGTCATAATCATTGATGGTGAAATAGTATCTGTAGGATCTGGAAATTTTGATTATAGAAGTTTTGAGCACAACTTTGAAACCAATGCTATTTTGTATGATAAAGAAAAAGCTTCTGAAATAGAAGAGCTGTTTTCTAAACATTGTACAGAAGAGGCGAAGGTAGATTTAGAAAAATTTAAAAAGAGATCACCGTTCAGTAAATTTTTAGAAGGTCTCGCCAAATTCTTTAGTCCGCTACTATAATGAAACACCTATTCAAGCACAAATCAAATTATTTAATCTTAATACTATTAAGTTACACTATGGTTGCATCTGCACAACATACAATACCCGATGAAATAACTGAAGAAGCAAAAATTGCACTTTCTCACTATCCTGAGCTTGCTAATACTAAAATTGAATTCAAGTTTAAAAAGGAAATCAAGAAGTCAACAATGCAGGCACAACCTTCATTTTGGAGTGTCTTTAAATCCAAGAAAAATAGAACTTATAATATATTGATTAGCGAAAGAATAAAGATTGCCGATTCGGTATACTATACTAAAGACATTCCTTCAGAAATTATGATTGGGTGGTTAGGTCATGAACTCGGTCATGTAATGGATTATCAGCAGCGAAGTGGTTTTAATTTAATAGGCTTCGGCTTTAAATATGTAACCTCAGAAAATTATATACGAGATGCTGAGCGCCGTGCAGATTCTTTTGCCGTTACCCATGGTATGGAAACTTATATTCTTGCCACCAAAGAGTTTATTTTAAAAGAAGCAGGGTTAACACAAGAATATGTTGATCGTATTAAAAACCTGTACTTATCTCCAGAAGAAATTATGTTATTAGTTGAAGAAAGAGATGCATTGAGCCAAGGTAAATAAGCACTTAATCATGCTTATTTACGAAAGCTTCCCATTCGGCAAACTTTTCTTCTTTCATCACACGTTCCATTTTTACTTGTCCGCCTTTCTTTTTGTTGCTATCGTTCCAATCATAAAACACATCAGGATTAATAGTAAAAACTTTCACTCCCTTTAATGCCTTAGAACGGGCGACCTTATAATTTTTATTTGCGGCTTTTAAAGACTCATCTAGCTTTTCAGCTATAGCTTCAGCATCTTGCGTTGCTGTAGTTCCCAAATACCAGGTATGGTAAAATCCGTCTTGATACTTTTTTGCACAAAGTGTATACTCAGGGATTTCAATATCAAAAATTTCCATGATGTCTTGTAGTGCATCATCCAATTTATTGACAGATAATTGCGAGCCAACCGTGTTCAAAAAGAACTTGGTACGCCCTGTTATTTTTATTTCAGCACGTTCCACATCGGTAAACTCGATAGTATCACCAATAAGGTAACGCCATGCACCACTAACGGTACTTATTATGAGCACATAATTCTGACCGGTTTCAACCTCGGATAATGTTAATGACGGAGCATCTTGAGATAGAGAACCATCCTCTAAAATATAATCAGGATTGAAAGGAACAAACTCAAAGTAGATTCCATTATCGGTCACCAATTTCATAGCATCGGTTTCTGGTCTGGCTTGAAAGGCGATAAAACCTTCGGATGCCAAATACGTGTCAATTACCGTTACAGGTTTCCCCATTAAGGCATTAAAACTCTTTTCATAAGGTCCGAATGCTACTCCGCCAGAAGTATATACCTGTAGGTTTGGCCATATTTCGTGAATGTTGTTGAGGTTGTGCTTTTTGATGACCTCTTTCAACATCAATTCTATCCAAGAAGGGATGCCGCTTAGCGCACCAATATCCCAATCTGCAGCTTTCTCGGCAATTTTGGCAACACGTTCGTCCCAGTCATCAATTTGGGCAATCTCTTTTCCGGGTTTGTAGTAGCCACTAAACCAAGACGGAATGTTACTCGCACTTATACCGCTAATTTCACCTTCTAAATGGTCATCATTTTCAACCAGATCAGTAGAACTACCTAACATTAAAATTCCTGTTTCAAAGAAATCTGCCGGAAGGTCAAAATTAGAAAGAGCGAGAACTTGTTTAATTCCTGCTTGTCGAATAGCATCAATCATAGCATCGGTTACAGGAATACGTTTACTGGTTTTTCCTGTAGTACCAGAGCTCAATGCAAAATAATCGGGACTACCAGGCCACGTAACATCGGTTTGATCTTCGTGCAGTTTATTCCACCATTTCTCATTGATTTGATTGTAGTCAAAATAAGGTACGGCATCACGAAATGCTTGCTGCGGATCATCACTTTCTAAAATACGTTCAAATTCATAGGCTTTACCGAAAGAAGTCTCTTTTGCGGTTTCTAAAAGGTTTTGGAGAACAGCTTTTTGATCTTCAATAGGGTTGTCATCACCAGTAATTTTGTCGGTAATATCGATAACTCCTTTTATAAAATTTCCTATGATATTCATATATAACGGTATTTTAGGTTAGTACTGCTAAATTACTGGTTACGTGGGGTAAAGATTAACCCTAATCTGAAATATGTGAACTTTATTGGGTTGGTGGTTTAACGAAGAGCCTAGTATTTAATTCTTTACTTTTTACATACAATTATGAGCAGAACTTTAGTTTTGCCCAAAAGTTCGAATTGCGTGCCGTTTATTTAAAAGTAATTTAATCCGTTGTTATTTTTTCAAGTAGGCTTCTTCTATCTTCAGATTCAACTAAATTAATTAAGACAACGGTATTGTTAGTGGTATCGATTTGTAATTTTAGATTAACAGTATATCTTGGGTCAATATCCCAACCGTAAGATTCTTGAACATTATAAGTCAATTCAATATTTCCGTTATTAAGTGTGTCTTTGGAGTCTGTAGGGCCCAATATTTCAATTACGTGTTCTTGAGAGTTGTTAAATAATAATTCAGAATCTATTAAGGATTTCACCATCTTTTTACGCTGTGGATAAAAACCGTCATATTTTGATTTCCACTTAACAGAGTCAAAATCAGTTTGACATCCAAAAATCAGTACAGTAAGAGATACTAAAACTACCTGATTAATCTTTTTCATAATGTGTAAGATCAATTATTTCAAGATTCAAATATAAGATTAGCTTTGTGTGTTATAGGAGAATATTTCAAATTAGAGTAGTTATATAATAATCTGTGTTAAGCTCTTTCAACTGATAAATTTGTCAACACAAAATATATGTTTAAATCAAATTAACCAGAAAGGTGAAGTTCCTGTCAAACATATTACCCCAATATTTATAATTGTTAAGCCATTAAAAAGCTTTTTACCGGTTATTGCAATTATAAAGGTTAGGATTAGCATTAATATGCTAATTCCGAATATAGGATACATAAAATAAATCAATAAAATTGCCTTTCCCATGCTGGGTTCAGTATCATTGAAGGTAAGGAAAGTGATAATTATTATTAGTAGACAAATTGAAATACTCCACAGATTATAATTTTTCATTATTAAATATAATTGGATTTCTTAAAACTTAAAAATAAAACTCACCACTAACTAAGCATAATAAGCACAGCACCCACAGCAGTCAAAACCAAAATCATCTTTCTAAAGAAGGCTTCTTTTATGTGTTTAATAAACCGAATACCTACAAAGAAACCTATAAGTATACCTGGTAGAAGCATTAAGTTTAAGGTCAGCGATTCAATGGAGATGGTTTTCCAAACAAAAAAGTGAAAGGGTAGTTTAATGATATTTATGATTAAAAATAACCAAGCGGCAGTACCTATAAATTGATTTTTAGGTAAGCGCATGGCTAAAAAGTAAATATTGGAAAATGCGCCTGCTAAGTTTCCGACCATGGTGGTAATACCTGCTATGATACCAATAGATCCAGCAAATGTCCAATGAGAAGGTACGGTCTTGTCTTTTTTACGGTCCCAATAAAACATCATACCTACAGTAATGATAATTATGGTCGCCATGCCTATTTTAAAAAACTTCTCAGGTAATTCATTTCCAATGAAAACGCCAATCAGTAAGCCGAATACCATCCACGGCAGAACTTTAAAAACATACTTCCACTGTGTATATTTATTATAGTAGATAACAGAAAAAATATCAGCAAGTATAAGTAGCGGTACTACCATGCCTGTAGATTGTTTTGCGCCAAATGCCAATGCCATTATAGTGACATTTAAAACCGCAATACCTTTTATGCCAGCTTTAGATAATCCTATGATAAAAGTTGCAATTGATGCAAGGATCCAAGCGGTTGGGGTAATTTCTGTAGTTATTGATAGAAGCACGTGGTACGTTTAGCGTATTAGGTATAAGAATGTCCTAAAATAATATATCTTTAACAATCAACCTAAAACCAACTTATGGAACTCAGTACGTTAGACTATACATTTATTATAGTTTTCTTTTCCCTTGTCTTAGGCATAGGGTTTTATGTGTCAAAAACATCGGGTAAAAATTCTTCAGAATTTTTTCTATCAGGTCGAACCATGCCATGGTGGCTTTTAGGGCTTTCAATGGTAGCGACGACATTTTCAACAGACACTCCCAATTTGGTAACAGATATTGTACGTACCAACGGCGTTTCTGGTAACTGGGTATGGTGGTGTTTCTTAATAACAGGTATGTTGACCGTTTTCGTTTATGCAAAACTATGGCGTAAGTCGAATGTAAATACAGATTTAGAATTTTATGAAATGCGCTACGGCGGAAAACCGGCTAGTTTTTTAAGAAAATTTAGGGCTATTTATTTAGGAGTGATTTTCAATGTAATTACCATGTCTGCCGTAACATTGGCAGCGATTAAAATAGGAAGCATTATGCTAGGCTTAGAACCTTGGCAAACGGTTGTAAGTGCTGGTTTGATTACAGTAACCTTTAGCGCCCTTGGCGGATTCAAAGGTGTTGTTTATACTGATTTTCTTCTATTCTTTGTAGCCATGGCAGGTGCGATAGGTGCTGCTTATTACCTAGTTAATATACCTGAAGTTGGCGGTATCGAAGCGTTAATGGCGAATGAAAACGTAGCTTCAAAATTAAATATATTACCAGATTTTAGTAATAAGAAAGCATTGATTACCTTATTTATAATTCCCCTAGCTGTGCAATGGTGGAGTTCTTGGTACCCAGGTGCAGAGCCAGGTGGTGGTGGTTATATTGCGCAACGTATGTTAGCGGCAAAAGATGAAAATCATGCAATTGGTGCAACATTCTTCTTTAATATTATGCACTACGCATTAAGACCATGGCCGTGGATTTTGGTAGCCTTGGCATCAATAGTAGTATACCCAGATTTGGCAAGCATACAAGAAGCTTTCCCAAATGTAACTCCCGATAAATTAGGTCATGATTTAGCATATTCAGCAATGTTGACCAAACTGCCTAGCGGATTGTTGGGTGTTGTATTGGCATCTTTAATTGCGGCATATATGAGTACCATCAGTACGCAGTTAAACTGGGGGTCTTCATACATTGTTTTTGATTTTTACAAGCAACAAATAAATCCTAATGCATCTGAAAAAAGATTGGTTGCGGTAGGTAGAATTTCAACGGTTGTTTTAATGATATTTAGTGCTGCATTGGCATTATTGCTACAAAATGCGCTTCAGTTATTTGATATATTATTAGCATTTGGTGCAGGTACCGGACTAATATTTATACTAAGATGGTTCTGGTGGAGAATTAATGCATGGAGTGAGATTACTGCGATGTTCGCATCAGGTATTATTTCTATCATATTAAAATTGACTCCCGTAGGTGCATATCTTTTTGCCACGGAAACGGGTCTTTTTCCAGACTGGTCAGAATACATATTTATTGTAGTGTTGACTACGGCGATTTGGTTGATAGCAACATTCATGACACAGCCAGAATCTACCGATACTTTGAGAAGTTTCTACAGGAAGATTCAACCAGGTGGTCCGGGTTGGTCTAAAGTGGTAGCCGATGCAAAAACCGATGCAGTTGAGATTGTAAAAGACAAAGAAAAATGGAGTGTACCTGCCGGTATAACAGCAATGTTATTAGGGGTAGTTCTAATTTATTCTATAATGTTCGCTACAGGGTATTGGATCTATGGTAGAACCACACAAGCTATCGTCTTAACCATTGTTTCTGCAATAGCAGGAGTATTGTTGGTTAAAGCTTGGAACCGCTTAAAAGGAAACATCTTATAGCTAGATGGTAAAGGATAGAATTTTATCGGTAGATATATTTAGGGGAGCAACCATATTGTTAATGGTCTTGGTAAATACACCAGGAACATGGTCCAATGTGTATGCCCCTTTCCTCCATGCAGATTGGCATGGCTATACGCCGACCGATTTAGTTTTTCCATTTTTCTTATTTATAGTGGGTACATCAATTGCTTTCTCTTATAAAAATAGAACCGTAGATGCTAAAGCCTATAAAAAGATTGCAGTAAGAGCGTTGAAGTTAATTGTATTAGGACTCTTCTTAGGCGCATTTCTTATTCATTTTCCGTTCTTTAAAAGCTTTAGTGATATTCGTTTTCCTGGGGTCTTGCAGCGAATCGGTGTCGTATTCTTTTTCGCGGCATTATTATTCGTCAACCTGAATTGGAAACAATTGATTTGGGTAACGGGGATATTATTAATAGGATATTGGCTGCTGATGACATTTGTTCCTGTAGAAGGAGTGACATCAACATTAGAAAGAGCGCCAAATAATCTAGCCAATTGGATAGACGTAAAAGTATTCGGTTCTCACAACTACAAAGCAGATTATGACCCAGAAGGATTATTAAGTACGGTACCTTCAATTGCTAGCGCCTTATTGGGAGTATTCACAGGTCTCATTTTAACCAGTAAACAAGAAAAGAAAGCCACTATTTTAATGGGTCTGGGCGGCAGTCTATTAATTATAGGGCACATTTGGGATATCGTTTTTCCAATCAATAAAGCCCTTTGGACAAGTAGTTTTGTGTTGGTAACCGCAGGTTGGGCAAATTTGATTTTAGCACTTATTTATTACTTAACCGACGTCAAGAAAATAGAATTCGGTTCTGTCTTCAGATATGCCGGGGCAAATGCTATTGTTATTTATTTTTTGTCAAGTTTCATCAGTAAGGTAATGGGGCAAATACAAATTGGCGACACCTCGTTACATGGGTGGTTGTTTCAAACCGTATATGTTCATGATTTTTTAGCACTAGAAACATCATCCCTTTTATATGGGCTAAGTGTAGTGTTGTTTTATAGCCTTGTGGGCTATATTCTATATCAGAAAAAGATATTTATTAAGGTATAGCCGATTATTTTGCCATCAACTTGGCAACGTACTTTCCAATAACATCAAACTCTAGATTTACAATAGTACCCGGTTTGTAAGTATTAAATCTAGTATGCTCGTAGGTATAAGGTATAATCGCTACTTCAAAAGTATTCTTACCAGAATTCACTACCGTTAAACTTGTACCATCAATGGTAATAGAACCTTTTTCAATAGTCGGGTTTCCTGTTTTGGCATCGTAAGTGAAAGAGAAAATCCAACTGCCATTATCTTCCTTCACACTAGTACATTCCCCCGTTTGATCCACATGGCCTTGCACAATATGTCCGTCTAATCGAGATCCTAAAATCATAGCACGTTCTAAATTTACGGTATCGTTTGTTTTTAAAGTATCAAGATTGGTTTTGCTTAAGGTTTCGGCAATAGCGGTTACAGTATATGTAGTATCGGTTAAGCTAACAACGGTTAAGCAAACGCCGTTATGTGCTACGCTTTGATCTATTTTCAGTTCAGATGTTAAATTAGATTCTATAGTAATATCTAAATTACCGCCCTTAGCTTCAAGAGAAGTAACCTTACCTAATGTTTCAATAATTCCCGTAAACATGTGTCGTTTAATTTAAGTAATTTTGTGCTTCAATATTTATATCCCAATGTATACATGGGATAACCACTTTACCTCTCCTTTGGGGGAAGTCAAAACCAATATTAAGGTTTTGAGTGGGGTTACAAAGGTACAGATTATCATGGAGGAAAATAGGAAAATAAGGTTAGGTATCTCTATAGGAGACTTGAACGGAATAGGTTGTGAGGTAGCATTAAAAACATTCGAAGACAGCAGAATGTTAGATTTTTGTACTCCCGTTATTTTTGCCTCCAATAAGACGGTTTCCTTTCAAATGAAGCGGTTGAATCTGAATATTGTTTTCAATGGCATACCCGAAGCTTCAAAAGCCATAGACAATAAGATCAATATTGTAAATGTTTGGAAAGAAATGCCTAGAATTGATTTTGGGCAGGCAACTAAAGAAGGTGGCGAATATGCTATTAAATCATTACGAGCAGCAGTAGATGCTTTAAAAAAGGGAGATATTGATGTATTGGTGACAGCACCGATCAATAAGAACAATATTCAGTCAGAAGAATTTAAATTCCCAGGGCATACCGACTTTTTAGCACAAGAATTAGAAGGCGAAAGTTTGATGTTTATGGTGACCGATACCTTAAAGGTTGGTTTATTGACCGATCACGTAGCGGTAAAAGATGTATCTGCAGCTATAATACCAAGATTAATACGCGATAAGATAAATACTATAGAAAAGTCGTTGATGATGGATTTTGGTATTCGTAAACCAAAAATAGCTTTGTTAGGTATAAATCCGCATAGCGGAGATAATGGCGTAATTGGCAAAGAAGACGATGAGGTAATGAAGCCAGTGATAAAAGAAATGTCAAATATGGGTCATTTGGTATATGGTCCGTACTCGGCAGATAGCTTTTTTGGATCTGATGGCTACAAAAAGTTCGATGCAATTTTGGCTGCATATCATGACCAAGGCTTAATTCCGTTTAAAACAATATCATTTGGTCAAGGCGTGAATTTTACGGCAGGTCTAAGTAAAGTTAGAACATCGCCAGATCATGGTACTGCTTATGAAATAGCAGGAAAAGGGGTAGCTGACGAGAGTTCGTTCAAAGAAGCGGTCTTTATGGCGCTGAAGATATTTAAGAATAGAACCGAGTACGAAGAGCTAACAAAAGATGTATTAAAAAAGCAGCGTTTAAAGAGAGAACGTTAATTTTTGAATAGATTAAAAAGTTATAAAGATAAATAGTTGATAACTATTGTCTTTTATCAAAATTATAGTATCTTTGCACCCGCCTTTTGTGGGCGATTAGTGTTAATTTAAGTGTGTACGAGATGAAGCAAAAGGAGTTCAATATTCCTTTCTCAGGATTGAAGCAAGGGAAACACAACTTTAATTACCAGATTGAAAATACGTTCTTTGATTCTTTTGGATACGATGAATTCAACGCTACCAACATCAATTTAGATGTAGTACTTAATAAGACAAGTACAATGATGGAGGTTGATTTGGAAGCATCAGGAACAGTGAATGTTGATTGTGACATAACTAGCGAACCGTATGATCAAGCTATAGGCGGAGATTTGCATTTGGTAGTTAAGTTTGGTGAAGAGTATAATGATGAGAATGACGAAATATTAATTCTTCCTCATAACGAACACCAATTGAACATTGATCAGTATGTGTATGAAATGCTTGTATTGGCAGTTCCACAAAAAAGAATTCATCCTGGTATTGAAGATGGCACTTTAAAATCTGAAGTGTTAGACAGGTTAAACGAGCTTCAACCAAAAGAGAAAAGATTAGAAAAAGAAGAAAGCGATCCCCGTTGGGACGAATTAAAGAAACTATTAACGGATAAATAAGGTTTAAATGGCACATCCTAAGAGAAAAATTTCCAAAACAAGGAGAGACAAAAGAAGAACACATTATAAGGCAGTAGCTCCTACTTTGGCTACAGATTCTACAACTGGCGAGACTCACCTATTTCACAGAGCTCACTGGTTCGAAGGAAAATTACATTATAGAGGTCAAGTTTTGGTTGACAAAACCGAAGAAGCAGAAGCTTAATACCTTTTTACATTATACTAGACTCCCACTTCATTTGAAGGAGGGAGTTTTTTTTAGCCCAATTTGTTTTTTAGCGCCTTGTTATTCAGATAATCTAAGGGGTTAAACGGATATGGCTATTAATTGCAATTTTTCAAAAACCCGATAACTTTACCCAAAAAGTCGTTGAAAATCACTAATTTTCATGACTTTTGACAGGTTTTTTAAGTTTTTTACAAGAAAGCAAATAAAGTATGACCAAAATTACAGCAGCTATTACCGCGGTAGGAGGCTATGTTCCCCAGTTTGTAATGACCAACAAAATGCTTGAAGATTTGGTTGATACCAATGACGAATGGATTACTAGCAGAACGGGAATAAAAGAAAGAAGGGTACTAAAGAAGGAAGAGGGAGAAGGTACGTCGTATTTAGCCATTAAAGCGGCACAAGACCTAATGGAGAAGAAGGGGCTAGATGCTTCAGAAATAGACCTTATTATAGTTGCTACGGCAACACCTGATAGTATGGTAGCTTCTACAGCTGCTTTTGTTGCTTCAGAAATTGGAGCCGTTAACGCCTTTGCTTACGATTTATTAGCTGCATGTTCAAGTTTTCTTTTTGGCATGTCAACAGTTGCCGGTCATATCGAAACCGGTAGATATAAAAAAGTATTACTTATAGGGGCAGATAAAATGTCCTCGATTATTGATTATACAGACCGTACTACATGTATCATTTTTGGTGATGGTGCCGGTGCTGTACTTTTTGAGCCAAATACAGAAGGTCTTGGTTTGCAAGATGAGTATTTGAGAGCAGATGGTAGCGGAAGACAATTTTTGGGTATGGAAGGTGGCGGATCTATAATGCCGGCCACGATAGAAAGTGTGACCAATAAAAAACATTACATTTTTCAAGAAGGTAAAACGGTGTTCAAATTTGCTGTATCTAATATGGCAGATGTAGCAGCGAAGATCATGGATCGAAATGACCTTACTGAAGAAGATGTAGATTGGCTAGTGCCGCATCAAGCGAATAAGCGTATAATTGATGCCACAGCTAAAAGAATGGGTGTAGGCGAATCAAAAGTGTTGATGAATATTCAGCGCTACGGTAACACCACTTCGGCAACCTTACCACTATTATTATTCGATTACGAAAAACAGCTTAAAAAAGGAGATAACCTTGTATTTGCAGCCTTCGGTGGTGGCTTTACGTGGGGTTCTATCTACTTAAAATGGGCTTATAACAGCAACAACAACGACCAATTATAACTTAGAAAATATGGATATTAAAGAAATTCAAAGCCTTATCAAGTTTGTAGCCAAGTCAGGCGCCAGCGAGGTAAAACTGGAAACGGATGATATTAAGATCACCATTCGTACCGGAAGCTTATCAGCTAATTCTGAGCCAACTTATGTGCATACGATGCCTATGGCTCAACAAGCTATGCCTGCAGCCCCTGCACCAGTAGAAGTTCAGGCAGCAGCCGGAGCTACAGAAGCTGAAAAGCAGAAAGCTGAAGATGATAAATACATCACTATAAAGTCTCCGATCATTGGTACTTTTTACAGAAAGCCTTCTCCAGACAAACCAGTTTTTGTTGAGGTAGGACAAACTATTGGTATTGGAGATGTACTTTGTGTAATTGAAGCAATGAAATTGTTCAACGACATCGAATCTGAAGTTTCTGGTACTATCGTTAAGATATTAGTAGATGATTCTTCACCAGTTGAGTTTGATCAACCATTATTTTTGGTAGATCCGTCTTAACTAAATTTTGAGTAGTTATTGTTAGATGCCGTTGCTAAACGGTGTTTAAGAATGTTATGGAACCAAGAACTTAAAATTTAAAAGATGTTTAAAAAAATACTGATTGCCAATAGGGGAGAGATCGCTTTGCGTGTTATTCGTACCTGTAAAGAAATGGGTATTAAAACGGTAGCTGTATATAGTAAGGCAGATGAAGAAAGTTTACATGTGCGTTTTGCAGATGAAGCTGTATGTATTGGTCCTGCTGCTAGTAGCGAATCTTATTTAAAGATCCCTAATATAATTGCAGCTGCAGAGATTACAAATGCAGATGCTATTCACCCAGGTTATGGTTTTCTTTCAGAAAATTCAAAGTTCTCACGCATATGTGCTGAGCATGATATAAAATTTATTGGTGCCTCTGGTGATCAAATAGACAAAATGGGAGATAAGGCTACGGCCAAAGAAACCATGAAAGAAGCTGGTGTACCTTGTGTACCTGGTTCAGAAGGTCTTTTGAAAGATGTTGCAGATGCCAAGAAGATAGCCAAGAAAATGGGCTACCCTGTAATGATCAAAGCTACTGCCGGTGGTGGTGGTAAGGGTATGCGTGCTGTGTTCTCTGAAGATAAAATGGAAGAGCTTTTTGATAGCGCCGTAAACGAAGCAACTGCTGCTTTTGGTAATGGCGGTATGTACATGGAAAAGCTGATTGAAGAGCCACGTCATATTGAAATTCAAATTGTAGGTGATCAATATGGTAAAGCATGTCACTTATCTGAAAGAGATTGTTCTATACAACGTCGTCACCAAAAGTTGACAGAAGAGACTCCGTCACCTTTCATGACAGATAAGTTAAGAGAAGCAATGGGTGAAGCTGCGGTTAAGGCTGCAGAATACATAAAATATGAAGGCGCTGGTACCATAGAATTTTTGGTAGATAAGCATCGTAAGTTCTATTTTATGGAAATGAATACTCGTATTCAGGTAGAGCACCCAATTACAGAACAGGTTATTGATTACGATTTAATTCGTGAGCAAATTCTTGTAGCTGCAGGTGTGCCAATTTCAGGTAAAAACTACCTTCCAAAATTACATTCTATCGAGTGTAGAATTAATGCGGAAGATCCTTATAATAACTTTAGACCATCGCCAGGTAAGATTACAACCTTACATACGCCAGGTGGTCATGGGGTAAGAATGGATACTCACGTATATAGTGGGTATAGTATTCCTCCAAATTACGATTCAATGATCGCTAAGTTGATAACTACTGCCCAAACTAGGGAAGAAGCAATCAATAAAATGAAGCGAGCTTTAGATGAGTTTGTAATTGAAGGAATTAAGACCACCATTCCATTTCATAGGCAGTTAATGGACCACCCAGATTATTTGGCTGGTAATTATACAACAGCCTTTATGAACGATTGGAAAATGAATCCACTTAAAGAAGATTAATCAAGAAAACTCCAACAGCAATGTTGGAGTTTTTTTTATTTTAATTCTTTTGAGAAATTACATTTTATCCTGTTTAAGTATATTTAAAGATAAAAGTTCATTTAACCTCTATTTTTTAATGACCAAAATTATAACTATTTCCGCATTATTATTTTTCATCATTGGATGTAAGGATAGCTCTGTAGAGAAGAAAAAAGATGATATAGTAGTAAAAGAAGCGGTAAAATCTTCAAGCAAAACGATCAGCTTTACATTTGATGATGGTGTTACTTCTGATTTAGGTGGCTTTGCCTTTGAAGATTGGAACCAAATGTTACTTAAGCACTTAGATACCAACAATCTTAAGGCTATTTTTTATGTAACTGGTAAAAATAAATTGGATAAAAAAGGTCAATACTTATTGACTAGCTGGAATGAAAAGGGGCATAATATAGCCAACCATACTTTTACACATCCTAATTTTAACTCTGAAAAGAATAATACAGTTTTATTTGAAAATGAATTGAACAAGACAGATTCTATCATTTCTAAGTTTAGTAATTCAGTCAAATATTTTAGGTTTCCATATTTAAAAGAAGGCGCAAGTAAGCTTAAGGTAGATAGTATTAGAAATGTTCTTAAAGCTCATAAATACAAAAATGGGTATGTCACTATTGATGCATCAGATTGGTATATAAACCAACGCCTATTAAAGCGAATAAAAGAGGTTGGGTTAGATAAAGCAGACATAGATCAGTTTAAGAAGTATTATTTACAGCATTTAATCGATAGGGCAAATTATTATGAAAAGCTATCGTATGAGTTGAACGACAGACATATTAACCACACAATATTGCTCCATCATAATTTAACTTCAGCTTTGTTTTTAGGAGACTTAATACAAGAATTTAAAAATAAAGGATGGACCGTTATTGATGCCGATAAAGCATATGCCGATGAGGTTTTTGAGAATCAACCCAATTCAGAATTTGCTGGTGAAAGTCTTATTTGGTCTTTGGCAAAACAATCAGGAAAATATGAAAACATCCTTAGGTATCCGGCAGAAGATAGTAGGTATGAAAAAGACGAAATGGATGCAAGAGGATTATAATTCAATAAACTAAATTATACAATGAACCTAAGCTACTGGGAACGTACATCGTGGTTTTCGAATATCGATTATACTATTATTGGTAGTGGTATTGTAGGCTTAAATTGTGCATTAGAATTAAGGAGGAAGCATCCAAAAGCACGTATTCTTATTTTAGAAAAAGGGAAACTTCCACAAGGTGCGAGTACCAAAAATGCCGGGTTTGCCTGTTTTGGTAGTATTTCTGAAATTTTATCCGACTTAAAAACACACTCAGAACAAGAGGTAATTGATCTGGTGCAAGAACGATATAATGGTATACATTCTTTGCGCAACCTTTTAGGTGATGCCGCTATTGGTTATCAGAATAATGGCGGACACGAGTTATTTTTAAACAAGGATATAGGGTTGTACGAGCGTTGTCTGAAGGAATTAAAATCGGTAAATGAGTTACTACATCCTGTTTTTAAAGCGGATGCCTTTAAGGTCACTCCAGACTCTTTCAATTTTAAAGGAATTAACAACAACTATATTTCTCAGGTTTTTGAAGGGCAAATTGATACCGGTAAGATGATGACATCTTTAGTGCAATTAGCCCAGCAAAAAGGCAACACAATTGTAAATTCAACCAAAGTACATTCTTTTGAAGATGCAGGTTCAGAAGTAATTGTCAAAACAGATGACCTAGAATTTACAACCAAAAAATTACTGATAGCTACTAATGGTTTTGCCGCCCAATTATTATCTGAGAACGTGAAACCTGCACGAGCGCAAGTGTTGATTACAAAGCCAATTAAAGATTTACATATAAAAGGCACTTTTCATTTAGAAGAAGGCTATTACTATTTTAGAAATATTGATAATCGTATTTTGTTGGGAGGAGGTCGTAATTTGGACTTTAAAGCCGAAGAAACTACTGAATTTGAAACTACTGCCTTGGTTGAGAATAAACTAAAGCAACTATTAAATACAGTCATTTTGCCAAATACCACCTTTGAAATCGATTACAGCTGGAGCGGTATAATGGGTGTTGGTCAACAGAAGAAACCCATTGTAAAACAAGTGTCTAATAATGTGGCATGCGGAGTACGACTAGGCGGTATGGGTATTGCCATAGGCAGCACAATTGGTAAAAAATTAGCTAATTTGATTAATTAATTTATGCTCAGTTTAACCTGTTTTTTTAAATCTTATCCAAAAGGCAACGGTACTCTTAATTTTATTTATAAATTGTATATCCCCTTTGATTACCTATTACCCTAAAATGCACTTATCGGTTTACCTAGAACAGTAGACTTTTAAGATGGTTTGTAATAGCATAGTATACTATATGAGAACATTTTTAAGAAGAAGTGCTGCAGCTGTACTAACAGTTGTTATAGGGGGTATTTGCCTTACCAGTTGTGGTTTATCTAAAACGGACTACCAACGAGAATATGCAAAAGTCTGGAAAGAGCATATAAAAAGTGAAGCATGGAAAGAATCGTTAATAGCTGATAATTCATATGCCAACGACGATTTATACGCAAGTACAGATGCCGATGTTCCCCTAGCTGAAGATGAGAGCATAGATGCTGGTTTCAATAAAACATATGAATCATTAGTATCTCAGGCATATTTCAAAATTATTACCGAAGCAGAAAAAGCCGATACCAAAATCACTGCAGACTATAAATTATTGCATGATGAAGAAGCAACTGTAAAGGTTGACAAAAAGAGAGTTCAATCTATTACAAAGCGTTACGAAGCACATAAGGCAATGCTAAGCGGACTTAAATCATGGAACATATTTAGTGATGATCGTTCTGGCGATTTAGACTATTTTAAAGCTGAAAATAAAATAGAGATTCAAAAGATGATAAGTGCTGGTGAAAGTGATAATCAAATTGTAAATTACTTGATCTATAAACTGGCAGATCTGTATCACATTGAAGGAAACTGAATCACTTGAGATTTTAAAAAAAGAGGCTTACGACTTTTGCGTGCATTTCGTTAACGATAGGCTGACGAGAATACAGAATCACATTAAAGAGTTGGAAACTGCGCTAACGTCAGAAACAAAAAGTAGTGCAGGCGATAAGCATGAAACCGGTCGTGCCATGATACAGTTAGAACGAGAAAAATTAGGTCAGCAACTCGCAGAATTAGAAAAAACCCAACAACTACTTTCAAAAGTACCAAAAGACAGAAAAGCCCCAACGGTAGGTTTAGGTAGTTTGGTCGTTACAGATTCATTTGTGTATTACATAGCTATTTCGGCAGGGGAATTTAAGAGTAAACCTAAATCGGTTTACTGTATATCTGCCGCGACACCTATTGGTAAACTCGTCTTTGGTAAAGCCGTTGGAGATATTTTTAGTTTTAATGGTAAGGAGTTGGCTATTGTTGGTGTTCAATAGTTTTTAGTCATTTACAATCCAATTTAAATGGGACAAAGTTCGACATACTACGAAATCACAAAGACTGTTTTTTTTAAAATAAAAGCAGACCCATTATTATTTGAGATTTCAGAAATAGAATCATTTGAAACTTTAGAAAAAAAATGCTTTTGGAATAGAATTTATTCTTAAAAAAATTTTGGATTCCCAATACCATAAAACTGTTGATTCATTATTCTATCCCAAAGATTATTTGGGCGAAAAACCAGATTTTTAAAATTTCAATATTGATCAATTTGATCAATTTATTGATAATTCAATTAGTTATTTATCATCAGTTGAAATTTCAACAATAGATAAGTTGTTGAAGACAGTAACCGTAAATTGTTTGGATGAAAACTATAATTCGCAAGAATTAAATTCTAATAGAGTATATCCTGAAGTTTGGCACGATAATGAATCTAGTGACCGAGCATTTAATAAAGGGGATATTATTGATGGTATTGGTCAATTAAAATCTATCTTCAACAGAGCAAAACTTAATGAAAGTTACATTTTTGTTTTTTCAGGATAAAAAAGACAAACTTCAATATCGAGAATGAAAAGAATTTTTATTTTTTTGGTTTTTATGACTCTAGGTTGCTCTTCGCAGAAGGTAAATAATGGAAATAGTGAAATAGAGAATACGAACACTTCATTTGATGATTTTACAAAGAATACGACTGTAAAATTAATTACCATACTTCCAAAATGTATAACTGAAACGCACTCTATTTTCAATGAAGAATTTACTGAAAGAATTAGTAGTAAAACTGTTGAGAATTGTGATTATGAGTCAATTATTATAAATAAAAAAAGTAGTCTTAGAAATAGTGAAGTGGATTTGAAAGATGACTATATCGGTAAACGAATTAGTTTAAAGAAATCGGATTATGACAGATTATTTAGAGTAAGTGATAGTCAAGTTTCAGAATCGATAATTGTAGTTGCTGATTGTTATAAGCCTAGGCATGGGCTTATGTTTTATGATTCGGAGTTAAGGTTAAAAGGGTTTTTAGAGATTTGTTTTGAATGTAATCGTATAGAAACTGTAGGAGAAGTTCCGGTAGGGATTATATCTTTTGGAGAGGAAATGAGCAATTTGAAGAAAATTTATAACGAGTACAACTTACTCAACCCTAATTAAAATAATAGATCTGAAATGTAATGTAAACTGAGGCTGTAAATTATGGTCTGTGTATATTTATTCATTCTGTTTTCTAAAATTTACAACCACCAAGCATGGAAATATTCTACTTACTTCTCGCGGTCATTGCCATAATTATATTGACGACAAAGCTTAAGATTCATGCTTTTCTTGCACTGTTCATTATTTCAATTTTATACGGAATTTTTGCCGGTATGCCTTATGCTGATATCATTGTATCTATCAATGAAGGTTTTGGCGGTACACTAGGTAAAATAGGGTTGATTATTGTACTCGGAGTCATCATTGGTGCGTTTTTAGAACATACCGGTGGTGCATTTGCCATTGCAGAAAAAGTATTGGGCTTAATAGGGAAGAAACGGGTGACTACGGCAATGGGGATTATCGGTTATATCGTGTCTATACCTGTCTTTGCAGATAGCGGTTTTATGCTGCTGCACCCTTTAAATAAAAGTCTTTCCAAGAAAGCGAAAATATCAATTGCTGGTCCGGCAATAGCGTTAGGTTTAGGCTTAATGGCATCGCATACTATGGTACCTCCAACTCCGGGGCCGATTGCAGCTGCAGGTATTCTTGGGGCAGATTTAGGTTTGGTTATCGCTTTCGGGTTTCCAACAAGTATCGTGGCTTTGATTGTCGGAATCATATTCGCTAAAAAGTATGCATCAAAAACCATGATAGCACCAGATGTTGAAGATGCACTTGAAGCAGAACAAGAGATTAAAGATTCGCCAAGTGCTTTAAAAGCATCTATACCCATTCTAGTTCCTATTTTTCTAATTGTCTTGAAGTCCGTTCTAAACTCTATGGATGTCGGACAAGAAAATGGACTGTTAGATTTTATCAATTTTGTGGGTGAGCCAGTTATATCTTTATTAATTGGCGTATTCTTATGTCTGTTCTTGCCTAAAAAATTAAATTACGATATGCTCTCATCAGCAGGTTGGGTGGGTAAGGCAATTAAAGATGCAGCTTCTATATTATTGATTACAGGCGCTGGCGGAATCTTTGGTAAAATATTACAGAACTCAGGCATTGCAGAAATTCTAGGGCAAACCTTGACGGACTATAATATGGGTATTTTCTTGCCATTTGTATTGGCTGCTGCCTTAAAAACAGCACAAGGTTCTTCTACGGTGGCACTGGTAACGACAGCTTCTATTATCATGCCTATGATGTCATCTTTAGGTTTTGACACCGAAATACAGAAAGCACTGGTAGTGGTTGTGATTGGTGCAGGTTCTGCGGTAATCTCTCATGCAAACGATAGCTTCTTTTGGGTGGTAACACAAATGAGCGGCATGAATGTAAAAACAGGGTATCGCCTTTTCGGTTTAGGTACAGGTGTTCTAGGTCTTACAGGTGCGATAACTGTGTTTGTGTTTTATTCCATTTTCGCATAAAACGATATAGCTATTAGTAGTCTGGCTTACCGCGATTCAGCTTTTTGAGAGAGGCAATTTTCTTGCCCTTCAACCTTTTTTCAATAGATGATCTAGTAGGTCTACTTTTCTTTCTAGCCTTAGGTACTACTAAAGATTTTTCTAGAAGTTTAAAGAATCGTTTAATTACCAATTCTTTGTTCTTATGCTGGCTGCGAGATTCATCGCACTGTAATATTAGAAGTCCCTCTTTACTCAGTTTGTTTTCTAATTTTAGAAGCGCCCTCTTTTTCTGGCGTTCTGTTAGTCCCGCTGAAGATTCGATATGGAAAGATAATTCTACTTTAGAAGAAACTTTATTGGCATGCTGACCACCAGGACCACTACTTCTAATGGCTTTAAACTGTAACTCGGTAAGAATCTGTTCTTGGTTCATAACATGCTTTTAAATTAATTAGCAGCAGCTTCTTGTATACGCTGATTGATAGTTTCAATAGCCACATTTAAAAACAATTCTTTCCCTTTCGGGTATAATTTATCTGCATTGAAAAAGATGGTTTCATCATCATCGCTTTTACTTTCTGTTAAGTAATAGGCACCCATTGGGTATGCTTTTTCTACAATAACATGAAAGCCAGATGAAGGCGAAACTCGAAACTCATGTGCATAGACAATTATTTTCCTTTTTGTATTTGCATAGGTTTTAAGGACATCTATAGAAATCATACTTGCCTCACCAAAAAGAGAAGCGACATATAAGTTTTTAGGATTTTTATAAAGCTCCATAGGTCTTGCCCTTGCTATAATGCCTTTATCGCGTAAAACAACGGCACGATCTGCAAAAGGTAAAACATCGTTTACATCGTGGGTAGCAACAATAGTAGTAATAAGATTCTCTTTCAGGTAATTGAAGATATTTCTACGTAAGCTGTTTTTTAGAAAGTTGTCGATATGACTAAAGGGTTCGTCTAAGAGTAGCACTTGCGGCTTTTGAGCTAGTACTCTTGCTAAAGCGACACGTTGTTGCTGACCGCCGCTTAACGTTTTCACCTTCTTATCGGCAAACTCGGTCATCTCTATCATTTCTAATAGCTCTTCAGTTCTTTCTTTTAATTCATCGGGATAAAAAACAGAGAGATACTGGCTAATATTTTCAGCAACGGTGATGAACGGCATTAAATCAAAATCTTGAGATAGGTACTTCATGAAAGGCGCACCAGGAACTAAGTTGTAAGCCGGACCTAAAATTTGTTCGTCTTCCCAGAAAATTTCTCCTTCATCTAAATCCATCAAACCATACATTAGTTTGAGCAAGGTGCTTTTACCGCATCCGCTTTCACCAATGATAGCCACATGCTCTCCACGTTGAATACGCAAATTAACAGCTTCTAAAACTGGAAGTTTATCATATGAAAATGATAGATTCTCTACTCGTAACATGTTTTTATTCTTAGGAATGCAAAATTGAAAAATCCGTTCCAATTTGAAACGGATTTTTCAATAATTTATTGATTTCAAAAGGTAATTACTCCTTAAAATCTTTCAAAATGCTTTTATTAGGTAGCTCGGTGTAGCCCATATTATAGAGTGTAAAGCCGAAAATATCTGCATATTGTTCAATAGTTTTACTCACAGGCGTACCTGCACCATGACCGGCATTTGTTTCAATACGTATTAAGGTTGGGTTCGTACCTTCTTGTTTTTCTTGAAGTTCTGCTGCAAACTTAAAACTATGTGCCGGTACTACTCTGTCGTCATGATCACCGGTAGTAACCAAAGTAGCAGGATAAGCTGTACCCGCTTTTACATTATGCACTGGCGAATAGCCTTTTAGGTACTGAAACATTTCATCATCGTCTTCTGCAGTACCGTAATCATAAGCCCACCCGGCGCCAGCCGTAAATGTATGATAGCGCAACATATCCATAACTCCAACTGCAGGCAATGCTACTTGCATTAAATCTGGTCTTTGTGTCATTGTGGCGCCAACTAGCAATCCGCCATTAGAACCTCCGCGAATGGCTAAGTATTCTTTTGAAGTATATTTGTTATCCACTAAGTATTCTGCAGCAGCGATAAAGTCATCGAATACATTTTG
The DNA here is from genome assembly GCF_035207705.1 of Maribacter sp. BPC-D8. NCBI lineage: Bacteria > Pseudomonadati > Bacteroidota > Flavobacteriia > Flavobacteriales > Flavobacteriaceae > Maribacter > Maribacter sp. BPC-D8. Next base: position 3,838,133 of record NZ_CP128187.1, read on the forward strand.
TTTTTTAGTTTTAATACCCGCATCATGCCATTTTTTACCATATTCGCCACCACCACGTAGATTGGGAACAGCATAAATTCCGCCTTGTTCCATCCAAACGGCATTACCGATACTGAATGACGGAGTTAAACTTACATTGAATCCGCCATAGGCATAAAGAATTGTTGGGTTTTTACCATTCAATTCTGTATCCTTTTTATAAGTGATAATCATAGGTACTTTGGTACCATCTTTAGAAGCATAGAAAACTTGCTCAGAAGTATAATCTGCGGGATTAAAATCTATTTCTGGTTTCCAGTATAATTCATATTCACCGGTTGCAGGGTCAAATTTATAGGTAGAACTGGGAGTGTTGTAATTGGTAAAAGAGAAGTACAATTCTTTATCATCTTTCTCACCACCAAATCCGCCAACGGATCCTATACCTGGTAATTTTACTTCACGAATTAGTTTACCATCATAATCATATTGATTCACCTTCGAAATGGCATCGACCATATATTCGGTAAAGAAGTAACCGCCACCCGTATCCGGACTTAATACATTTTCTGTTTCGGGGATGAAATCTATCCAATTTTTTGCTTCAGGATTAGCAGCGTCAACCGTAACTATTTTCTTGTTGGGTGCATTTCTATTCGTAACGATATACAGCTTAGAACCGATGTTGTCAATAACATAGTTATCAGAATCGGTGTCTTCGACCATGGGGATAAGTAATCCGTTCGGGTCTTCTAAATTTTGAATAAACAGTTTGTTGCCAGAAGTAGAAACAGATGCACTTATTAATAGATACTTATTGTCTTCGGTGACATTAGCACCAATGTAGCGATGCTTTTCTAGAGAAGTACCACCAAATATAAGTTTGTCGTCTTTTTGATGAGTGCCTAATTTATGATAGTATACCTTGTGTTGATCGGTTTTAGCCGATAGCTCACTACCTTTTGGTTTGTCGTAACTAGAATAGTAAAATCCTTCATTACCTTTCCAAGAGAGTCCGCTGAATTTAATATCAATTAAGGTGTCTTCGACAATCTCTTTAGTTTCAGCATTTAGAATAATCGCTTTTCGCCAATCGCTACCACCTTCAGAAATTAGGTAAGCTGCCAATGAACCATCTTTGGTGAAGCTTAAGCTAGCTAAAGATGTTGTACCATCTTCAGAAAAGGTATTTGGGTCTAAAAAAACCTCAGGCTTTTCATCGCCTTTAGCTCTATACACTACATATTGATTTTGGAGTCCGTCATTTTTATAAAAATAGGTGTAATCCCCTTTTTTAAACGGAGAACCTAGTTTCTCATAATTCCATAGTTTTTCAAGACGATTTTTTAAATCATTTCTAAAAGGAATATTTTCTAAATAACCGAATGTAGTTTTATTTTGTTCTTTTACCCAAGCCTCAGTCTCTGGGCTTCTATCATCTTCTAACCAACGATATGGGTCTTTAACTTCGGTGCCAAAATAAGTATCTACAGTATCAACTTTTGCGGTAACAGGATAATTCACAATAATGGGTTCAGGTTTAGATTCGTTTTTACAGGAAGAAATTAGCGCAAAGGCAAGTAGCGCAGGTATTACTTTTTTCATGAGTAGTTCAGTTTGTACTAAAATACCATAAAAAAACCTTCAAAACAGTGAAGTTTTGAAGGTTTTAACTTTGTACAGGGTATAAATTAAACTAAGCCTTTTTCTACTAGGTATTCTGAGATTTGAACAGCGTTTGTTGCAGCACCTTTTCTAAGGTTATCGGCAACGATCCACATATTCAAAGTGTTTCTTTGCGTTTCATCTCTACGTATACGACCAACAAATACTTCATCTTTATTATGAGCATATATTGGCATAGGGTAGGTATTTGTATCAGGGTTATCTTGAACAGTTACTCCGGGCATTTCATTTAACAAACGACGAACCTCGTTAAGTTCAAAGTCATTTTCGAACTCTACGTTTACAGATTCTGAATGACCGCCAGCAGTAGGTATACGAACTGCAGTAGCACTAATTGAAAATGTACGATCATCTAGAATTTTCTGCGGTTCACGTGCCAATTTCATTTCTTCTTTGGTGTATCCGTTTTCCATGAAAACATCGCAATGTGGTAATGCATTTCTACCGATTGGGTAAGGATACGCCATTTCGCCTTGTATACCTGCGATTTCGTTTTCTAGTTGTTTTACCGCTTTTACCCCAGTACCAGAAACCGACTGATAGGTAGAAACAACAACACGTTTCATTTTATATTTCTTGTGCAATGGGTATAGTGCCATTACTAACTGAATAGTAGAGCAATTAGGGTTTGCTATAATTTTATCTTCGGCAGTAAGCTCATGAGCATTGATCTCAGGAACAACCAATTTTTTGGTCGGATCCATTCGCCAAGCAGAAGAGTTGTCTACTACGGTAGTACCAACTTCTGCAAATTTTGGAGCCCATTCTAAAGAAGTGTCACCACCTGCAGAGAATATGGCAATATTAGGTCTTGCGGCTACAGCATCTGCTAAACCGATAACTGTATGCTCTTTACCTTTAAAGGTCAATTTTTTACCTACAGAACGTTCAGAGGCAACAAGTAATAATTCCGTTAAAGGAAAATTACGTTCAGCCAATACTTTCAACATTACTTCGCCAACCATGCCTGTGGCACCAATTACAGCTACTTTCATTTGTAAAACATTTTATTAAGCGGCAAAAATAAGTAATACTGGTACTTGCGCAAGTAAAAAAGAAAAGAATAATCAAAATATAACAAATTGTTTAAATTGTAACAATTGTCTATTTAGAGGCAATTTGCAAAGTGAGGTAAAAAAAGAACCGTCAACAATGTTAGCGTAACAAAGTTGACGGTTTTAATTAATGTAAGTTGCAGTGCAACGGTACCCTATAATTAGGGAGTATTATTTAAGATTACTTTTTTAAAGAATCTCTTATCTCAATCAATAATTCTTCAGCTGTAGGTCCTTTTGGAGCTTCTTCAACTGGAGCTGGAGGAGTTTTACTTTTGTTGTAAGCTTTAACTAGCAAGAACATTACAAATCCAACGATCAACAAGTTAACAATAGTGTTGATCCATGCACCCCAACGGATAGCATTTTCTGGCTTAGCAATTGCGCCATCTGCACCAACTACTGCTTCATCTAAGATCAATTTCAAATCTGCAAAATCAACTCCACCTGCGAAGTGACCTACGATTGGCATGATGATATCAGCAACAAATCCGTTTACTACTAATCCTACTGCTCCAGCTAAAATAACTGCTACAGCAAAATCGATGACGTTACCCGTCAAAATAAAATTCTTGAATTCTTTTAACATGTTTACTTAATTTTTATTAATGGTTAAATTTAAAAAGTAACGCAATTTACTAAAAAAATCGATTCCTTAATGAAATGTTAACGAATCAATTTTTAATAATTCGCTTAATGCGTTGAGAAAGTCCCGTAAGTATTTCATAGGTTATGGTTTGGGCAGTCTCCGCAAATTCGTTTGCTGACAGGTTTTTTCCAAAAATTTCAACTTCATCACCTTCTTCACATTCAATATTGGTGACATCTACCATAATCATATCCATACAAACATTTCCAATAATTGGAGCTAATTTTCCGTGTATACTAACATATGTTTTTCCATGGCCATATTCCCTACCTATACCATCTGCATGACCTAAAGGCAAGGTTGCGGTTATGGTTTTGTGGTCAGATTTGTATTTGCGATTGTAGCCAACAGATTCACCTGTAGGTATCGTATGTTTTTGAGATATGATTGTTTTTAGTGTCATTACCGGTTGCAATTCAGCATCTATATGTGGTTCGTTACCATAACCGTAAAGTCCTATTCCACTTCTAACCATATCATATTGCGCATGCGGGTAATTAATAATGCCCGAGGTATTGAGCACATGCTTTAAAGTCTTGGTTGTAAACAGTGCATCCACCTTTTTGCAAATAGCATCAAACCGAGTTAATTGAAGATTGGTAAAGTCAGTTTCGTTTGCATCTTCAGTAGCTGCCAAGTGCGATAACAGTGCAATTACCTGAACTGCTTTTTGTTGATTAATAAGAGAAGAGATTTCAGGTAAGTCATCCGCAGAAAAACCTAATCTATTGAGTCCCGTATTAAATTTTAAGTGAATAGGATAATCTGTCTTACCCATTTCTTCGGCAGTTGCTATAAAATCCGATAGAATAGTTTTTGAATATATGCTAGGCTCAAGATTGTTTTCGATGAGCGTTTTAAAATGAGTTTTCTGTGGGTGAAGCACTAAAATGGGAGCGGTAATACCGCCTTCCCTGAGCGTTACACCTTCATTTACATAAGCAACGGCAAAATAATCAACGCCTAAATTTTGAAGGTATGTGGCAATAGCAACAGAATCACTACCATAAGCATATGCCTTTACTACCGCCATAAATTTGGTATCGGGCTTTATTTTAGAGCGTAAAAAAGTGTAGTTATGACCAAGTGCCTTTAGATCAATTTCTAAAACGGTTTCCTCTGCCTTAGCCATTTTCATTCTTTTTGATGGTATCGATTTCCTCAGATTTTACATCTATCGTTTTCACCTTTTCTTTAAGCATAGCTTTGTAATATGCACCTCTACTTAAGGGTTCATATTCATTTACTTCGCCCAACATAACCAATTTATCGTTGTTAGATTTTCTAAAACTATAATTTGCCAAGTTGCCCGTGCGTGTGCAAATGGCGTGTACTTTAGTAACATATTCTGCAGTAGCCATAAGAGCAGGCATGGGTCCGAAGGGTTTTCCTTTAAAGTCCATGTCTAGTCCGGCAACAATAACTCTAACACCTTTATTCGCTAGGTCATTGCAAACAGTAACTATTTCATCATCAAAAAATTGGGCTTCATCAATACCGATAACGTCGCAGGTATCTGCTAGAATACGAATATTGGCAGCTGCGGGTACTGGCGTAGAACGAATTTCGTTGGCATCGTGCGATACCACCATTTCATCATCATAACGGGTATCTACCATAGGTTTAAATATTTCAACCTTTAACTTGGCAAACTGCGCTCTTTTAAGTCTACGAATCAATTCTTCTGTCTTTCCAGAAAACATCGACCCGGCAATGACTTCTATCCAGCCGAATTGTTCTTTATGATTAACTGTGTTTTCGAGAAACATTTTGTAATTTTAGACGAAAATAATGGGATTTTCGTTTATTCTTTAAAGATGATAAAGGTATTTAAAAAACCCACTATTTAAGTCTTTACCGTAAAATTTGTGAGATGAAAAATAAGTTGAAACTGGAATTGAGAAAGTTATCTACAGAAATTTTGACTGCTGATAATTTAGATGATGTAACAAATTTGTATGAGGTTTCTAAAAACCTATATGAGAAACTTGCTGTGCTTAAGTTTATTGAGGTCGAACTCAATGATATGGAAGTTGATGTTTCTAAAAATGCCATTGCCGCAAAATTTGAAGAAATGGCAAATGCGGTTTTGAAAGAAAATAAAGGTGTACCTGAGAGTAATCCGCATGATGAGGATATCGTTAAGCACCCAGGCATGGAAACTATAAAAGGGTTTATTTCTGAAATGCCGGATAATGATCAGTTAGAAGATGTTTTGGCAGAATTTATGTCAAAGCCCAATCTAATGAAAAATGATATGGAGCTTTTTACACCATCTAAAGAGGACTTAAAGCAACCAGATGCTACACCAAAATCATTGAATGACCGTTTGGCAAAAAGTAATGTAAAAGTAGATTTGAACGATCGCTTGGCATTTGTAAAACATTTGTTTAATAATAGTATGGAAGATTATAACCGTGTGCTATCTCAGTTAAATACTATTGATACAGAAGAGCGTTCGATATCTTTTATAAAAAATATGGTAAAACCAGATTATAATAACTGGGCTGGTAAAGAACCCTATGAAGAGCGATTTATTGAATTGGTATCTCGTAGATTCTCTTAATTAATACCATATAAGTAAAAAACCCAGCACTTGTGTTGGGTTTTTTACTTGATAATCGAAATCTAAATTAAATTTTCAATTCAATACCTCGCAGTCCTGCTTAGAGGTTTTTTACTTTAAAATACATGGGAAAGCTTTATTTAGTACCTACACCGATCGGAAATTTAGAGGATATGACCTTAAGGGCAATTCGTATTCTGAAAGAGGTAGATTTAATACTTGCGGAAGACACACGTACCAGCGGAAAATTATTGCATCATTTTGAGATTGGTACACAGATGAAAAGTCACCATATGCACAACGAGCATAATATGGTCGATTATTTGGTAGGTAAGCTAAAAGGAGGTGAGAATATTGCACTCATTTCAGATGCAGGTACACCGGCAATTTCAGATCCTGGTTTTCTTTTAACCCGTGCCTGTGTAGAAGCGGGTATTGAGGTCGACTGCTTGCCGGGCGCAACAGCTTTTGTACCAGCTTTGGTCAATAGTGGTCTGCCAAATGACAAGTTTGTTTTTGAGGGATTTTTACCCGTAAAAAAGGGCAGGCAGACACGGTTGAAATTATTGGCAGAAGAACCACGTACCATTATCTTTTATGAATCTCCGCATAAGCTGCTAAAGACTTTAGCGCATTTTGTGGAATATTTCGGAGCAGAAAGACCTATTTCCGTTTCAAGAGAGTTAACTAAGCTCTACGAAGAAACAGTTCGAGGCACAGCCGAAGAAGTATTAAAGCATTTTACAGAGAAACCACCAAAAGGGGAAATTGTAATTGTTGTTGGGGGAAATAAATAAATACTATGACATTAGCAGAGTTCAAGAATAAACTAAGGACTACACCGAAAGAAATTAATTTTTCTGACACCATGGTTGCGATTGATTCGAAATACAGTTTTACACCAACATCATATACTAACGGTAATGTAAGTAACGAAGTTGGTCAAAATTCAGGTTCTTGTAAGCTATTCTCTTTTGCTATTAAAGAAGGACTTTCAAAAGAAGAAACTTTGGCTTGTTTTGGTCAGTACTATTTTGACGAGGTGCTTCTTGACCTTAAAGGAAGTTCGCACCAAAATATTAGAAACTTTATAAATACGGGCTTTGAAGGCTTGTCTTTTGATGGCGAAGCATTGAAGTTGCTTTAGAGTTATTTATTATTAAGATTCCGCTAGTACTCGTTAGAGGCATAAATTATACATCAATTACGCCATGCAAGATTTATTATCTGAAATAAGAGGTTGTACGGTTTGCAAGGCGCATTTGCCTTTAGAACCGCGACCTATTGTTGCAGGTTCTAAAAACTCTAAAATAATAGTAATAGGTCAGGCACCGGGCAGAAAGGCCCATGTAGAAAATAAACCTTGGGATGACCCTAGTGGTAAGAAGCTACGAGAATGGTTAGGTGTCACTGATGAAGAATTTTATAATCCCGATAATTTCGGAATTATACCCATGGGATTCTGTTACCCAGGTAAAGGAAAATCGGGTGACTTGCCACCCAGAAAAGAATGCGCCCCATTATGGCACCCAAGAGTATGGGAAGAATTTAAAAACGTAAAACTGATATTGCTGATCGGCAAATACTCACAAGACCAATATTTAGGAAAACAGGCAAAAAAGAATCTGACGGAGAACGTTTTACACTACGAGGAATACTTGCCAAAATATTTTCTTCTTCCTCACCCATCGCCAGTAAATCGTTTTTGGCGAAGTAAGAATCCGTGGTTCGAAGAAGATGTTGTTGGGGAGTTGCAGCAATTGGTAGCTAAGATTTTGGAATAGGTTCCGTCATTTCACCCTATAGTGCTAGGTGGAAATTTAAAGTATACATCAATAACATCATGCAAGATTTATTATCTAAAATAAGAGGTTGTACTGTTTGTAAGGCGCACTTGCCTTTAGAGCCACGACCCATTGTTGCAGGTACTACTAATTCTAAAATCATATTGGTAAGTCAGGCACCAGGTACAAAAGCTCATGTTGAGAACAAAGCCTGGGACGAACCCAGTGGCAGAAAACTACGAGAATGGCTAGGAGTTTCTGATGAGGTATTCTTTAATCCTGATAATTTTGCGGTACTACCCATGGGTTTTTGCTATCCTGGTAAAGGAAAAACAGGCGACTTACCTCCAAGAAAAGAATGCGCCCCATTATGGCATTCGCAAGTGTGGGATGAATTTAAAAACGTAAAACTGATTCTACTTATTGGTAAATACTCACAAGACCAATATTTAGGTAAACAAGCAAAAAAGAACCTGACGGAAAATGTCTTGCATTACAAAGAATATCTACCAAAGTTTTTCTTGTTACCACACCCATCGCCAGTAAATCATTTTTGGCGAAGTAAGAATCCGTGGTTCGAAAAAGAGGTTGTAGGGGAGTTGAAAGAATTGGTGGCTGATATATTACAAAAATGATGACTTTACTGTTTTTTCAAAAATAAAATGTATCGAGAACCTAACGTGCTCCAAATGGTTCTCGATACATTTTATTATTCAATGAAAATATTGAATAATAAACTACTCGAACTGACAGTAAAACATGTTCGAGCTTATACCCAAAATTAAACGGATTGCTTCTTCCGATAGCTATCGGAATCGCAATGACAATTTTATAATTTTTACCAACAACCAACATGGCGCCTAACAACATCCCAGCCTATATTGTTGTATTTTTGTAGCCTACAAAAAACATAAAATTATGAGTACAACAAATCATATTAGTACAAAGTGGTTGGGCAACATGTCTTTCGAAAGTAATAATCCTTCAGGGCATTCTTTACGAATGGATATCGCCAAAGAAGATGGTGGTGACGGTAGTGGTTTTAGACCAAAAGCATTAATGTTGTCTTCATTAGCGGGTTGCTCTGGCTTAGATGTAGCGGCAATGTTTAAGAAGATGAAATTAGAAGTAGATGAGTTTCATATCGAAACTATCGCAAACTTAACTGATGAGCATCCTAAGTTTTATGACAAAGTAGTTATAGAATATCATTTTCATGGTGAAGACCTAAACGAGAAAAAACTACAAAGAGCAGTAGACTTATCTGTCGAAAAATATTGCGGAGTAATGGAAATGTTCAGACAATTCGCCGAGCTAGATATTAAGACTGTTTTTCATAAAAAATAAAACGCCATTGCGATTCCGATAGCAATCGGAAGAAGCAATCTGTTTGTTTGGTACACCTAAGTGAGAGATTGCTTCGTGCCTCGCAAAGACGATATCGATTATACTCTGAACACTGACAACTGATACTGCCAACTGAGAAATTTGAATTTGAATTTGAATTTGATTTTTGAATTTGAATTTGAAGAACTGTAAACTGAACACTGAATAGAATGCGCTGGACAATTAAACCGAAACCGAAACAAGAGGATATTGATGCATTAGCCGATGCGTTAAAGGTCGATGATTTGGTGGCGCAGTTATTGTTGCAAAGAGGGATTTCAACTTATGAAGAGGCGAAAGATTTCTTTCGTCCGCAGTTAGAAGATTTACATGATCCTTTTCTAATGAAGGACATGGATATTGCGGTGAACAGGATTGAGGAAGCAATTGCCAACGGAGAGAATATTTTAGTGTATGGCGATTATGATGTCGATGGTACAACGGCTGTTGCTTTAATGTCGTCATATCTGTTGAGTTACTATCCTAATGTGGCAACCTATATTCCGGATCGGTATGATGAGGGGTATGGAGTATCGTATAAAGGAATTGATTTTGCAGAGGATAATGGGTTCACATTAATCGTTGCATTGGACTGCGGAGTGAAAGCAATTGATAAGGTTGCCTATGCAAAAGAGAAGGAGATTGATTTCATTATTTGTGACCACCACAGACCAGGAAAAACATTGCCCGATGCAGTAGCAATTCTAGATCCAAAACGAGACGATTGTAGCTATCCGTACGATGAGTTATGTGGTTGCGGAGTAGGTTTTAAGTTAATTCAGGCATTAGGTTCTCGAAGAGGAGAAACTATTGACGATGTTATCTATTACCTTGATTTAGTGGCAACTGCAATCGGAGCGGATATAGTACCGATAACCGGAGAGAATCGAATACTAGCTTTCTATGGCTTACAGGTTATCAACCAGCAGCCTAGAGCCGGATTCAAAGCTATTATAAATCAGATCAATAAAACAGAGCTTACGATAACCGATGTAGTGTTCGTTATTGCACCTAGAATTAATGCTGCCGGTAGAATGAAACATGGTCAATATGCGGTAAATCTATTGACCGAAACCAATATAGACCAGGCCATAAAATTCGCTGCTGAAATCGAAATATTCAATACCGATAGAAGGGGCTTAGATCAAGAAATTACCATTGAAGCGTTAGGGCAAATTCAAGAAAATCAAGAGGAAGAAGGTTTCACTTCTGTCGTATATAAAGATACTTGGCATAAAGGGGTGATCGGTATTGTAGCATCGAGATTAACAGAAACCTACTATAGACCAACACTTGTTTTTACTAAAAGCGGCGATAAGCTCGCAGCATCGGCAAGATCGGTTAGAGGGTTTGATGTGTATAATGCCCTAGAAGGTTGTGCAGATTATATAGAACAGTTTGGCGGACACAAATATGCTGCAGGTTTAACGATGTTAGAAGAGCAGTATAATAACTTCAAACATCAGTTCGAGAAAGTGGTGAAAGAGAGTATTGATCCACAAATGTTGATACCAGAAATTAGTATCGATACCGTAATTGAGTTGAAAGATATTAATGCAAAATTAATGCGGATTTTAAAACAGTTTGCTCCATTTGGTCCAGGTAATATGTCACCAGTATTTATGGCAGAAGACTTAAAAGATACCGGTTATGCAAAAGGTGTCGGTAAAGAAGAAGCACATTTAAAAGTTTCGGTAGTACAGCAAGACAGTCATAAAATTGATGGTATCGGTTTTAATATGGGCGATAAACTTTCATTGGTAACTGGCAGAAAACCTTTTAGCGCTGTTTTTTCTATTGATGAAAATGAGTGGCAAGGTAATGTGAGTCTACAATTGAAGTTAAAGGACATCAAATGAGAATAGAGCACATTGCTATTTGGGTAACGGATCTAGAAGCAATGCGTGCATTTTATGAAACGTATTTCAATGCCGTAGTAGTAGGAGAAAAGTATCATAATGCGACCAAAAAATTCACATCTTACTTTTTAAGTTTTACTGATGGTGCAAGGTTAGAACTTATGCATAAACCAAGTATTACTGCAACCACAGATAATGAAGTAAATACCGGATTCATACATTTTGCCATGTCGGTAGGGACAAAAGAACAAGTAGATTTTTTGACTGAAAAGCTAAGATTTGACGGATTTAAAATTACTGGTGAGCCTAGAACTACAGGCGATGGCTACTACGAAAGTGTGATTCTCGACCCAGAAGGCAATCAGATAGAAATCACCATTTAACAATACTATTTATAATTGTTCTAAATAAGATTCATATATTTATATTAAATATGTAAATTCTTATGAACGATATACATCCTATTTACCAAAATGATTTCGGAATAGCCTTCCAATGGAAAAGAGAGAAGCCAAATGAAGCAAATAAAGTTCAAGTGATTTTCAGGGATATTGGACTTTTACTTACCAAGAGCGAATTGCGGCATTTTTCTAAATGCATAGCAGATACTGTAGAAAATGGCAAGGATACTATTTGTGGAGATTGCAAAACGAAAGATTCTTGTCGATCTTTATTGTTGAATACACCTGCGCACCAAATAACTTTTGCGGTAAGTTACCAAGAAGCGATTGAAGTAAGAGATTTAATAAATGGCACCATGTTTAAGCTAGAGTTAGATTCTTACTTTGGCGAATTAGGCATTGAATAAGTAGAAAAAAACTAGCATTGCATGTATCGATTAATTTGTTCGGTATTCTTTATATGCCCTGTTATTTATTAAATATCTTTGAATCCTATTTAGCGATTGCCTTATGAGCGTTAATGATCCATATGCAGCCTTAAGATATAAGGAATTCAATATTTTTCTTCTAGTTCGTTTTGCCATGGTTTTTGCCTGGTCTATGCAATTTATAGTCATAGAATGGCAAGTATATTCGATGACAAAAGACCCGTTATCATTAGGTATTATTGGTTTGATGGAAGTGATACCTGCAGTTAGTATGGCACTTTTTGCCGGACATATTGTGGATCAAAAAGAAAAGCGAAACTTGCTGATAAAATGTATTTGCGGTTTCTCTGTCATTAGCTTCGGTCTGTTTATGCTTAGTCTTCCATCTGTTTTAGAAAGCTATGAGACCAAAGTTATTCTTTACGGTATATATGCATTGGTCTTTTGTGGCGGATTGGTTCGAGCATTTCTAGGTCCCACTATATTTTCATTAATAGCTTTAATAGTTCCTAAAAAAATATATCCAAATGCTGCTACGTGGAGTAGTACTACATGGCAAATGGCATCAGTTCTTGGTCCGGCATTAGCAGGGTTTTCTATTAGTTTAATAGGTGTACATTGGTCTATGTGTGTCATTTTCGGTTTTTCCTTATTGGCATTGACGGCACTTTTCAATATTTCTAAAAAACCAATTCTTAATCCGAAGTTAGGGGAGCCAGTTTTTCAGAGTTTAAAAGAAGGACTAACATTCGTTTTTAAGAATAGAGCAGTATTAGGTGCTTTAACCTTAGATATGATTGCCGTACTTTTTGGTGGTGCAGTGGCATTGTTGCCCATTTTTGCTCAAGATATATTACATGTTGGGTCAGAAGGTTTCGGCGTATTAAGAGCAGCACCTGCAGTTGGGGCAGCCATAACAATGTTGGGTTCTACGAGGTTTCCGTTACATAAAAATGCAGGAAAGAAATTATTATTCGCCGTATTTGGATTCGGAATATGTATGATCGTCTTTGGATTATCTACCTATTTCTGGCTGTCTGTTATCGCGTTGTTCTTAAGTGGCGCAGTTGACGGCGTATCAATGATTATAAGACAAACGATATTACAATTAAAGACTCCTGATAATATGCGTGGGCGAGTTGCTTCGGTAAATTCAATGTTCGTAGGGTCATCTAATGAATTGGGCGCTTTTGAAAGCGGAGTAACGGCAAAATTAATGGGAACGGTAACCGCCGTTGTTTTTGGCGGCACCATGACTTTATTGACCGTTGGTCTTACCGCGATTGTTTCGCCTAAATTTAGAAAGCTCGATCTACAGAAAGATGTTGAAGAGCATGAGAGTTAAATCACTTAGATTCATATCATAAAAAAAGCCCCTAATTAGGGGCTTTTTTTATTGTAGGTGGTACTTAATGTTTGGGTCATTAAGCGGGGGAACTTGTAGGTAAACTGTAGATTTGGGAATCAACACTTAATCTTAACAACAGTGTAAAGGTATCACCAATTGGTAGTTTACACTAACTTTTGTTGTGAAGTGCTAATTTTAACATGTAAGAAAAGGATTACATGTTGTTTGATGATATTTTTAACTTGAATAAGTCTGATTTTATAAAAAAGACATCATATAAAAAATGTAAATTATTTATCTTTTCTGAAGAGTGAATGAATAGTATTTCCATTTTTAAAAATTTAAAGGATTTTTTAATTTGAAATTATTAAACTTGAATCAGAAAAGATAAAACAACGAAAAAGCCCCTAAAATAGGGGCTGTTCTTTAAAGTAGGTACACTTAAAATTTGGGTTTTAAGCTAGGGAAACTTGTAGGTAATGTGAAGATTTGGGGTCAACACTCAAACTTAATAACACTGTAAAGATATAACCAAGAACTAGTTTTATAAAACTATTGTTGTGAACTGTTTAATTCTTGTTGTAAGAAAAGGATTACAATTAAATTTATGTATTTCGTCGATGTTTTTGATGAAATTTAGCTGAATTCTTTCAAAGAAAGTTGTAAGCCATCAAACTCGGCATAGGTGTAGTAACCGATCCAATCACCTAGATTGGTATATTTTGAATTTTCTTTTAATTCTATTTCTAGGGGAAGATGTCTATGACCAAAAATGAAATGATTGTAATGTTGCGTTTCTAGTTTTCGTTTGGCATATAGCACCAACCATTCTTTGTCTTCACCTAAAAACTTGGCATCATCATCACCACTAATCAATTTATTGCTTACCGAAAGGTGTTTTGCCAAACGAACGCCAATATCTGGGTGTAGCCATCTAAAGAACCATTTAGCTACAGGGTTTGTAAATACCTTTTTCATTCTTTTGAATCCCTTATCGTCTGGCCCTAGTCCGTCACCATGGCCTATAAAGAAGGAAACTCCATTAATGGAATATTGTTGAGGTTTATGGTAAACAGGTATGTTTAGTTCTTCTTCAAAGTAACCGTTCATCCAAAGGTCGTGGTTGCCTACAAAGTAATGTATTTGTATGCCTGCATCCGACAATTCTGCAAGCTTTCCTAGAGTTCTGGTAAATCCTTTTGGGATAACGGTGGTGTATTCAAACCAAAAATCGAACAAATCACCCATTAAGAAAATCACTCCTGCATCCGACTTGATCGTATCTAACCAACGAATAAACTTCAGTTCTCTCACCCTACTTTCTTCCATAGTAGGTGCGCCTAAGTGGTTATCACTAGCAAAATATACTTTTTTTCCTGCGGGAAGTTCAATGTTCGTCATCAGGATGTAAATATAATAACTGTTTTGCGTACCGAGGGAATACACAGGTCAAAATAAGAGCATGCTAGTTTTTAGATGTGGAATTATACAGCAGCATCTTTTTCGTTCAGTACTATTTTTATAGGTAGGTGATCGCTATAACCCTTGTCATTAAATGTAGACGAATTTGGTCTGCCAAACTTTACCGGTTTCTGGTACGAGCCTGAAGTAAGCTCAGGGTAGGCAATGATTTCTGCACTACTCAACTTAAAAGGTAATGCTGATTTCTCTGATAATATACTTTTAGAAATCATAAACTGATCAAGCATATTATATTCATTACCGAATACAAATGTGCCTATTTGAGCATCTAAAAATCGATGCATTACATTATAGAAGTACTTTAGGCGCACTCTATTACTTTTTACCAAGGCTTTATTATTAATAGCCTTTAAATACGATGTAATACTCTTATTGTACGGATTGTCATTAAAATCGCCCATTAATATGATATTTGCATCATCACCTTGCTCTTCGTAGATTCTCTCGATCCAGTACGATAAATTTTCGGCTACCATAATTCTAAATGGTTCGCTCTCAAGTTCACCACCAGATCTAGAAGGCCAATGGTTAAGTATGCATACCAGCTTATTGCCATTGGCAGTATTGATATGTACTTGAAACAAATCTCTGGTCGTATTTCTCTTTATAATACGTAGACTAAAGGTTTGCTGTTCTGGTCCGTATTTGGTTTTATCATAAATAAGCGCAGTATCGATACCTCGTTTATCTTCTCCTTCAGAGATCACATAGCCATAGTTCTTATCAAGTGCAGTGCTCATCGCATCAATAAGTAACTCGATAACATATTCATTTTCTACCTCACAAACCCCCAATATATCGGGGCCTTCACCATTATTAAATTTTGATATGACCGCTGTTAGATTGACAATTTTCTGGTCTAGAATAGTAGCACTCCATCCGTCAAGTTCTTTACCCAAATGGTTGTTTAAAAATTCACTTCTTCTAGGCGAATTTTCAATATCGAAAAGGTTTTCAAGATTCCACCAGTAAATATGATGTTTGGTCATGTTGTTATTTATTAAGGAGTTACCCTAAAAATAAAACAAATTGAAAGCTTGTAAGTAAAGTGTTCCGTTAAGTTTTGGTAAACTTAATTATCACTGGCATACCACTCTGCAAAAGAAGTATCGGTTTCTTGAAGTTTCAAAGAGAATAAAGAAATGTTTTCTGGAAGGCGAGATTTGATTTTTGCGGCAAAATCGATGACCATATTCTCACTAGTAGGTTGGTAATCTGCCAAGATAACACTGTGTCCTCTATCTGTTAATTCTTTGGCAAGTTCAACATGGGGTGTATTTTTATTGAATACTGTAGAATGATCAAAAATGTCAACAATATCTTCTTTGACTATCTTTTTTAGATCTCCGAAATCGATAACCATGCCTAATTTTACGTGGCTGGTATCAGTAATAGGTCTACCAATAACGGTTACAGATAATTTATAGCTATGGCCGTGTACATTTCTACATTTACCGTCATAACCGTAAAGTGCATGTCCCGTTTCAAAATTGAATTGTTTGGTAATACGAATATTGCTCATAGCCTATAATTATATGGCAAAGGTAGGGAATCTTTAAAAGGATTTATAGAGAGAAATCATTCTAAAACAATCTCGGTATTTCCAGTGATTAAGCTAACGTGGCAACAATCTGCGCCAACTTCATAAGTTTCGTTGATAATGGCTTCATTGTCAACATAACCTTTAAATGTAAGCGTTGCGGTAGTATTTTGGTATTGAACTCGATTGGCGTCACTAATAATAGGGTAGAAACCTTGTTCTTTTAGGTATTGATATTCTTCGCCGTTTAAATCTGCAGCTAAGTCCTCACCAGTATCATTATCGATAACCTCATAGGTATCTAATGCTATTGCTTCACCCGCTGCGTCTTTGACACTAACAGTTATGGTAACAAAATTATGAGTACAAATAGTTTCATAACAGTCTTGCTGTTCGGCATCGTCGTTGTTATTACAGGCAACGAGGAATATAGAAAGAAAAACTAATGTGATTTTCGCGAACATAAAACTGGTTTTGTATAAGATGTTCAAATACCGATTAGTTGCGTATGGTGTTGAACTACCTTTTGTATTTCTTTTTTGTACGTACTTTATTTACGAAATAAATGATCAAAACAGATAGGGCAAGAACAGGGAAAACTAGGTTTCCGTTTAAAAATTGAAAGAATTCCATACTAATTATTTAGAAACAGAACGAAGCGCTGTTTCAGTTATTGTTTATTTTTTAAATTTTGACAGTGCGTTTCTTGTAAAATCAGAAAGGGCTAATTTTCCGGTGATAGCTGCGCGGTCTGTCAATAAGGTATCCCAATGGTCGGTACCTTCCCATAAAACTTTCTTCCATTCAGTTAAAGCTTCAGAATTATAGCTTGCCAACTGGTGAATGAAGAAGTCAAGTTCCTTATCCATTTCTTGTGCAGAGTCATATACTTTATTGAACAAACCTTTCTCTTGAGCCCAATAAGCACTTTTCCATTCGGTAGGTGCTAAAGACATTTCACCCATAGCGGCAGTACCTATTTTACGAGCTACAGCAGGTGCAATTACTAAAGGCGCAATACCAATACTAAGCTCAGAAAGTTTTATTGATGCGTTTACATTAGAATATACATAATCGCAAGCTGCGGCAAGACCTACCCCACCACCAACAGTTTTACCATGTACACGACCTACAATAACCTTTTTGCATTTACGCATGGCATTGATGACATGGGCAAATCCGCTAAAGAATGCTTTACCTTCTTCGAGGTTAGATACTTCAAGTAACTCATCAAAAGAAGCACCGGCACAAAACGCTTTTTCTCCTTCAGATTTTAATAGGATAACAGATATGGCCTCATCTTCAGAAAGCTCATTAATAGTATCTGTTAAGCGTTCTAGAAGTTCAGAAACGAAAGAATTACTAGCAGGATGCCCAAACTCTACATGAGCAACTTTACCATCTATTCGTGTATATAAACTTCCATTTTTTCTTGAAGTGACCATAGCATTTTATTTTACTCGATAATCGAGATTACCTACTTAGAGATTTGTCTAGAAGCAGCTGATACAAAATTACGGATTTTGCAATAAAGGTTTGAACTTGTTTCTGAATTTCCATACGAGTGCTGCGCCCCTAATAAACATCCAAACGGTGAAGGCAAGCCATATACCTGTTAACCCCCAATGAAGATATTTGCCTAAGAACAGCATGGGCACAAAGCCTAAAAAGGTAGCAACAAGCAAGGTGTTTCGTAAATATTTCATTTCACCAAGACCTTTAAAAACTCCGTCTAAAACAAAAGCAGTACTATTAAAAGGTAGCCCCAGTATAATAATATAGAAGATGCCGTAAAAAGCAGAAAGCACCAAGGGTTCGTTAGAGAATAAGCTACCCAAGGGTTTATAGAAAATAGTAGCCAAAGCCATAATCACAAGGCTGACTATGAGTCCGTATTTCGTAATCTTTTTCGCTAATAACCAGAGTCCGTCATAATTACGTTCTCCCAATAATCGACCGCCCATAATATTACCGGCAGCACCATAACCATCAATAAAAAAGGCAGAAAATAGCCATAGATTTATAGCAATGGTATGCGCACCAATGTATTTATCGCCAAGTGCTGTAGCTTCTCTAACGGCAAGAATAAGCGCGGTATTCAGGGCAATGGCACGAACAAATAAATTCAAGCTCATAACTACCAAACGACCAAGTTCTTGGTGCATAGGTAATTTTAGTTTTAAACTAATATCGGTCTTCGTCCAAAGTAGGTAGAACGCCATTAGTGCCATAATCGCTTGAGCAAGCAAACTCGCATAAGCTGCACCTTCTAAATACATAGCTGGGATGAATCCTTCAATTCCGTATACAAAAGCAAAATCTAGAATAACGTTTAAAACTGCACCAGTAATAGCAATGACCATGGGCCAATAGGTATTCTGTAATCCGCGGAAAATACCCATCACTGCGAAAACAAATAAGGTTAATGGAAAACCCCAAACGCGAATGGAGTAGTAGTTAATGCAGTATTGCAGTATTTTTCCTTTGGCATTTAAGAGCTCGAAGATTTCTTGAACAACAAAAATGGTAGATAGCAAAACCAGAATGCTCAAAGCAATGTTGAGGTAAATAGCCTGTGCGGGTAATGTTTTAACTTCCTCTAATTTACCAGCACCTAAATATTGTGAAATAATGGAAGATATGGCACTACGTGTTTGTCCAAGAATCCAGATGAGCATCGAAAGAAACGAGCCTACAATACCTGCAGCAGCAAGAGACTCTAACCCATCTACCGGAATATTACCCACAATAGCCGTATCGGTTATGGATAATAGCGGTTCTGCAATACCCGCAATAGTTGCCGGGATCGCCAAGGCATTTATAGATTTAAAATTTACTAAAGTTTTCAAAAAATAGGGTTTCTATAGTACAAGTTCGTAGCAATGAAAAGGATGTTCGCTTTGGTTGGGGAAAAAGATATTTCCTAATTTGGTATAACCACGTTGCTCGTAAAATTTCTGATTTCTTTTGTTCTGGCTAAAGGTATCTAACCTAACGGATACGGCATTGTTTTCCCTGGCAAAGTTTTCGGCGAAGTCCATTAACTGCTGGGCAAAACCTTTGCCTTGATAGTTAGGGTGCACTGCTAGGCGATGAATATAATGGTTATTTACATTTTCAGTCAGCCAGTTTACCGAAGTGTATTCTTCATCCATAAAAAGGGAAACAACAATACAACCTACTATTTCGTTATCATTTTGAAGCACATAAAGTTCATTGCGTTCTATATCATTTTCAAATGCCGCTTTAGAGGGGTAATCGGTCGTCCATTGGTAAATGCCATTGGCTTCCATAGCTATTCTACAAGCATCTGTCATGATAAGAATTTTGGGTATTTGCGATATCTTTGCCGGTGCTATCATAAAAGCAATTTAATTAAATTGTAAATTTAGAGTTATAAACAACACTTTTTATCATGATGAATATTCTTGTTCCGATCGGGACCTCCTCAAATGCGAATCAAACATTACAATATGCAGTAGATTTTGCACAAGACTTTGGCGCAGAAATATATGTAATGGACGTTTTTAATGTCAGTGGAAAAACAGGAACGCTTACCAATATAACACAGAAGGTAGCCGAAAATTCGAAAGAAAGATTAAAGGAAATAGTAGCAACAGTAGATACAAAAGACGTCTCTATAAAAATAGCAAGCTTTAACGGTGAGCTAAAAGACGGACTAAAAGAAATTGATAAGGGTATAGGTATTGACCTTATTATTTTGGCACCAAGAAGTAATGATATTAAAGAAGAGAATTATTTAGGACAAACTTCTGGAGCCATTATTAAAAGAACGAACATACCAACGTTGATCGTACCAAAAGGTACAGTGTATAAGTCGTTTAAAAATATATTGGTAGCCTTTAAGTCTGGTATTCTAAAAAGAAAGAGAATTCTTGATCCGTTAATTGAGATGAAGAATAAGCACAACGCCAACGTAAATTTATTGATGGTGAAAACTCCCGGATATTCAGATGACGATTTAAAGATAAATACGGCATTGATGGACATCAGTTCACAGTTGACTTTCACAGAAAACTCAACTACGTACCATGGCGTTTTAGAGCATTTTCAAGCAAAACACCCCGATTTATTGTGTGTTTTTAGAAGAAAACGTGGTTTTTTCAAGAAATTATGGGAAAAGAGCACTATTTCAAAATCGGAGTTTTATGCCCCAGTACCGGTCTTGGTATTAAGTGTAAAGAAAGATTAAGTAGTACTTTGTTAGCATAGTAAAATGTATTTTCTTTGATGCTCTTGAAAAGCGGGGGATTAGCGTAGTTTTCTTGTGCGTTCCGAAAGCACTCGGGAAGGTTAAATTTTAATACCTTCGGTATTAATAAAATGTTTTGGGGGATTAGCCTGCCCGACTTTTTAGGCGGGCTCAGTTGGCTACACGCCCATGCCGAAAAAGGCATGTTCGGGCAGGGAGCGCAATTTTTCAGATAATGAGTTATATATATGTTCTTTACAGCGATGTTTTTAAAAGGTTCTATGTTGGTATGACTGACGATTTAGAGAATCGTTTGGTAACACATAATTCTGGTAAAGTAAAAAGCACAAAGCCTTATGTACCTTGGCGAATTGTTCATACTGAAGAGTACAATAATAAACAAGAGGCTAGAGTAAGAGAAAAGTATTTAAAATCGGCTGCAGGAAGAAGATGGAAAAAGAGTAATATTATTTTGGGGAATTAGCCTGCCCGACTTTTTAGGCGGGCTCAGTTGTTTAACCTATTAAGCCGAAATATACTTTTGAGAGAGAGTAGGGTCTCTATAAAAATGAATTATATTTACAAGCTTTAAAGCGAGACTTTCGGAAAATCGTTTTTTCGCTTATTTTATATTAAATATTTTGGGGGATTAGCTCAGTTGGCTAGAGTATTTGCCTGGCAGGCAAGGGGTCACCGGTTCGAATCCGGTATTCTCCACGTAAAAGGCTTCCATTTTGGGAGTCTTTTTTTTGTTGCTTTTTCGAAGATTAATTCAAGTATTTAGTTTCACTATAATACTAAAAGAATAGAGCGTCCCCGTGAATAAAGTCCATTTACTAAACACTAGTTTACGCACTACTTCCTCCTAAAGCCATTTTACATTTTCTTCAGATATACAATATCATGATCATTAAAATGTTATTATAACACGATTATTGATGATACATACAACCCCCAAAAGAAAATCATTAAAATGAAGAAAATTATTTTCACTTATCTATCTCTTATATTTTTATTCGGTTGCTCCAGTAATGATACAGAAGAACAATTAAACCTTATAAGTATTCAAATAGACCTAGATCAAGTAGAAGAATACTCAGATGACTATGAGTATACAGACTTTATGGTAAAGGTATACGATACCAAAGAAGATTATTTCAATGAAGTAAACGCAGTCTTTTCGGGTAATATAGATGCTACTGGCAAAATCTCAATTTCAGAAAATTTAGAGGAAAAGAGTTACTATGTAGATATTTATACAGAAGATAAAGTATTAAGTAATTGGGAAGTAATTGATTTAGATGTAGACGCTTCTAATATTATTAAGTTTTCTCCTGCAAACACCAATGAGTCTTATTCTACGGTGTACATGACAGATCATAGAAAGTTCGTTGGTAATTGGTCTTTTCTATCTTATGAACAAATCAATAATGACAATGAGGAAAGAACGGATAAAGTGTTTTTGTCCATCAACAAAGAATATACGGCCACTTCATATGAAACGTATGACGGAGTAGCATATCAATTACACTTTAAACTACTTGGAAATGGATATTTAGAATTGGTTACGATACAGCCTAGTTCAGATAATTATCCGGTTTACGAAACTAATTCAGAAGATATAGTAGTACAGATAGAGCAAGATGGATTATTATATTTTACAAATTACTCTGGTGATAAAGCGGTTTATGTTAGCAATTAGATAAAACGATTCTAAAAAATAATAAGTATTAGAAAAGGCTTTCAGTTATGGGAGCCTTTTTTTATTTGTTCCTATTTGTAATTAAACAAATACAAGTTTTCTAGCACACCACCACAAAACAATATTCTACAAACTAGAACTAATACAAAACAACGTATCATCTACATTCACTGGCGGTGTTGATATTTTATACAGAATAATACCAGTTGCATCAGCTTTGTATTCTTTGAGTTTCTCGCCAAATTCGTTCGTAATATATCCTATGATATCACCTTTTGTAACAGCATCACCTGCTTTAAGGTTGCTATAGAAAAGTCCGGTTTCGGAGGCGCTGATATAGGTCGGGTTGTTTAGTTGTACTAGGTTGGCATGTGGTCCTGTTCCTTTATTATACATATCTAAGTTGTTCAGCATATTGTATACGCCGTTTTTTATAAAGCTTACGGCATCTTTCTGTACGTTGCCCAATTTGCCGCTTTCAAAGCTCAAGGCTATTTTTCCATCTTGCGAGGCTTGTTTAAAGACATATTTTGCAGGTTCGTTGTCCTTTAGAGTGAACGGATATGAAACAATGTATTCAAATCCGCTGATCTCTGTAAGTTCCCTAGCTTTTTTTGTTTGTTCCGGATAATTGGGGTTATCGTAGAAAAGTGCAAACGGAAGCAGATCTTCATTGACACCACCACCATGAATATCTAAAAATACATCGCTAGCGGGTATTATGGTCGTAGTAATGAAATCGGCTATTTTCTGGGTTACGCTACCAGAAGATTTCCCGGGAAAAGCACCATTAAGATTCACTTGGTCATACGGATTAACAATAGAGGTTCTTGAAAAGAAAGAACTTGTATTTGCAATAGGTATAATTATCAAAGTACCTTTTAAGTCATCGATATTGATTTCTCTTAAAAGCTCTTGAACCCCTACAATTGGCGGATATTCAAAGCCGTGTACTCCGGCAACCATGGTAAAAACAGGACCTTCACTCTTTCCTTTTAATATAGATATAGGTAAATAGGTTTTGTTGTTTCTATGATCTTGAAATTCTATACGAATGTTGTCTTTTGATGGTCTTTTTGTGTTTGAAAATACATCTTGAAAGCTATTTTGAGCTATCCCCGAAGTAATTGATAAAAACATGAAAAGGGTAAAAAGAAGCTTTGACATGATAAGATATTTTGGTTCAGATTTGTATAGTATAACTAAGGTATTAAAAACGTAGTAGGTAGTAAAACTTTCTATACACCACAACCGCGGCATACAAACAGCTAACTTAATACTTAATACTTAGTACTTTTTACTTAATACTATTTTGCAACCAACAACCAATTCCTAAATCTCTAACTTGCAGCTCATTCACCAATCAAATCAATCAATCAATCAAATCGTTTACCATCATGATAGCACAAAAAATCAGTTCGCTTATTCTTTTTTCTATGCTAATAGGTAGCACCTATGCACAGACCAATGATTCCATTTCTAACAAACTCACCAACGAATTAGAGCAAATAGCTGGCGACGGACCCATAGTTGGTTTCTCTGTAGCCATCGTTAATGAAGAAGGAACGCTGTATGAAAACGGATTCGGATTTGCAGACAAGAAGGCAAATAAGAAATATACAGAAAACACACTTCAGAACATAGGTTCAATTTCTAAGACGTTTATAGGGGTGGCATTATTAAAGGCACGAGAATTAGGGAAACTAAAATTAGATGACCCTATAAATGACTATCTGCCTTTCAAGGTAGAACATCCTAAATTTAAGAATGCACCAATTACTATTCGGCAATTGGCTAGTCATACTTCGGGTATAAAAGACCCATTAGAATATGAGAAAAAAGGTTATATACTCAAAGACGCAGAAAACGGAGATGCTAAAGTAAATGGCAATTTTCGTAGTCCCGATGAGATGATGCTCCATGGCGATTATCTAAAAGCTATTTTGAGTACAGAAGGCATGTGGTATAAAAAGAAAACCTTTTCAAAGTATCCACCAGACGGTATGTTCAACTATTCTAATATTGGCGCAGGTTTGGCAGCGTATGTATTAGAACAGGCAACGGGAGAATCGTTCCCAGAGTTTACTCAAAAACATATTTTTGACCCTTTAGAAATGACAAGTACCGGATGGTCTTTTGATACCATAGACTTCTCAATGCATTCCAAGTTATATGCCGATGCAGATACTGAACTGGCATTTTAC
This sequence comes from Maribacter sp. BPC-D8, assembly GCF_035207705.1. Taxonomy (NCBI): domain Bacteria; kingdom Pseudomonadati; phylum Bacteroidota; class Flavobacteriia; order Flavobacteriales; family Flavobacteriaceae; genus Maribacter; species Maribacter sp. BPC-D8. Next base: position 3,862,415 of record NZ_CP128187.1, read on the forward strand.
AAGCTAGTGAATTACCCAGATGGCGGACTCATTACCTCTGCTCACGATTTGGCAAAATACCTATCTGAGATTATAAAAGGCTATGCAGGTACTGGCACAATGTTAACGGCAGAAAGCTATAAAGAGTTATTTATACCCCAGTTGACCGATGAGAACCATAAAGACCGAAGTGATAGTGAATATAATGACGAATACAATATGGGTGTGTTTATGGGCATATCTTCAAAAGGGCAAATTGGGCATACAGGCGGAGACCCAAGTGTAGTCACCCACATGTTCTTTAATGAAAAGACCAAGGTCGGAAAACTGTTATTGGTCAACACAGAATTAGAAAAAGAAAGTGTACAAGAATTTATTGCCATTTGGAGAGCTTTAATTGCCAACGAAGATCAGTTTTAGCGGAAAAAGGAAAGTAGTATGAAAAATGAAATCAATACCATTTGGCTAGACCTCAATGAAGAATTGTATCATTTCATTTTGGGTAAAATTAAAGATGAGCACCAGGCAAAAGATATTCATCAAGAGGTGTTTTTGAAGATACAGACCAAAATTCATCAGCTGCAGCACACGTCTAAGTTGACATCTTGGGTATATCAAATTACGCGAAATACGATCATAGACCATTTTCGAAAGCAACAAAGCCCTACGGTCGATGTGCTAGATATTGATATGCCAGAGGAAGAAGCCAATGATTTTAATTATTCAAAGTTGACCAACTGCATCAATCAGAAAATAGGCGAATTGTCTGCCCAGCATAAAGAAGCTATTGTATTGACCACCTTTCAAGAGTATTCTCAAAAGGAGTTGGCAAAGCACTTGAACATATCGTATTCGGGCACAAAATCTCGGGTGCAAAAAGCACGCGAAATATTAAAAATTCAGTTGCTCAGTTGTCCGAATGTTGCTGTTGATGGGACCGGTAAATTACTCGATTTTAAAAATAATGAAGATTAGCTACGTCTTTTTTTAATGTCCGCCGTCTATCTGCTATAAACCTTAAATAAGTTATGATGGACGATACAAAAACAGTAACCGTACAAATACTAAATGCCTTCACCGAGAATAATAAAGGCGGCAACCCGGCAGGTGTAGTACTGCATGCAGATGCCTTATCGCACGAAAACAAATTAGAGATAGCCCAGAAAGTCGGACTCTCAGAAACTGCATTTATATCAGAATCTAAGACGGCAGATTATAAATTAGATTTCTATACACCCACCAAGCAAATAGCACATTGTGGGCACGCCACTATTGCCGCATTCTCCTATTTAAAACAATTGGGCTTGCTAAAGAGTAATGCCTCTTCTAAAGAGACCGTTGACGGAATTAGAAAAATAGAAATACAGGGCGATTTAGCTTTTATGGAGCAATTGGCACCAACATATGTATACCCAACAGAAAGAGAAAACGATATTTTAGTTTCCTTAGGATTAACAAAAGAAGACCTACTACCAAACGCTCCAATGCAAGTAGTCAATACGGGGAATTCCTTTTTATTGATTCCTGTGAAAGATGTAAAGACGTTAGAAGATATTACGCCAGATTTTGATGCCATAGAAAGCATCAGTGAAGCATATGATTTAATAGGATATTACGTATTCACCACCAATGCACCAGCAGAAATAGATGCAACAACAAGAATGTTTGCACCACGCTACGGTATTTTAGAAGAAGCAGGTACAGGCATGGCTGCAGGTCCGCTAGTAAGTTACTTGTATGATGTATTACAGCTAAAGAAAACCGCATTTAAAATTCAGCAAGGCAAATACATGAGCCCGCCATCATCAAGTGCGATTGAAGTACAGTTGCAAGTGGAGAATGAAAAAATTACCGGACTAATGGCTGGTGGAAAAGGGGTAGTGGCAAGTCAGATTGAAGTTGTTTTAACTAAATAGTGTTAATGAGACCTAATGTCACATTGAGCGCAGTCGAAATGCTTTGATGTTAGAATTTCAATTTCATTCCATTCTTTTCCGCAATTATAAATTGAAGAAAAATACTACCTTGTTGGTCGGTTCTAAAACATTAATTCCTTTACTAGTTTTAGATTTAATTATAGAAATCAGTAAATAATTGTTAGCGAAACAGTAAAAAACAATATGACAAATCTTGAAATAATTAAGAAACTCAAAGAATCAACCTTTACAGATGAGGATGGAGAACAATATCAACTTGAATTTCAAGAAGGATTAACCGATGCAGAAATTAAACAGCTAAAAGAACAATTTCCTAGTAAAAACATTGACGACGAAATACTAGAGATATTGAAAGAAACTAGAGGTTGGGATGGTTATGGACTTGAAATGGTTCATTTCGATTCCATTGGGCAGTTTGGCTTTTGGGAGTTATCAGCAAACTCTCTCACTCTTGGACACGATGGTTTTGGAAATCATTGGATTCTTGATTTAGATGGTAACGGAAACACGAATAAAGTATTTTTTGCTTGTCACGACCCAGCAGTTTTTGTTGTTCATTCACAAAGCATAAATGAATATTTAAACCATGTTTTAGAATTTTACCAAAGTCCTGAGGAGTGTTATTTGAATGAAATTCACGATAAAACCGTTATGACAATTTGGGATGAAAACGGACTATGTTCATCAAAAACCGAATTTGCAAATAGTAATCCTGGTTTCAAAGACTTCTTGAAAAAATTTGATGGAGATGAATGGACTGTAGCTGATCTAAGAGAAGGTAGAAATAAGGATGGCTTCGCTTGGGGAAAGTTTGGTGCTAATCAATTTACCGAAAGACATCCAACTGAATTAGTTTGGATCATAAAGAATAAAAAAAAAGGATTTTTAGCTAAACTTTTCGGATAATAAAGAATAATATCAAAAACTGAAATGTTTTTCCTTAGAAGAAGAATGAGATTCAAATTACAAACTCAGTTTTAGTAAAACGCATTAAATCTTATGTTTACTCCTATCATCAGAATTATCCTTGTCATTTCATGTATTGGAATGTCAATATTTTTTTATTCAAAAAATGATTTTACTAATATGGCAATGACTATACTAGCAGCAGGTCTTTTCGCTTACGGTTACTTTCAGTATGGAACCGTATATGCAGCCTTCAATCAGCTAAAAAAAAATAACTTTAAAAAAGCCGAAAAGCTGATCGCAAAGGTTAAAAATCCACGTTACTTAGCTAAAAGTCATAAAAGTTACTACCACTTTACAAAAGGAATTATTGCTTTTGAGAATGGTGATTGTGATTATGGTTACTCCGAATTGACTAAAGCTTTGGAAATTGGACTGCGAACAAAAAATGACACTTCAATAGTACTATTGAATTTGGCTGAAATAGAATTCGAGCGTAAAAAGTTAAAAGAAGCAGAGGCTTTTTTGAAACAGCTAAAAGAATTTAAATTAAAACCATTGGTCAAAGTAGAGGTAGATAAATTGATTGAAAAAATAAATGTAGAAAGACAAAAAACTGAACTTAAAAACTAGTTATATTCTATAGATTACGGTTATCCGTAATGGCACATTGAAGAAAAATACTACCTTGTTGGGCGGTTCTAAAACACTACTTCCCCCTGCCGTTTTAGAATTTTACTAAATAATTTAATTTTTGGGTGTAAAGTAACTTGTTGCTTTATGTATTTGTTACCTGCAAGCAAAAAAATATCATCTATTAAACTTATGGCAAAAATTCATAGTCTAAAAATATCAAATTACAGAGGAATTAAAAAACTTGAGCAAGTTTTTGGTATAACAGATTTCATATGTTTAATCGGGCGTGGAGATTCTGGGAAAACAACTATTCTTGACGCCATTTCGAAAGTTCTATCTCCAATATGGAATCAGACTTTTCATGATACAGACTTTTATAATGGAAATATTTCTAATTCAATTGAAATTGAGGCTTCCCTATATGATTTACCTATTAGTTTGACTAATGAAAACAAATATGGTCTTTATATCAGAGGCTTAGAAAAGGAAACTAATATTATCCATGATGACATAAAAGATGACTACCTAGAAATTCTTACAATAAAATTAATAGTTGATAAAAATTTAGAACCGAAATGGACTATCGTTAATAACCGAGAAAATCAAGAAGAAATTGAAATGAGGGCAAATGATAGAGCTAAACTGAATGTGTTTTTAGTTTCAGATTATGTAGATAAACACTTTTCTTGGAGTAAAGGAAATCCATTATATTCATTGTTAAAACAAGATGATTCTATTGATGAAAAAAATAATATAATTCTAGATGCGTTTAGAGAAGCAAAACAAGAAATTGATACAAGCTCATTCAATCATTTAGATGATACGGTTAAGAAAGTAGTAGATTCAGCCTCAAAATTGGGTGCTGACATTAAAGACAATACAACTACAACTATTGATTTTAAAGATATATCTATTAATAATCAAAGAATTAGTTTACATGATGATAAAATACCTTTTAGATTAAAAGGTAAAGGTTCTAAAAGAATAATTTCCATGGCTATCCAAACCGAACTATCAAAGTTAGGAGGAATTTTATTAATTGATGAAATTGAACAAGGGCTGGAACCAGATAGAGCACAACATCTAGCTCAAACTTTAAAAAGAGAGAATAAAGGTCAAATTTTTATAACAACACATTCTAGAGATGTATTAGTAGAATTGACTACAACTGATTTATTTAGAGTAAAAAACAACTACAGTAAACTTTATGAATTTGACTCATCTTTACAAGGGTGCATCCGTAGTAATCCAGAGGCTTTCTTTAGTAATAAGGTTTTAGTCTGTGAAGGACCAACCGAAATAGGATTTTGCAGAGGATTAAATAATTATTTAATTACTGAGAAAGGTATTAATTCCGCTATTAAAGGTGTTCGTTTTGCTAACGGTGGAGGTTCAACACAAATTGACTATACCAAAGCGTTTCTTAATGCAGGCTATAAAGTTTGTTTATTCTGTGACTCGGACGTACAGAAAATAAATGACGAAAAGAGTTCTCTCTCTTTTTTAGGTGTTACGGTTATTGATAGTGATGACAAAAAAGCTATGGAAAATCACATTTTTGAAGATTTACCTTGGGATGCTATCGTAGAATTGATAGAATATAGAATAGAAGAAAAAGATGAGGATAGTGTTAAGGCATCAATAAATTCAAAATATACATCTGAGTTAGGTGAAAACTGGAAAGATATAGATTCAAATGATTTAAGAGATGCAATTTATAAAGCTTCAATTGTAAAAAAGAAAGAGTGGTTTAAACGAACTGACCATGGAGAAGTTATTGGTAACATTAGTCTGAAATATAAGCAGAAGTTCCTTGATAAAAAATTAGGTAAACAAATTGACCAATTAATAAATTGGATTGAAAATGATTGATTACAAAGAATTTGTTTCCAAAGAAAAAAGCATGTTAATTGCACCAGCTGGATTTGGTAAAACATATACCATATCAGAATGTTTAATTCATTTAGAAGGTAAAGGAAAACAACTGATACTTACTCACACTCATGCAGGCGTAGCTTCTTTGAAGGAAAAATTCAAACAAAAAAAAATACATTCTTATAATTATAATATTGAAACTATAACGAGTTTTGCTCAAAAGTATGTGCTTTCATTTTATACAGGAATAGACATACCCTCTCAAGAGAATAGTAAAGAATATTATCCTTTCATAATAAATAAAGCTAAAGAAATATTTAAATTAAAACTTGTTAAAAATGTTATTTCAAGAACATACTCTGGCTTATTTGTTGACGAATATCAAGACTGTACTACTCAACAGCATGAATTAATCTCATCATTAGCTGATTTATTTCCGACTCATATTCTTGGTGATTACTTACAAGGAATCTTTGGCTTCAATGGTGAAGCACTTGTTGATATGCAAGCTGAGAATGATATGCTTGAATTTATTAATAATCAGTATTCCTTAAATCATCCCCAACGTTGGTTAAGAGGAAATAATAGTAACTTAGGATTAGATCTAAAAAAAATCAGGGAATCTTTAATTAAGAAAGAAGAAATTAATTTATCTGAGTTTCCATCAATTGAAACATTTACTATTGATGAACGAGATTTATATATACCGTATAAGGATTATTATAAAGAAATAACGAAACTTTTAAAAGAAGAAAATTTATTGATTTTACATCCTGATTCTACAAGTATTTATCCAAGACTTAAATTAGTTAAGCAATTTAATAATCGTATAAAGTTAATTGAATCAATAGATGATAAGGACTTTTATAAATTAGCAAAAACAGCTGATGAAATTACAAATGAAAATATAATTTCTAAGTTAAATGAGTTAAGCTATAAACTTTTTAATAAAACGGAGCTTGATAAGTGGTTTAATGAAAAAGGGTTTAAAAAGAAAAGAGAGGAAAAAGATCGGACATCTGTAATGTATCTTGAGTCCCTGATAGAAGAATTGAAAAATGATATTTCTTATATCAAGATTTCTTTTTTTTTAATTGGCGTAAAAGAACTTCAGGGTATAAAATCCCATAGGAGCGAATTGTTTAGCTCATTTGTGAAATCTTTAAGAGAAGCAGATGAGAATAAAATTTTAGTATCCGAAGCTATGACAAACAGTCGTAATGTAATTCGAAGAACTGGTCGTAAAGTATCGGGTAGATGTATTGGAACAACTTTACTAACAAAAGGACTAGAGTTTGATACTGTTGCTATAATAAATGCCCATAAATTTAAGTGTCCTAAACATCTTTATGTTGCATTAACCAGAGCATCTAAAAGACTATTAATATTCACTAATAAAGTTGAGTTGTTTCCTTATAAATAATGCTAGCAGATAACAATGTTTAATAAACATATGACGTTTTGCTTAACCATATATTTAGTATTTTTTTTATGAAGTAAGTTAAATATAAAATTTGGCGTTTATAGTAAAAAGATAAAGGCAATATATTTATATAAGTAATAAACCGAAACGTAAGTGTTTATCACCTGCCCTACGATTTCTTATACTAAACGTTGTATTCCCGATTAAAAACCATTGTGAGTGTTTAAAAAATATTTAATTGTAGTTACTGTCAACTTAGTATTGCTAACAATTATGTTAGCAATTTGGACAGATAAATTGGAATTAGAATTTAACGATTTGGTAAGACCTATCGAATTTTTGAAATTGATTGGAATTTCTATCCTCGGGCTAATTATTTTAGCTTCCTCAGTTTCATTTTTCCGGAAGTATAAAATTAACTCGGTGATGAAGAGAATTAAAATTTCCGTAATTTTCATGTTATTATTTAGCTTGTATTTCTATGTGGATTACTCCATAAAAATTTATACAAACAGAGTTTCTAATGGCGAACTAAGAAATGGAATTATGGAAAAAGTAAGTCCAATCGAGAATGGACTTGGCTTTGGAACAAAAGCGAGTAATCTCTCTATTAAAGAGTACTCGGAAATAACAAAAGTTAATTGGTTCAAAAAAATACCCAATAATGCTGAAAACATAGAATACAGATATAGTTACGAGGGATTTTTACCAGATTATTCTTTTTCAATAAGTTATGATTTACCAAAAGAATCTCAAGTTGACACCTTGAATTTTGTAGATGGTTCTTTTTCTAAAAAACAGAGTTTTAAGGTTGTTGGTAATAAAGTAAGGGTTACTTATTATGAATTGCAGATGTAGATAAAAATGGACTGTTAGAACTCATTGACAACACCAAAATGGAATACGAAAGTGCATCTGAAGGTAAAATTATCTGGATCTGTGAAAAGAAAATAGTCTTGACCCCAGGTGATGTTATTGGTAAAATTGAAGGTATTTAATATTCTCAGTAAACTAATTTGTCATCCAACGTATTAAACATCAATAACTTAATTTATCACTACTTCACCTACTTAAAAACTTACGAGTTATTGTAAGAAAGTATCCACTGGTAATTCTTAACTTTCGCCATTATATAAGTAGTTGCGAATAGTTTTGTTCCCCCAATAAAATTTATGAAATACTATGTAAATACTTCATTATCAAGGCTCAAAATGAGTAATTATATAAATGTTTAATTTTAAATTTTAAAAGAATGAAAAATTCAATGAAAATGATGGCAATTGCTTTTGCTTCATCAATTTTATTAACATCATGTTATTCTTACACAAGTGTTGTAGGTAGTGGTGCTCAAGGTAACAGCGAAACAACAGAATGGAACCATTACGTGGTTTACGGTTTGGCTCCAGTAGGTGTTTCTGATTCTAAGGCTATGGCTGGTGGTGCAGAAAACTACACAGTTACTACAAAACAAACATTTGTTAATGGTTTAGTTTCAGCTATTACTTTCGGTATCTATACTCCGACAACTACTACAGTTACTAAATAATTTTTTACAAAGAGGGAGTTTGCTTTTATTAGTAATCTCCCTTTTTATAATTTCTAGATCATGAAGAAAATTATATTTTACGTTGCTGCAGTTTTCGCCTTCTTTATGTTAATCAATATTGCAAGTATTCTAATATCAGATTTTAGTAGACTTACCGAATATGGTTTTGGTTACTTAGCTGGTAAAGTGATATTGTTTTTCTTGTTTGCTGTTGTTGCCTTTTTCTTAAGAAAAGAAGTTTTTAAACCTGCTATAGAATCGTAATTATAATGCAATTCCGAAAGTAAGAGTAGCGGTAAGCTACTCCTTCACCAACTCCTTACTCAATTCCTCTAAAGAAACCCCTTTAGTTTCCGGCATTTTGGTAATTGCCCATATTAATTGCAATACCATCATAGCGCAGAAGAAATAGTAGATATACCACACTTGGTCTTTCAATATTCCCTGGTCTGAGTCTAAGAAAAACGGAGTAATCAATGTTATAATCGCGGCAAATACCCAGTGCACACTTACGCCCCAAGATTGCCCGTATGCACGAACACTGTTTGGGAATATCTCAGAGATAAATACCCAAATTACCGCGCCTTGCCCAATGGCGTGAGAGGCAACAAATGTACAGATGAAGGTAAGTGTTAGAGTTGATCCTAAATCCATCTGAAAACAAAGTCCCACCATAATTAGACTAATAATATAGCCAATAGATCCAATGATGATCAATTGTCGTCTACCTAGCTTATCTAATAATCGAATACCGATAAAAGTAAAAATGAGATTTACGACACCGATGGCAATAGAATTAAAAAGCGATTCTTTACCGCCTAATCCTGCTTGCTCTAATATTTCGGGAGCATAATACAGTACAAAGTTGATACCAGATAATTGATTAAAAAAGGCAATAAAAAAGGCTAGATAAAGCACTTTAGAATATTTCTTTTGAAATAGTTTTTCACTTTTGGTAGTATGTTTTAGATCCGTTTTTATCTCTAGTAATTGCTGTTCAGCCTTTTCTTTAGTGTGTATAATCTCTAATATTTTTAAGGCAGCGGCATCATCCTTTTTGTGTAACGCCAACCATCTCGGACTTTCTGGTACGGTTAATACCATTGCAGTGTAAATAAATGCCGGTATGGCTTCTACGCCTAACATCCATCGCCAATCATTTACTCCGTCAAAACCTTTCAATAACCAGTTAGAGACAAAGGCAATTAGAATACCGAATACCAGCCAGAATTGATAGAGTCCGCCAAGCTTACCACGATTCTCCTTAGATGTAATCTCAGAGATATAAATAGGAGCAGCAACCGAAGAAATACCAACACCTACACCGCCTATAAAACGAAATACAGAGAACGAATAGGGATCTTGCGCCAATGCAGAACCTAGGGCAGAAACCAAGAATAGAACACCAACCCAGAGTAAGGTCTTTTTACGACCTAAATTTTTGGTAGGTATACCGCCAAAAAGCGAGCCTACAACAGTACCCCATAATGCCATACTCATAATGAATGTACCGTGAAATAGAGGCGAGGTATTCCAAAGTTGTTTAATAGGTTCGTTTGCTCCTGATATTACCACGGTATCAAATCCAAATAAAAAACCTGCAAGTGCTACGGTAATAGACCAAACGATAATTCTGTTCATTGTTGCGTTTTAAGTTGATGTTAAATATAATCAATGAATACGGTTAATTCTTAATCTAAAAGGACAACAAAAAAATTATAGAATTGCTAACTTGTGGTATCATTAAAAATTGAACGATGAAAGATTTAAAAAATAAAGTAGCTTATATAACAGGAGGCACTAAAGGTATTGGGTTTGCAGTGGCACAAACATTACTAAAACAAGGGATGAGAGTTGCTATTAGCGGTAGATCACAGAGCAGTGTAGACCAAGCGTTAAAAGATTTTGATAATGATGCTGTTTTAGGTATTGTATCTAATGTAGGTAAAATGGCAGATGAGAAAAATGCCGTTGCCAAAATAATGGAGAAATGGGGACAAGTAGATGTGGTATTGGCAAATGCCGGAGTAGGTCATTTTGCACCGATAGATGAGATGACAGATGAGCAATGGCATCAAATGATAGATACCAACTTAAATGGTGCATTTCATACGCTAAAGGCATCCGTAGAAGAATTAAAGAAGTCTAAAGGGTATTACATTACATTAGCGAGTTTGGCAGGTACAAACTTCTTTGCAAAAGCCGCAGGGTATAATGCTTCTAAATTTGGCGTAGTTGGTTTTACACAAGCTGCCATGTTAGATTTAAGACAGTATGATATTAAAGTGTCTACGATAATGCCAGGTTCTGTTTCAACACATTTTAATAACAACGAACCAGATGAGAAAGACGCATGGAAAATTCAACCAGAAGATATTGGCGAATTGGTGTTAGACTTATTACGAATGAACGAAAGAACCTTACCTAGTAAAATTGAGGTAAGGCCTACAAGACCAGACAAGAAGTAGTATTACACTTCTTTTTCGGTAAACGGAATGTCAGCATTACAGATTTCTGTAATTAACTGACCAAGTATCTGCTCGAAATCAGAAATTACCTCATTCGTAATAATGTGGTTTTTACTGGTTGCTCGGGCAGATTCTTTTTGTGCAAATAACAAGGTGCCTTCTGCAAAATTCTTCAAAGAAATTATACCTGCTTGAATAGATAGATTTTCTGCGGGATGTGTCTTAGAATACATCAATCCGTAGCAAAGTAATTGAAATGCCTTACTGTATTGATATTCTTCAGTTAGTATGTCCCATTCTACAATTTCTACATTACGGCGTTCTACTTTCCCAGTTTTATAATCGATGATTCGGGTAATTCCGTCATATTCATCAACACGGTCTAATTTTCCTTTTAAGATGATAGGAAAATCTAACCCGGCAACTTCTAAAGGTACTGATAGTGATTGCTCTAAAGCAATAATGGTAATGCTATGGTCTGCAAGTTCTTTTATCTCGACATCGATAAATGTCTGTATGTATTTAAGAATTACATGAAAAGAAATATAGTTTTTACCAGAACTGATGTTTCCATCTTTGAAGGTCTTTTCAAAATTCTGAGCGACAATGGTCGGTATTCCTTTTCGAATGCCATTAAGTAAATCTGCCGTAAGGGGTTTACCGATTAAAGGTGTATATAATTCTTCTAAACTATCATGAACAATGGTACCGAAAGTATTGGGTGCCAAGGTTTCTTCTACTTGTAATACTTCATTGATATTTAATAAATTCTGCTTGTAGAAATCTATAGGATTTCTAATGTAATTACTCAGCGAACTAGGTGAAAAACCTTTTCTAGCCTTGTCTTTAATAAGGGCTGCCAGCGAAGTGGTTTTTTCAACCTGTGCAATTTCTTTGGTAATAGGTTGTATAGTAGGGGTAGCGATAAATGATTTAATATTTGTTCTATTATCATCAGTTAATAACTGTGTAATCAATCGGCTACGCTCGCCGCCCTCCAAGGCATCTGGCTCTGTATTGTACAGTATATATACATTTTTGGCACGCTGTAATAAGCGATAGAAGTGATAGGTGTAAACCGCATCTTTCTCTTTATAGGTTGGTAATCCGTTTTTGATTTTTAGGTCGTACGGAATAAACGAATTATTAGATTTACCCGATGGCAATACACCTTCGTTTACAGAAGTAATAATGATTGTTTCAAAATCTAACAAGCGACTTTCTAGCATTCCCATAATTTGGATACCTTCAATAGGGTTTCCTTGAAAATCTAAAGTCTCTGAGCTTAACAGCTGTGAAAATAAATGTTTTAAACTTTTAAGATTATTGATATAGGTAAAGCTGTTACAAAGATCTTTTAGCTGATTGAAAAGTGTAAAGAATTTATAAAGCTGCTCTAGCAAAAGCGAATTTTCTTTTACCACGTCGATAACTCGTATAGCTTCAATAATAGCCAGAAAATTATCTATAAGTCGGTTCGGGTTATTCTTTACATCTTCGAATAGTAAGTTGATTGTTGCATTTTCTGGTAAAAGTTCGCGGATTTGTGTATTGGTGATGTAAGACCAGTTATTTGTTTTAATTTTTGATATTAAACTGTCTGTAGAGACTTCATTTGCGTCAAATAATAGCACGGCATATGAATGTGTCAAAAGATTTAGTAAGTGCTTGTAAAACCATCCTTTTTCTGTCTTTTGTTCATGAAACTCAATAAGGTTGGTAAAAAAGCTGGCCAAGGTAGTAGAAGCCAATTTTTGCCCCATGGTAATATTGGTAGCCGGTATATTATCTGGAATTGAATTTAATAACGGATTTAGTAATTCTTCATTACCAAGTACAATAGCGGCATTACGTAATGCATCAGGAGATTCATTCTGAATCTTGTACAGTAAATCACCCACATAATTTACTTGAGAGATATTTTTAGGCACCCCAATAATTTCAATGTGCTTTTCGGTATTGTAGTAATTGGTGAGTCCTGCAAGAGGTTTCCCTTTTAGAACATTCCATGTACTTTGGTAATTTCTTATAAAGAAACCGGCATCATGAATATTGTCTTGTAAAAAGTAGGGGTCAATATCCCAATAAATATCAGCATCTGTTTTTTCAAGAATGGTCTGTATCAAAATACTCTCTGCAGTATTCAAGGCATTAAAGCCAAGAAAGATGTGTTTTTTATTCGTGTTTTCAAGGTAGTTTGGTAATTCTGCTACCGAGGTTTTATAGATGAGTCCCTGGTGACCAAGTCCCTGTTCTAATAATCTGCCATTAAATTGTTTATAGATGTCTTCTAAATACCTCCAGAAGTGAAGGTAGTTTTCAATCATTTCAGAATTATCAGGATTCAATGACCAGTGGTTGACTTCTTGTATAGCAGCAACATTTTGGTATAGGGTAGAAGCGTCAACTAGGTAACGATCTACTTCATTAAAATCTTGTAATAGTATTTGTCCCCATTTTAAAAAAGAATCAAAAGATTCTTTTTCATAATCACCCACTTTTAAATAGGCATTATAGAGTTCAAATAATTGTGTGGTAGTATTTGCGGTGACCAGGTTAGAAACCTTTTCAATGAAATCTTCAATACTATAGATTTCTGGGGCAAGTACTGTTTGGGTAAGTGATTTTGATAGTATTTTTTTAAGAAATACACCCGCACGTTTACTGGGTAGAATAAAAACTACTTTACCAGTATCTGGGTTATTTTTTAAAACGTCTAGAACTACATCTTGTATAAAACTCTGCATATAGTGTAAAAATAAAAAAGCCCCGCAATATTGCGGGGCTTTTAGTTATTAAAACACTTAGGTTTTTATAAACTTATTTTACTAAGTTGATTTCTACCCTTCTGTTTTGAGCTCTACCAGCTCTTGTATTGTTTGTAGCCATTGGCTTAGACTCACCGTAACCTACAGCAGATAATCTAAACTCTTCGATTCCTTTGTCTACTAAGAATTCTTTTACAGAAAGAGCTCTTGACTCAGAAAGACTTTGGTTTAATTTTTCGCTACCTACGCTGTCAGTATGACCTTCAACAGTAAACTTAGCGTTAGGGTATTCTTTAAGGATTGTGATAATGTCAACCATTACAGAAGTAGACTCAGCTTTGATAGAAGATTTACCAGTATCAAATAAGATAGTTCTAGCATAATCATTCAATTGCTTTTGAACTTCAGCAGTTACTTCAGGACAACCAGCGTTAGCTACTGTACCAGCAACATCAGGACATTGATCATCTTTGTCAAGTACACCGTCACCGTCTTTATCAGCCCAAGGACAACCTTTGTTTTCAGCAGGACCAGCTTCAGCAGGACATGCATCATCTTTATCAGCAACACCATCGCCATCAGCATCAGGACAACCAGCTAAAGCAGGAAGACCAGCTTCGTTTGGACAAGCATCATCTTTATCAGCAACACCGTCACCGTCAGCATCAGGACATCCGTTCATTTCTTTAGAACCAGCTTCGTTAGGACAAGCATCTTTGCTGTCTTCGATACCATCGCCGTCAGAATCAGGACAACCGTTGAATGCTTCAAGACCAGCAACTTCTGGACAAGCATCATCTTTATCATAGATACCATCACCGTCAGTATCAGTACCACCAAATTTAACTGAAATACCAGCTAAGTGTTGGAAGTGAGGAGCTAAGTAATCTTCGAAAGCATGCTTGTAAGAAGATTGTAATGTAAGACCTAAGTTTTCAGTAAACCAGATATTAACACCAATACCACCATTTGCAGTACCAGCACCGATTTCATCGATCCAAGTATAACCACCACCGATCTCTACGAAAGGATCAATAACAGTTTGTCTTTTTATGATATCATATTTAATTGTACCATCTATAGCGTAGTGAGAAAGGTCGTCAACGCTAGTATCACCTAATTTGCTAATTTTGTTAAGAGAACCTCTTGCTCCAACAGAGAAACCATCCCCTATTGACTTAGATACTCCTACATAAGAGATAGAAGGTAAAATGTTCCAGTGATCGTTCACATTGAAGAATTCGTTACCGAAAGAACTTACATCCGAAGTAGGATATACGTCAATCGCGTTAACCCCAAATTGCACTTGCCAAGGGTTATTCTCGTCTTGCGCTTGTATGCTGTTGATACCTACTACTAGTAGGGCAACTGCCAATAATTTGCTAAGATGTTTCATGTATTAAATTTTAAGTTTAAGTGTTTATTAGCTGCAAATGTAACTTGTTAAATATTATTAACAAAATCAATTTCCTATTTTTTTTAGCGCATTTAATAGATTAAATACTGCATTTAAACGATTTTTAATTCTTTTCCGACTTCTGTAAAAGCTTTAATGGCAGCATCTAAGTGTTCTTTTGTATGCGCAGCAGATAGTTGAACCCTAATGCGGGCCTTACCTTTTGGCACTACAGGGTAGAAAAAACCAATTACATAAATTCCTTTTTCCAGTAACTTATTTGCCATGTCTTGTGATAATTTGGCATCGTATAACATTACAGGTACTATAGCAGAATCTCCATCAACAATGTCGAAACCCGCGTTTTTAATGCCTTTTTTGAAGTATGCAGTATTTTCTTGCAATTTATCTCGTAACGAAGTGTCGTTTTCTAACATATCGAACACCTTAATAGATGCCCCTACTATAGCTGGCGCTAAAGAGTTAGAGAACAAATAAGGTCTAGAGCGTTGTCTTAATAATGTTATAATTTCTTTTTTACCAGTGGTGTAACCACCCATGGCACCGCCTAATGCTTTACCAAGTGTACCGGTAATAATGTCAATTCTGCCCATAACACCCTTTTCTTCTAAGGTGCCTTTTCCTTTTTCACCTATAAATCCAGTGGCATGGCATTCATCTATCATAACTAATGCATCGTACTTA
This sequence comes from Maribacter sp. BPC-D8, assembly GCF_035207705.1. Lineage (NCBI taxonomy): Bacteria > Pseudomonadati > Bacteroidota > Flavobacteriia > Flavobacteriales > Flavobacteriaceae > Maribacter > Maribacter sp. BPC-D8. The sequence goes on from NZ_CP128187.1 coordinate 3,878,054, forward strand.
TCGGCTAGATCACAAATTTTATCTAGCGGAGCTACAATACCATCCATAGAGAATACGCCGTCGGTAACAATAATTTTAAATCGTGCGCCGTCTTCATTTGCTTTTATAAGTTGTGCTTCTAAATCTTGCATGTCGCTATTAGCATAACGGTAGCGCTTAGCTTTACACAAACGCACACCATCAATAATAGAGGCATGGTTTAGAGAATCAGAAATAATAGCATCTTCTGCATTTAGCAAAGGTTCGAACACTCCGCCATTGGCATCAAAGGCAGCGGCATATAATATGGTGTCTTCTGTACCATAAAAGTGGGCAATCTTTGCTTCTAATGTCTTGTGTATATCTTGGGTACCACAAATAAATCGAACAGAAGACATACCGAAGCCATGCGTATCCATAGCATCTTTAGCCGCCTGTATAACATCGGGGTGAGATGAAAGTCCTAAATAATTATTAGCACAAAAATTGATAACCTCTTGCCCGGTGTCGATTTTAATTACAGCATCTTGCGGAGAAACAATAATCCGTTCCTCTTTAAAGAGTCCGTCATTTTTGATGTTCTCAATTTCTTGCTGTAGATGTTCTTTAATTTTTCCGTACATATTCCTTTATATATAATCTAGTTCTATTTCAGTATTAATATACACAATGATCTTATGATCTATAGTGTAGCCCATATTTGAAAAACTCTGGGCATAAGTATTTATTTGATGATGATATTTCGGGTTTTGCTCTCCCGTCTTGTAATCTATAATGGTAGCGTGGTTATTTTTCAGCACCACCCTATCTGGTCTTTGAACCGTACCATCTGCCATTAATAGGTCGCGTTCATTTAGTACTTCAACATCATTTTGGTAAAATTGCGTCAAATCTTTATGAAAGATGACCTTTTTTACAATTTCCTTTATCCCGTTTACTTCTTGCTCTTTTATCAATCCTTTTTGTAGCGCCATTTGTACAGCTCTATCTAAATCGGCAGTTGTAAAAATAGCGCCTAATATATAATGTATAACATTACCTTGATTAATGGCAACATCTAAGCCCTCGTCCCATAAAGTTCCGGCTAATGCAAGTATCTTAAAATCGGGCCTATTTATGTTGGTATATATATAAGGTATAGTAAGTTGATCTGTACTGGTTTGTTTTTTAGAGGTCTGTGGTATTAATTCACCAAAGTCGTATGATAGTTTATCTTGTTGATATTCGCCTATGCTCTTTAGAAAATGAATGAATAGACCAGAATAACTATTGGTATTGTGTTCTCCTTTTCTATCAAGCTTGTTGGCGCTAATAATAAACAGGGCATTAACCGCTCTAGTAAGCACTACATATAAAAGGTTAAAAGCATCGAGCTGTAATTTTTGATGATCAATTTCATATAGCAATGATTCGATTTCACCGTATTCTTGAACTTCTTGCTTTTTATTAATAAGTACTTCGGAAAAGCCAAGGAATTCTTCTTTGCTTACCGGAAGCCATAATTTTGGGTCGATCTCTTCATACACATTTGAATTTGCATAGGGGAAAATAACTACCGGAAATTCCAACCCTTTAGATTTATGAATGGTCATAATCTGTACCGATTCAATATTTTCGGGTGTACTGATGCTTGCTGAGTTGCCTTTTTTATCCCAATAATCTAAAAAGGACTGCATGTCTGAGCCATATTTCTGCTCAACATCAAAAACGAGATCCATAAATGCAGAAAGGTGAGCATCTGAAGTAGGGATAAGGTCAAAGGTTTTTATGGCATAAGCCAATCCGTCAAAAACTGAAGCTTGTCTAAGTTTAGAAGCATCAAAACCATAGGTTTCAAAAAGGTGTGTATTAAGTTTTCCTAAATTCTCATAGATATAGGCATGCTTATCTTTTTTTCCATCCGACAGAAAATTTAAAATCTCATATTGGATCTCTAGTTCTGTAGGTTGAACCATATACCTTATCAATTGCACCAAGAAAATAGCTTTGGCACTTTCACTTAGTAATAAAGAATCTGAAGAAACCACGGGAATTTTGTGCTGCATTAAAAAATCTGCCAGCAGAAGACCATGCTTTTTCTTTCTTATAATAATACAGATATCGCTATAAGTATAGCCTTGGCTTAAACATTGCTGAATAGTAGCCAATGTGTTCGCTGCATATTCCTCATCAGTATCTTCTTCTAATAATGAAATATTTACGTAGCCACCTTCTTTCTGATTGGTTTCTTGTGTATTACCAATTTTAAAGAACTCTTGATATATATCATTCTCTAAAAACGGACTTATACTTTGAAAAAAGTTGTTATTGAAGTTGATGATCTCTGCATAACTTCTATAGTTTTTTGGTAGCGTAACCAAATCAGACTGTATGGTGAATGGGTGCGCTTGATGTGTTGCCAGCTCAAGAAATTGTTCAGCTTTACCACCACGCCATCTATAAATAGCTTGCTTAGGGTCGCCCACTAAAAACAAAGATCCGATACTGCCCAATTCATCTTCACCCTCCATGGCACTACCAATTAAAGGAATAAGATTTTCCCATTGCATTTGCGAAGTATCTTGAAATTCGTCGATGAAATAATGACGATACTTTTCTCCAAGACGCTCGTAAATAAAAGGTGCAGGTTGATCCTTGACCTCTTTTGCAATTAGGGTGTTAAATTCAGAAATAGACAATTGGTCTTTTTCTTCTTGAATAATCTTCAGTTCTTTCTGTATCGCATTTAATAACGCAAAAGGGATAATGTTTCTATTGATGTTAGCATACAATCCCCTTTTATAAATAAGCTGTTTTATTGCTTGATAATGATGAAGTAATTGAGGCGCTAATTCTGCCGGAGCATTTTTAACGGTGGCTTTTACTATTTTTCCCTCAATTAAATTATCCTCAAGTTTGTTATTGTAGAGTTGTGTAGGAGTAAAGTTTTCAGCAACTATTTTCTTGAAATGGTTAGGTAAGGTTTCTCTAGGGAAATCTTTTAAATCTAAACCAGATGAAGTGATAACGTCAAGAGCGGCAGTAGCAAGTGCTACAATTTTTTTCTCTAAATTTTTGGTTTCTTTTTTAAGATGCGTTTGCAGCTTTAGAAAATCGCCTAATTCTATTTCTTGTAAATGTTTTAAATGTTCGGCATTGTTCTCATCGAATATCAGTTTACCAATTTTCAATAGATCAAAACCAATATCCCAACTACGGTCATCTTCAATTTTTTCAATGGCAAAATCTAAAAGCACTTTTGTAAACTCGGGATCCTCACCCGCTTTACTAATAACGCGCTCAACTGCCTCTTGTAAAAGTAGGTCTACATCAAGAACAACCTCAAAGTTTTGAGGGATCTTCAAATCTTTCGCGAAAGTTCTAATAAGTCTGTGGGTAAACTTATCTATGGTAGAAATATCAAAAAAGGCGTAGTTATGTAGTATTTGCTTTAATCGAAGTTTGCTTAATGCTGGTAGCTCTTCAAAAGTGTAACTAGTTTCGTTTAGAATGTCATTAAATAACGGATTAGCATCTTCAATAGAAGTAATTTTAGAAAACTCGAACAGGCTGTTCAATATTCTATGTTTCATCTCATTTACTGCTTTGTTCGTAAATGTGATAGCTAATATTTTTCTGAAATTCTGCGGCGAAGCCAGTATAATTTTCAAGTAAACCTTAGCAAGAGCATAGGTTTTGCCTGATCCGGCAGAGGCATTGTATATGGTAAAAGAATTCCTGGACACTGATTTTTACTGCAAATTAAGGATTCCTGTACAGTTCTTAACAAATTATTACATGAATATAAATGTTAAAATCCGTAACTTTGGTAGACAATTAATATTAATCTAAAAATACATAAATTATGGCTTTTGAACTACCAAAATTGCCTTACGCCTATGATGCTCTTGAGCCTCATATCGATGCAAGGACAATGGAAATACATCATACAAAACATCACCAAGGATATACATCTAAATTAAATGCTGCTATAGAGGGTACTGACCTTGCTGGGAAGTCTATAGAAGATATTTTAACAGGATTGGATATGAGTAATGGTGCTGTTAGAAATAACGGTGGCGGATTCTACAATCACTCATTATTCTGGACAATCTTATCACCAAACGGTGGTGGAAAGCCAAGTGGCGAATTAGCAGCTGCAATTGATAGCGCTTTTGGTTCTTTCGAAGAATTCAAAACTAAGTTTACAACTGCTGCGGGTACAAGATTCGGTTCTGGTTGGGCATGGTTATGTGTTCATAAAGGAGGTAAAGTAGAAGTATGTTCTACACCAAATCAAGACAATCCATTAATGCCAGGAGTTGAATGTGGAGGTCTACCAATTTTAGGTTTAGATGTATGGGAACATGCATATTACCTAAATTACCAAAACAAGAGACCAGATTATATTGAAGCGTTTTTCAATATCATTAACTGGGATGAAGTTTCGAAAAGATACGCTAGTAACAAATAAGAAAGAGTAGAAATATTCTTAACTATCTTGTAGGAAACCACTTATGAATTATTCATGGGTGGTTTTTTTGGTTTTAAAATAGAAAAGGGCGGAGAAATCTCCACCCTTTTCGTCCCAAATCTTACCATAAACTTAACCTACTTATGCTATGGCGAGACTAAATTACTGGTATTGAGTAAATAAAAAAAGGATTTTTAAGAAAAATATAAACTTTTATTTAACAGAAGATGTTTTACTAGGGGTAGGTCATTAGGGCTAACTAGTTGTTTTATAAGCCAATTGGTATAAAATAAAAAGACGGAGCATTGCTCCGTCTTTTCCCCAAATCTTACCATGAACTTAACCTACTTATGCTATGGTTCTGTAAATATATAGGCATGCGGGGTTTTATAAAAAGCTATTCGTTGTACTTCACAAACTTAGGTTGTACTACTAGAATTAAAAATTTAGGAAGATTTTGTGGTTGTGAAGTTAGAAATGGCTGTAAAATAAAAAGACGGAGCATTGCTCCGTCTTTTCCCCAAATCTTACCATGAACTTAACCTACTTATGCTATGGTTCTGTAAATGTATAGGCATATGGGCTATTATAAAAAGCTATTCGTTGTACGTCACAAACTTAAGTTGTAATGCTAGAATTGAAAGTTTAAGAAGATTTTGTGCGGTGGTGAAGTTAGAAATGGCTGTAAAATAAAAAGACGGAGCATTGCTCCGTCCTTTTCCCCAAATCTTACCATGAACTTAACCTACTTATGCTATGGTTCTGTAAATGTAATAGGCTTATTAATGATTGTAAAAGGTATTGGCTGAAAGTCTCGTAATTACGTTAAAAAGAGCTTTGTGAAGAAACGGATTACAATTTGGTGGCGAGAAAAAATGGCAAATAAAAAAGGTGGAGAAATCTCCACCTTTTTTGCCCCAAATCTTACCATGAACTTAACCTACTTATGCTATGGTAGCTCTAAATGTAAAGCTGGTTAATTCAAATCGACCATTCAGTCGTTAAAATACTTTATTCATCGATGAAATACACAAATAGAGTGCATTTCATCGATGTATTATTTAATATGCGCGTTCGTTGTTGCCTTCATAAAAGTTTATAAAAGCCTTATTTACTACTCTATTTCCACCTGGTGTTGGGTAGTTACCGGTAAAATACCAATCGCCTAAGTTTTTAGGACAAGCCTCATGCAGGTTTTCAATGGTTTGGTAAATAATAGATACTTCAGCGTTTATTCCCTCAGGACTAAGCAGCTCTCCTGTTTTCTTAGAAATCTGTTTCGCTGTAAACGGAGCATAGAATTCTTTTACGTAATTAATTACATCATTATCATGACTATCGACTTGTGTCAAGCACTTTTTGTAAATATCTTCTACGATATGCATAGAGTTATTATCTTCGTGTAAAGCTAAAGCTGCTTTGAAGGCAATAAAGTCTTCTAGTTTGGCCATATCAATACCATAACAATCTGGATATCTAATTTGCGGTGCAGAAGATACTACGATAATTTTCCCAGGAGATAATCTATCTAGTATTCTTAAAATACTCTTTTTAAGTGTGGTACCGCGAACAATACTATCATCGATAATAACTAGATTGTCACCTTTCTTTACTGATCCATAAGAAATGTCATAAACGTGTGCTACAAGATCGTCTCTACTACTATCTTGAGTAATGAATGTTCTAAGCTTCGCATCTTTAATAGCAACTTTCTCTATTCTAGGGCGTACATCTAGTATTTCATGCAATTGTTCACCTGTAATACCTGTACCTAAAGCTAGTATTTGCTCTTCCTTTTTCTTATTAAGGTAGTTTTGAGCTTCCTTAACCATTCCGTAGAAAGAAGTTTCGGCAGTATTTGGTATATAAGAAAAAACGGTATTCTTAATATCCTCATTAATAGCTTCTAATATTTGAGGAAATACCAACTTACCTAAAGCTTTACGCTCTTGGTAAATTTCTTTATCGCTACCTCTAGAGAAATAGATACGTTCAAAAGAACATGCTTTTCGCTCTTTAGGTTCTAATATTTGTTTAATGTCGCTGGTGCCATTCTTTTTAATAATGATAGCAGCACCCGGATCCAATTCTTTTACCTCTTCATAAGGTACGTTGAATACAGTCTGTATTGCCGGTCTTTCTGATGCTACTACAACAACTTCGTCATCTCTATAGTAGTATGCAGGTCTAATACCGCTTGGATCTCTTAATACAAAAGCATCACCATGACCAAGTAAACCAGCCATTGCATAACCGCCATCAAAATTTTTGGCAGCCCTTCTTAATATTTTGTACACCTTTAAGCGTTCGGCAATAAGTGGAGAAGCTTCCTGTTTGGTATATCCTTCCTTTTTAATTTGCTTGTATAATTTAGCAACCGCATCATCTAGAAAATGACCTATCTTTTCCATTACGGTAACGGTATCAGCCATTTCTTTTGGGTGTTGCCCAAGCTGAATTAAATTATCGAAAAGTTCATGAACATTGGTCATGTTGAAGTTACCTGCAACAATAAGGTTACGGTGCATCCAATTATTCTGTCTTATAAAAGGGTGAACACTTTCAATGCTATTTTTACCAAAAGTACCGTAACGTACATGACCTAAAAGTAACTCGCCTATATAAGGTATGTGCTTTTTTTGCAAAGCCACATCATCTTCATACTCCGGGTGCTCTTTAAGTTCAGAATTGATACGGTCGTTTATTTGGGCAAAAATATCTTGTATAGGCTGTTGCTGACATGAACGAACACGACTCATGTAACGTTCCCCTGCTTTGACATCTAATTTAATACTGGCAAAACCTGCACCATCTTGACCACGATTGTGCTGTTTTTCCATCATTAGATACATTTTATTTACACCATAAAATGCTGTTCCATACTTTTCCTTGTAATACTCTAATGGTTTTAACAACCGTATTACAGAAATACCACACTCATGCTTAATTGCGTCACTCATTGTTTTTGGTATTAAAAAAGCCCCAAAAAATTGAGGCTAGGGGATTATTGTAATTCTATATCAAACTGAGTCAGTCTTTTAAACTGATGCAGTCTCTCTCTAATTTCTTTACGATCTAAATCAATCATTCTTTCTGTGCCGAATTTCTCAACACTAAACGATGCCAAATTAGATCCGTGAATAATAGCCTTCTTCATATTCTCAAAAGAACTATCATCGCTAGCTGCTAAGTAACCTGAAAAGCCACCTGCAAAAGTATCACCTGCACCTGTTGGATCAAACACCTCTTCTAAAGGTAATGCCGGTGCAAAAAATATTTGGTCTTCATTAAATAACAAAGCACCGTGTTCTCCTTTTTTGATCACCACATATTTAGGTCCCATGGTAAAAATCTTTTGTGCTGCTTTAACTAAAGAGTATTCGCCAGTTAATTGTCTAGCTTCCTCATCGTTAATAGTTAATACGTCAATATGTTTAATGACTTCCATTAAATCATTCAAAGCATTGTCCATCCAAAAATTCATGGTGTCCAATATGATTAATTTTGGTCGTTTTTTCATCTGATTAATTACACCTAATTGAACAATTGGGTGAAGATTACCTAGCATTACAACATCGGCATCATTATAATCTTCAGGAACTACAGGATTGAAGTCTTCTAAGGTGTTTAATTCTGTAACAAGCGTATCTCTTGAATTTAAATCGTTATGGTATTTACCTTTCCAGAAGAAAGTTTTACCACCTTTTACGATTTCTAAGCCAGAAATGTCAATACCTCTGTCAGTTAAAAGATCTAAATATTCTTGTGGTAAATCATCACCAACTATAGAGATAATAGCTGAATCTACATCGAATTGAGATGCTGCTAAGCCAATATAGGTAGCTGCGCCGCCTAAAATTTTATCTGTTTTTCCAAAAGGAGTTTCGATGGCGTCAAAAGCGACAGTACCTACTATTAAAAGCTTGCCCATAAAATTGTAAAAATTTAAGCTGCAAATATACGATTTTGAAGGGCTAATTAAAATGGTTTATCAAATACAAATGGTAATAATTGTTAAAGGCGAATTGTTGATATAAAATACCAACTATTTCCTACCAAAATCAGCAGGAATTTCTCCCCAAGCTTTTGTTTCCCATTTTACAATAACAGTACTGTATTGGTTTTTCTTTAACCATTCAACAGCCCTATCTACAAGTTCAAATAAATTCTTGTTTTTAGCAGATACTGTTAGTTTGGTGTTGCATTTTTTTTTGCGCACCCAACTCATGGCAGTTCTAGAATCTGTGTAGATAATGCGGTCACTATTACGCTCTTTTAAAAATGCTAGTCCGTGAACCAGCGCTAAAAACTCCCCAATATTATTAGTCCCTTGCGGAAAAGGACCTTGTTTAAATAATTTTTTACCCGTTTTAGTATCTACCCCTTGGTATTCCATAACTCCGGGATTTCCGCTAGAAGCCGCATCAACAGAAATAGAATGATAATTAGGTAGCCCTATTCGTTTCAATTCCTCTTTTGATAATGAAGGTGCTGTTTTTTTCTTTCCTTTAAAATCGGCATAATTACCATTGTAGGCTTTTTTGGCGACATCAAAAGATTCAAAAGATTTGTATTCTGCACCTGCATAGTTTGCAATAGATTTTTTGCATTCTTTCCATGAATCAAAGATGCCTGGCTTTTTACCTTTCCAAACGACATAGAATTTTCCTTTTTTAGCCATTACTGTTTTGATAAAATTTCGTCAATGACTTTAGGGAAATACTCATATTCTAATTGATGAACTTTAGACGCAATATCTTCTGCAGTATCGGTAATGGCGATAGGTGCTTTTGCTTGTTTAATGATTGCGCCCTCATCGTATTGTGCATTTACATAATGTATGGTAATGCCAGTTTCGGTCTCTTTTTGTTCCTTAACGGCATTATGAACGTTCATGCCATACATGCCTTTGCCACCATACTTTGGTAATAATGCAGGATGAATATTTATAATTTGCTTTGGAAATGCATTCGTAATAGCTTCTGGTATTTTCCATAAAAAGCCAGCTAAAACGATAAGGTCGGGCTCTAGAGACTGCATCATATTTAAAATAAAGTCACTTTTAGAAAACGCTTGACGGTTAAAGAACAAAGCGTTTATTTTAAGTCTATTGCACCGTTCAATGACTTTGGCATCGCTTTTGTTAGTTAATACACAGCATATAGTAACATCTTTGCGGAGTTTAAAATAGTTGGCAATGTTTTCAACATTAGATCCAGAACCTGAGGCAAAAAGAATAATTTTTTTGGTTTTCAATACAAGTGGTCTTTTAAGAGAGCAAACAATAAAATTAAAGTTCGGCAAATAAAGCAAATTTAAAGCTTGTCAGAATTTAGAAAAAAACGATTATCATTTACAGTTCTAATTACCTCACTACTTTTCAATACCTTTTATCAACGTTACCGAAACAAAATATTAATGTGGTAAAATTACTGCACATGTCTTTAATTTTATTAAATTACCATACATTTTAACGACAATTAGTGTAATTAAACCAAAGTTTTTTATTTTTGCCTTCAATTTAAATTTTTAAAACAAATATTATTATGTCAGACATTGCATCAAGAGTTAAAGCTATCATCGTTGATAAATTAGGAGTTGATGAAAACGAAGTGGTAACCGAAGCTAGCTTTACTAACGATTTAGGCGCAGATTCATTAGACACGGTAGAGTTGATAATGGAGTTCGAAAAAGAATTTGATATCCAAATTCCAGACGATCAAGCTGAGAATATCGCAACTGTTGGTCAAGCGATCAGCTACATAGAAGAAGCGAAGTAAAGCATGTTTTCTTAAATAGAATTCAAATTATCCATGTGGTAAACACTCCGCATGGATAATTTTTTTTAATTTACGCTTGGTTTAGATTTAAACAAACAAAAGTTAAATGCAGTTAAAGCGAGTTGTAGTTACAGGTTTGGGGGCACTTACCCCAATAGGTAACAATATTGAAGAGTATTGGAATGCCTTGATTAGCGGTAAAAGCGGATCGGCACCAATTACTTATTACGATACAGAAAAATTTAAAGTAAAATTCGCATGTGAGTTGAAGAACTACAGCACCGAAGATCACTTTGAAAGAAAAGAAGGGCGTAAGCTAGATAGATTTGCACAATACGCACTTGTATCTTCTGACGAAGCTATTCTTGATTCTAAATTAGATTTAGAAAAACTTGATAAATTTCGTGTTGGCGTTATTTGGGGAGCAGGAATCGGAGGATTGGAAACTTTCCAGAACGAGGTCATGAATTTTGCTAATGGTGATGGTACACCAAGATTCAATCCATTCTTTATACCAAAGATGATTGCAGATATAGCACCAGGAAACATTTCTATAAAACATGGTTTTATGGGTCCTAACTATACAACTGTTTCAGCATGTGCCTCTTCGGCAAATGCGATGATAGATGCCTTAAACTATATACGTTTAGGTCATTGCGATGTCATTGTAACAGGTGGTAGTGAGGCGGCCGTAACTATTGCAGGTATGGGTGGTTTCGGAGCAATGCACGCATTATCAACAAGAAATGATAGTCCAGAAACGGCTTCAAGACCTTTTGATGCAACTAGAGATGGTTTCGTTTTGGGTGAAGGAGCAGGGGCGTTAGTTCTTGAAGAATATGAGCATGCAGTTGCTAGAGGAGCAAAAATTTATGCAGAAGTAGCAGGTGGTGGTATGACAAGTGATGCTTACCACATGACTGCACCACACCCAGATGGGATAGGAGTAGTTAGAGTAATGCAAAACTGTTTAAAAGATGCAGGTCTATCAATTGAAGATGTAGATGCTATTAATACACATGGTACTGCTACACCTTTAGGTGACGTTGCAGAGCTAAAAGCAATTACCAAAGTATTTGGTGAACATGCAAAAGATATAAATATAAATTCTACCAAGTCTATGACCGGTCACCTATTAGGTGCAGCCGGAGCTATTGAAGCAATTGCATCGATTTTGGCAATGGAACATGGTATAGTGCCACCAACTATCAACCATACTACGGTAGATGAGAATATAGATCCTAGTTTAAACCTTACATTGAATAAAGCTCAAAAACGAGATGTAAAAGTTGCTATGAGTAACACATTTGGTTTTGGTGGGCACAATGCATGTGTAGTTTTTAAAAAAATTGATTAATTAGTTTTTATGTCATTTCCCACAAACTTATTTAATTCCCATCCAAAAGAGGATGGGGATTTTTTTTTGGGAATAACCAAAATCTTAGGTTTTAGACCAAAAACCTTATCTTTTTATAAAAAGGCCTTTCTACACAGGTCAATGAATATAAAAGATGAAAAGGGTAATGCTATGAATTACGAACGGCTAGAGTTCTTAGGAGATTCTATGCTAGGCACCATAATTTCTAAGCATCTTTATAGTGAAGTGCCAGAAGGTGACGAAGGTTACCTTACTAAAATGCGATCTAAAATTGTTAGTAGAGAGCATTTAAATGAATTGGGTAAAGATTTAGGTTTAATTAATTATGTAGAAAGTAGAATACCTAAATCGCACTTTGGCCAAAATATACATGGTAATGTATTTGAAGCTTTAGTAGGTGCAATTTACCTTGACCGTGGTTATAAATATTGCGAAAAATTTATTTACAAAAGAGTAGTAGAGCCCTATGTTGACATTGAACAATTAGAAGGTAGGGTAATAAGTTATAAGAGTCTAGTAATCGAATGGTGTCAGAAGAAAAAGAAATCTTTCGATTTTGACGTTTATGAAGATACTGGCAATGATCCATTAAAACATTTTGCCGTTAAACTTTCAATTGGCGGTAATGTTGTTGCAAAAGCTAGGGCAACTTCCAAGAAGAAAGCAGAAGAAAGAGCCTCAAAAAGAGCTTTTTTTGCTTTGCAAGACAAGATGGAAAATTAATCATTTCACAAAATGATAAAAAGCTAACATTTTATTAACTTTTAATGTGTTTTTATCAATTTATCTAACTAGGCTTTATAGCTTAGAAGTTCTATATTTACCGTTTTGTTGAAGTATGGCTGCGACTTATAAAATAAATGATGATTTTTATGATGAATCTTTTAGCCTTATAGCTTTACACACTACCTTAGAAGATTTTGCTTTAGCCTACGGATTAAACCAAAGTGTTAAGTCAAAATTTGTAAGAGCAAAAAAGAATTTTATTCTTGCTGAAAATAAATCCTTTCCCATTTTTGAATGGGAAGATGAGTATAATGATATGTATTGGGTGTTAGTTGCCAATCATAGCAGTGAAAAAGAGCTCATTGTACGAGACGATTTATTTAAGGACGAAACAACATATAAGACACCTAGGCTCATACCTGAGTATAAGGATGTCGACTATCTATTAAAAATAGAAACTGAGAAGGATTTTGATATAAATTCCTTAATAAAGAACATATTAATGTTGCCTAGGGTTATGGCAGCTTATGAAATAAGTACAGACAAACTAAAATCAAAGAACAATCTAATTTTTTAAATATGCCAACTGTAAAAAAGACGAAAATTGTTGCCACCTTAGGGCCTGCAACTAGCAAGAAAGAGGTACTCAGGAGCATGATTGATGCAGGAGTAGATGTATTCAGAATAAATTTTTCTCATGCCGATTACGATGATGTTAAAGAGCGTGTAAAAATGATACGTGAGTTAAATGATGAAATGGATACGTACACATCTATTTTAGCAGATTTACAAGGACCTAAATTACGTGTAGGCGTAATGGCTGGTGACGTTGTAGTTAGCCCAGGTGATGAAATAACATTTGTAACCGGCGAGCCTTTTGAAGGTTCTGCAGAAAGAGTTTACATGAATTATAAAGAATTTCCTAGAGATGTAAAAGCTGGGGAGCGTATTCTTTTAGATGATGGTAAACTTATGTTCGAAGTAGTAACAACCAATGGAAATGATGAGGTTTTAGCCAAAGTAATACAAGGTGGACCATTGAAATCTAAGAAGGGTGTTAACTTACCGAATACAAATATTTCTTTACCAGCACTTACAAAAAAGGATATTGCAGATGCCGAATTCGCTATTTCTTTAGAGGTAGATTGGATCGCTCTTTCTTTTGTTCGTTTTAGTCAAGATTTAATTGATTTACAGAACATCATCAATAAGCACTCAGATCATAAAATTCCGATCATTGCTAAAATTGAAAAGCCAGAGGCTGTTGAAAATATTGATAAGATTGTTGCTTACTGTGATGGTTTAATGGTTGCTCGTGGAGATTTAGGGGTTGAAGTTCCTGCTCATGAAGTACCGTTAATTCAAAAGCAATTGGTTTTAAAAGCTAAGAAAGCTAGAATACCAGTAATTATTGCTACCCAAATGATGGAGACAATGATTACTAGCCTTACACCAACAAGAGCAGAAGTAAATGATGTAGCAAACTCTGTTATGGATGGTGCTGATGCAGTAATGTTATCTGGTGAAACTTCTGTTGGTAATTATCCAGTACAGGTTATTGAAAAAATGGCAAGTATTTTAGAAAGTGTTGAAGGTTCAGATTTAATACATGTACCGCATGATCCACCACATATTCGTACAAAGAGATTCATTACTAAATCTATTTGTTATCATGCAGCTACAATGGCCAATGATATTAAAGCAAAGGCAATTTCTACTTTAACAAATAGTGGGTATACTGCTTTTCAAATTTCTGCATGGAGACCAAGTGCACATATTCTTGTGTTTACATCAAACAAAAGAATACTTACACAGTTGAATCTATTGTGGGGTGTAAAAGCTTTTTACTATGATAAATTTGTTTCTACAGATGACACTGTCGATGATGTAAACCGTATAGCTTTCAATAAAGGATATTTGGAAGTAGGCGATATGATTATTAGCCTTGCGGCAATGCCTATTAAAGATAAAGGTATGGTAAATACATTAAGAGTTAGTGAAATAGAGTCAGGCGATATTTAGTCAGATTTAAAATATAATTCACAAAAAAGGGTCGCTATTTAGCGACCCTTTTTTTATGCTTTAACCAGAATAGTTAAGCAACTTCTTTTTCAAAGGCTATAAAATTAACGACATCACCTTTGTTGTCAAAAATAGGTTCTCCTTGTATCCAACACTTATAAGTAGATCCGTCTTTTCTATAGTTTACTACAGTAACCTCAAAAGGTTTCTTTTCTTTTACTGCTTCGGAGATAATTTTTAAGGTAGATTTTGATGTCAAATTACCTTGAAACATTTTAGGACTTTTACCTATGATTTCTTCGGGATGATACTGACTCATATTCCACATGTTCTTGGTGGCGAAAACGATGTTTAATTTGGCATCTGTAACCACAACAACATTTTTGTCTGCTTTTAATTTGGTATCCAGAATTTCGGTATCTATATTCCAAGAATTAGCAGAAACCAAACTTAATAAAGCAACAGTATCTTCTTCGGTTCGTTTTATTTCTTCATAATTAGAAGCATAAAAATCCCAAGAAAGAATAGGTAACATTGTAAAGTCTTGGCTTTTTCTAAACTTGATTACGGCATTGTCGTAATCTTTTAAATCTATCATTCTGTGTAGCTTAGAGTAATAATTAAAATTTCTTTTTCATAGCAATTTACTATAAAGCTAAAATTTTACCTGTAACGGTTATAATTTTAAGAGAGGATTAGTATAAATGTTTAAGTGTTCGTTGGTTATACTTCAAAAAGTAATTGCAAAAGTTGAACACAAAAGAGCTGATTTTTCTAATAAATTGCCTAAAACAACAAAAAACCCTAATAGGAATTTGTCCTATTAGGGTTGAGAAAATCAATTTTTAATAATTAAAATGATGTTAGTTCCATCCGCCACCTAAGGCTTGGTATACATTTACTCTGGCCATTAATTGGTCTTTTTTGGTTTCAACCAATTCCATTTTAGATTCAAGAGCTTCACGTTGTGTTAGCAATACTTCGATATATTCAATTCTTGCAGATTGAAATAATTGTGTAGACAAATCAATAGATTCTGTCAATGCCTTTACTTGGTTTTCCTTCAAAGCATAACTCTGTTTTAGGTTCTCCATTTTAGACAGCTGGTTTACAACCTCAATGTATCCACTTAAAATGGCTTTTTCATATTCATACACTGCTTGTATTTGTTTAGAATTTGCGGTGTTATAATCGGCTTTAATAGCATTTCTATTGATTAAAGGACCAGCTATATCACCAACAGCACTATATATTAAAGATGCTGGCGTCTCGGTTAAGTACTTAGGTTTAAATGCCTGAAGTCCTAATCCTGCTTTCAGCCCAAGTGAAGGGTAAAAGTTAGCTCTTGCTACTTTAATGTTAAGTTTCGCAGCTTCTAATTCATATTCAGCTTGTTTAATATCGGGTCTGTTTAAAAGAAGTTGAGATGGTAATCCGGCATAAATAATATCCATCTCTGTTTCGATAAATCCTTCAGAATTACGAATAATTGGCTGAGGTTGACGCCCTATTAAGAAATTTAGTTTATTTTCCATTTCAACAATTTCTTGTTGTACTTCAAATTTGTGACTTTGATTCTTTAGTACCTCTGCCTCAAATCTTTTTACGGCAAGTTCAGTCGCTCTTGCAGCTTCTTTTTGTAAGCGAACCATTTTTAGTGCGTTGCCTTGCAGTTCAAGATTTTGCTCTATAAATGCTAATTGATTGTCTAAAGCAACAAGCTCATAATAAGAATCTGCAATTTCAGCAATTAATCTAGTGACCATAAAGTTTTTACCTTCAATGGTAGATAGGTACTCTAGAGCAGCTGCTTTTTTAGAGTTTCGCAGTTTCTTCCAAACATCTAACTCCCAAGTAGCGAAAAGTCCGGCAGAGTAGTCTGTTAATGGCTCAGGAAACTCTTCACCATCTTTGATGTCTAGATTTTTTTCTACTGCACCGTTACGGGTATATTCACCTACTTTTTCAACTTCAGCACCAGCACCATAGGTTATGAAAGGTAGGTATTCTCCCTTTCTAGCTTTAACCTCATTTTGGGCAACATCAATCTGCTGCATCATAATGCGAAGTTCTTGGTTATTAGTTAATGCGGTATCAATCAGTTTTGTCAGGTTTTCATCTTTAAAGAAATCTGACCATTTTAATTGAGCACTGTTTGTAGAATCTGTTGCTTGATCAACATATTTAGATGGCATATTTGTATTCGCCTCTTTCAAATCTTTTGTAGGCACGCATGAATAAAATAAACCTACGTTTATAAGAACCACCAAAAGTAGTTTTCCATGCTTTATGGTTTTTTTATTTTTGATCATCTTCTTCTCTTTTGGTTAGTTTTTTAATCATTGATTTTAATTCTTTGATTGCTAGTTTGGTCTTGCTTTCCCCTTCACTAGTTCTCATAAGTTCTTCAGAAATAGGTTCAAATGATTCATCTTTAATAAGACTTCGCCCTTCAGCAAGTTTTGCAAATACATAGTAAAGCCCGGGAATTGCGATAACTCCAAAAATGGTACCTATAAGCATACCGCCAAGTGCAGAGCCACCAATAGTTCGGTTACCTATGGCACCTGCGCCAGAGGCAACTATTAATGGAATTAAGCCTGCAATAAATGCAAACGATGTCATTAAAATCGGTCTGAATCTTGCTTTAGATCCTTCAATGGCAGCTTCTAAAACAGTTGCCCCTTGTCTTTGTTTTTGTACTGCGAACTCTACAATTAAAACGGCATTTTTACCTAAAAGACCCACGAGCATAATTACACCAATTTGTGCGTAAACATCATTGGCCAACCCTGTCATTTTTAAAAGTAAGAATGAGCCAAATATACCAGCAGGTAACGAAAGAATTACAGCAAAAGGAAGTAAGAAACTTTCGTATTGAGCAGCAAGTACGAAATAAACGAAAATCAATACCACGATAAAAATGTATAACGATTCGTTACCTCTATTGGCCTCGTCATAGGATAAACCTTCCCAAGCAATATCATAACCTCTAGGTAATGTTTCTTTGGCAACTTCTTTTATAGCATTTATAGCATCACCAGTTGTAAAACCAGTTGCTGGCAAACCGTTGATTGCGGCAGAATTATATAGGTTATACCTAGTAATCTCGTTTGGTCCCAATTTCTTCTCCATAGACATGAATGCTGAATAAGGCACCATTTCACCTTCTTCATTCTTCACAAACAATTTTTCTAAATCAGAAGGTAATGCTCTATATTCGGGTGCAGCCTGTGTATATACTTTAAAGAATCTACCAAAACGGATAAAACCTTGTTCATAGGTACTACCTATTAATATGTTTAGGTTTTCCATAGCCTTACCAATACTTACCCCTTTTTGCATGGCAATTTTATTATTGATTTTCAATTGGTATTGAGGATAATTAGCAGAGTAAAATGTAAATAGCCCTGTTAATTCTTCTCGTTCACCTAGGGCTTTCATGAAATCGTTATTGATTTTTTCGAAAACATGATAATCAGTGTTTTCGGTTTTATCTAATAAACGCATAGAAAATCCACCAGAAGAACCAAAACCAGGTACTGCAGGAGGCTCAAAATATTCTATTACAGCCCCTAAATCTTTCGTTTCCTCTTCAAGCTCTTCCATGATTTCGTGCACAGAATGTTCACGATCTCCCCATGGTTTAAGGTTGATCAAACAAGTACCGGCATTTGAGCCTCTACCTTCTGTCATAATTTCATAACCTGCCAATGAGGAAACTGATTCTACTCCATCCATTTCTTCGCATATTTTCTGCAATTTTCTTGCAACATCATTGGTGCGCTCTAGAGTTGCACCTGGTGGTGTTTGAATAATCGCATAGATCATACCTTGATCTTCATTAGGTATAAAACCTGCAGGTAATGACTCATTGGTAAAAAATATAGCAGCACAAAAGGCTATAAGAAGACCAAAGGTTACTACTCTTCTAGCTACAATTTTATTCAAAAGTTTTACATAACTTCCTGTAAGACGTTCGAAGCCCCTGTTAAACCAAGCAATGAATTTATCTACTGGAGATTTACGTTTTTGTTTACCATGATTGTTTTTCAATAACATAGCACAAAGAACAGGAGTAAGTGTCAAGGCAACTATAGCTGATATTACGATTGATCCCGCCATAGTTATAGAAAATTGCCTGTAGAAAACCCCAACTGGGCCAGACATAAAGGAAATAGGTATAAACACCGAAACCATTACTAAAGTTATGGCTACAATGGCACCACCAATTTCACCCAAAACTTCAGAAGAGGCTTTGTAAGGTGATAGGTTTTCTTCTTCCATTTTTACGTGCACAGCCTCCACGACGACAATTGCGTTATCTACTACAATACCGATAGCCAATACCAATGCGAATAGGGTAATTAGGTTAATTGATAACCCGAACATTTGCATAACAAAGAATGATCCAATTAAGGAAACCGGTACTGCAATAATGGGTATTAAAGTAGAACGCCAATCTCCTAAAAAGAGAAATACAACAATAGCTACAAGAATAAAAGCATCTCTAAGTGTATGCAAAACCTTTTCAATAGAGGCATCTAAAAAGTTCGATACATCATAACTAACTTGATAATCTACCCCAGGAGGTAGGTCTACTTTTAATTCTTCTAATTTAACTTTAACCGCATCAATTACGTCTTTACCATTACTACCCACAGTTTGCTTAAGAATCATTGAGGCAGATGGATGACCATCTAAATTCGAATAGATATCAAAGAATTCACTACCTAATTCTACATCTGCTACGTCTTTCAATTTTAGAATTTCTCCTTCTTCGTTGGCTCTAACAATGATGTCCTCATACTGTTCAGGTTCATTATAGCGACCTTCATAAGTAAGAACATATTCTAGTGATTGCGATTTTTTACCAGAACTACCACCCAATCTACCTG
This sequence comes from Maribacter sp. BPC-D8, assembly GCF_035207705.1. Taxonomy (NCBI): domain Bacteria; kingdom Pseudomonadati; phylum Bacteroidota; class Flavobacteriia; order Flavobacteriales; family Flavobacteriaceae; genus Maribacter; species Maribacter sp. BPC-D8. The sequence continues at coordinate 3,897,290 of NZ_CP128187.1, forward strand.
GTCTGGCAATTATGCTTTGTTCTTGCATAGCCTCCATCACTTCTTCGGCAGAAACATTGTAGGCACGCATACGGTCTGGTTTTAACCAAACACGCATGGCATATTTTCTACTACCTAATATCTGAGCACTAGCAATACCGTCAATTCGTTGAATTTCAGGAACAATTTTAGTGTATGCATAGTTGTATAGAAAAAGCTCATTATCATCTTCATTATTACTAAACAGGTTAACGTACATTAACATACTTGGCTGTACAGGAGTTATCACAACACCTTCCATCTGCACCAATTCTGGCAAGTTGGGCATTACTTGGTCTACTCTGGTTTTTACCCTTACAACCGCCTGGTCAGGATCTGTACCAGGTTCAAAAATGATGCGCAATGTTCCTTCTCCTGCACTTGTGGCATCTGAAGCAACATATCGCATTCCTTGTACCCCATTAATTGCGGTTTCCAAGGGGATAATGGTAGAATTAATTAGCACGTCTGCACTAGCACCCGGGTAAGCGATGAAAATATTCACCGTTGTAGGGGCAATTTCAGGGAACTGGGAAATTGGCAATTGTTTTATTGCCAATAACCCTGTAAAAACTATAATTACCGAAATAACGATAGCCAATACTGGTCTATGTATAAATCTTTTGAACATTTTTTTTGTATTTGGATATGGTTATTCTGTGTAAAGATCTAAACTTGATAAAACCTTCTTAGGGGCAACAAATTCAGATTCTATTTGTTGGTTGTCTTTAACCATGCGTATACCATCAAGAATAATTTTATCTTTTTCAGTTAAGCCTTTTGTTACTACAAAAAGATTTGGCATTTCGCCGCCAATAAATATTTCGCGTTGTTTTACAACATTGTTTTGATCAACAACAAAAACGAACTTTTTATCTAAAATTTCGAATGTTGCTTTTTGAGGAATGATCAGTGCATCTTTAAAAGGGATGTTCATTAGAACACTACCGGTCTCACCATGTCTTAGTATTTTATCTGGATTAGGAAAAGTTGCTCTAAAAGCAATGTTACCTGTTTCATTATTAAACTCCCCTTCAATAGTTTCAACAATTCCTTTTTGATTAAACTCTTTGTTATTTGCCAATAAAAGACCAACTTCTTTTTTTACATCTTTATCGCTGCTAATGATATAATCTAAATATTCAGCTTCTGGAACATTAAAATAAACCCACATTTTAGAGTTGTCTGATAAAGTGGTCAATAATTCACCTTCATCTAAAAGACTACCTTCTCGAACGTGTAAATGGTCCATAATACCATCAAAAGGAGCGCGAATACTTGTAAAACCTAAATGGGTTTGTGCTAAAGAAACTTCTGCGTTTGCTTTGTCTAAATTAGCCTTAGCCATAGCAAGTTCATTTTGAGAGACAACATTACCATCAGCTAATAACTGAGTATTTTGAAGTTCTATTTCGGCAACCTTAGATTCAGCGCTTGCTTTTTGTAGATCTGCTTGATATATGTTAGGCATAATATTGAACATTTTTTGCCCTTTTTTCACCTCTTGTCCTTCGTCAACGTGAATTTCCTTCAAATATCCTTTCTCAAGAGCTCTTAATTCAATATGCCTTATAGAATGTATTTGGCTTACATAATCTTTCGTAATAGACGTGTCCATTTTTATGGGACTGGTCACTAAGAATTTAGCATGTTCTTCTTTTTTTTCTTTTTTAGATTCACAGCTTGTTGAAAAAAACAAAACACTAGCGACTGCGAACAGGAGAAATCTCTTGGTCATAATTTTAATATTAATTGGATTGGAAAATTTAAATTTTGAAATGCGGACGCGCATTGCAATTTGGGTGCTTTATAGACACAATAGGTTGTGTTTAAAAGCGCCAAATACGAAAGATTAGAGCATTTTTGATAGAATCAAATGCTCAATAAAAATTACAAACGAAATACTTGGTATAGGACAAAGCGCCTATCTGCTGTAGGTAGAAAAGTAAATAGCTTCTGTAGAGAATTACTATTTGTAAAATAACTAAATAAGAATAGTACTGATAAAAGGTAATAGGAAATTAAAGCTTCGTGCTGCTCAACATCTTTTTTAAAGAAAGCATGTTCGCTCTCTTCTTCACCTATTTCTACAGCTTCAATTTCAAGAGCGTTCTCAGAATTATCTAAAGTGCCTTTAAAAATCGCATCATAATCAACTACAACGGTTTTGGTATTGTTGTCTATTGAATTGGCAAATTGTTGAATGGAATGAAAAGAAGTAACCCCTATATTGTTGTTAGCAAATAGAGGACTGTATATACCAGAAAGTAATATACAGGTAGAAATAAGAAATTTTAAAAAACTCTTTTTCATTTAAGAGATCAAAATTATTCTAGCAATAGTTGCTGTACAAGTATCTACCGTTAATTTTTGTTAACATCTGCGAGATTTATTTAAAAACCCAGAAATGAAGGTAGAACGTTCAGAAATCGAATTTTAATTGTACTAAAATTGATTTATCGTCAACTTTTTTAGCTGTTTTATCATCTGTATTTAAGTTAGAAAGCGAAATACCGAGCAATCGAACAGAGTTTTGAAGCTCTTCTTGGTACAAAAGATCTTTCGCAGTTTCTAAAATGAGGTTTTTATCACCAATATAATAGGGTAATGTTTTACTTCTGGTGTTTAGTGTAAAATCGCTGTATTTTATCTTTAGTGTAATGGTTTTACCTGCCACCTTAGATTTCGTCAATCTTCTTTCTAGTTCTTGAGCAATATGTTCTAACCGCTCTAACATAAAAATTTCACTACTTAGGTTTTCGTTGAAGGTTCTTTCTGCACCTACAGATTTAGGTATGCGGTGAGGTTTAACTTCGCTATTGTGAATGCCACGTACCACGTGATAATAGTAAGGTCCGCTTTTGCCAAAGTTCTCTGCGAGAAACTCTATTGATTTGTTCTTTAAATCATTTCCGGTGAAAATGCCCAGCTTGTACATTTTCTCAGCAGTTACTTTACCCACACCGTAGAACTTTCTAATATCTAATGCTTCTAAAAAAGGGATGACCTCTTCTGGGTTGACTGTTTTTTGTCCGTTAGGCTTGTTGATATCACTGGCGATTTTGGCAATAAACTTGTTGATAGATATACCCGCGGATGCATTTAAGCCTGTTTTTTCTAGAATACGTTGCCGAATTTCGGTGGCAAGCATAGTAGCCGATGGATTTCCTTTTTTGTTGATTGTTACATCGAGATAAGCTTCATCAAGGGATAATGGTTCTACCAGGTCGGTATATTCAAAAAATATGGAACGTATGATTTTAGAGATTTCTTTATACCGCTCGAACCTTGGTTTTACAAAAGTCAATTGCGGACAGTTTTTCTTAGCCATAAATCCGCTCATGGCACTACGCACACCATATTTACGAGCTTCATAGTTTGCGGCTGAAACCACACCTCTTTTTTCACCGCCACCCACAGCCAGAGGTTTCCCCTTTAAATCGGGGTTATCCAGTTCTTCTACAGATGCATAAAACGCATCCATATCAACATGAATAATTTTTCGAAGAGGCATTTCATTGGGCATAAGCAAATTTAAGACTTATCTTAGTTTTTGAATAGTAGTTTCAACCATTCATATGATAGAAATAGAGCGCAAGTTTTTGGTAAAATCCGATGATTACAAATCTGAGGCAAGTACTAAAACACGAATTGTTCAAGGTTTTTTAAATACAGATCCTAATAGAACGGTTAGGGTTAGAATTAAGGGCGATTTAGGTTTCATAACCGTAAAAGGTAAATCTAATGTAACAGGTACCTCACGTTTTGAATGGGAAAAAGAAATTTCAGTTGAAGAAGCTGAAAGTCTATTGACATTATGTGAAAAAGGAATGCTGAATAAAACCAGGTATGAAATTGCTATTGGAAATCACGTTTACGAAGTTGATGAATTTTATGGCGAAAATGAAGGCTTGACTGTTGCTGAAATAGAATTAAACGATGAGAATGAAACATTTCAAAAACCTGCGTGGTTAAGCACTGAGGTTACAGGTGAAGTAAAATATTACAATTCTCAACTGAGTAAAAACCCTTTTAAGAATTGGGTTGATTAGGTTATCTTTTAATCCCCTGTAAAGGAACAATAATTAAATGCTCTAATAGTTCTTCATTACTATAACTGTCAAAGAAATCTCTATTAGGTAGTATTACTTCATTCATACGAAGTATAAATAGCTCGCAAATCAGCTTAATATTTATGTTTTCTTTTAATAGCCCATTGGTTTCAGCAGCTTTTAGTAGGTCTAAAACATAGGTCCAAACAATTGCTTGTGTAAAATCATCGTAAAGCTTGTAAGCTTTAGGGTAGTGTTTCTTCAGTCCATATAAAAAAGTAGGACTCAAGTTTCTCAATTCTTTAAGTCCTACACTATAAATATGTATAATTTTACTAAAAGGGTCTGATGCTAGTTCAGACATTTCAAAAAAGCTACTCATGTTTTCATGAGTACGATTAAGTAATAGGGTAACACTTTCTTGAACTAGATTATCTTTATTTTCAAACAGTTCGTACAGTGTTTTTTTAGAGATGCCAAGGGTCTCAGCAACATCATCCATTCCGACCCTTTTGCATCCATATTTTGAGAACAGCGTTAAAGCTATTTCTATGTATTCAGTTTTTTTCTGCATGGTAGCATTATCAGCAACTTATTGCCATCCACCACCAAGAGAACGATATAACTCAACTGTTGCAGATAATTGAGAAAGCTTGTTATCAACCAAGCTAAGTTCAGCAGTTAAGGCATTCTCTCTAGCAGTCAAAAGATCTAGGTACGTTAAATAACCACTATTCAATAATTCTTCTGAATTACTTTCAGCTCTTCTTAAGGCCAGTACCTGTTTCGTAATAAACTCTTCTTTTTCTAAAGATATATTGTAATCATACAAGGCATTAGATACTTCTTGACCAGCATTTAATAGTGTCTTCTTAAACATATACACTGCCTGTTCTTGTTGAGCTTGCGCAACTTCGTAAGCAGTTCTAATTTTTCTACCGTTAAAAATAGGTTGTGTTAATCCACCTACCAAGTTTGCGAAAATAGAACCAGAATCTATCCAATTATCAATCTCTAAACTTTGAAACCCGCCTTGTGCAGAAAGGGTAATTGAAGGATAAAAATTACTTCTAGCAACATTTGTTAATTCAAAAGTATTTACCAAGCCATATTCTGCTTCCATAATATCAGGTCTATTACGAAGTAAAAGAGTTGGCACACCTAACTGCAGGTCGTTGTCTAAAGATTGTTCATCTAAAGTAGTTCTGGCGTAGGTTTGTGGTTGCTCACCCAATAGAATACTCATTGTATTTTCTGCTTGGTACAGTAAATTCTTAATATCCAATAATTGGCTCTGAGCGCTATATAATTGCGCTGCAGTTTGGTCAACCCCTACTTGGTTTGTTTGTCCAGCCTCTTTTAAGGCAGTTATAGTTTCTAAACTTTTAGAACGGTTTTCAATGGTTTCTTCAGTGACAGATATTTGTTTATCTAAAGCTAAAATTTGATAGTAAGTAGTAGCAATTTGTGCCACTAAACTTGTTTTTACAGCTTTATGCGCTGCTACCGTTTGTAAGTAACTGGCATCACTAGCGCGTTTGGTACTTCTAATTTTTCCCCATATATCAGCTTCCCAAGAAATAGTACCAGAAGTTTCAAACTGGTTATATGGTTGGGTGAATAAGCTTCCAAATTGTCCGTTTTCACTGTTTCTTGCAGTTCTAGTTGCACTTGCAGCAGCGTTAACTGTTGGTAAGTATCCAGCTTTGCCTTGTTTTACATAAGCCTCTGCAGCCGCAATGTTTTGTAGCGCAATACGAATGTCAAGGTTATTTTCTAGACCTTTTTGAATATATGTCTTCAAATAAGAATCTGTAAAAAGGTCTTGGTAAGAAACCGACGCAAACGACACACTATCTTGTGGCAAATTGTCTGTTCTATATAAGTTTTCTGTTTCTATATCTGGTCGCTCGTATGTTTTTGCCGTAAAGCAAGACTGCAACAACAGTGGCAGAATGGCAACCAGTAAAAGTTTATTTGATATAATTTTATTCATGATTTCTTTAGTTCTTTTATTCTTCAATAGTTGGTTGTGGAGCACCTGTAAAACGCTCTTGTAGCGTTTGGAAAATAACATACAATGCTGGTATAACGAATACACCGAAAATGGTACCTATTAACATACCACCTACAGCACTCATACCAATAGATCGGTTACCTACTGCACCGATACCCGATGATAATGCCAATGGCATTAGACCTAAGATAAAGGCGAATGAGGTCATTAAAATTGGTCTAAGTCTTGCTTTTGCACCGTCAATAGCAGAATCAATAATTGACATACCGTGTTTTCTACGTTGCAATGCAAACTCTACAATAAGAATTGCATTTTTAGAAAGCAGACCAATAAGCATAATCAATGCAATCTGAAAATAGATATTGTTTTCAAGCCCTGCTATACTTACAAAGGCAATTGCACCTGCAATACCAACTGGTAGCGATAGAAGAATTGAAAATGGTAAAATATACGATTCGTACTGCGCACTTAATAGGAAGTACACAAATACCAAACTCAATATAAAAATTATGATAGTTTGGCTACCAGCACTATTTTCCTCTTTGGTAAGTCCAGAATATTCATAGGTGTAATTATTAGGTAAAACCTCTGCGGCAACCTCTTCAATGGCTTTAATAGCGTCACCAGTGGAATACCCAGGGTTCATAGCTCCGTTAACTTTCACAGAACTCAATAAGTTAAATCTACTTACCACCTCAGGACCATAAATTTTCTTCAACGATACAAATTGAGAAACGGCAACCGATTCTCCATTGGCATTGGTTACAAAAATATGGTTCAACGAATTTTCGTCTGCTCTATCTTCTGGTTTCGCTTGAATCATTACACGGTATTGCTTACCAAATTTATTGAAATCGGTAGTATAAAGACCACCATAATAACCTTGCATAGCACTGAACACATCAGTAACAGCTAAGCCTGCCATTTTGGTTTTTTCAACATCTACATCTAACTCATACTGAGGGAAATTAGCGTTGAAGTTGGTAATAGCGTATTGCACCTCTGGTCTTGCATTTAAAGCACCTAAAAACTCATTGGTAACTTTACTAACCGTTTGCCAATCATCGGCATCTTTACTCTGTAAGTTCATCTCAAAACCTGTAGAGTTACCAAAACCACGTACACTTGGTGGTGTAAAGAAGAATATTTTAGCATCTTTTATTCCTGCTGTTTTTGCAAACAGGCTTCCTACCACTTCTTGAACAGATTCTCCTTTTCCTTCTCTTTCACCCCAATCTTTAAGACGAAGTACAGAGAAACCATATGAACCACCGTTAACACTGTTTAGAATACTAAACCCGGTAATGTTCATTCTAGCTTCTATGATATCCATAGTTTGATAAATAGAATCGAGCTTCTTCACAGTTTTTTGTGTTTGCTCTAATGTTGTACCAGGGGGCATGGTAACATCAGCAAATAATAACCCTTGATCCTCATTCGGAATAAACCCAGTAGGTGTAGATTGGAATAATATAACTGCAATAACTGCGAATATTACAAGCGAAACCCCAGTTAGCCATTTTCTTTTGGCTATATATTTAACTGACCCAACATATTTGTTGGTTACAGCATCAAAACCAGTATTGAAAGCTGAGAAGAAACGTTTTACAACACCTTTCTTTTTTTCTTCGGATGTATGATGTGGTTTCAATAAAAGAGCAGCCAAAGCCGGACTCAATGTCAACGCATTTACAGCAGAAATAAGAATTGCTATTGCCAATGTGATACCAAATTGTTGGTAGAATACACCTGATGATCCACTAATAAATGATACAGGAATAAATACGGCCGACATTACCAAGGTAATAGAAATAATAGCACCTGATATTTCTGACATAGCAGATTTCGTAGCCGTTTTAGCATTGGTAGCGCCTTCTTCCATTTTAGCATGCACGGCTTCAACCACTACAATGGCATCATCTACTACAATACCAATAGCAAGTATCATTGCAAATAACGTTAACATGTTAATAGAATACCCAAATAATGAGAGGAAGAAGAACGTACCAATAATTGCAACTGGTACTGCAATTGCTGGTATTAATGTCGATCTAAAGTCTTGTAAGAATATGAATACCACTAAGAATACTAATAAAAAGGCCTCAATCAAAGTTTGTATAACGTGATCTATAGAAGCACTTAAGAAATCTTTAGTGTTATAAGGTATTACATAGTCTAATCCTTTAGGGAAATCGACCTTACTCTCTTCTAAAATTGTTTGAATTTCATCAATAATGGCATTTGCATTTGAACCAGAAGTTTGAAAAACACCAACAGCAGCACCAGGCTTGCCCATACCTTCATTCTTAGTTCCATAATTAAAGGCTCCCAATTCAATTTCGGCAACATCTCTAAGTCTTAAAAACTGCCCGTTTTCTTGAGCTTTAATAATGATATTTTCATATTCAGCTACATTAGAAAGACGACCCTTATATTTCAATACATACTCATAAACTCCATCGGCATTTTCACCAATTTTACCAGTTGCAGCTTCAAGATTTTGTTCAGTAAGTGCAGCTTGAATATCAGATGGCATTAGCTTGTAAGCAGCCATTTTTTCTGGATTTATCCAGATACGCATAGAATAATCTTTAGCTCCAAAAACAGTAACATTACCTACACCTTCAATACGTTGTAATTTTGGTACGATGTTAATTTTAGCATAGTTTTCTACAAACGTTGCATCATACTCATCGTTATCAGAAAATAAAGAGAAGAATAATAACGCACTAGTTTGAGATTTTTGAGTAATAACCCCTGTTTGAACAACACTTTGAGGTAATACACTATTTGCTCTTGCAACCCTGTTCTGCACGTTTACCGTAGCAATATCTGGGTCTGTACCTAATTTAAAAAATACGTTTATAGTTGAGGCACCGTCATTACTTGCATTAGAAGTCATGTACAACATGTCTTCAACACCATTAATTTGCTCTTCTAGTGGAATAACAACACTATTAAGTACGGTTTCTGCATTTGCACCTGTATAAGTACTTGTAACTTGCACCGTTGGTGGTGCTATTTCTGGGTATTGTTCTATGGGCAAGGTCGTTAAGCCTAAAACACCTAGAATAACTATGATAATCGAAATAACCGTAGAAAGTACGGGACGATCTATAAATCTTTGAAACATTGTTGTTTATTTATATGTTTTAATGAACTGCGGATTTTTACTTGGCTGGGTTAATAGCCATTCCGTCTTTTAATTTTGAAACTCCCTCAATAACAATAGTAGTTCCATCTTCAATTCCATTTTCAACTACAAACCCTTTTTGAGTGGTGGTAATAATATCTAATGGCATTGTAGTAACCGTATTATCATCTTTTAAAACGTAAACCAATTTTTTACCTTGAAGGTCAATAGTTGCAGTTTGTGGTATTTCATATGCACCACTGTAAATAGTCGGAATTTTAATTTTACCAGTACTACCACTACTAAGTAAATTATTTTTGTTATCAAAATCAGCTCTTGCCGTTACACTACCGGTAGTACTATTAATAATAGTATTGATCATAGCAATTTTGCCAGGTTCAGCGTAATCTTCACCGTTGATCATTATTAAGGTAACCTCTGGGGCTTTCTCTAAGTCTAAAACGTTATTCTCATTTTTAGGCAAAGACTCCTTTAATTTTAAAAGCTCTTTCTCGTTCATTGAAAAATAAGCACGAACCTCGCTAATATCAGAAACAGTAGTTAATGGTTTAGCCATTGCAGAACTTACAAGCGCACCAATCTTAAAAGGAATCTCGCCAATGTACCCGTCTACAGGGCTAGTAATACGAGAATAACCAATGTTAGAAGTAACACTATGGTAATTTGCCTGTGCTTGTACAAGTTGTGCTTTTGCAGTTTCTAATTGTACCGGGCTAATTATATTTTTATCTACTAAAGGCTTCAATTTGTCAACCTCAACTTGTGCTACATTTACAGAAGCCTTTGCAGCGTTTGCATCTTGATTTAGAGTTTGGGTTTCTAATTTAAAAAGTAATTGACCTTTTTTAATTTTCTGACCTTCTTCAACATATACCTCTTGAACAAAACCAGATACTTTTGGCCATATCTCTACATTCTGCTTACCTTCAAGAGTAGTTGAGAATTCATTATATATAGTTAAGTCTTGCTTTTCTAATTTAGCCACTTTCAAACTTGGTGGTGGTGGTGCTGCAGGACCTTGTGCTGGTTTTTCTGATGAACCAAAGCACGAGCTCAAAAGAAGCACGGCACTTAATATTCCTATAATTGATAACTTTTTCATTTTAATTGGATGTTTATTTGTATTTAAAAAATGTAATTGTACTTGTTAAGGTTTTGTTAATTCAGATAGTTCGGTATAAAACGAACTTAAATATTAAATTTTTTTAAATCAGACTTTTTAAGGCTTCAATTGCTTCTTTGTATGTAGCTTCATTTTGATTTAAACAATTCAAATAGGCTTCTATTTTCGCTTTGTTAGATTCATATTTTTCCATGTTGTGTTTCTTATCATATTCAGCAACTTTGTGTATCATTTTAGATTCATTTGTTGCTTTTTTGATAGCCTGTTCTAATTTTTTAACAAAGAAAGTGCTCTTATCAGATATCTTAAAATATCTTTTTCTATCGCCAGATTTAGTGAAATAGGTAATCATCTCTAATTGTAACAATAAATTGAGCGAAGTTGAAATAGAGCTTTTACTTGCCCCTCTTTTCATTTGACAATCGTCGAATGTTAGTCCGAGCTCATCGGTTACTACAAGATTTCCGAATATTCTTGCGGCTAATGGAGGTAAACTATATTCAGCTTCAAAATGAACACCTAGTTCTTCTATTAATCTTTGTTTATGTTCTTCTTTTTCCATGATTCGAAATTTGAAGTGACAAAGGTATAGTTAGTTCGGTTATAAACAAACTAAAAGAACTTAAATTTTGTTAAAACATGTTAAACATTTGTTACAGTCACAAAGATATGTGCTAACTATTTGAAAATTAATTCAATAAAAAATATTTTTAACTGTTTGTTGTTTAAAAACCTTGTGTTTTCTAAGTGAAGAATAGTTTATTAGGTAACTTAAAATAATTGCAATTATGGAAAGAATCTATTTATGAGGCAAAAATTCCCTCTTTTTCAATTAACGGAATAGTGATGAGGTTTGCTTCGGTAACTGAATTTTTGTTGAAGACAAATCGTTTCTCGTATAATTTATTGTCTGCGTAGAAGGTAACATAAAACTCGTTGTTCAATGTTAAGACATCTTCTTGTACAACTTCAATCTTTTTAAATGATTTGGCATCTACAACACCAATATTATGTCTCATTATTGAAGTTTTACGGTCACCTTCATAACCTTTTGAAACTACCATTGTCATTTCAATAGCAGTTTCACGATCATTTAAGATATAAGCATTCCAGTCTTTGTCCAAGAATTCTTCGTTCCATTCACGAATAATGGCAACGTGTACATCTTTTACAGCAGGTATTTCAATATCTTTTTTCACAAGTTAATATTATAGGGCGCTTCTAAATTGCTCTAAAAAGCGTAAATCGTTTTCACTCAATAAACGTATATCAGTTATTTGATGAAGAAGCATAGCTATACGATCAATACCAACTCCAAATGCGAAACCTGAATAAACCTCAGGATCTAGTCCGCAATTTGTAAGCACATTTGGGTCTACCATACCGCAACCACCAATTTCTAACCAACCAGTACCCTTTGTGATTTTATAGTCAGATTCAGTTTCTAGTCCCCAGTACACATCAACCTCTGCGCTAGGCTCTGTAAATGGAAAATAAGAAGGTCTTAGTCTAATTTTAGACTTTCCGAAAAGCTCGGCCGTAAAGTATTGAAGTGTTTGTTTTAAATCTGCAAAAGAAACATCTTTATCAATATATAAACCTTCTACTTGATGAAAGAAGCAATGAGAACGTGCAGAAATAGCTTCGTTTCTATATACTCTACCCGGAGATATTGTACGAATAGGAGGTTGGTGGTTTTCCATATAACGCACTTGAACCGATGAGGTATGTGTGCGCAAAAGGATATCTGGGTCGGTTTGAACAAAGAAGGTATCTTGCATATCTCTTGCAGGATGGTATTCTGGCAAATTTAACGCTGTAAAATTATGCCAATCATCTTCTATCTCTGGACCTTCAGAAACATTGAAACCAATTCTAGAGAAAATATCAATGATTTTATTCTTAACTATTGAAATAGGATGACGTGCACCTAATTCTATAGTATTGCCAGGTCTTGATAAATCACCATAAACCTGTTCGTCTGTTTGGTTATTTTCAAAACCCTCTTTTAAAGTTTCTACTTTTTCTGTAGCAGCTTTTTTAAGCTCGTTTATAGTCTGTCCGAACTCTTTTTTCTGGTCGTTTGGTACATTCTTAAACTCCGCAAAGAAGTCATTAAGAAGTCCTTTTTTACCTAAATATTTAATTCGAAACGTCTCAACAGCTTCCATATTGTCAGCTGTGAACGATGCTACTGCAGAAATTTCTTCTTTTATCTTATCAATCATGAATGTTGATTAAAGCCGCAAATTTAAAACTTTTAAAAGAGGTATGATGTGTTTTTGTTGGTTTTGATGGATTAGCTAGTAACGAATTTATCTTTTACATTAGATTTTACCCAAATTAAACACTCATCGAATGAATCGAAAATTTGTTCTTCAGGTATTAAATCAGGTATTACACCAACACGTTCCATCATATAACGAGGCTGTTTTAATACATCAACAAAGAGTATGTTGATACCCGATTTTCTAAGACTTATTAAAACATCTTCTAAAGTATACAAACCAGATTGATCCATGTATTGCATTCTACCCATTCTAATAATTACGGTAGATGCAGTTTCAGGAATTTGGTCGGCCATCTGTTGAAACTCGCTAGTAGATCCAAAAAACAGAGGACCTTTTAAGTGCTTTATAAAAACCTCTTCTTGTAAACTCAAAGGAAAAGCCACTTCATCTGGCCAGTTTACTTCTTTCTCTAAAGATTTTACATTAGAGTGTTCTGCTGTTAAATCGCCCATTTTTTTCATGAACATTAAAGAAGCAATAACTAGACCTACACCAACGGCATATACTAGATTCCAAACAGAAGAAAGTACAAGAACCACAAGCATGATGACTACTTCTGAACTAAATTTTATTGGACCTAAGCTCAAGTCTTTAGGTAAACTAGGGATGGCTTTTAAACCTTTATAATCCATTACACCAATACCAACGGTTACAAGAATACCAGCTAAAACAGCAGCAGGTATTTGCGATGCAATAGGGCCTAGTGCCAATAGTACTATAAGTAATAAGATACCAGCGACCATACCAGATAGTTTGGTTTTGCCGCCAGCGTTAATATTCACTACGGTACGTATGGTAGCACCCGCGCCTGGTATACCTCCGAAAATTGCGGCAATACTGTTTCCGATACCTTGACCAACCAATTCTTTGTTTGGCTTGTGTTTTGTTTTAGTCATGTTATCTGCCACTACAGAAGTCAATAACGAATCTATAGCGCCAAGTAGTGCTAGAGTAAGTGCGGTAAAAACATAAGGAGTTATGGAGCCCAATTCAAATTCGGTAAAAATGCCAAGATTAGGCATAGGAAAACCACTTGGTATTTCTTCAATAGTTCTATAGTTGAGTCCAAAACCATATGCTACACCAGATACTACAATCAATGCAACCAAAGCACTTGGTATTGCTGTGGTAATTTTCTTGAAACCATAAATAATAACGATGGTAGAGAGCGCAAGAATTAATTCTAGCCAAATAATATTATTTAATGCTCTAGGCAATACTTTTATGGCACCAATTACACCAGAAGCTTCAGAGTTAGCTAGGGTCTGTGCCTCTTTCAGGGTAGCTTCTTCGGTTATTTCATCGGCTCTAGAAATAGTTTCTTTAAAATCTTCTAATACTAAAATACCTTCGCCAGCTTCCTCTTTTAGAATATTCTCTAAAATAATTTCTTTAGCCATGGGCTTGTAAATGTTTACAAACTCGGTATCTTCTTTAGGGTAATAACCAATGGCAGGTAAAATTTGTGTTACTAGAATTATAACACCTATGGCAGTCATAAAACCTGATACTACGGGGTATGGAATGTATCTAATGTACTTCCCTATACCTAAAAGACCTAAACTTATTTGAATTAATCCTGCTAATAAGAAAACGACAAGAATAGCAGGTAGGGCTTTTTCAAGACTACCATCATTCGTAGCAACGATACCAGCAATTACCACCATACTTACAGCCGTCATAGGTGCTGTAGGTCCAGATATTTGTGTGCTGGTTCCGCCAAAAAGTGCGGCGAAGAAACTTATAAAAATTGCGCCATATAATCCGGCACTTGGTCCCATGCCTGAGCTAACGCCAAAAGCTAGTGCTAATGGTAAAGCAACGATACCCGCAGTGATACCGCCAAATAAATCTCCTTTAAAATTTGAAAATAGATTTTTCATACTCATAAAATAATCAATTTAAGTGAAATAGAATCACATCTTTAAGGACAGATTCTACTCATATTTTATTAAAAAATTATCGTTGGCTGCGAATAATTGATTGATTTCCTAGTATTATAAAACCGATGAATAACATCGGTTTTATAGGCTCTATTTTTTATAAATGATTTCTAGTTGTAGAAATCAACGGCACCTGTGGCAATATCATACATAGCACCTACTATCAGTACTTCGCCATTTTTTTCCATTTCAGCTAAAACGGGGCTATGTAATCTAATATTGTCTATAGTCAATTCTACATTTTTTGCTGAAACTCTATCTACAAATTCTAAATTTTTAGAATTTCTTAGACTTTCGTCTGTTGGTTCTTTAACCGCATCTACAGCAGGTTCTATCTTATTGATAAGAGCAGTAAGGTTACCTAATCTTGCATGATCACAAGCACCTTTAATAGCTCCACAACTTGTGTGACCTAAAACGACTATTAATTTTGTGCCGGCTAATTTACAACCAAATTCCATACTACCTAGTATGTCTTCATTTACGAAATTACCAGCGATTCTAACACTGAAAACATCTCCAAGACCTTGGTCAAAGACCAATTCTGCAGAAACTCTAGAATCTATACAACTTAATATGGTAGCAAAAGGAAATTGGCCTTCACTAGTATCATTTACTTGTTCTAAAAGATTACGATTTGCTTTTAGGTTATTCTGAAATCTCTGATTCCCTTCCTTCAAAAAATCTAATGATTTATTCGGGGTCATCGTTGCTTGAGTTTCTTTAGTATGTGCTTTCATATATTTTTATTTATTATACTGTATAATTATTTTGCCCCATTAGTAATAATGGAACATTGATGTTATTGACAATGTCGCTAATATTAGCAGGCATCGAAAGAGATGCATTGTCCTTGCTTTTTTTGTTTTCGAACCTATTAATACACAAAAGATTTATTTTATTTTTAATAATATAATTTGATAGGTTCTTCAGAGAATTAGAATTGTTTTCAAATACAAACTCAACCTCTTTTGTATTTTGAGATTCTATTTTTTTAGCTGTGGTACTCGTTTTCTTTCGAATCTTAAATGAACTTAAAGGTTTTTGTGAATGTAGAAGTAAATCTTTGGTCAAATCAGCTATTAACGTTTCTTCAGTATTACTTAAGACACCTAAAGATAAATCATTGCCGTAGTCTAATACATTTATCTCATCGGTCAAAAAGATAGGTCCTTTATGTTTCTTCAGTATAAAAGGAATAAGGTTGTCGCCAAGTATGTTGAAAAATTTGGACTTTCGTTTACCTAATACGATAAAATCTGGTTTCTCTTTTTCGATATAAGAAGCTATCTCATTCTTTAAATTACCAATGGTGCATGAATACCTCATATTTACGCCAAAGTCTTTTGAATAAGCGGTAACGATTTTATTTATATCATTATCCATAGTAATAAACTCACTATTTAAAGAACGTATAGCTGAAAGTTGGCTGTCTTTCGTAACGACTTCAGAGGCTTTTTTAACATGAAATATGGCTATTTCTCCGTTTAGCATTTTGGCTAAGCTGAGCGTACTTTTTAGCGTGTTTCCCAAAGACTCTTTCAAGTCTGAGAAAACCGCTATTTTATATTTTTTACTCATATTTCTTTTTTTAGTTGATTGAAAATTAATTCAATCGATTAGCTTAAGCTCATTTTCGACTTCGGCCGTTGCTCAAAGAATTCGATATAACTTGGTGGATTTTCAACAACACCACGCTTGGAAATTAGTTTAATATCAATATTTCTTTCTTTGGCCTTTAGGCTAAAATCTTCTAAAATTTCAACAATATCGTAATCTAAAAATCTAGTTTTTAAGACATCAAGTTCTAAATACGTGTCATGAGGAAGACTATCTAGCTCTTTTAGAATAGCACCTTTGTTGAAAAAAGTAACTTCTTCTGCCAAAGTCATTTTAATTCTATGCTTACCATTACTATTATCTTCGATATGAAGAAAGTGAGAGTTTTGGTAGCTTTTAAGTAAAATAACTACAATACCTACGGCAAGACCTAGACTAATACCTATCAGTAAATCTGTAAATACAATACCTAAAACCGTAACAAAAAATGGTATAGATTGTTTCCATCCTAATTTGTACATTTTTAAGAATAAAGCTGGTTTAGCCAGTTTAAACCCTACAATAAATAAAATTGCAGCTAAAACCGATAACGGAATCATATTCAATAATGTAGGTATCAAGACTACAGAAATCAATAATAAGAAACCATGAATTATGGCAGATAATTTGGTTCTACCACCAGATTGTATGTTGGCAGAACTACGAACGATTACTTGTGTAATTGGCAAACCACCAATAAGGCCAGATACAATATTACCGGCACCCTGTGCAAGCAATTCTCTATTGGTTGGAGTTACATTTTTATGCGGATCTAATTTATCGGTAGCTTCAACACAAAGTAAGGTTTCTAAACTGGCAACTAATGCAATGGTAAAGCCAGTAATCCAAACTTGCGGATTAGTTATGGCAGTAAAATCAGGAAATCGAAACTGACCTATAAAAGATGAAATATCTTCTGGTACAGGAACACTGACTAAGTGATCTTTTGATATTCTTAAGACTTCATTGTCTTGGGTGAAAACATAATATAAAATACCAATGGCAACAGCTACTAAAGGGCCTTGAATAATTTGAAATACTTTCCCTTTTTTAGAAAGTACCTTATCCCAAAGTAAAAGGATGGCAAGACCAATTATGGCAATTAAGGTAGCACCTGGGCTAATATTATTAATAGCATTAAGGATTTCAGAAAACGTATTTTCACCATCTACTTGAAAAAACGCCCAATCACCTTCTGGGTCAGGATCGTAACCGAAAAAGTGAGGAATCTGTTTTAGAATGATAATGATACCAATACCGGTAAGCATGCCTTTAATTACAGAAGATGGAAAATAATAACCAATTACACCGGCCTTTAAAATTCCGAATACCATTTGAATAACACCACCTAGCACTACAGCGACTAAGAAATTTTCATAACTGCCTAGAGTTCCAATTGCTGTTAATACAATTGCAGCTAGACCTGCCGCTGGGCCACTAACTCCGATTTTAGAGCCACTAAGAGCGCCCACAAAAACACCACCGATAATACCGGCAATTACACCTGAAAATAATGGAGCTCCACTAGCTAAAGCAATACCTAGACATAATGGTAGTGCAACGAAAAATACAACGATACTCGCAGGAATATCATTTTTGATATGTTTAAACATGTAAATAATATAATTGTGCCCTCGAATTAGTTCAGGACAGATTAGTTAATTGATAAAAAACAGAAATGACTAAATAGCCTGGTCTGGTGGGGGAGATAATACTTCTAATGATAGGTCTTGGTAACCTTCAATATTAAAGCTGCTATTAATTGAATTTTCAAAAATGGCAACTATTGAAAAATCTAAAGAATTTTCTTTGACGAACTTTTCTTCACCCATAGATTTTTTACCAGACTCTTGTTCTTCTTCATTAAGATTGGTAATTACAATTGGGTTTTCAACATCGCATAGCGTTATTATGCTTGGTGCAGTAACTGCAAAAAGCCATAATAACAGTAAAGTAATGCGTGCGAAAAATGTCATATACTAAAAAATCAACCGTAAAGATAGTGCTGAAATGGTTAAAAACTGTTAACAATTTTCTAAAAATCCTTTAACAGTTTAAGTTCGTTGCTTTGAATCCACCCTGTTTTACCATCTGATAATGCAATTTTATTCCAATCATTTAACTGATCTAAAACATTTACTTTTGTTCCTGCATGAATCAAAAATACTTCTGCACTGTTATTGTTGGGCTCAGATTTTACAATGCTTTCTTCGGCGAATATTATTGCAGGTTGATTTTCATCAAAATCATTTCGTTGAATAAATGCAAAAAGAACAGAAATTAAACATAAGAACAGCGCAAGTAAACTACCAATAAATGTAAATCGCTTTCTAGTGCTGTAACTAGAGTTGTAAAAGTAAATATATAAGAGAACAAAAAGTAACATAAAGCTAATGGCTACATACGCCCATTGGTCAAATGTTAATTTACCTGTTATGTTTTTATACAATTTTGATAATCCCGTTTCGGGCATTGTATCAATAGCATCTATGGTCATATTCTGAGCATAGCTCAAATTTGTTTTTATCTCTTTATCGTTTGGTGATAGCAATAAAGCTTTCTCATAAAAATAGATGCTTTCAGCAATTTTATTAAGCTTGTAATACGAATTGCCTAGGTTATAGTATACCGCAGTAGAATGCTTGCCATTACTTAGAATATCGTTATAATAAGTTACTGCCTGCTCATACTCACCGGCATTATATGCTTCGGTAGCCTGCTCAAACAATTTGTCGTTCTGAGCGGCACAAAAGAGAACCGAGAAAAGGCTAATAAGGGTAGCTAGCTTTTTGAACATACTTATAATTGTTTATCCATTATAGAAATTACCTCGCTTGCCTTATCATAATCGGCTTGCATTTGTACGTTTGAGAATGGGCTATATCTTGCCGATTCGCAATTTTTAAGAAGTGCTATAAAGCTATCTGTCGCAGTGTCGTCTATTTGCCTTTCTGTAAGTAACTCGGTAATTTTATCTTTACTGAACTCTGAGGTTTCAATTTTCAGCTTAGCCTTTAAGTAATTATGCAGCGCTCGTTCAAGGGCAACATAAAAAGATTCTTTATTACCCAGTTGTTTTCTTGCGGCAGATAAATACTTGCGGGCAAGTCTGTTCGCTTTTCTAATTTTATTACCTACAATATCACCAGCCATAGCATCTCTTTTCTTTCTAAAGAAAATGGCTAAAGGAATTAGTAATAACGGACTCAATAACCACGCGTAGAAAGAGGTGGAATTGAAAAAGTAAGAAGCTGATTTGCTTGTTAGATTAGGTGTAAGTTTCAAGAAATTGAATTCATTTCCGCTGCTAATAACAGATTGTTTGTTGCTATTAGTATTTGCATCAGAATTAGAAGAAGCACTTAGCGGACCTTCTAAAACATTAATAACAATTTCATCAGATGTAAGCGTTTTATATTTTCCGGTGGAAGGATTAAAATAACTAAAGCTCAATGGTGCTATAGGATATTTACCTCTAAAAGAAGGCACGATAGTGTATTGGTTACTCACCTTACCCTGCATACCTGCCAAAGTTGTTCTGACACCTTCTGTAAACTCAGGCTCATAAACTTCTAGCGCACTTGGTAATTCAGGTTCTGGGAGTTTAAATAATTTTAAATTTCCCTTACCACTTACTTCTACCGTTGCTTGTAAAGATTCTGAAGCGTTCAAACTTGTTTTGCTTGTGTTTACCACAAAATCAAAATCACCGACAGCACCATTAAAATCAGCAGGTTGATTGTCTATTGGTAATGCTTTTACATTAATAGTTCTACTACCGGCGGATACAGTTTTATTAGTTTGGGCATACATTCGTTGACCAAAGAAATCTCGTCTTGCAGTAGGTACATCTACCGTTACCTCAAGAGATAAAGGCTCGATGTTTAATTTTCCAGATTTTTGCGGATAAAGAACAACACGTTTTAAGATTACATAACGATATGGTTTGCCTTTGTAAGTGCCATTTTGCGCACTAAGCATGTTTACTTTAATATCTTGACTCCAGAAATTATTATAAGTAGGATTGTCTAAAGGTTGATAATTCGACACTCTAATATCTGGGCTTACATACAACTTGTAGATAACGGTAATTGCTTCATTTAAATACGGATCGGTTTTTGAAATCTCGGCAACCAAATGTAAATTTTCATCTGCTATATCATCCGCCGTCATTTGATCACTAGGCTTATCTACAGCTGCAGTTACTTCTACATTTTGCGACAATGACTTATAGGTTTCGCCACCAATTACAATAGATGCTTGTTTAATCGTGAATTTTCCTCTAGCAGTTGGGGATAGTGTGTATGAATATGATTTGGAGTAACTTCTAACACCATTAATCCATGAAGAACTAATAGATTGAGAAGGTCCCATAACTACTTTGAATCCGTTGAAATCTGGCGGACTAAAATTATCGCCATCACGGTTCATAATAAAATCTACACGTAGTCTTTCGTTTAGACCAAGCTTAGGTTTGCTTAGTTTCATCTCAAAAGTAACGGCACTATTATCTTGACCCATCATCAAAATTGATGATAGAAAAACGGTTAATACTAACCCAAGTTTAGCTATGGACTTAAAGTCTACCAATCTTTTTCGGTTTTAATTTTAGCACCTTTTACTTTTTTAGCATCGATTTTATCTTGCACCTTTTTTTCTGCATTTTGCATGGCTCTCAATAAATTCTCGACCTGCTGCTTAGAAAGTTGATTAGGTCTGGGTTGTTGTTGCTCTTGTTCGTTGTCGCCATCGCCCTGTTCAGGTTTCTTCTTTTGATCAGATTTGTCTCCTTCGCCATCCTTATTATCGTCTTTCTTCTCTTCGTCTTTATCGCCTTCGTCACCCTTGTCACCGTCTTCGCCTTGATCTTTCTTATCCTCGTTGTCGCCCTCGTCCTTTTTATCTTCGTCTTTGTTCTCGTCTTGATCTTTGTCTTTATCCTTATCGTCTTGATCTTGCTTGTTTTCTTCTTGCTCTTTTTTCAAAAGCTCTTTTGCCAAGGCTAAATTATAACGAGTTTCTTCATCTGTTGGATCATTACGTAAGGCTTCCTTATAAGCTTCTACCGCCTTAGCATAATCTTTACGCTTCATGAAAACATTACCCATATTATGGTAAGCTTTGTGTTTATCTGCTTTAGATGTAGATGCTTCGCCAGCTTCTTTAAATCTACCAAAGGCTTCATTATATGTTTCATTTTCGTAATAGGCGTTACCTAAATTATAGGGGGCTGCACTATTATCTGAACTTTTTGAAATTGCCTTTCTATAATCTACTTCTGCAGCAATAAAATCATCTTCTGATAATGCCTTGTTAGCATCCCAAGTAAGATTGGTAGATGATTGTAAAGACTTTTGTTTTTCTTTCTCATCAACCTCTTGAGCAAAAGATGAAAAGCAAACAAAAAGTAGTATTAAAACTGTATTTATTTTATTCATTTCTTTTCTCATTGAACAAATTGAGTTTCTTTAACCAGCTTGTCTTGCGGTCCAAGATAAATATATCTAAAAAGAGAAGCAACAATGCCCCGCCAATAAACCATTGAAACTGATCTTTATATTCTGCGAATTGTTTGGCTTCGAATTCCTTCTTATCCATTTTCAACAATTCTTCTTTAATAAATTCTACGGCTGCATCAGTATTAGAGCCATCTATATATTGCCCATCACCTTCATTTGCGATATCTACTAAAACACTCTCATTTAATCGAGTAATTACAGTTTCACCTTGAATATCTTTTTTTAAGCTTTCTAAAATTCCGTTTCTTTTAATCGGAATCGGAGCACCTTTTTCTTTACCAACACCAATAGTATAAATAATAATACCTTCATCAACGGCATCTTCTACAGCATCTAATGTAGAACCTTCAGAATGATCTTCACCATCAGAGATAATGAATAATACACGGTTGGTCTGTTCTGCATCATCGTAATAAGTAGTAGCTAATTCAATCGCTTGGTCAATAGCCGTACCTTGAGATGTTAGCATGTCTGTATTCATGCCCTGTAAGAACATCTTTGCAGCGCCATAATCAGTTGTAATCGGTAATTGCGGGTACGCTTGGCCAGCATAAGCGATAATACCAATACGGTCACTTGCAAGTTGATTTATAATTTCAGAAACCAATCTTTTTGCCTTCTCCAATCTGTTTGGGGCAATATCTTCTGCAAGCATACTTTTACTAACATCAACAGCAAAAACAATATCTACACCTTCTCTTTTAACGGTCTCTAGTTTTGTACCGATTTTAGGATTTACCAGACCTACAATCATTAGCGCCAATGCAAGAATAAAAACGACCAATTTTAAACCTCCTTTGTTATAAGAACGATTTGGTGTCAGCCTTTTTAAAAGTTCAGTGTCTGCAAACTTCTTTTGTGTTCTCTTTTTCCATACCAATAATAATAGGAACAACACCACTATCACCGGAATGATAATGAGTAAATAGAAATATATTTTTTCGTCGTACTGTACCATATTATACAAAGCTTCTAAAAAGCGTGTTTCTTAAAATCCATTCTAATAAAAGCAAACCTCCAGCTAATAAAATCCAAAGTCTAAATTTCTCTTCGTATCGGTAATATTTAAATTCCTCTACCTCCGTTTTTTCTAGTTTGTTGATTTCATCATAGATTTCTTCTAGAGATTCGTTGTCAGTGGCTCTAAAATATCTACCGCCTGTTGTATTTGCGATATCTTTCAGTAATTCTTCGTCTATTTCTACTTGTCGCATGCCAAACCTAAAAGAGCCATCGGCATTATAAGAAATAGGTGTAAGTGCATTTCCGTTTGTACCTAGACCAATAGTATATGTTTTAATTCCAAATTCGAGAGCAAGTTCAGATGCGGTTTGTGGCTCAATAAAACCAGTATTGTTAACACCATCGGTCAACAAGATGATGATTTTACTTTTCGCCTTACTATCCTTTAAACGGTTTACAGAAGTTGCTAGTCCCATACCAATGGCGGTACCATCATCTAATTGACCGTATGAAATTTCTGAAAGAGCATTTAGCACAATGGCTTTATCTGTAGTAATGGGTGTTTTAGTATACCCTTCACCAGCATAAGCAACAAGACCAATACGGTCATTAGGTCTTTGCTTGATGAAATCTGCAGCAACTTCTTTCAGTGCCGATAGTCTGTTAGGTTTTAAATCTCTTGCCAGCATACTAGAAGAAACATCAATGGCCATTACAATATCAATACCTTTTGTTGTTTTGGTTCGTGTAGATATATCTTCTGTCTGTGGTCTTGCCAATGCTACAATTATGGCGCCTAATGCCAATATGCGCAGAATGAACAAGCCTGGTTTTAGTTTAGGTAAAATACTACTATAGGTAAAACCTTTTGCGCTAGAAATTCGCAAAGATGCGGTTTGCTCCTTTTGTTTAAATATATACCACACGATTGCTAATGGCAGTAGTAAAAACAGCCAAAAGAAATCAGGATTTGCAAATGATATATTCTCGAACATTTATAATTCTGTTTTTACTTCAACCGATGCTAAAATTCGGTCTACTATTTCTTGTGCGTACGTGTCATCTTTTAACCAAGTAAGAATTACATACTGTTGAAAACCTTTTCCTCCAAATAGAAGCACGGTATATTCGCCTTCCATTAATTCTTCGGATCCTGGTGCTAAAAATTTACCACTACCATAAACTTTCACCCCTTTAACGCCACTTATGGTGCTAAACTCTTCTTGTTTGGTAATGATGTTCTTTGCACCCTGACTTTCAAAATTCGATAAAATCTGTTCAATGGTTTTATCAAACTCTGGCTCCACATCTTTTTGTGCCAGTGTTACAGATGTTGTTGCTAAATTAAAAAGACCAATCGGGCTAGAATATTGAAATGCCTGTATATCTTCAATGGCGGCTTTAGCTTCTGCTGGTAATTTTATTTTTTGACGTACCAGAACTTGAGGAGTCTCTAATTGAATAGGAGGAAAACCATAACTACTACGTACCCATTCGCCCTCTAAAAGTTCTTTTGTAGGGTGCCCTAAAACGGTATCTTTTAAGTAACCGAATCCGAATTTTACCCCGGCAATGGTAATGCCTATTAGAATTAAGGCAACGGTAGATATTATAGCAATTTTTATTTTCTTCTTTTTAGCCTTACGCTCAAGCTCTTCTTGATATTCGGCTTGTTCTAGCAACTCTTCTTCAGTCGGTTCTGGTAAAGCCTCGTGTGTTTTTTCTACAATCTGCTCAACTAGCTTTCTATCTTGTTCTGCAACCAATGTAGAAGGCTTGTTCTTGGCGAATTTTACTAAATCTGCCGTTTGTAATATTTGAGAAAATTGTTTGATGGTTTCATCATCTAATTGCAATTCTCCGGCATCTTTTAAAAGTTCTAATTTTTCGATCAATTGACCTGTGGTACTTTCTAGAGCCGTAACATTTGCATCTTCTTCTAAATAAGAACGCACAATAGTGGTCAATTCAGAATAGTATTCTTTGTACTCGTCTTGAATTAGATATTTAGAATTTTCTAAACGTTTAAGTTCTAATAAAGCTCTGTCATACGGTGGTAAAAGTGCAACTTTTTCTTCTTCGGTAAGTGGTTTTTTACGAAATACGAACCAGTAAAGAAGTGCACCTAAAATTAGCAATATCAATAAGCCTATCAATAAATACTTCCAAAAAGCTAGATTGCTTTTTTCGACATTGATAAGTGGTTTAATGTCGTACATTTTCTGATTTAAGGTATCTACTGGTATGGTAGCTACATTGATCAGTGTAGAATCGGTCATATAGCCGGTACCATTAATATCTATACGTTGCGATGGTAATTTGTACGCACCAGAATCGAATTGGGTAAGGGCATATATTTTTTGAAGTGTAAGTCTGTCTTTTTTTCTTGTGGTATCTGTAGCGAATGCCTCTACGGTTTCTAAAGGAGAAAATGTTTGTCCCTCTGGGAAAATGACAAAATCGGTTGAATCAATATCAACCGTAACCGTCCATTGAACCTGTTCGCCAATTTTAATAAAAGTGGTATCGACCTTTGTTGTAATATTTGGACGTTCTTGAGCAGATAGTTCAACGAAGAACAGTAGAAATACCAATAAAGGTGAAATTCGTTTTATGAACGAAACACCGCTTTCAATTGTTCTATTAGTAGTAATCATTCGTATCAACCTCTTCGTTTAAAATAGCCCAATAATTTTTTTACATAACTCTCATCGACCCTGCAATCTAAAACTCCGCAACCAGCTTTGGTAAACGATTCTTTAAAATAAGCAACACGTTCTCTGTTATATGTAGCATAAGCGTTACGTACTTTTTTAGATTTGGTATTCACCAATTGTAGTTTACCGGTCTCTGCATCTTCAATTTGAACCATACCTATATTCGGGATGGTTTCTTCACGTTCATCGTAAATGCGAATACCTGTTACATCGTGCTTATTACCTGTAATCTTCAACGTCTTTTCATATCCTTCATCAATAAAATCTGAAAGAACAAAAACGATAGCTTTCTTTTTCATGATACTGCTCAAGAATTTCAATGCCTGTGCAATATCTGTTTTGTTGCTTTTAGGCTTAAATTCTATCAATTCTCTAATAATGCGTAAAACGTGTGTTTTTCCTTTTTTTGGCGGAATAAAAAGTTCTATTTGATCAGAGAACAAGATGACACCGACCTTATCATTATTTTGTAGTGCACTAAAAGCTAATGTTGCCGATATTTCGGTAACGATTTCATTTTTAAATTGATTGGTAGTACCAAATAGTTCAGATCCACTAATATCTACCATCAACATCATGGTCAATTCTCGTTCCTCTTCAAAAACCTTTATGTAAGGTTCGTTGTAACGGGCGGTAACGTTCCAATCAATATTTCTTACATCATCACCAAATTGATACTGTCGTACTTCACTAAAAGTCATACCACGACCTTTAAAGGTAGAGTGGTATTCCCCACCAAACATATGGTCAGAAAGACGTCTCGTCTTTATTTCAATTTTCCGTACTTTTTTGAGTAGCTCTTTGGTATCCATTTTTTAGTAAACAGTTTACAGTCTCCGTTAGCAGTGTATCATATTCGGCGTTATTTATTGTATTTACCGAATACCATAACTAGTTTAAGGTACTTCTATCTCGTTTACAATCTTGTTGATGATATCAACAGAGGTAATGTTTTCAGCCTCTGCCTCGTAAGTTATTCCTATTCTATGTCTTAAAACATCGTGTACAATAGCTCGTACATCTTCAGGAACAACATAACCTCTTCTTTTTATGAAAGCATAACATTTAGCAGCAACACCTAAGTTGATACTTCCCCTTGGTGATGCACCAAAACTGATTAAAGGTTTTAAGCTTTCTAAATTATATTTTTCAGGATATCTAGTGGCGAAAACAATATCAAGAATATATTTCTCGATCTTTTCGTCCATATATACTTCACGTACTGCTTTCTGTGCACTTAGTATTTGTTCTATGGATACCACAGCATTTACGGTCTCATAATTACCCAACAAATTCTGACGCATAATTAACTGCTCTTCATTAATTTTCGGATAATCAATAACAGTCTTCAACATAAAACGGTCAATTTGCGCTTCAGGTAACGGGTATGTGCCTTCTTGCTCAATTGGGTTTTGGGTTGCCATAACTAAGAAAGGCTTATCAAGAATAAAAGTTTCGTCACCAATAGTAACTTGCTTCTCTTGCATAGCTTCTAATAAAGCAGATTGTACTTTAGCAGGTGCACGGTTAATCTCATCTGCAAGAACGAAATTTGCGAAAATTGGACCTTTCTTAATAGAAAAATCATTTAGTTTCATATTGTAGATCATCGTACCAACAACATCTGCCGGAAGCAAATCTGGTGTAAACTGTATTCTACTAAAACTACCTTTAACAGCTTTTGAAAGTGTGTTTATCGCCAAGGTTTTTGCTAAACCGGGTACACCTTCTAACAAAATATGACCTTGTCCTAAAAGTCCGATTAATAATCGCTCGACCATATATTTCTGGCCTACGATTACTTTATTCATTTCAAGCATCAGTAAATCGATAAAAGCGCTTTCTTTTGCTATTTTCTCATTAACAGCACTAATGTCAATTGAAGTATTTTCTTCCATTTAAAACTATATATTATTGATTGTTAAGGCTTCTAATTTTAACAGTTATGCAAATTGAAAATTTATTCACTCAGTCCCTGTTAATGATAGGTTAAAAAAATGGAAAACCCCATATTTTTATGAAGGTTTTAAGGGATTTCTTTTTAATTTCATTAACTAAATAACAATACATTGAAATATTCTAGAATAATTGCAGGTACGATGACTTGGGGTAAATGGGGAAAACAACATTCTACTACCGAGATGATTTCACTCATGAATCATTGTTTAGAAAATAATATTACCACTTTTGATCATGCCGATATTTATGGTGATTATACCAATGAAGAAGATTTCGGCAAAGCATTTAAAAAAAGTGCCATTAAGAGAGAAGACATTCAATTGATCAGCAAATGTGGTATTCAGTTCGATGTAAAGGAAAGAACCAATAGGGTTAAGCATTACGATTATGATAAAGATTATATTCTATCATCGGTAGAGCGGTCTTTGAAAATGCTACAGACAGATCATTTAGATATGCTTTTGTTGCATAGACCTAGCCCTTTAATGAATCCTTCAGAAATTGCAGAAGCTATAGATAAATTGAAGAATGATGGAAAGATCAGGCAATTCGGAGTGTCAAATTTTACGCCATCTCAAATTCAACTTTTAGAAAAAGAAATACAAGTCGAGGTGAATCAGGTAGAGTTTTCATTGTCATCTAACACCGTAATGAACGATGGTACTTTAGACGATTGTATTGCATTTGATAGGCTTGCAATGAGCTGGAGTCCGCTTGGCAGCTATTTTAGAGAAGAATCTAAGGCGAATGCTAGAATTAAAAAAGTATTGGCAGGTTTCACTAAAAAATATGATGCAACAGAAGATCAGCTTTTATTAGCTTGGATCTTAAAACACCCCTCTAATATTCACCCTGTGGTAGGCACGGCAACACCAAAGCGTTTAAAAATGGCAATGGATGCCGTTTCAATTGATATGGATGTACAAGATTGGTTTATCTTGCTAGAAGCTAACGAAGGACATGAAGTTGCATAATTAAAATATAAAATGACGAAAACAGCATTTATTACAGGAGCTACAAGTGGTATTGGAAAATCAACAGCGATTCTTTTTGCCCTTAACGGAATTAATTTGGTGTTGTGCGGTCGACGTCAAGATCGGTTAGATGCGTTAAAAGAAGAATTGGGTAAAGAAGTTCAGGTACACACTTTAAATTTTGATATTCGTAATAAAGAAGCTGTTCAAGAAGCCGTTGATTCGCTACCAAAAGAATTTTCTCAAATAGATATTTTAATCAATAACGCAGGTAACGCCCATGGTATGGATACCATTCAAGATGGTAATGTAGATGATTGGGATGCTATGTTAGATATTAATGTAAAGGGACTATTATATGTTTCAAAAGCGATAATTCCCCAAATGGTAGCTCGAAAATCTGGTCATATTATCAATATTGGTTCTACAGCTGGTAAAGAAGTATACCCAAAAGGTAATGTGTATTGCGCAAGTAAACATGCGGTAGATGCTATAAACCAAGGAATGCGAATAGATTTAAACGGTACAGGTGTTCGTGTTGGTGCAGTAAACCCAGGGTTGGTAGAAACCGAGTTTAGTAATGTTCGTTTTAAGGGCGATGAAGATAGAGCTGAGAATGTGTATAAAGGATTTCAACCTTTAAAACCAGAAGATATCGCAGATATCATTCATTTCGTAATTACTAGACCGTATCATGTAAATATTGCCGATTTGGTGGTCATGCCAACAGCACAAGCTTCTTCAACAATTGTAGATAAGAATTGATGCTTTAAAGATTTTAGAATAAAATCTTTAAAGCCAAAAGCCAAAAGCCAAAAGCCAAAAGCCAAAAGCCAAAAGCCAAAAGCCAAAATTATAACTAATGATCAATAAACGCCTTTTGGTAAAAAACTTACTCGCTCATAACGACGAGAATAGTTTTTACGATAAAAAGCGATTTATTTCAATTGGAGAAAAAGAAGGTAAGGGTAAGTTTTTAAAACATGTTTGCGCTTTGGCAAATAGCAATCCGGCAAATAATTCTTTTATAGTTGTCGGAGTTGAAGATGAGGATAATAAAATAGTTGGGGTAGACTTTTTTGATGACAGTAAGATTCAAAATTTGGTGAATGCTTATTTAGATAATCCTCCGTTAATATCTTACGAGAATATTCCATTTCCGCATTTGCCAGAAGGTAAAGTGGTGGGCTTGGTAACCATAAAGTCAATTGGTAAAATTTGTTCACTTAGAAAAAACATCTGGAAATATTATGGTGGTTCTGTATTTTTTAGAGAAGGCAGCATAAGCCTACCAAAAGTATTTGATATAGAATTAAAAGATAGTAACTCTGAGGCTGTTGCCACCATAGAACAGCATGCGAAAAACAATATAGAACTTACTTTAGATGGTGTTATAGATTTTTTAAATCATCGACATAAAGATCTAGAAAGTGATTACAAGGTTTTTAAAGAACAATTTGTGGTCTGCTGGGCAGGTAATAAAAAAGTAGTCAATGGAGAAACATACTTCTATCGGGTCGACATTGAATTAATAAATGAGCAGGTAAAATTATTCTACTCTAATTTAGATGAGGTTACCATTACGTATAACAATGATTCATTTACTACCATTGAGTATGTACAGCTTGGGTTGGCAGCTAAGCAAAAGTATTACCCTTTAGAAAAGGTGGTCATAAATTTTAGTGAAAACGGCACCTATCAAATTACGAGCGATTTACTTTTTGATCCCCCAATACATGATAAAGAAGAATTAGAAAGAATTTATAAAAGCAATAATGCTTTGGTGGCAAAGGCAAAAAAGAATACCGAATTGAGTATTGCCGAAGTGAAGCAATTGAAATACTTAGCAGATTCTTACTTGATATGTTTTCTTAACGGGTTCGAAGAAGCTAAAGAGCGAATGGAAAAAGCGAGGCAAGTCTTAAAGCCAAAATACCCCGGAATAAATGCTTCGCTTAAAGAAGCGCTTCGCGTACTTAGAAAAGTGAAGTATAGTTAGATTCAAGTTTTATTTATTTAAAATAGCTTCGTTTAGCAATTGTTTTGCTTTGTGGGCTTTGTCAATATCTTCACTAGAAAGCCAAATTTTTATACTATGTTCTTCAAGGTCTATTTTTAAGTGTGCTTTGTTTTTGTAATTACTGCCCGATGCACTGCCAGTAAAAATATCTACTATAAAACTTATTATAGTAATAAACCAGTCTGTTTTCCTTTCAATGACATCTATATTTAGAAGTTTGTCGAACAAATAAAATCCGTTATTGCCAATATCTTTTGAATCAATTATTTCAAATTTGTCTTCATGAAAAATAATTGATGCCTTAGGTTTATTTCTTATTTCTATAGTTGAATTCATTTTAAAATCAAATATTCTTAATCCAAAGTTGCTCGTAGGGCTTTAGTGGTAACTCGTTATGAATAAGTTCAAAAGTCTTGTCTGTAAGTAGATCAATAGAATTTTTACCTGTATGAATTCCTATCGAAAGTAACCAAGCTACGTTTAAGGTTTCGGTAACTTCATTAAAGTTCGATAGTACCCAAACGCTATTACCTTCATGAGAACGCTCATAAACGAATACATGCTCATTAGGGCAACTGTGAATTTTTAAATCGTTAGCATCTGCAAATACATTCTGCTCTTTACGTAAACGAATCATATTTTTTAATCCGTTATATATAATTGAGGAAGGATTGTCTTTTTCTGTTTTCAATTTAGCAATAACATCCCAATTTTGCATTGGTCTATTTACCCATCTATTGTCATTGACATGGTCTCCATTTTGCTCGTATGAATAGTCGTTTAACGTCCCAATTTCATCACCGGCATAAATCATAGGTATACCGCCAAATGTCAAAATAATACCATGCATCATTAAGATTTTAGTGATGGCATAGTCTATAATATTTTTGTTGTTCTGCGCTAAGGCAGTTTCTAGACCTAATAATGATGCGGCGCTTCCGGTAATTCTGCCATCACCATTTTTAGGGTTGTACATGAACATTAGCCCTTTTGCTGGTGACCATTCTAATTTACCACAGTAATAATTTAATATAAATTGTTTGTGAGCTGTTGGGTCAAAGCCCATGGCACGAACAAAATCATCGTCATAACCAAGTCCGATATCATCGTGGCAACGAATGTAATTTATCCAAGTTGCGTCATTGGGTTTATTCGGAATCTCAGTGACACTCTTGACCATTAAATTGGCTTTTTTAGTGGCAATCGAATTCCATAATAAAGCCATTAAAGAGGCATTATATGCCACTTCGCACTCGTTACCTTCAGTGGTGTCTTCGCCAAAATATTTAATAATATTTCTAGGGGCAACAATAGCTTCTGCTAAAAGAATAACACCTGGTGCAATTACTTGCAGGCACATTCTAAAAAGTGAAATAAGCGTATGCGCCTCAGGAAGATTTTGTGATGATGTTCCTAATTTTTTCCATAGAAAAGCAAGGGCATCAAAACGTATAACATCTACGCCCAAGTTTGCCAAAGACATTAAATTACCGAGCATTTCAATAAATACTTCTGGGTTTCTATAATTTAAATCCCATTGGTAGTTGTTAAAGCAGGTCATTACCCACTTCTCCATTTCTTTATTATAGGTGAAATTTCCCGGTGCCGATTGCGGAAATATTTCTGGCAGCGCCTTTTCAAACTCATCTGGTATATGACGGTCAGAATAGGTGTAATAATAATTTTGATGGTGCTGGCTACCTTCCTTCGCTTTCTTCGCCCATGTAAACTCATCTGAGGTATGGTTGACAACGAAATCTAGCATTAAGAACATGTTGTTCTCTCGTGCTTTTTTGGTGAACGTGGTAAAATCTTCTTTCGTGCCGTATTTAGAATCAATTTCATGATAGCTATTTACAGCATAACCACCATCGTTTTCCCCAGCAGGCCTCGTGGTTATGGGCATTAGGTGAAGAAAATTGATGCCTAAATCTTCAAAATAAGGTAGCTTTTCTTTGAGGCCGTTAATATCTTGATTAAAACGGTCCACATACAATTGCATACCTACCATATGTTCGCTTTGGTACCAGTTTCCTGAATTTAAACGTACAATATCTTGTTTTTGAAGTTCTGCTGGGCGGTCGTTGAAAAGCGTTTCTAAAGTATCTAAAAGAGTATAGAAATGTGCTTTATGTTCTGATTCTTGGTATAATGAAAAAAACTGATTTTTAATAAGCGAAAGATTGGTCGCTAATCTCTGGTCGAATAAAGATGCTAAAGATATTGCACCTTTTTTCTTTTGACCTTTTACGGTCATTAACCTGTGTAATTCAGCTTGGTTCATTTTAAGAATCTAGTTGTTGTATTGTAGGTAGCGATTCAATAGCGCCAAAATTTTCAGTGGTGATGGCACCAGCTTTATTAGCTCTAGTGACCATATTGCTTAGAAGATATTCATCGGCTAATAAATTTTCAAGCTTTGCATGTTCTGCAATTTGCTGCAAAAGACAACCTATAAAAGCATCGCCAGCACCAGTAGTGTCTTTAGGTGTTACTTTTATACTAGGTATTGTTTTGCTGAAATTTGATGTGCTTAACAGGGTACCTTCACTACCAAGGGTAACAACTATTATTTGCGTTCCCATTTCATGAAACACTTTACAGGCATCCTCAAGATTATCTTTGCCAGATAGTAACAGAGATTCTTCTAAACTAAACTTACATAGATGAGATTTTCCAATAAAGGCATGGCACTTGCGTGTAAAAACATCTTCTTTATTTTTCCAAAGATCAATTCTAAAATTTGGATCAAAACTGATAAATGCATTTTTTGTTAGTCCGTCAAATAAATACCTGCTGTAGGTTTCTTCTAGCGAACCGCCTAAAAATGCCGTAGCGGCACCAAAGTGTAAAATATTATTTTCAAAACTAGATTTTAGTGATGAGTCATAGGTAAGTTCTTTATCTGCACCACGATTAAAAACGAAATCTCGTTCCCCATCTTCGTCTATAGAAACAAAGGCTAGGGTGGTAAACGTATCACTTTTTTGTGCTAAAGAGATATCAACTTTTTCATTTTTAAGAATGTTTAATAGAAAAGATCCAAAAGGATCATCACCAACACAGCCAACAAAAAAGCTATCGCCACCAAGTTTGCTAATTGCACAAGCAACATTTGCAGGTGCACCACCTGCTTTTTTAGAAAATTCTTTTGCTTTCGACAAATCTTTGCCTTGATTTTCGGCAACAAAATCAATCAACAATTCTCCAATACAGAATACCTTTTTCATAAATTTAAAAAGAAAATTAGGAAGTCTAAGTTAATTAGAAAAAGCAGCTACTTCCTAAACAATCTTAAGTAAATGTCAAATTATAGTAGTTTATAGCTGTTTTTTTCGAATTAATATGTTTCTGGTTTTGGGTCTATTAATGAAATGCATATCTTGAATATCATATTTAAAACACATATTGACCATGAGCATATTTGATGAAATAAAGAAAAAACTGAGCCACGAGTTTATAGATATAGTTGAATGGCTAGATAATACTAACGATACTATAGTTCATCGTTTTGAGCGTTACCAAAATGAAATAAAAAACAATGCACAGTTAATTGTACGCGAAGGGCAAACGGCAGTTTTTATAAATGAAGGTCAATTAGCCGATATTTTTAAGCCTGGCACATACACATTAAATACTCAGAATTTACCCATATTAACCACATTAAAAGGTTGGAAATACGGATTTGATAGTCCGTTTAAAGCTGAGGTGTATTTTGTAAATACACGCCTTTTCACAGATGAAAAGTGGGGAACTAAAAATCCGTTCATGTTGAGCGATGACCGTTTCGGTTTGGTAGAAATACGCTCTTTTGGTACCTATAGTTTTAGAATCAACGATCCAGGTAAATTTATTGTAGATGTAGTGGGTACCGATGGTAATTTCACTAATTATGAAATTAATGAACATTTAAAAAGCTTAATAGTAACCCGTTTTACAGATACGGTAGGTGAAGCTAATTTGCCAATTGAATTATATGCCGCAAACACTAGCGAACTTTCTGAAACATGCCAAGAGGTAATGCAGCCAGAGTTTAATAGAGTAGGTATAGAGTTAGAGAAGTTCTACATCGAAAATGTATCGATGCCAGAAGAGCTTAAAAAAGAAATTTTTGAATACAGCCGTTTAGATAAGTTGGATATGGGCAAATTGGCACAGTTCAAAGCAGCGAAAGCAATGGAGCTGGCAGCAAAAAATGAAGGCGGTACTGCTGGTGCGGGTATGGGCATGGGTATGGGCTTTGTGTTAGCACAACAAATGGGTGGCTTAATGGGGCAACCGGGCACACAACCATTTGGCGGACAAGCTGCACAGCAGCCACAAGCACCACCACCAATGCCAACTCAGATAACTTATTTCTATGCAGTAAATGGGCATCAGTTAGGGCCTGTTGCGATTGATAAGCTGAAAGAATTATTCGCAAGCAGAACAATTAATAGAGATTCATTGATTTGGAAACAAGGAATGGCAAGTTGGACTGCATTGAAAGAGGTAGAAGAATTAAAATCTTTCTTGGGCGGTAATACACCACCACCATTACCAACGGCATAATCTTAAGCAATACGTATACTAACATACCTTTCGAAGATAAGGGATACTTTCTATGGACGATATTCAACAATCGGAGTATAAAAAAGCATGTGCAAATTGTGGGGCAGAGCTAAAATTTAAGCCAGGCTCACATCAATTGACATGCGAGTACTGCGGCTACGAAGAATTTATTGAGCAATCAAAAACGAGCTTTGAAGAATTAGAATTAGAGCATTACTTAAAGATTGTTGGTGAAAATGCTTATACCGAAACTATAGAGCTGTTGCATTGTAAAAACTGTGGTGCCAACCAACATGTAGAAGAAAATTACAAATCGCTTAATTGTGTGTATTGTAGCGAGCCTTTAATTCGAGAAGATATTGAAGAAGAAGGTTGGATCTTGCCAGGCGCTTTAGTTCCTTTTCAGTTAGATTCGAAAAAAGCACAGTCCATCTTTAAAGCCTGGGTGGGCAAAATTTGGTTTGCACCAGACAATCTAAAAAAGGCAGCACTAGATCCAGAAGGTTTACATGGGTTGTATATACCATATTGGACATTTGATGCCAACCTTTTTGCTTCTTACCAAGGGCAACGAGGAGATTATTATTACGAAACTCAAACTTACAATAGTAATAAAGCAAGAAAAACAAGGCAGGTTAGAAAAACAAAATGGACGTATGCTTCAGGTAAAATAGATGGCTTTGTAGATGATATTTTAATAAGTGCTTCTGAAAAGAAACGCAAAGAGATTCCGTCTAAGGTCGCCTTTTGGAATTTGAAAGATTTGGTGGCTTTTAACTCTAAATATCTATCTGGCTTTGTAACCGAAAAGTATACGGTTTCGTTAAAAGAAGGGCATCACAAGTCATTTCAAGAAGCTAAGAATATTGCTTATAATTGGATCAGGCGCGATATTGGTGGTGATACCCAAAGAGTTGCAAATGCAGATATTAAATTATCTGACGAAAAATTCAAACATATTTTACTCCCCATTTACCTAAGTTCATATAGGTATGATGGTAAAGAGTTTAATTTTTATATAAATGGGCAAACAGGGGTGCTAAGTGGAAATAGACCATATTCATTTTGGAAAATTTTCTTTTTAGTGATTTTTATCCTTGTCATAATAGCCATAATTGCGATTTTTGCTAAATGAGTACAAAAAGAACACTGGTTGTAGGTGACATTCATTCAGGATTACAAGCTTTAAAGCAAGTACTTGAAAAAGCAGCTATAACTGAAGATGATACTATAATTTTTTTAGGAGATTATATTGACGGATGGAGCGAGGCTGTTGAAACCATAAATTATCTTTTAGAATTAAAGGAAACCTATAATTGTATCTACCTACGCGGTAATCATGATGAGCTTTGTTATGAGTGGTTAACTGGTAAGGCAGACAACCCAACATGGTTTCTGCATGGTGGCGAAGCAACATCAATTTCGTACGGTAAAGCTTCTGAAGAAACGAAAGATAGGCACATCAAGTTTTATGAAAGCTTAGAGAATTATTATCTAGATTCAGAAAACAGATTGTTTTTACATGCAGGTTTTACGAACCTAAAAGGTATAGAGCATGAATATTTTAAAAAAACGTTCTACTGGGATCGTACCCTTTGGGAATTGGCACTTTCTTTAAATACAGATTTAGATAAAGATCATATTCATTATCCGAAGCGATTAAAAAATTATTCTGAAATTTATATAGGGCACACACCCGTTACTCGTATTGGTAAAACTACGCCACAGAATGCAGCTAATGTTTGGAATATTGATACAGGTGCAGCCTTTAAAGGACCATTAACTGTATTTAATGTAGATACAAAAGAATATTGGCAAAGTGATCCAGTGTACACCTTTTATCCCAATGAAACGGGCAGAAACTAAGAAAACCGTTAACTTTACTAAAAATAGATTGTTTTATTAACGATCTTTGAAAAAAAATAAACTATGTCTACTAAAAATATAAGATTAGAAGTGATGCAGGCCTTAGAGCCTAAGGTAGAAAGTTTCATGGATTCTTTCCTTATAAAACCAGAGGATATATGGCAACCAACAGATTTTTTACCAGATTCTCAAAAGGATACCTTCTTGCAAGAGGTGAAAGATATTCGTGAAGAGTCTAAAGATTTAGGATATGATTTTTGGGTAACCATGGTGGCAGATACCATTACCGAAGAGGCATTACCAACTTATGAATCGTGGTTAATGGATGTTGTTGGTGTTGACCAACACGGTGACCATAAAACGAACGGTTGGGCAAAATGGGTTCGCGCTTGGACGGCTGAAGAAAATAGACACGGAGATGTGTTGAATAAATATCTTTATTTATCTGGAAGGGTAAATATGAAAGAAATCGAGATTACTACCCAACATTTAATTTCTGATGGTTTTGATATTGGTACCGATCGTGATCCATATAAAAACTTTGTGTATACCTCTTTTCAAGAATTAGCTACCAACATTTCGCATAAAAGAGTTGGGCAAATGGCGAAGAAAAAAGGAAATGCCTTATTAGGTAAAATGTGTACTATTATTGCTGGTGATGAAATGAGACACCATTTGGCATATAGAGAATTTGTTAAGACTATTATGGGCGAAGACCCATCAGGTATGATGATTGCCTTTGCAGATATGATGAAGAAGAAAATTGTAATGCCAGCACACTTTTTACGTGAGTCTGGTGGTACAATAGGATCGGCATTTGAGAATTTTTCTAACTGTGCGCAACGCTTAGGTGTATATACTGCACAAGATTATGTAGACATTCTAAGTAAGCTTAATGCGTATTGGGAACTAGAAACTGTTCGTTCTTTAAATGAAGAAGCAGAAAAGGCACGTGACTATTTAATTAAGTTACCTTCAAGGTTAGAAAGAATTGCAGAGCGTATGAAATTTCCTCAAGATCAATATCACTTTAAGTGGGTCGAAGCGAACGGAGCATTATAAAATAAAAAATCCCGATCATTACTGATCGGGATTTTTTTTGCTTTAAACGGTAGATTATAGTTTACCGTGTTTGTGTTCGTCTTGCCACTTTACAAGTTCTGCCCACTTACCTTCGTAACACATTTTAGCTTGTAACGGCCAAGAAGCAGGATCGTGAATCTTATATCTTGTTCCACCAGTATCCAATATTTTTTGACAAGCTTCTAAACTAGCCTCAGAAAGTTCTTTCCATGTTTTAATGCCATGGTCTTTGAACATGCCTTCTATTTTTGGACCAATACCTTCAACGAGTTTTAAGTCATCTTGCTTAATGGTTTTTCCAAAAGCAGCTTTTGCAGCAGAGCCATCAAAAGCCAAAGCGCTACTTGTAGCGGCACCGGCAGCAAAAGAGGCGGCAGATGCACCTAAATTAGTGCTTGGTGCTTTAGGGGCAACCGGAGCAGGCGTTACTACTTTGCTTGCAGCAATTACTCTTTGGTTACACGCATCTAAATCAGCTTTTAATTTACTGTTACTTGCTTTTAGATTATTTAAATCTGACAATTCGCCTTTAAGCTTTGTATTACTAGCGGTAAGACTATTGATTTCAGCAGAGTTGTCTATAACCTTGGCAGAACCTTTTCCTAAAAGGTAACCTAATATACCGCAGATAAGACCTACTAATAATGGAATTATCCAGCACCAAATGTTCATATTTTCAAAATTCATGATTTTACTTATTTATAGGATTAGTGTATGTTTTAATTTAATGTAATAACTGTTCGTCTATTTTTTACTCTGCCTTCTTCAGTGGCATTAGTAGCAATTGGTTGCGTTTGTCCTTTAGACGTAGCAATTATTTTGTCTGCAGCTATTCCGTTTTGCATTAAGTAATTTTTCGCGAATTCTGCTCTGTCTTGACCTAGTCTCATATTTGTACTTGCTTGCCCAGTGGCATCTGTATGACCAACAACGCTAGTTTTAGCATCAGAAACTTTATCTAAATATGTAGATATATCAGCAATTTTTTGTCTTTGTGCAGCATCTAAATTTATTGATGCCTCTGCTGTATCGAAGTAAAGAATTAGCGGATCAGCTTTTATTTTATCATATAAAGCCTTTAGATCATCATCTGCAGTGGCAGATTTTTCTTCAAGACCAAATGAAGCAGCTCCCCAATAGGTACCATCTTTAGGGATCATCTCATCCATAAGTTTACCTTGGGTATTAATTTGAGCAGTAGAAAATCCTTTAGAAGCTAAATCATTTTTAATTGAGTTTGCTCTTGCAAGTCCTAAATTAGGGAACGCAGTATTGTTCTCTTCTTCGCTTGTGTAATATCCGGTTACGTTTATAACATTACTTCCATTTGACTCTAAATGGCTTTGTAGACCAGAAACTCCTTGGGTCAATTCAGCACTTAAAGGCACTAAAATGTCGTGAGACGAAATGTTAAAGTTATAATTGTCATTGGTGTTGTAGGCAAATCCGTTTCCGTCAATTGCGAAGGGATACGATGTTGCCGAGGGCTCTTTTACGATTACCTTTTCTGCAGCGGGCTCCGTCGTTGTAACTGCTGCACCGCATTCGCTGCAACAAGTTATAAAGAAGTAAGTACCGACTACAATGGTAATCAACATCAATAATAAATACTTGATTGTTCTTGTCATTGTACGTAATGTTTAGTGTTTAGCGCACAATTTATTAAAAAAATCTTAAAAATGTTAAAAGATTCGCACCTAATTACCTTACAATCAACATTATCTTAATATTAGATATGTTAAAATACATACCATCTATACAATAAGAGAGTGAAACGATAAAAAAACAGTATAGTGCAACAACTATTATTTGCATTTTTACGTAAGTATTAAAACGGTATATATCTCCCCACAAAGTTTGGGCATTGCATATATAATTTCAAGTTTTGAGTTAGTTGGTTAAAAAATCCTGTCCTCTTGTAGTCGATAGGATTTTTTTATGTCTAAAATTGAAGGTATTAATTACCCAACTATACACTATTTGTGTAAAGCTGTACAGAATTAGTTGAAACGAGTAAAACAATTTACTAGTTTAATACAGAGGTATTTACACTATAAAATGAAGAAAAAATAAAAGGTATTATAAATTTCCTTTGCATGTT
Source organism: Maribacter sp. BPC-D8 (assembly GCF_035207705.1). Taxonomy (NCBI): domain Bacteria; kingdom Pseudomonadati; phylum Bacteroidota; class Flavobacteriia; order Flavobacteriales; family Flavobacteriaceae; genus Maribacter; species Maribacter sp. BPC-D8. The sequence continues at coordinate 3,937,240 of NZ_CP128187.1, forward strand.
TATTGTTCTAGGGTTGCAAACTTTGCTTCATGGTAGTTGGTCAAACGAACCAACCAATTGAAAAGCAGCCTAGTTATTAAACATACAAAGGAATTTATGTTTTTGTTATAGATCAAACTTTATACCCTGTGCTAAAGGAAGTTCAGTAGTATAATTAATAGTATTAGTTTGTCTTCTCATGTACACTTTCCAAGCATCAGAACCGCTTTCGCGACCACCGCCAGTTTCTTTCTCACCACCGAATGCTCCACCAATTTCAGCACCAGAAGTACCGATGTTTACATTGGCAATACCACAATCACTACCCCAAGCAGAAAGAAAATGTTCTGCTTCACGAAGATTATTTGTCATAATAGCAGATGAGAGTCCTTGTACCACACCATTTTGAATAGCAATGGCATTTTCAACATCACCAGAATATTTTAATAAGTAAAGAACAGGAGCAAATGTTTCATGTTGTACAATTTCGAAATCGTTTTTAGCTTCTGCGATTGCAGGCTTAACGTAGCAACCACTTTCAAAGCCGGCACCGTCTAGTACGCCACCTTCAACGATTAATTTTCCACCTTCTTTAACCACTTTTTCAAGAGCCATTTTATATTGGGCAACTGCATCGGTATCAATTAATGGACCTACGTGATTGTTTTCATCTAACGGGTTACCAATTCTTAATTGTTGATATGCAGCTACAACAGCTTCTTTTACTTGATCATACATAGATTCGTGTATGATCAATCTTCTTGTAGAAGTACAACGTTGACCCGCAGTACCTACCGCACCGAATACGGCACCGATAACGGTCATTTTTAAGTCAGCATCTGGTGTCACTATAATTGCATTGTTACCACCAAGTTCAAGTAAAGATTTACCAAGTCTGGCTGCAACAGCTTGAGCAACTATTTTTCCCATTCTAATAGATCCCGTAGCAGATACTAACGGTACTCTATTATCTTGTGTCATTAATTCACCAATCTTATAATCGCCGTTAATTAAACAAGAAATACCTTCAGGTAGGTTGTTTGCTTTCAAAACTGCAGCAGCTATATTTTGACAAGCAATACCACATAGCGGAGTTTTTTCTGATGGTTTCCAAACACAAACATCACCACAGATCCAAGCAAGAGCTGTATTCCAAGCCCAAACGGCTACAGGAAAGTTAAAAGCAGATATAATACCGACCACACCTAATGAATGATATTGCTCGTACATTCTATGCCCAGGTCTTTCTGAGTGCATAGTTAAACCGTGTAATTGACGAGAAAGACCAACTGCGAAATCGCAGATATCTATCATTTCTTGAACCTCGCCTAAACCTTCTTGGTAGCTTTTTCCCATTTCATAAGAAACAAGTTTACCTAACGGTTCTTTAAGCTCTCTTAATTTGTCGCCGAATTGTCTAACGATTTCACCACGTAGCGGTGCAGGTTTTGTTCTCCACTCTTTAAAAGTTGTCGTAGCAGTAGACATTACTTTTTCGTAATCTGCTTTTGTCGTTGTTTTGACCTTTGCAATTAATGAACCATCTACTGGTGAGTATGATGAAATAATATCGCCTGATGAAAAATTGTTAGATCCAGTTGAAGTACCCTCGTTAACATCTTTAATTCCTAATGCTTTTAGAGCATCGTGTATTCCGAAATCTGCTGCTATTTTTGACATTTTATAACTTTTTACGTGATTTATGTTAGATATATTACAAAAATACAAAGAATTTTATCCAATAAGACATCTAATTTTTGCTAAGAAAATTTAACAATACACCAAAACATAATACCTAATAAAGCTGGTATACTTTGAACAATAAATATTCTTTTGCTTACTGATAAGGCGCCATAAATACCAGCAATAGCTACACAGCCTAAAAAGAAGAGTGCAACGTTTGCAGACCATGCAGCATCGTCTATAAAAAACGACCATAGTAAGCCTGCTGCCAAAAAACCATTATAAAGTCCTTGATTAGCCGCCATTTGTTTGGTGGGGGCGAACAGATCTTTTGGAAAATTTTTGAATACTTTTCTGCCAGTTGTGGTCCAGGCAAACATTTCAAACCAAAGAATGTATATATGGATGACTGCTACCAATGCAGTAATAATTTTTGCTACTATAATCATGATTCTTTAGCTATAAAACGTTCGTCAACAGGCATAACAGTGCCGCAATTATCACAAGTTCTTAATTCTTTTGAGCTGTAAAAATGTTTGAAGTGAGATAAGAAATCTTTTTCTATATCATGTAGGGTGAAATAGGTTTCATATAGTTTGTGGTTGCAATTGTCGCAGAACCATAACAGACCATCGTCAACATTCATGTCTGCGCGTTTTCGTTCTATGACTAAACCAATAGAGCCTTCTTTACGAACAGGAGAATGCGGTACTTTTGCAGGATGCAAATACATGTCACCCGGTCCTAATTGCATGGTACGTTTTTTGCCATCTTCTTGAATGTGAACTTCGATATGACCTTCAAGTTGATAAAACAATTCTTCAGTTTCGTTATAGTGGTAGTCTTTTCTGGCATTTGGTCCGGCAACGATCATAACGATGTAATCGCCCGCATCTTTATATAAATTTTTATTTCCAACAGGTGGCTTGAGAGAAGCTCTGTTTTCTTCTATCCATTTATTAAGATTAAATGGTGCTTGTATACTCATTTCTGTGATTTTTAGTGAAAGTTAAAGAAACGATCATTTCTCACCTAAAAGGTAAGCATAAAAAAAGCCTTTGGGTTAGAAAGGCTTTTATAAAAAATAAGATATCACCTAAATTACTTCACAAACATTTGAGTATAATAATAATCTCCATTACTGCTTTGAATAATGCTGATTGCCGAGTAGTTGTATTCGCCTTCAATATTCTTTTTATGTCCCGGATTTTTCAACCAAGCTGCAAAAGCATCTTCTATAGTTTCATAGTTACGAGCAACATTTTCAGAAACAAAATCAGCATTTAATCGCTCAGAAATATATTCTGCCCGTTTACTAAAATTATCATGACTTGTACTTTTTTTAGAAATCATATAATTGGTATGAAGGCTCGCATAATAATAGGTAGCGTTTTCAAATTCCAATTCGTTTAAACCTAAATCTGTTCTATAGTTATTTATTAGTTCAAAAAGTTCAGCTTCAATTGTGGTGTGATTCTTAGATGAGGCTAACGTGTATTTTGTTAGTGTATATTCAGAATTCTCTTCGTAATCTGTAGAATTTTGGGTTTTGGAGCAAGAAGATAAAAGGACTAAAATTAAAGCGGAAAAGATGAAGGTGGATTTCATAAAGGGAAACTATTTTTTTAGTGAGTGCCAAAAATAGTCCCGTTGATGACCGCTAGAAGTAAAACATCTATAGAGGGGATAAAATATTCGTTAAGTGACGAATAATTAACATATTAAGTATCATAACGAAAAAGCGCCATAAATTTCATCGTAATAAAGTGCACTTTATACGATTTTTCTCACTTTATGTAAATTGGTAATTTTGCAGACCGATACTTGCTAAGCTAAATTAAGGTAGTCTCTTCTTTTACCTAATGATATAAGATTAGTTTATTGCTTGTAAAAAAGTTGGGTAAAGTAATAGTTGCCTAGGTCATCTTTCTTTACACTTATACCTGTATGTGTAAAGTCGCCTTCCATCGTTTTTTTATGGCTGCTACTAATGTACCAACCTTCAAAAGCCTCCAAAGCAGATTGATAGTCTTTGGCAACATTTTCTGCAACCATTTCAACGCTTATTTCAGAATCGATGTTAGATGCTCTCGAGCTAAAATTATCGTGGCTAATGCTGCCTTTAGATATCATGTAGTCGGTGTGAAGGTTAGCATATTTATATGCTACATCACTAAAAGCTAATGTGTTGGTTTTTAGACTTAACCTGTGCGCATTAACAATGTCTAGTAGGTCCTGCTCTATAGTTAAAACATTTTCAGCTTCAAGTACCGGCGTATCATCTATAGAGTCGCTAGTGCATGAACCAAGAAAAAGTAATAAAAAGACAGGGACCGCGTAAAGCAATCTCATTTTCATATAAGTGTCTTTAAATTGTGTAGCCTTTCGGCGTAGCGCAGTAGGTAATAAAGTTAAGAGTGTTCTAAGCTCTCGTAATCGATTTGGGTTATCGATGTAGTAATATTATTGAAAAATTAAACGCAGGGCGGTAACAAAAATGCATATTCGTTAAAGTGTACAAAAAGTTAGATTAGCGGACCAACAGATTATATAATAATAGGTTCATCAGAAGACTCTTTTTGAAGCGCTTCATTTTGTAAGACCGTATCAAAAATTAATGCACCTATATCTTTAATAGGTTGATAAAGAATTGATTCTTGCTTAGTCTCCTCATCTAATAAATTAAATGTGCTGTCCATTCTATCAAAAAATATAAAAGCAGCACCAAGCAAAATAGCAACTTTTAAGGCACCGAAAATTCCTCCAGCAATTTTGTTTAATGCGCCTAGCATTGCGAAGTTGGCAACTTTAGTTAATAGTTTTCCGATTAAATTTACAATGATGATGATGAGTATCAATGTTATTATAAACGCAATGATACTCATGTTGCGTTCATCCCAGTTTAAATGCTCAGATAAATAGTTGCCCGTTATGTAAGAAAAATGGATTGCCCCGAAAATACCTGCAACAAGTGCTACAATAGATGCTATTTCCATGAATAGTCCGTTTTTATATCCCTTCCATAGACCCCATATTAATGGTAATCCAAGTAAAATATCTAAAAGTCCCATTCGTAAAGTGTTTTAACAAATATAGAACTTTGATTTGTACCTTTGCAAGGTCTATATCATAGATGAGATTGAAGGAAATTATATGGCTAGGGATATACAATTAAAAGAACGATGGGATTATTTGGTAGAAAAGCTTTCAGGAAAGTTTTCTGACGGTGATCCATTAGAATTAGATGCTATTATTTATTTGGTAGGAGTTCAGGAATTAGGACAGTACCATAGAAAATATAAAAAAGATGATAAATTAGATTTAATGCATATTGCAATATGTCGTCTTTTAGAACCTTACGGATTTTATGAATTCAGTTTTTTCGATGAAGACGGTTGGCCTCATTATAATGTAATGGAAGAATTACCTTCTTTGAAAGCCGGAGAGCAAACGGTACTTATGAAAGAAGCAATAGTTGGCTATTTTGTAGAAAAAGAGTTTATTCAATAAACGATGAAGAAGCCTTATTACGCTGTTATTTTTACTTCTACCAGAACAGCTGGTGATAATGGCTATGGCGATATGGCAGATTTCATGGAGCAGTTGGCAAAAAAACAATCTGGTTATATTGGTATTGAAAGTGCCAAACAAGAAATAGGAATTACTGTAAGTTACTGGGAGAGCCTAAATGCAATTCACGATTGGAAACAACAGGCAGATCATCTATTAGCTCAAAAAAAAGGATTATCAAATTGGTATGATTCTTATACGGTTCGCATTTGTTTGGTAGAACGAGAATATAGTTTTAACAGAAACACATAATACTTCACATCGCTTCGAAATTCGCTGCTTTGCATTAATTTTTATTTCCGCTATATTTAGAGAAATAACTTAAAGCACATGTCAAGGCAATTTATAATATCATTAGATCAGGGTACAACGAGCTCTAGGGCTTTATTGGTAGACCATGATGGTACCATTCAAGGAATGGTTCAAAAAGAATTCAAACAGATTTTTCCTAAATCAGGTTGGGTAGAGCATGATCCGAAAGAAATTTTAGCTTCTCAGATGGCTGTATTAAAAGAGCTTCTTGAAAAGGAAAAAGTAAAACCAAAAGAGATAGTTGGGATAGGAATCACTAACCAACGGGAAACAACGGTAGTTTGGGATAAAAATACAGGAGAGCCTGTTTATAACGCTATTGTGTGGCAAGACAAACGTACGGCAGATATTTGTGAGCATTTGAAAAAAATCGGACTCACAGAGCATGTAAAGACAACTACAGGCTTGGTCATTGATTCTTATTTTTCGGGTACTAAAGTAAAGTGGATTCTCGATAATGTTGAAGGCGCCAAGAAGAAAGCTCAGGCGGGCGATTTATTGATGGGTACCATCGATACTTGGTTGGTTTGGAACATGACAAAAGACCATAATCACGTAACTGACTATACCAATGCTTCACGTACCATGATTTATGATATCGTAAATCTAAAGTGGGACGATAAAATGTTGAAGGCATTAGATATACCTAAAACCATGCTGCCAGAAGTAAAACCTTCTGCAGCGAATTTTGGAGACTATGAAATTGACGGAGTAAAAATTCCGATTGCAGGTATTGCGGGTGATCAACAAGCGGCATTATTTGGTCAAGCTTGTTTTAAGAAAGGATCTGCAAAAAACACCTACGGTACTGGTTGCTTTATGTTGATGAATACTGGTGAGAAACCACAATTTTCTAAAAACGGACTATTAACCACTATCGCATACGGTATAGATGGTAAAGTTAATTATGCATTGGAAGGTAGTATTTTTATTGCTGGTGCGGCGATACAGTGGTTAAGAGATGGTTTAGAGCTTATTAAAGATGCTAAAGAAACAGAAGACTTGGCAAATTCAATAGAAGGTGAGAATCCTGTTTATGTGGTTCCAGCGTTTGCAGGTCTAGGTGCACCGTATTGGGATATGTATGCAAGAGGAGCCGTTTTCGGTTTAACTAGAGATACAGGCAAAGCCCATTTGGCAAAGGCGACCTTAGAAGCACTGGCATATCAAACAAAAGATATTTTAAAGGCTATGGAAGATGACTCGGGCATTCAGCTAAAGAATTTACGGGTTGATGGTGGTGCGTGTGCAAACAATCATTTAATGCAATTTCAAGCAGATATTTTAGATTCTGAAGTGCACCGACCAGAAATTATAGAATCTACCGCTATGGGTGCTGCTTTTCTCGCAGGTATTCAAGTAGGTTTTTGGCAGCAATCTGATATTGATCAAAGCCGACCAATCGACCGAATTTTTAAACCAACTTTTGACCGTGTAAAAAGAAAACGTCTGTACAAAAAATGGCAAAAGGCAGTTGAAAGATCAAAAGGTTGGGAAGAAGAGGAATAGTCTAGTAATCAATTTTACAATTTATTAATTTTATAGAGCATAGAATAGCATATAACTAGCTATATCTTTGTTTGTGGTTGTTAGGTTTGACTTTAGTTACAAACTAAATAACCGCTTAAAAATTAAAATACATCTACTGATGAAAAATATAAAATTTACCAATTTAGAACGCCAAAAAACGATAGATAGCTTAGAATCTGAAGATTTTGATTTAGTGGTAATCGGTGGCGGAATTACCGGTGGTGGTATCGCCTTAGATGCTGCATCACGTGGGTTAAAAGTAGCCTTGTTAGAAAAAGGAGATTTTGCTTCTGGTACAAGTAGTAAATCGACCAAATTGATACATGGCGGACTGCGATATTTAAAGCAATTCGATTTTTGGTTGGTGAAAGAAGTAGGGTCCGAGCGTGCAATCGTACATAAATTGGCTCCGCATTTAGTATTGCCAGAAAAGATGTTATTACCGTTAATAGAAAATGGTTCTTACGGTAAATGGTTAACATCTATTGGGCTTAAGGTATATGATATTCTAGCTCAGGTTACAGGAGATGATAAGCGAAAAATGCTAGAAAAAAAGGAAGCCTTGAAATTGGAGCCTTTATTGCCGAAAAAAATTTTGAACGGTGCCGGTTATTATGCTGAATATAGAACAGATGATGCCCGTTTAACAATTGAAAATATAAAAAGCAGTCTTTTATTTGGTGCACAGGCATTGAATTATGCTAAGGTAAATGAGTTTGTATATGATGATGAGAAAATTGCAGGTGTTAAGGCGATAGATACGGTTACAGGCAAAGAATTTACAATCAAATCTAAATACGTAATTAGCGCCGCAGGCCCGTGGGTAGATGAGTTAAGAAGCCTTAATAATTCTAAAAAAGGAAAACAACTTCATTTGACAAAAGGGGTACATTTGGTTTTTCCGTATGAAAAGCTGCCAGTGAAGCAATCTTGTTATTTTGATATACCCGATGGTAGAATGATGTTTGCTATACCAAGAGGTAAAATTACTTATGTAGGTACAACGGATACCAACTTTAATGATAATAAAGACAATGTAAGAACAGATCTTGCAGATGCCATTTATTTGATTTCTGCGGTGAATAATATGTTTCCAGCCATTAATTTAGATTTAGAAGATATTGTTTCTTCATGGGCTGGTTTAAGACCGTTAATACATGAAGAAGGTAAGTCTGCGTCAGAATTATCAAGAAAAGATGAGATTTTTGTATCAGATACCGGCTTAATAAGTATTGCAGGTGGTAAGCTAACAGGTTACCGTAAAATGGCAGAAAGAGTGGTGGATCGTATTGCCAAGAAAATGGAAGAGGAATATGATACCGAACTTAAAGAATGTTACACAGAGAAAATATTTCTGTGCGGTAATGTAGATTTCAAGAAATTTAAACATGTAAAAAAATATATTGATGAGGTATATGACCAAATCAAAGAAGAAGGTTTTACAAAGCACGATGCTTGGTTTTTAGTAACCAACTATGGCAAACAGACAGAGACTATTCTTGAAAATTATAAGGGTATTGTAGAAGATGATAAATACGTACGTTTAGCTAAAGCCGAATTAGCTTTTGGTATCGATTATGAAATGGTACAAACCCCAATGGATTTCTTCATTCGAAGAACTGGTAGGCTATATTTCGATATTGATAGCATTAGAACCTTAATGGAACCTTTGATGAAAGAATTTCAAATAAGGTTTAAGGTTACAGATGCTGTAGTCGAAGAATGGAGAACAACCTTAAATGCAGAATTAAAAGAGCATTCAGACTTCTCTTTAGAAAGACGTTAATTTAGCTTATCAGTTAAATCAAGAAACACCTTTTTAGGATTTTTATTCTCATAGAGAACTTTATAAACAGCGTCAATAATAGGAGTTTTGACCTTTTTTGTAAAGTTCTCTTTGATGTTATAAGCACTTTTGGCAGCGTAATATCCTTCGGCAATCATGCTCATTTCCATCTGTGCACTTTTAACGGTATACCCTTTTCCGATCATGTTGCCGAACATTCTATTACGACTAAACACAGAGTATCCGGTAACCAACAAATCACCTAGGTAGGCAGATTCATTAATGTTTCTGTCAATTTTATGAATACGTTTGGTATAGCGTTTCATTTCGCGAATAGCATTACTCATCAATACACTCTGAAAATTATCACCATAACCCAATCCGTGGGCAATACCAGCGGCAATGGCATAAATATTTTTTAACATGGCGGCATATTCTGTGCCGATAATGTCTTTACTGATATTGGTTTTAATATAATTGCTAGAGAGATTACTGGCAATCAATTTTGCCTTCTCTTTATCTGCACAAGCAATGGTTAAATATGAAAGTCGCTCCATCGCAACTTCTTCTGCATGGCAAGGCCCGGTAATAACACCAATATTTTCAAAAGGTATTTCATACGTATTATGAAAATGCTCGCCTACGATTAATCCAGATTCGGGTACGATACCTTTAATTGCAGAAAATATTATTTTGTCTTTCAACGAAACGGTAAGTTTTTCTAATTCTCCCACTAAAAAAGCAGAAGGGATAGCGAAAATTAAAACATCGGCATAATTGACAGCTTCGTTTATGTCATTCGTTAAAATCAATTGCTCAGGTTTAAACTCTACCGAAGTAAGGTAATTTGGGTTATGTTTTTGAGTTTTAATATGCTCAATAGCATCGGTATTACGCATATACCACCCAACTTCTTCTTGGTTATTGGTCAACATTTTAACAATAGCCGTAGCCCAACTTCCACCACCTAAAACCGCAAATTTCGCATCCTTATTCATAGGGCAAATTTACCAATAATTTATATGCTCATAATATGATTAGTATCAGTCTTGTGTAAATTTTGGCATAGAGATTGTTTTATAGTTAGTAACCTATTAAATGAAATCATATGAAAACTATAAAACTACTTACAGGATATTTCCTATTAGCCACCTTAATGGTTTCTTGTTATACAGAAGTAATTATTGAAGATGATTTTATAGAAGAGTCGGCATTCAATACCGACCAAGTTTTACAGAGTTATGATTTATGGTATGTAGATATTAATGCTACTAAAGGTAATGGTGAAGTACCATTTCTACAAAGGGCATTTACGGTTTCCTTTGATCGGGGAGTATTGTATGCAAATAATAATATTGTAGGTATTGGTAAAACAGGTGGAGGCTATGGTATTGATGTAGGAACTTATGGAACATTAAGAGGTACCGTAGATATAGATCATGATATTGATGGCTCTTGGTTTTTAGAAGTTTATGCGGTAAACAATAATACTATAGAGTTGTATGATGCCAGTACAGATACCTCGTACTATTTGAAAGGGTACCAGATTAACAATTTTGATTACGACACCGTATTCTATGATAATATCAACTACTTCATTCAAGAATATGATGCTTGGGAGAAAATTTATACCAGTGAAGCTGGAGCGTTGAATGACTTTGATAATGAAAATTATGTACAGTTTTTGCCAAATTTTTTCAGGTCTTCTTTAGATCCGCCGAATACGAACGTTTCTAATTTACAGTGGGATTTTGAAGGTGATTACCAGGTGTATGATGTACAAGGTGACAATTCATTAAAAACACTGACATTAGACTATGACTTTATGGGCGATGATTACTTTGAGTTATATGTCATTAACGACAGCACTATAGAGCTATACCACCCAGATAGTGGCACAACATATGAGTTTAAAGGTAGAGGATACCAAGAGTATTTGAAGTCTAGTAAAGGTACAGAAAGTAAGAAAAGAATAAAATCTTCTAACCCTACCATGAAAGTAGAGCGAAAGAAGGCAAAATAGTTTTTAAGTTGATTGTCTCAAAAATGCCCTATTCAGTTATAATAGGGCATTTTTTATGCTTCAGATTTTACATCTTTCATAATAACAGCATCAATATCGATAGGTTTGTCTGTATGAAGAACCGATATGTCGCCTGTAGTTTCAAAAATGACAGCTCTTACTTGCGACAGCTGTAAAACATTTGCTTCACGAAGTTTACCCATTAAATCTGCCTGACTTACCAATGCCTTTTTTAAGTTCTCTTTTAAAATTGTACCGTTTTTCATTAGAAGAATTGGGGTGTTGGTTATTACTTTTTGTGCAGTATCAGATGAAGACAGTAGCTTGGCAAATAATGCTTGTAAACCAGCAAGCAAGGCTATAGAAACCATAGCGGGCATTAAACTTGATTCAGGTGTGTTTACCGCATCGGCTAAGATAGAACCCATGGCAATGGTAACTGCAAAATCAAAACTTGTCATTTTAGCGAATGTTCTTTTACCTGTTACACGGGTAATGAACATCATATATAAATAGATAAAAATTGCTGCTACAACTATTTGTAAAACGGTTTTTAGTGAAAGTGGGTCAAAAATTTCCATGAGTATATTTTTAGAAGTTATTCGCTATCCATCTAAAAGGTAGATGAATGTTGAGATTGTGTTCCGCTAAAAATAAAAAGGTCTCACGTTACATGTTTCCTCTTTTGCATATAATCATAGTTCATTTAATTGCGCTGTAGTCTCTTTTTAAATGCTGACGGATTTTCTCCCGTTACTTTTTTAAACGTTCGGTTGAAGTATGATAAACTTTCGAATCCGCATTCAAAGCAGGTTTCACTAACATTCTTTCCGGTAAGTAATAAACGTTTCGATTGGCTGATGCGGTATTGATTTAAGAATTCTATAAAAGTGCTGCCTGTGGCTTTTTTAAAATAGCGACAAAAGGCAGGTTTCGTTAAATTACAGAATTTAGCAACTTCATCTACCGAAATTTTACCCTGGTAGCGTTCATCGATTAGAGCATAAATATCACGAATTCTACTCTGTTCTTTTTTACTATACCTATTCTTATACGGTTTTTTGTGTAGCAATTCGAACTCATTGCTTTGAGAGAGTCTTTTAAGAATATTCATGATTGCCATAAAATATTCAAAAGGTTTAAGGGTGTGGAGTTCTTTTAATAATTCGCCCACTACTTTTTTAGTTTCCCCGTGAAAAGCGATTCCGTATCTCGATAGATCCAATAATCTATTTAAGTTTTTCAATTCTGGAATAGGGTCTACAAAATCACTCTTGAAAGAAGGTTTAATGTGTAAGACTTCTTCACGGTATGTTGTTTTTACACCGTAGTCAAAATTTAGGTGTGGTATGTTAGAACCTATAAGAACCAAATCGGTTTCTTGGTATTCAGAAATATGATCACCAACATGTCTTGTTCCGTTAGCACCTTCAATATAAACGATTTCATATTCAGGGTGAAAATGCCAATAAAAGAGATGGCTCAGCTTTGGGTCGTGCAGTAAACGAAACGGACTATTAGTTGCCGGTTCAATAGTTTCTAACTCAATTTTCATGAGCTAAATGTAACAAAATTGCGCATAATTTTGGTCTATTGGTGTTTTTTAATCAATATAGTTCAAATTGTGGTTAATATTACGGTAGTTCAAGTTGCTAACGCTCAGTAGTTTTATAAAACATTTCAACCTTAAATTTTTATACGATGCAACAAACAAACAACAAAGTTGAGCAGGGTAATAAAGCGCATAAGGATATGCCAGGTAACCCGTCAACGGCAACAAGCAGTAAACAAAAATTGAATGATCGATCTAACGGTAAACCACTTCGTATACTCAGCGAAGAAGATTGGAAATTCTGGATAGAGAACGGATACATAGTTATAAAAAATGCAGTACCGCTAGAGCAAGCTAAAGCAACGGCAGATTTTCTTTGGGAGTTTGATGAAAAGAGTCCGACAGATTCTTCAACATGGTATGCACCGCCAAGAGCAGAAATGCAAATGAAAGAACTAACCGGAACCGGAATGGTTGAGGTATATAACCATCAACATTTATGGAATAATAGACAAACGCAAAAAGTATATGATGCTTTTGTAGATGTTTGGGGTACGGAAAAGTTGTGGGTTACTATTGATCGTGCAAATCTAAATTTTCCATTACCACCAGGTGTAGATAAGGAAGGATTTATACATTGGGATTATGATCCGGAAACAAAACCACAAAACGTTCAAGGAGTATTGGCATTGGCTGATCAAGAAGATGAGAATATGGGCGGCTTTCAATGTATACCATGGTTGTACCGTAATTATGATTCTTGGAAATTGACACAGCCACAAGACCGCGACCGTTTTCAACCTTCATTAGATGGTTTAGAAGATAAAATTGTAAAAGTAAAAATGAAGGCTGGCGATTTATTGATTTTCAATAGTACAGAACCACACGGTATTCGACCAAATAAATCAAAAGATAAAGTTCGAATAGCGCAGTACATTTCAATGATGCCTGCTGAGCCAGAAAATGAAGAAATGCGTAATTGGAGAGTAAATTCATGGAAGAACAAAATCGCGCCTGAGGGGTATGCTTTTCCGGGTGATCCGCGTAAATGGGAACAAACCAAATATGATACTGCTAAATTATCACCGTTAGGAGAGAAATTATTGGGCATAACAAGCTGGTAGATAGATAATTTGTTAATAATCAATAGGTTTGTGGTGAGGCCAGTAAATATTACTATTTTTGCGCCCTTTAAAGTTAGAGGCACATGGTGAAGATTTTCAATTTATTCGATTTCAAACAAAAAGTAGACTATAAAAATGAAATTTTAGCAGGATTAACGGTTGCAATGACAATGATTCCAGAATCATTGATGTTTGCCATTCTTGCAGGATTTTCACCATTAGTAGGTTTGTACGGTGCTTTTATTATGGGATTGGTTACGGCGATATTTGGAGGTAGACCTGGGCTAATTTCTGGTGGAGCTGGTGCAACTGTAGTGGTACTAATGGCATTAATGAATTCTCATGGTTTAGAATACGTATTTGCAGCAGTTGCTTTTGCGGGTGTTATTCAATTAATTGTTGGTTTTTTAAAGCTGGGTAAATTTATTCGATTAGTTCCTCAGCCCGTTATGTTTGGCTTTGTTAATGGTTTGGCCATTATTATTTTTATGGCACAAATGGACCAATTTAAAGTTGGTGTAGGTGATGCTGCAGTTTGGCTAACAGGTACTACATTATATACTATGGTAGGCTTGGTGCTGTTCACCATTGCAATAATTGTTTTTGTTCCCAAACTTACGAAAGCAGTCCCGGCTTCATTAATAGGAATCATTGTTGTGTTTCTAGTAGTATATTTTCTAAATATAGAAACCAAACAAGTAGTAGATATCATAAATCAAGACACATTACCAGGAGAAGCTCTAAAGTCGCTTAGTGGTACCTTGCCTTCTTTTCACATACCAACGATTCCCTTTACATTAGAAGCCTTTAAAATTATTTTGCCTTACGGATTAATAATGGCAGCTGTAGGTTTAACTGAAGGTTTGCTTACGTTGAACTTGGTAGATGAGATTACAGGTACAAAAGGAAACAGTAATAGAGAGTGTCTCGCGCAAGGAGGCGCAAATATTTTGAACGGTTTCTTTGGTGGCATGGGTGGTTGTCCAATGATTGCACAAACCTTGGTTAACCTATCGGCAGGTTCAAGAGCAAGGTTGTCAGGTATAATTGCTGCGTTAACGATATTGGTAATCATATTGTTCGGAGCACCGGTAATAGAATTGGTGCCTATAGCTGCATTGGTCGGAGTTATGGTAATGGTTGCTGTTGGTACATTCGAATGGGCAAGTTTTAAGGCATTGAAAAGAATGCCTAAACCAGATATTTTTGTAATGATATTGGTTACTTTAATTACCGTTATTTTACACAATTTAGCGTTAGCAGTTTTAATAGGTGTAATAATTTCAGCATTGGTATTTGCTTGGGAAAGTGCCAAGAGAATTAGAGCTAGAAAATATGTTGATGAAGCAGGGGTAAAACATTATGAGATTTACGGACCTTTATTTTTTGGTTCTGTAACTGCGTTTAGTGAAAAGTTCGATGTGGCAAACGATCCAGACGAGGTGATTATAGATTTTGCAGAAAGTAAAGTTTCAGATATGTCGGCAATTGAAGCCTTAAATAGAATAACAGAACGATATGCCGACCAAGGTAAAAAAGTTCACTTAAGGCACTTAAGTAAAGATTGTATTAGCCTTTTAAATGATGCTGAAGACATTATTGATGTAAATGTTATGGAAGATCCTACCTATAAGGTTATGGTTAATAAGCCTCTTTCAAAAGCAAAAGGTCCAGAAACTAAAAACCCTTTTAATCTTTGGGGTTTATAGGTGTTTGCATTCTTTTCCGTGTTGTTAACTAAAATAATAGATAGCATAGAAGGCAGCTAAAACTATAGCAATTGAAAGAATATAGATTCCTATTTCTTGTATGCTGTCTTTTTTGGCTTGAGCTCTTATTTTATCACGTACTATTTTACGCTCTACATCGGTAAGTTCTTTAAAGTGTAATTTGGTTTCTTGAGAGTAGTCTAAATAATCTTTACGCAAATCTCTAAAGCTTCTACTTTTTTTAAGTAGCGCCCTATTTGCCTTTATTACTTTCATTGGTTGTCCGCCGTATCCCATCGTCATTTCTTTCTTATATGTAGTAAAATTGACCGTTTTGTTACATGAAATTCAATTATTCTTAGTTTTTGAACAATTCTTTTATACATTTAATGATCTTAATAGAAGATGGATTTTTCTCTTTATAGAGCGGAATTTTTTTAGATTAGAGCATTAGAAATATGAAGAATAAAGTCAGTTTGCTTATCGCAATTTTTGGAATAGTTTTTTTAAACAGTTGTAAGGTGGAAGAGTCAAAAAATGAAGAGGTTTTGTTTGTAGGAACATATACTGATAATGGTAGTGAAGGTATTTACAGATTCAATTTAAATTTAGACACAGGTGAATTGATAAATAAAACATTAGCAGCGAAAATTAAAAGCCCTTCTTTTATCGCATTTTCTCCAGATAGAAATTCTTTATATGCCGTAAGTGAGGTCAATGATTATAAAAAAGAAGATGGTTCAATTACCACATTTAGAGTAAAAGATACTTCTCTTGTTAACGTAGAGGAGCAATCTACGCATGGTGCACACCCGTGTTTTGTAGGTGTTAGTGATGATGGAAAATTAGTTGCGGTAGCAAATTATACAGGAGGTAATGTATCGGTATATAACGCCTTAGAAAATGGGAATCTTAAGCCGTCTCCACAAGTTATTGATCATAAGGTGTTAGACACAAGTAGAACGGCACATGCACACATGGCATCATTTTTAAATGATGAATTGATAGTGTCTGATTTGGGTCTAGACCGAATTAAGAAATATAAAGTGTCTGACGGCAATTTTGTTCCAAGCGAACAAAAACAATTAGTGGTTGCAGAAGGTGCTGGTCCTAGGCATTTTGTAACATCAGAGAATGAAGAATTTCTTTATGTAATCAATGAATTAAACTCTACCATAACCATGTTTCAGAAAGAAGATGGTAAGTATTATGGTAAGAAAACCTATGATACAGTAGCATCAGATTTTGAAGAAGAGAGTTTTTGCGCCGATCTTCATTTATCACCAGATGGCAAATTTCTTTATGGTACAAATAGAGGAGAAAATACTGTAGTGATATTTAAAGTAGACCAAACTACCGGAAAATTAGAATTGGTAGGTAGAGAGTCTGTAAAGGGCGATTGGCCAAGAAACTTCACTATAGACCCTACAGGTAAATATGTACTGGTAGCAAATCAACGAAGCAACAATATTGTTGTTTTTAATAGAGATTCAGAAAATGGCACTCTAAGTTTTGTTAGCCAGGTTGATTTGCCTAGTCCAGTATGTTTAAAATTCTATTAATTAGATTTTATAATCTGTAGCAAGTCATTTTTAGGGACTACGCCAGATTGTCTCCAAACCTGTTTTCCGTCTTTAAAAAGGATCATAGTCGGTACACCTCTAACTTGGTATTGAGATGCCAATGTTTGATTCTTATCTACGTCTATTTTTACGACTTTAATAGCGTCGCCTAAATCTCCTTTTACATCTTTTAAAATAGGAGCTAGCGTTTTACATGGTCCACACCAGTCAGCAAAAAAGTCTACTAAAACCGGAGTGTCTCCTTTTATGATATCAGAAAATGATGATTTCATATCTTTTGTTTTATAAATTAATACTAATTTTTAGCTAATGTTAAGTTAGCAAATTCCTGTTGATGGATCACAACTATCACCTGTAGCAATTATTTTTAACGGCGCTACTTGTTGAAAAGCCTCTAAAAATGCAGATGGTGGTTGAGCACCGCTAATTCCGAATTTATCATTGATGATAAAGAAAGGTACACTGTTAACACCACGTTGCTGGTAATGGGCAATTTCTTGTTTTACAGCATACGCAATAGCATCATCATTTAGAATGTTTTCTGTTTTTTCTGGCGACCAATCATATTCAGCCATAATAGCAATCAGAACATCAATCTCGTTCAGGTGAAGATTTTCATCAAAATACGCTTTCATTAAACGTTCTTTCAAAGCATCTTTAAACCCCTCCTCACCAGCAACGTGTAATAGTTGATGCAATGGTAGGGTATTAATTGCCAACCATTCTTTACCAAAGTTGAAGTTAATGCCTTCTTCTTTTCCGCTCTCTTGTAAGCGTTTGGTCATTTCAAGAGGTCCGTCAACACTACCGAATTTATTGGTTAGGTAAGTATCTCTGTCTAGTCCTTCTTTTGGTATGTTCGGGTCTAATTGAAATGGGTGCCATTCAATTTCTATCTCGGCACCATCCCATTCTTTTATTGCTTTTTCTAATCTTTTCTTACCAACATAACACCATGGGCAAGCAACATCAGAAACTATATCTATTTTTATTTTATCGTTTTGCATATATCAATCATTTAATACCTAATTGGTCGTAAAAAGTACTGAGAACATACTTTTATAAGTAACAAAGAGTATTTGTTGAAAAAAGAAAACCCTTTCATTTTCATGAAAGGGTTTTCGGTATTAGGTTGGCGTTTAACTTTATAGCGTACGTAAGTATTCTGCTAAGTTACGAGCATCCTCTTCATTTAAATTCTGATTAAGCATAATTGCATTGTTGTATTCTTTCAATAATGCCTTTGCAATAGGATCTTCTTTCAACATTTTATCAGGATTGATAATCATGTTCATTACCCATTCTGGACTTCTACGTTCGTAAACACCTTTTAATGCCGGCCCGATCATACGTTGCTCTGCCATATGGCAAGCAGTACAAATTGTCTGAAATTTTTCTTTACCTGCAGCAGCCATTTCTTCGTTTACTGCCTCGTCAAAAGTAACACTGGTAATAGGGCCTACACCTTTATTGTCTAAATCAACCGGTACACCTTCACTTGCTGTTTCAGCTTTTGCTTCTTTTTTGGTTCTGTTCATTTCAAAACCTTCTTTTTTCTCTTCCTTTTTCTCGCCACAACTAATGATCATTGTGCTAAGAGCTAATAAAGTGAATAATTTGCGCATACGTTACTATATTTTAATTGTTGTCTGTAAATTGAGGGACTAATATATGAATTTTTGCGGGTCGACGTATGTTTTAATACGTATCGAGCTAAGTTTTTAACTAATAAGTTTAAGTAAGTAACAATTTGTGTTGGCGATTTTATATTTGTTCGTTAACCTTACTCTATGTTATCTAAAAATTCTAACGTGCGCCTTTCTGTATAGGTGAAGTTATCGTTACCGTAGAAGCCAACATGACCACCATATTTAGGCGTTTCTAGAAAAAGGCTGCTGTGTTGTTTGGCAATATCTATAGGATAACATTCAGACCCTAAAAAAGAATCATTTAAAGCATTGATAATTAAAGTAGGTACATCAATATTTTCTAAAAATTGAAGACTACTGCTTTTGGCGTAATAATCCATCGCATCGGTAAAACCATGAGCTCTACTCGTATAAAAATCATCAAAATCTTTAAGAGTTTTAATATTTTCAATATCTGTATCTGAGATGAGATCAGGAAACAATTGTTGTTTCTGTTTTAGTTTTATGATGATGTTACCTTTAAATCTTTTGGCATATAGCGCGTTCTTAAACTGCAATAATTGGTCAAGCGAATCTGCTAATTGGCAAGGCACTGAAATAGCAACCGCCCCTTTGATTTCAGTAGGTAATTCTCGTTTTTCACCTAAGTATTTAAGTAGAAGGTTACCGCCAAGGCTAAAGCCATTTAAGTAAATATTTTGGTATTTATCTAATTGTAAAACATGTTCAATAACAGCATGTAGATCTTCGGTTGCTCCAGAGTGGTAAGAGCGATATAATTTATTGGCTGTGCCACTACATCCTCTAAGGTTTATAGCGCAAATATCATATCCAGATTCTGTCAAAGCTTTTGCGCTGCCCTTCATATAAGCTCGTTTAGAACTGCCTTCTAATCCATGAATTATAATAACCAATTTTTTGGATGTAGATGAAGCGTAGCTCCAGTCCGTATCTAAAAAATCAGAATCAGGTAATGTAATACGAACTCGTATTTGATCTAAGTCTTCTACTTTTCTAACTAACCCAGAATATATGGTAGATAGATGCCCGTTCTTAAAAAATAGAGGCGGATTATATGTAGAGTTAACTAAAGGCATTTGTTTGAAAGGTAAAATTTTTATTTACTTCGGATATGTTTCTAGAACTTTAATCTGCTCTTCGATAGCATCTTTAAATTCCGTTTTTAAATGAGATACCAATTCGGCAACGGGTACAGAATCGTCAATAAGAGCAGAACCTTGCCCTGCAGACCAGATTGTTTTCCAAGCTTTAGCTTCGGTATCTAATTCTTTACCAAAATCTATTTTCACATCTTTCTTAAGATCTTCTTCGGTAATACCTGCCGCTTTTAAACTAGCGCCTAGAAAGTTGGCATGTACACCAGAAATTGAAGCGGTATACACCACATCGCTAGCACCTGCATCAATAATCATTTGTCGATATTCAGGTGTAGCTTTACTTTCATTTGTATTGATAAAACGCGTACCCATATATGCTAAGTCGGCACCCATTTGAAGGGCAGAAGCAATATCTCTACCCGTACTTATACATCCCGAGAGAAGAATAGTTTTATGGTAGAATTTCTTTATTTCGGCAACTAAAGGCATTGGATTAATAGTACCGGCATGACCACCTGCGCCGGCAGCAACAAGAATCAATCCGTCTACACCAGCTTCAGCAGCTTTCTCGGCATGACGTTTTTTTATGATATCGTGAAAAACCAATCCGCCATAACTATGAATCGCATCGACTACTTGCGAAACAGCACCTAAAGAAGTGATGATCAAGGGTACTTTATGCTTCACACATAATTTTACATCTGCTTCTAATCTTGGGTTTGTGGCGTGTACAATTAAGTTTACGCCAAACGGAGCAGCTTTTTTGCCTGTCTCTTCTTCAAAGGTCTTTAGGGCAGATTTTATTTCAATAAGCCATTCTTCAAAACCTTCACTAGTACGTTGGTTCAATGCAGGGAAAGTGCCAACGATACCATTTTTACAACATTCAATTACCAATTGTGGTCCAGAAATTAAAAACATTGGGGCTGCAACTACAGGCAATGATAACTCTTTAATGAAAGCGGGTTTATTTGACATAGTGATGTAAATTTTGAACGTGATTTAAAAATAACTATAAAAAACGATGTTTTTTAGTTCTTACATTTCAAAACTATGTTATTTTTATAAGGTATTATGCATGCATAACAAAAATTATTAAAATGTATACGAAGGATTTTGAAGTACGATGGAGTGATATTGATGCAAATCGACATTTAGCAAATTCGGCATATGTTAATCTTATGAGCCACACACGAATGGCTTTTTTAATGGAGCAGGGCTTCGATCAAAAGACCATGGTGACTTATAAAATAGGACCTGTAGCATTTTATGAACACATGTATTATTTTAAAGAAGCCTTTCTTGGTAATCAAGTCAAAGTTTCTCTAGAGATTATGGGGCTAAGTGAAGATGGTAAATTTTTTGAGTTCCACCATAATTTTTACAATGACAAAGGAGAAAATATAGCACGTTGTGAAATGATGGGATCATGGATCAGTTTAGAGTCTAGAAAGCTAACGGGATTGGCAGAAGAATTGATGAGTAAATTCAGTGATTTCGAAAAAGGAGAAGGTTTTAGAGTGCTCACAAAAGAACATACAAGAGAATTTTTGAAAATTCCTAAAAATTTATAGGAATTGTAGTGTTAAAAACTTTATTTTTAAATGATTCAATAAATTACAGTCGTACTCCCCCTTTGACTGTTGAGTGATCAATAACCGATAATAACATATTTACTTAATGGTTAGCCTACCAGAAGAAATATTTCAAGATACATACGGTAAAGTAAAAAAGTTGATTGTAACCAAAAAGTTGGTGCCGGGGCAACTTATTACTGAGCATAGGCTATCGCACACCTTAAGTATTAATGACAATACTGTGCCAGTAGTGTTGTTACAATTAAAACAAGAGAGTTTGCTGGTTGGCAGCTTAGATAATGGACTTTCTGTTAGAGAATTGTGTGAGCAAGAAATCGCTGAAATGTTCGATTGCAGAATAGCATTAGAAACGATGGCGGTTAAACTTTTTACACGCAATGCACCGCAATCTAAAATTGACGATTTAAGAAATTTATTAGTACCATTTGAAAATGGACCTAAAAACGGATATGTGTTCTATAAAATCGATCGATACTTTCACGAGTATATTGTAAAGAATTGTGGTAATAGAACATTATATCAAATGTATAAGTCAGCCAAAATACTGCCTTTTATGGATCTTGTGGGTCTAAACAGACCTTTGAATATAATTTTACAAGAACATCTTGATTTAGTGTCTGCTATGCATCACCGCGATGAGATTAAGGCTTTTGAAGTATTGTCGAACAATTTAGAAAACGCAAAACAATCACATGTTTAATTCTCTTGTAGTTGTCTTTTTGGTCTTTTGCTAGAGAGATATACACCGACTAAAACAAAACAACCAGCAATAATTTTTACTGTAGTAATAGTGTCTTGGCCTGTAAATACAGCATAGGCTATACCAACTAATGGTTGTACATATACAAAAGCGCTTAGGGTAGAGGCTTTTAATTGGGTAAGTGCAAAAATATTAAAGAGGTAGGTGCAGAAAGTTGTACCGAGAATTACAAAACCAATACCGAAATAAGCTTCGAAAGGTAAAGTACTCCATGAAATTTCTGTGAATTCTTGGTATCCAAAAGGTAGGCATATAAGTACACCCAAAGAAAATAGCCATTTCATGAAGGTAAACGGATGATATTTGCTGATCAGTATTTTTACCAATACTAAATAAGATCCGTAGAACATAGAGTTCAAAAAGATCAAGAAATTACCTAGAGGTATATTTGGGGCATCTTGTCTAACTTCGGTGCCGAACAAAATTAGGCCTAAGGCACCAAGTAATCCGACAGTGATCCCGATTATTTTTCTTCCTGATATTTTTTCTTTTAAAATTACTGCCGACAGAATTAACACTACAATAGGTGTGGTGGTGATTAGCACAGCACTATTTATGGGTGTAGAGAGTGAAAGACCTTTAAAAAATACCAACATGTTTAAAGCCATACCTAATAAGGCACAAATCAACATACGTAAGTAATCTTTAGGGTCAATACGTTCTTTTGGTCCTAAAGGTGAAATCAACCAAAATAGAATAGCTGCACCGAGAACCCTTAAAATTATAAATCCGAAGGGTTGCACATAATGTGGCATAATACCTTTTGCAATAGTATGGTTAACTCCATAAATGGTAGTTGCCCCAATAGCAGCGAGTATGGCTAGTAATCTTTTGCTCAAGAGTGAATAGCTGTTTTAGCAGCTTCTACTATCTTCTTACTATTTCCTATGAAAATTTGGTCATCAACAATAATGACAGGTCGTTTTAGAAAGGTGTATTGTTCTAATATCAGCTCTTTAAAATTTTCTTCTGAAAGGTTTTGTTCTTTAAGATTTCGCTCTCGGTATAAAACAGCTCTTTTACTAAACAAATCTTCGTAGCTGTGAGAAAGACTATGCATTTGTTCGAGCTGAGAAGGCGTTATAGGTTCTGTTTTTATATCCTGAAGTTCAAAACCTGTAAGTGGTTGTAGTTCTTTGATAATACGTTGGCAAGTAGAACAAGTGCTTAAATGGTATATTTTTTTCATGACCTTGAGTGCTTAGGATGATGCTTTTTATCTTTCCGAAAGAAAAAACTCTGTTATTGGATGTAGGCTTTAGAAATACAAAGAAACTTAAATATCATTAATTGTGCTATTTTTACAAAGCATAAAATGTGAAATGATGACTGAGAATATATTTGAGATTATGTTGCAAAATCGTAGAAATCTACATGCGATATTAACAAAAACACCTAAAGAAAAGCTTCTTGAAATACCAGCAGGTTTCAATAATAATGTGTATTGGAATATAGCACATACGGTAGCAACACAACAAGTTCTTATCTATAAGTTAAGCGGATTACAAATGCGTATACCTAAAGATTTGGTTGCTAAATTTAGTAAAGGTACCGTGCCAGATGGCACAGCTACAGATGAAGAAATGATGATGGTTGCAGATTTTTTAATTTCTACAGCAGAATGGCTTATAGAAGATTACGATACTGCACTTTTTCAAACATTCAACGAGTATAAAACCAGCGCGCGTGTTACCCTTAAAAATGTTGATGATGCGATAGTATTTAATTTGTTGCACGAAGGTCTTCACCTTGGGCAAATTACCCTATTGTTGAAGCAATTGGCTTAAGGTTGTTGCGGATACTTTAAAAAAGTGTTTGCTTCTATATAAGGTATAGTTAGTGTAATTGGACCATCTGCAAAGGAAGCTATTTCGTAAGGCTCGTAGAAAAGTAGGAGTCCGACTTCGGTATACCCTAAATTGTCAGGCAAATAGAAATTCTCAGTTTCGAACATAAAACCGGTATTGTTTATAGAACCTTCTACAGGTATGTTTTCTTGCTTTCTAAAAAGCGTCTCGGCATATGTTTTAAAATCGTCTAAGTTGTTGAATAGATCTTCTTGGTATAATTCTTTGCTACTAGTTTTATCAAAATTTAAAAACCTGTTGGTGCCATAACCATGTGCTCCACCGGTATAGATGTAAGATTCTAATTTGATTGTAATAATATTTTCGTTTTCGAAAGTTATAGTGCCTTCGATTGTAGCTTCCCAAGGCATAGATTCTTCAGGGAATTTTCCGTTGAGTTCTTCATAATCATATAAAAAAGCTTCTTTGGCTTCTTCAAGATTTTGAGCATTACTTTCCTCATCAAAATTTAGTAATGCAATAATCTCACCTTCTAAGGCAGCATTGATAGTCTTGCTTAATTTTGTTTTGCCAGTTGCCTCAGGTATTTCGATACGAACAGAGGTGCAATTATCGCAAGAATCAGTAGCGATGGTCAATGGTTCAAAAGAAAGGGTGTTCTTATTATTACAGCCAATAAGTATAAAACAAATAAGTAGGTAGGTAAGCTTAGATTTCATGGAGAGATTAGATTTAATGTAAAAATACAGCTTCATTGTATTCCCCGAAAGATAACAATACATTTGTGTTGTGTATCATTGAAAGAAAACCGAAATGTGGTCAAATAGGTATTATTATTTAAACTTATATAAGGACGAAAAATTGAATTTCGTTTATGATACACAAGAGTTGAGAGATTTTATCGATAAAATACCAGAGTTACGCCCGGTAAATGAATATGAATTCAAAAACACCGAATCTTTCCCTTTCACTCAATTATTGCTTTTGAATGTTGAAAGTTTAGATAATTGGACAGAAAGTGATACTCATCCGAAAAAGACTAATTTGATCAGTATTGTCTGTGCAAAAGGAGAACAGATTGATTTCAATGAAGTGAAAAGAGTATTCATAAATATTGCTTCATTTCTAAAGTGGAATTTGGTTCAGGAAGAAACTGATGAAGGAATTGAGAATTATATAGTTTGGAAACCTGAATAATATTAAAACTAACCTTTATAAATACTTGAATATGGCTTCTGAAAATTTAAAGTTCAATACGAAAACCATACATGGTGGTCAACAACCAGATGAAGCATATGGTGCGGTTATGCCACCTATATATCAAACATCAACATATGCCCAAACTACACCAGGTGGTCATAAGGGATATCAATATTCTAGAAGTGCCAACCCAACAAGAACAGCACTAGAAAATTCTTTAGCGAGTATAGAAGGTGGTGAATTTGGTTTAGCCTTTGGTAGTGGTATTGCAGCGATTGATGCGGTCATTAAATTGTTAGCCCCAGGCGATGAAGTAATTTCAACAGATGACCTTTATGGAGGGACATATAGAATATTCAAAAAGATATTTGAAAAGTTTGGTATCGTTTTTCATTTTGTAGGGATGCAAGGTACAGATGCTGTACGTGATAAAATAAATACGAAAACAAAGTTGATTTGGGTAGAAACGCCTACCAACCCAATGATGAACATTATAGATATAAAAGCAGTAGCAGCCCTAACTAAAGGGACAGATATTTTGCTAGCGGTAGATAATACCTTTGCTACCCCTTATTTGCAATTGCCGTTAGAACTGGGTGCAGATATAGTAATGCATTCAGCTACCAAATATCTTGGTGGTCATAGCGATACGGTTGTTGGGGCACTAGTGGTCAAAGACAAAGAATTAGCCGATAATCTTTATTTTATACAAAATGCAAGTGGTGCCGTTTGTGGACCTATGGATAGTTTTTTGGTCTTAAGAGGAATAAAAACACTGCACGTACGTATGCAGCGCCATTGTGAAAATGGTAGGGCGATTGCCGAATACCTTAAAAGAAATTCTAAAATTGAAAAGGTGTACTGGCCAGGTTTCGAAGACCACCCTAATCATCGTATAGCTAAAGAGCAGATGAAAGATTTTGGTGGCATGATTTCTTTTGTACCTAAAGGTGGTAGTTATGACGATGCCATTAAGATTGTAGAAAAGCTACAGGTATTTACATTGGCAGAGTCTTTAGGTGGTGTAGAAAGTTTAGCGGGTCACCCTGCAAGTATGACCCATGCAAGTATTCCAAAAGAAGAACGACTTAGAAGCGGAGTGGTTGATTCGTTGATTAGATTAAGTGTTGGTATTGAAGATGTTGATGATTTAATAGCAGATTTAGAGCAAGCAATAGAATAATAGCCTAAACGTTAAATTATATGTAGTAAGAATAGGTAGTTTGTTGTCAAAACAACAATTTTTATCGATTTTTAAAAAAATAAGCTATCAAATTACACAAATAGCATAATTTTGACGTTATACTTTGAAATCAATAATTTAAATAAGTTTAAAAGGCTTTATGGAGAATAAAATAAAAGCATTTATGGATGAGGTTATTGCCAGAAATGGTCACGAACCAGAATTCATACAAGCGGTGCAAGAAGTTGCAGAAACTGTTATACCATATATTGCAAATCAAGACATATATAATGGTAAGAACATTCTTTTAAGAATGGTAGAACCAGAACGTTTAATTTCATTTAGAGTAGCATGGGTTGATGATGCAGGTGAAATTCATGTAAACCGTGGGTATAGAATACAAATGAACTCAGCAATAGGCCCGTATAAGGGTGGTTTGCGTTTTCATCCAACTGTAAATGCGAGTATTCTTAAATTCTTAGCTTTTGAGCAAGTATTTAAGAACAGTCTTACAACATTACCAATGGGTGGTGGTAAAGGTGGTTCTGATTTTGACCCAAAAGGTAAATCTGATGATGAGGTAATGCGTTTTTGCCATGCCTTTATGTTAGAATTAAATAGACATATTGGTCCTAATACAGATGTACCTGCTGGTGATATTGGTGTTGGTGCTCGTGAAATAGGTTTCCTTTTTGGTATGTACAAAAAGATACGTAACGAGTTTACCGGTGTATTAACTGGTAAAGGTCTTTCTTGGGGTGGTTCTAAAATTAGACCAGAGGCTACAGGTTACGGTACTGTGTATTTTGCACAAAGTATGCTAAAGACAAAAAACGAAACTTTTGAAGGCAAAACAGTAGTAATTTCTGGATCAGGAAATGTTGCTCAGTATGCAGCTGAAAAAGCAATTTTATTAGGAGCTAAAGTGGTAACACTTTCAGATTCTAGCGGATATATTTATGATAAAGATGGCTTGAACGATGAGAAGCTTGCCTTTGTAATGGATCTTAAGAATAATAGAAGAGGTCGTATTTCTGAATATGCAGATAAATATGCTTCTGCTGAATTTCATAAAGGGAAAACACCTTGGGAAGTAAAATGTGATATTGCATTACCATGTGCTACCCAAAACGAGTTGGACCAAAATGATGCTAAAAAGTTATTGAAAAATGGATGTATGTGTGTTGCAGAAGGTGCTAACATGCCTTGTGATACAGATGCTGTTCATGAATTCAATAACGCAAAAATATTGTTTGCACCAGGTAAAGCTTCAAACGCAGGTGGTGTTGCAACGTCTGGTCTAGAAATGTCTCAGAATTCATTAAGAATTAGCTGGACACGTGAAGAGGTTGATGAACGTTTAAAAGACATTATGGAAGATATTCACGATTCTTGTATCGAATACGGTAAAGATGAGAATGGTTTCTGTAACTATGTAAAGGGAGCCAACATTGCTGGTTTCGTTAAGGTAGCCGATGCCATGTTAGCACAGGGTGTTATCTAGAACTTAATTTTACGATAATAAACATATAATGCGAGACTCTATTTTAGGGTCTCGCATTTTTTTATGCAAGGTTGTCACCAAGCTTCAATCAACTATCTTTGTTAAAATAGATGTTCTAATATGCAGGTAACCACAAAGGCTATAATATTTTCTGCAATTAAATATGGCGATACAAGTCTTATTGTCAAAGCCTTTACAGCATCAGACGGAATTAAGTCATATTTATTGCGAGGGGTGTTATCTTCAAAGAAAGGCAAATTAAAAACCGCTTATTTTCAGCCCTTAACGCAATTAGAGATTGTTGCCAACCACAAGAACAAAGGCACATTAGAGACGCTAAAAGAAGCGAAGGTTTTTTATCACTATCAAACTTTATATGCAGACATGGCTAAAAATGCCATGACATTGTTTTTAGCAGAGTTATTGGGCAATAGCATACGAGAAGAAGAGAAAAATGAAGATTTGTTCCAGTTTTTAGAAGCATCATTACAATGGTTGGATATGCATAAAGATGTGGCTAATTTTCATCTCTATTTTATGTTGTCATTGACACGCTTTTTAGGCTTTTATCCAGATGTATATCAGATAGATAAGCCCTATTTCGATTTGTTAGAAGGGGAGTTTGCTGCCGTCGAATCATTGAACCCAATGTTAAGAGGAGAGAATATTTATTATTTCAAGACCTTATTGGGCACAAATTTTGATGCAATGCATACCGTGAAGATGAAGAAAAATAATCGCCAAGAATTACTGAAATCTTTAATCCTTTATTTTGAATTGCATTTACAAGGATTTAGAAAACCAAAGTCGCTTGCCGTTTTAAATGATGTTTTTAATACCTATGTATAAGTACCTATTTATAGCACTTTTTTTATGTTGTTGTTTTGGTAATGCTCAAGAAATTATCGTGCTAGATGCCGATAGTGGTGAAGAGGTTTCCAATGTGGCTGTATACAACAAAGATAAATCTAAGATTGCGCTATCGAAATTCGATGGGGTTTTTGATGCTTCTGTATTTACAAGTAAAGAACGCATCACACTAAAGCATATTGGTTATCAAGAATTTAAAACCACTAAGCAGCAATTGCAAAGACAAGGTAACACTGCTTATTTGATTATGAAGGCTCAGCAATTAGATGAAGTGGTAATGTCCGTTTCTAAATGGGAGCAGCAAAAAAGAGACATTCCCAATAGAATAATTTCTTTAGATGCAAGGTCGATTGCTTTTTCTGCGCCGCAAACAGCTGCCGATTTACTCCAAAATAGTGGTAAGGTATTTGTCCAAAAAAGCCAAATGGGTGGTGGTAGCCCTATGATCCGTGGGTTTGCCACAAATAGATTGTTGCTATCTGTTGATGGCGTTAGAATGAACAACGCCATATTTAGAGGTGGTAATGTGCAAAATGTAATATCTGTTGATCCCTTCACCATCAAGAATACAGAGGTTATTTTTGGTCCGGGTTCGGTTATATATGGTAGTGATGCAATTGGTGGAGTAATGAATTTTTACACTAAAAAACCCATGTTATCGCAGAATGATAGCCTTTTGGTGCACGGTAATGCCAATTATAGATTTGCATCGGCGAATATGGAGAATACCGTACATGCAGATATTAACCTAGGTAAAAAAACATGGTCTTCACTTACAAGTATGACGTATAATAATTTTCAAGATTTAAGAATGGGTTCTCACGGCCCAGATTCTTATTTAAGAAATACATACGTGCAAACTGTAAATGGTATTGATGAGTTGGTGGAAAATGATTCTCCTAAAAAGCAAGTATCAACAGGTTATGATCAAATAAACTTCATGCAGAAATTTCTGTTTAAACCCAATGCTAAATGGGATTTGAACTTAGGAGCCTATTACTCAGAAACTTCAGACTATTCTAGATATGACCGTTTAATTAGACCTACAAGTGATGGTTTGGGCTTGCGTTCAGCAGAATGGTATTATGGACCGCAGAAGTGGTTTATGGGTAATGCGCAGGTTCAGAAAAAAGGAAACGGAAAAGTATATGATGGTTTAAAATTAGGTTTGGCATATCAGCATTTTGAAGAAAGTAGAATTAATAGAGATTTTCAAGATGCGATAAGAAATACAACCAAAGAAAAAGTAGATGCGGTAAACTTTAATATTGACCTTGAGAATAAGAAGATTGGCGATTTTAGGCTGTATTACGGTACTGAGTATATCTATAATAAAGTAAGGTCAAATGGTTTTGATTTAAATATTAATACTGACGAAAAAACCGATGCTGCATCACGCTACCCAGACGGGTCTACTTGGCAAAGCTTAGCGGGGTACGCAAATGGAGAGTATAAAGCTAAGCCTAATTTCACAATCATGTCTGGTTTGCGATATAGCCATGTATGGGTAGATGCTGTTTTTGATGATACTTTTTATGATTTTCCGTTTGAGACCGCAGATTTAAGTACAGGAGCATTAACAGGTAGTATAGGTTTTAGTTGGTTCCCCAGAGCGAATCTACAGGTTACATTAAATGGATCTACAGGTTTTAGGGCTCCGAATATAGATGATGTCGGTAAAATTTTTGATTCTGAACCAGGGTCGGTGGTCGTGCCAAATCCTGATTTAGAGCCTGAGTATGCGTATAATGCTGAAATAGGTGTTCAGCGAAATATAAATGATAAGATCATATTAAAGGGTGCGGCATATTACACGTATTTAGTAGACGCTTTGGTACGTAGAGATTTTAGTTACAATGGAGTTTCTGAAATTGAATATGGTGGCGAATTAAGTAATGTGCAGGCAATTCAAAATGCAGCTAAAGCCTATGTTTATGGTTTTGAATTTGGGTTAGAGGCTTATTTGACCGAACAATGGTCGATATCATCTAACTTGACATTTACAGAAGGTGTAGAAGAGGAAGATGATGGTTCAGAAACTCCCGCACGTCATGCAGCACCAACCTTTGGGGATTTCCACATCGTATGGAAAAATCAAAGACTACGCACAGATTTGTTCTTGAATTATAATGGAGAAATTGCGTATGATGATCTTGCGGTTTCAGAACAGTCTAAAGAGTATATTTATGCTGCAGATGAAAATGGAAACCCGTTTGCACCATCTTGGTATACTTTAAATTTTCGCTCCCAATATGATGTAACCAATAGATTTAAGGTAACCGCAAGTTTAGAAAATTTAACTGATCAGCGGTATAAAACATATTCTTCTGGTTTAGTTGCGCCAGGTATAAATATAATTCTTGGTGTTGGGTATCATTTTTAAATAAAAAAAGACCCGGTATTAGCGGGTCTTTTTAATTTATAAAAAAAAGGATATTGTTAGTGTTTAACCGCCTTTTTTACATCTTCAGCTTTTTGAGCTGCTTTGTCAGCTGCATCATTAGCAGCATCTTTTACATTATTACCTGCTTCTTTTGCAGCATCCATACCATCTTGACCTGCTTTCTTAGCGGCATCCATAGTATCTTCACCAGCTTTCTTAGCAGCATCCATACCTTCTTGACCAGCTTCTTTTACTGAATCAGCAGCATCACCAGCAGCATCCATTGCGCCTTCGCCAGCCTCTTTAGCAGCATCCATACCTTCTTCACCAGCTTCTTTAGCAGCATCCATTGCACCTTCGCCAGCTTCTTTTAAATCGCCACCAGCATTTTCTAATGCAGCTCCTGCTTCATCTGTTGCAGCTTTTGCTTTATCAGCTGCATCTCTACAAGAAACAGATAAACTAAGTGCTAAAATTGCTAATGATCCTAAAATTACTTTTTTCATTTTTGTAAACTTAAATGGTTAATTGTTCGTGGTAATATACGTAGAAATTTAACTTTTGGATGTTTTAGACCCAAATAAATCCATTAATACATGGTTTATAGGTATTTCAGTACCCTCAATACACTCCTTTTTGATCAAAATTTTATAATTTTGCAGCCTTTTAAACCTAGTACCATAAGCATTTTGTATGAAGTTCACAGAATATCAAGGATTGAATTTACCAAAGGTCGCAGAAGAAATACTTGACTACTGGTCAAAGAATGCCATTTTTGAAAAAAGTATATCTTCTCGAGAGGGTAAAGATAGTTATGTATTCTATGAAGGTCCGCCATCAGCAAACGGTATGCCGGGTATTCATCATGTAATGGCTAGAACCATTAAAGATATCTTCCCAAGGTATAAAACTATGAAAGGTTTTCAAGTAAAGCGTAAAGCTGGTTGGGACACCCATGGTCTTCCTATTGAATTAGGTGTTGAGAAAGAACTGGGTATTACGAAAGAAGATATCGGAGTTAAAATTTCTGTAGAAGAATATAATGCGGCTTGTAAAAAAGCGGTAATGAGATATACGGATGTTTGGAATTCGATGACCGAACAAGTTGGGTATTGGGTAGATATGGAAGATCCGTACATTACCTATAAGTCCAAGTACATGGAAACTGTTTGGTGGTTGCTAAAACAGATATATTCAAAAGATTTAATATATAAGGGGTATACGATACAGCCATATTCACCAAAGGCAGGAACAGGTTTAAGTTCTCATGAACTAAATCAGCCAGGTACCTACCAAGATGTGACCGATACTACGGTAACTGCTCAGTTTAAAGCTGTCGAAGAAACATTGCCAGATTTCTTACAGAATGAAGGCACAGTTTACTTTTTAGCTTGGACGACTACCCCTTGGACATTGCCTTCGAATACAGCATTGACTGTAGGTTCTAAAATTGATTATGTATTAGTTGAATCTTACAATCAATACACTTTTGAGCCAATGAATGTGGTTCTTGCCAAAAATTTGGTAGGGAAACAATTTTCAGGGAAGTTTAAAGAAGTATCAGAGAAATCAGAGTTGTTAGAGTACAAGTCTGGTGATAAGAAAATTCCTTTCTATGTTGTAAAAGAGTTTAAGGGAAAAGATTTATTGGGTGTTCGTTATGAACAGTTAATGGATTATGTGCTTCCTTATGAAAATGCAGAAAACGCATTTAGAATAATTGCTGGTGATTTTGTAACTACTGAAGATGGTACAGGTATCGTACATACAGCACCTACTTTTGGTGCAGATGATGCTCTTGTAGCAAAGCAGGCAGTACCTGAAATACCACCAATGTTAGTGTTAGATGAAAATGCAAACTTGGTTCCTTTGGTTGACTTGCAAGGTAGGTTTAGACCAGAGTTAAAAGAGTTGGGTGGTAAGTATGTTAAGAACGAATATTATGAAGATGGTGAAGCGCCAGAACGTTCTATAGATGTTGAAATTGCCATTAAATTAAAAGAAGAAAATAAAGCCTTTAAGGTTGAAAAGTATGTGCACAGTTACCCAAACTGCTGGCGTACAGATAAGCCTATATTATATTATCCGTTAGATTCTTGGTTCATTAAGGTGACCGATGTAAAAGATAGAATGTTTGAATTGAACCAAACCATTAACTGGAAACCAAAAGCAACTGGTGAAGGTAGATTTGGTAATTGGTTGGCTAATGCAAATGACTGGAATCTTTCAAGATCTCGCTATTGGGGTATTCCATTACCGATATGGAGAACAGAAGATGGTAAAGAAGAAATTATCATTGGTTCTGTAGCAGAGCTAAAGTCAGAAATGACCAAAGCAGTTGAAGCGGGAGTATTAGAAAAAGATATCTATGCAGACTTCGTTGTTGATGATATGTCTGACGCGAACTACGATAAAATTGATTTACATAAGAACATAGTTGATCAAATTACATTGGTATCTGCATCAGGTAAACCAATGAAGCGTGAAAGTGATTTAATCGATGTTTGGTTCGATAGTGGTTCAATGCCTTATGCACAATGGCATTACCCATTTGAAAATAAAGATTTGATAGATGAAGGGAAAACATTTCCTGCAGATTTCATAGCAGAAGGTGTGGATCAAACTCGTGGTTGGTTCTATACATTGCATGCAATTGCAACGATGGTATTCGATTCAGTTGCGTATAAAAATGTGGTTTCTAACGGACTCGTTTTAGATAAAGAAGGTAAGAAAATGTCTAAGCGATTAGGCAATGCCGTAGATCCTTTTGAGACGATGAACGAGCATGGTGCAGATGCTACAAGATGGTATATGATCAGTAATGCCAACCCTTGGGATAACCTGAAATTCGATACAGAAGGTATCGCTGAGGTAAAGCGTAAGTTCTTTGGCACATTATATAATACCTATTCATTTTTTAGTTTATATGCTAATTTAGATAAGTTCACTTATGCCGAAGCTGATGTGCCGATGGCTGAACGTACAGAAATAGACCGTTGGATTTTATCAGAATTAAATTCATTGATTATAACTGTAGATACGGCATACGATGAGTATGAACCTACACGTGCTGCAAGAGCAATATCAGATTTTGTTCAAGAGAACCTAAGTAACTGGTATGTGCGTTTGTGTAGAAGACGTTTCTGGAAAGGAGAATATGCAACAGATAAAATTGCGGCATACCAAACCTTATATACATGTTTAGATATCGTTGCAAAATTATCAGCACCAATAGCGCCATTTTTTATGGATCAATTGTATTTAGATTTGAATAAAGCTACGGTAAAAGATGGTTTTGAAAGTGTGCATTTGGCAGATTTCCCTGTTGCAGATGAGTCACTTATTGATAAAAGCTTAGAAGTTAAAATGCAGAAAGCGCAAATAATTTCTTCTTTAGTATTATCAATCCGTCAGAAAGAGAAAATAAAAGTGCGTCAGCCATTGCAGAAAATAATGATTCCTGTGCTTGATAATAAAGACAGGGAAGAAATTGAAGCAGTGTCAGAATTAATAAAATCTGAAGTTAACGTTAAGGAAATTCAACTGTTAGATGATGCATCAGGAATACTGGTGAAGCGTATTAAGCCTAACTTCAAGACTTTAGGTCCGAAATTTGGTAAAGAAATGAAGCAAATTGCTCAAGTTGTCAATGGTTTTGATCAAAATGACATCCAAAAAATTGAGCAGGATGGCGAATTAACAATCCAATTAGAAAATAAAAGTATTACTTTACAGTTACAGGATGTAGAAATCTCTTCTCAAGATATTGAAGGTTGGATGGTAGCGACCTCTGGTAAATTAACTGTTGCCTTAGATGTGACAATTAATGAAGAGTTGAGAAATGAAGGAATTGCAAGAGAGTTGGTCAACAGAATTCAGAATATTAGAAAAGATTCTGGTTTTGAGGTTACAGATAAAATTGCAATCGAAGTATTAAAAGACGGTTTTGTAGAAGTTGCTGTAAAAAATAATGTAGAGTATATTAAAACAGAGACTTTAACGGCTGAATTAAAATTTGTAGAAAAATTGGACAAAGGCGTAGAAATTGCTTTTGACGAGGTGAACACTAAATTGTTTATTGAAAAACATTAAAAGATGGCAGAAGATTTAAAAGTAAGGTATTCTGACAAAGATTTGGCAGAATTCAAAGTACTGATCGAAGAGAAGATAGAAAAGGCAAAAAGCCATTTAGAGCTCTTGAAAAGTGCTTATATGAACGATGGTAATAATGGTACCGATGATACGTCGCCTACCTTTAAGGCATTTGAAGAAGGTTCAGAGACGATGAGCAAAGAAGCAAATACGCAATTAGCTATTCGACAAGAAAAGTTTATTCGTGATCTTAAGAATGCGATGTTACGCATAGAAAATAAGACCTTTGGTGTATGTCGTGTTACAGGTAAACTAATCAATAAAGAGCGGTTAAAACTTGTGCCACATGCTACATTAAGTATTGAAGCCAAAAATATGCAGTCATAATTAAAACGCCTTTAGGGGCGTTTTTTAATAGCTATTATTTTGAAAGTTTCCCTATTATATTTCGTGATTTTATTTTCTATTGGGCTTAGCGCCCAAAAGAAAATGTATGAAAATATTTTAGCAGATCATATTGATTTTATTCAGGTTGATGCTACCAACTGCTTTATTGTAGAAGTGCAAACAGGTAAGAGCAATGAAATTAGTATTGTAGCAGAAATGGAGGGTGAATATAGTCAAGACCTAGATTTAGAAGTCTCCACTAATGGTTCTACCCTTTTTGTTGAAACAGGCTTTACTCCGAATTTCGAAAATCCTAATGATAAACTAAGTGCTCATAAAGTAATTTCAATTTCATTGAAATTAAGAATTCCTTCGTATAAAAATCTAGAAATCTATGGTACCAATACTAGGGTAGAATTAGATGGGGGTTATAATAAATTGCATGTTTCATTATCAGACGGCACATGTGTATTGAATAATATAGAGGCCGAAGCTGAAATAAAATCTCAAAGTGGTAATATTAAAGTCTTTTCTTCAGCGGCTGCGATAAGCGCTACAAGTAAGTATGGTGAGGTTTCTGCGAATCTCATACCAAAAGGAAATTCTACTTTTACATTAGAAACTGTTACAGGAAATATAGATCTCACTAAAACCGAATAATATTTATATTTTTGCGCTCATTGATGAAAGCCCATGAACATTAAAAAATCTGTACTGTTTATTCTATTGATATTAATTATTGATCAATGGAGTAAGATTTATATAAAGACCCATTTCGTTTTGGGTGAGTCTGTTGAGGTATTTACTTGGTTTAAAATACTATTCATAGAAAATGAAGGTGCTGCTTGGGGTGCAAAATTAAGCGACGTTTTACCTATTTCAGATAATATCGGAAAATTAGTTTTAACGGTATTCAGACTATTTGCCATTTTCGGTATAGGGTATTGGCTTTTTGATGTCATTAAGAAAAAAGCTTCGAATACCTTAATTTGGGCGGTTTCATTAATTTTTGCCGGAGCATTGGGTAATATTTTGGACTCCGTTTTTTATGGGGCTATTTTTAATGAAAGTTATAATGAGGTAGCAACCTTATTTTCTGATGAACCTTATGGTAAGTTGTTTTATGGTAAGGTAGTAGATATGTTATACTTTCCAATGGTAGATTCTACTTGGCCAACGTGGATGCCAATGATAGGCGGACAGAATTTTAGATTTTTTGAACCCGTTTTTAATATAGCTGATACTGCCATAAGCACTGGTGTGGGTATATTATTAGTATTTAATAAAAGAGCATTTAATAAAGAGGAAGAGGCACCTGAGCAAGAAGTAGAAAGCCTACAAGATTAAGACGTTTTAAAAGAATAGGTTTTATTAGGTGTTACACAATAGTCGATAGGTATATCTGTAGTGTCAATATCATCTATTGAGTTTTCTGCTTCAAAAAAAGATAGTCCAATTTTTATAACATCTTCTTTGCAATCACTTAGAAATCGGTCATAATATCCTTTTCCATATCCTATTCTATTTCCTGTCTTGTCAAAAGCTAAGAGGGGAATAAAAACAACATCTAATTTTTTGGGTTCAATAGTAATACCGTCAACGGGTTCGGGTATGTTTAAGCTATTGTTGGTAAATTTTGTGTTGTCGGTAAGTAGAAAATGTTCTAATTCGGTAGAAGATTTAATTTTCGGAACAATCACATTTTTATCTTTACCTAGAAGTATTGAGATAATACCTTCTGTATTTATCTCAGCTTTTTGTTCTATCGGTAAAAAAATATGAAAATACGAATTACTCCATATTGGCAATTGCAAAACTGAATTCGCAATTGCTATACTTTGAGAAGATAATTGAGAGGGTGTTAGGGAACTACGTAATTTTGAATATTTTATGCGTAAATCTTTCTTCAACATAGTGAAGTGATTTTAACATATTGATATTTCAATTTATTCTTTACCTGCAACAGCAAAAAATACCTTGAAAAATAACATTAAAATAAGGTAAGTTCCTAAAGTGATGATATAACTATCCATAATATTTGTATTGTAAATGAACCAATAATTGTTGTTGTTGTGTTAAAAATAGGTAAAATAATTAATACAAGCTCTTTAAACGGCACTTTTTTATCGTTGAAATGCACTTTTTTATAAAAAAATTAACAGTTTCATTCATATAACGTTACATGGAAACAATTAATTGCTTGAAAATCAAAGATTTAAATATATGTATATTTTTTCAAATTATTAATACCATAATATGAATACGGTAATATTATTTAGATGAAAAAATATAGGTCTATTAAATATCATATTCATAATCACTTAAAAAGATTTGTAATTAGAATTTACTTAAGTGGTGTAATACGAAATGAGTTTTATAGACTAAATTAGTGGTATCAAATTATGACAGAAATTCCCATAAACATACAGTTAAGTGCGTTACCTACCGGTCCGGGAGTATATCAGTTTTACGATAGTAATGACGGTATATTATATGTAGGTAAGGCAAAGAATTTAAAGAAACGAGTTTCATCTTATTTCAACAAG
Source organism: Maribacter sp. BPC-D8 (assembly GCF_035207705.1). NCBI lineage: Bacteria > Pseudomonadati > Bacteroidota > Flavobacteriia > Flavobacteriales > Flavobacteriaceae > Maribacter > Maribacter sp. BPC-D8. The sequence continues at coordinate 3,975,189 of NZ_CP128187.1, forward strand.
AATCATGAATATGGTAAAACCCGGGTTTTAGTCAAAAAGATTCGGTCTATTAAGCATATTGTTGTTCCGACGGAGTCAGACGCCCTTTTACTGGAGAATAATTTAATTAAAGAATTAAGACCTCGGTATAATGTGTTATTAAAGGATGATAAGTCATACCCTTGGCTTTGTCTTAAGAATGAACGATTTCCAAGATTTTTTCCGACCAGAAGAGTCATAAAAGATGGCTCTGAATATTTTGGTCCGTATACTAGTATGAAAACGGTGCGGGTGCTTTTAGATTTGATTAAAAGTGTTTATCCGTTAAGAACATGTAATTATGATTTATCTGCAGAGAAAATTAATGCGGGTAAATATAAGGTGTGTTTAGAGTATCACTTAGGCAATTGTAAAGGACCATGTGAAGGGTATCAATCTATAACAGAGTATGATCGCCAAATAGATGATATACGCGAAATTGTTAAAGGTAATTTTAAATCATCGATCACTTATTTTAAAAGTCAGATGAAAGCACTGGCAGAAGAAATGAAGTTTGAAGAAGCGCAAGAGATAAAAGATAAGATAGATGTTTTAGAGAATTACCAAGTAAAAACGACAATTGTAAACCCTAAGATCAGTAATGTAGATGTTTTCAGTATAATTTCAGACAATGCTTTCGCTTATGTAAATTTTCTACAATTGGCGCATGGGTCAATAATAAGGTCTCATACGATGGAGATCAAGAAGAAGCTTGAAGAGAAAGATGAAGATTTGCTAGAATTGGCTATTGTTGAAATTAGAGATCGATTTAAATCTGATTCAAAAGAACTTTACGTACCTTTTAATATAGCTGTATCGCCAGGGTTAAAAGTAACTGTTCCAAAATTGGGAGATAAAAAGCGAATTCTAGATTTGTCTGAGCGTAATGCAAAATTCTTTAGGCAAGAACGATTTAATCAAATTAAAATAATTGATCCAGATCGCCATACCAATAGAATTATGGCGCAGATGAAAAAAGATATAAGGTTATCTGCAGAACCAAGGCATATAGAGTGTTTTGATAACAGTAATATACAAGGTAGCAATCCTGTAGCGGCTTGTGTTGTGTTTAGAGACGGAAAGCCATCAAAAAAAGAATACAGACATTATAATATAAAGACAGTAACTGGTCCTGATGATTTTGCATCTATGGAAGAAGTCGTGTACCGTAGGTATAAAAGATTACAAGAAGAAATGCAACCATTGCCTCAATTGATTGTCATTGATGGAGGTAAGGGTCAATTATCATCTGCGTTAAAAAGTTTAGATCTTTTAGGATTGCGTGGTAAAATTGCTATTATTGGTATAGCAAAAAGATTAGAGGAGATTTACTTTCCTGAAGACCCCATACCTTTGTATTTAGATAAGAAATCTGAAAGTCTTAAAATCATTCAATATTTACGAAATGAAGCCCATAGATTTGGTATTACATTTCATAGAAATAAAAGAAGTAAAGGAGCTATAAATTCTGAATTGGAAGGTATAGATGGTGTTGGTGAAAAAACGGCGCAACAGTTATTGAAGAAATTTAAATCGGTAAAACGCATTAAAGAAGCCACTGTAGAAAGTCTAACTGAAGAAGTAGGGGCGTCAAAAGCAAAAAAGATATATGAATCTTTTCGTAAAAAATAATTTAGGTAGAATACCAATACTGTTATCGGTGCTTTTATTGGGTGCCGGTTCTTTGGTTGCTCAAAATAAAGAGGAAAAGAAAAAGCCAAAAATAGGCTTGGTGTTAAGCGGTGGCGGAGCAAAAGGCATGGCGCACATAGGTGCGTTGAGAGTTATTGAAGAGGCTGGTGTTAAAATTGACTATATAGGTGGTTCTAGTATGGGGGCTATTGTGGGTGCGTTATATGCAGCCGGTTATACAGCCGACGAATTAGACTCTATATTTAGAGCAACTAATATTGGGTCGTTAATTCAAGATAATCTACCAAGAAGTGCTAAAACCTTTTATGAAAAAGAAGATTCTGAAAGGTATTCATTAACATTGCCAATCAAGAATTTCAAGGTTACCGTGCCCCCTGCATTTTCTGGTGGTCAAAATATATATAATGAGTTTGTTAGGCTTTTATATCATGTAAAAGATATAGATGACTTTAATATGCTGCCTACTCCGTTTGTATGTATAGCAACAGATATTGAAACAGGTAGACAGGTAATTTTAAATTCAGGATATCTGCCAGAAGCTATTTTGGCAAGTGGAACATTGCCATCTCTTTTTGAGCCTACGATCATTAATGATAAAGTGTTGATAGATGGTGGTGTGGTTAATAATTATCCTATAGATGAAGTTAGGGCAATGGGCGCCGATATTATAATTGGAGTAGATGTACAGCATGATTTATCTGATAGAGAAGCCTTGTTGTCTGCAACTGAAATTCTATTACAAATAAACAATTACCGTACAGTTGCAGATATGAAAATCAAGTCTGAAAAGACCAATATTTATATAAAGCCAAATATAGAAGAGTACTCGTTAATAGACTTCAATAGAATGGGTGAAATTGTTAAAACGGGTGAAGATGCGGCTAATTTAAAAATTGATGAACTAAGGGAGCTTGCATCAGGTTATAAGAAAGTTGGTCATACTATTTCTGTAATTGAAGCAGATGAAAAGCTGACAATTAATAGGTTGTTGATCGATGGTAATACAGTTCATACTAGAGGTTATGTAAAAGGTAAGTTACGGTTTAATTTAGACGAGCCTATTAACTTTAAAAAGTTGCAACAAGGCATGAGTAATTTATCTGCTACAGGTAACTTTAGAACAATCAAGTATAAATTGCTTGATAATATGAATGGTGGTGAAGATTTAATTCTTCCGTTAGATGAAACTAGAAATACTTCATTTTTGAGATTAGGGGCTCATTATGATGATTTGTATAAAAGTGGAGCGCTTATAAATATTACAAAAAAGAGGATACTGTCAAAAGACGATGTCGCCTCTTTTGATTTTATTTTAGGTGATAATATTAGATATAACTTTGAGTATTATATAGATAAAGGTACCTATTGGAGTTTTGGAATCAATTCTAGATTCAATGATTTTGATCAAGAAATTAATTTTGATTTAATAGAGGATAATTTTGAAGTAGGCACTGGTACGACACTTAATAGAATTAATTTAAACGTATCTGACTTTACAAATCAGCTGTACATACAAACGGTAGTTAAAGAAGAGTTTGCGTTTACGCTTGGTGCAGAGTTTAAGCATTTGCAATATAGTACAAGAACATTTGCAGACACGCCAAATAGCACAGCTCCTGGTACTACGGCTAGTAATGGTAGAACATATTTTGAGCGTAGTAATTTTATTAGTGCTTATGGTGCGCTTAAACTGGATACCTACGATGACAAGTATTTTCCTTCAAGAGGTCTTTATTTTAATGGTGATATGCACTATTATGTATTATCATCAGATTTCAATAATAATTTTAAAGATTTTTCTGTCTCTAAAGCTCGTTTAGGTATGGCAATGCCTTTAGTAAATAAGCTATCTATAAATGTAGAAACAGAAGGTGGTTTTAAATTGGGGACTTCTAATGTTACCTCTTTTGATTTTTTTCTTGGTGGTTATGGCACAGACTTTATAAATAATTTTGTTCCATTTGTTGGGTATGACTTTATAAGTCTGCCGGGTAATAGTTTCGTAAAAGCATATGCGAGGTTAGATTATGAATTTGCTAAAAAGAACCATGCGTTGTTTACGGCAAATTTCGCAAATGTTGATGATGATCTTTTTAGAACAGGAGATTGGTTTAAGGCACCTACATATTCAGGTTACGGTATTGGTTATGGTCTAGAGTCTTTTTTGGGTCCGATTAACTTAATGTATTCTTGGACGCCCGAAATAGATAAATCACAATTTTTTGTAAGCGTAGGCTACTGGTTTTAATATCGGTTAGATTAAAAGTGCGGATAGAAAAAGGTCTAATATGCCTTACTTTTCTTAATAGTTTCCTAAATATTTATTAGAAGTGTGAATAACTGTTAAGGTTATCATTAAAGTAAGTTAAACCGTACTGTAGGTAGAATAATGTGCCTTAAATTTACATCAGCTAAGGGGTGGTTCCCTTACAACTTTAAGTAGTGGTTTTTCATAATTTAAAGTTTGGTTGGTTATTTAGGAAAAGCCCAGTTTTTAAGCTGGGCTTTTTTTATACAACAATACTTTGGAATAAATTTTGTTTAAGATATTGTAATGAAAGTGATAGAGAAGTATCTATGACTATTTTTACATTAAAATACGGACTATGAAAAAACTATTTTTATTCGCCCTTATCTTAACATATTTTGGTGTCCAAGGTCAGAGTTCTCAGTCGGCTTTTAAGACAGGAGAGTGGTTGAAGTTTAGAATGCATTATGGTTTTTTAAACGCAAGTTATGCGACCCTACAAGTTAATTCTGCGACTATAGATGATAAATCTGTGTATCATGTAGTTGGTCATGGCGAAACAACGGGTGTTGCTAGTTGGTTTTTTAAGGTAGACGATACTTATGAAAGTTATTTTGATAAACAAGATGGCAAACCATATAGGTTCGTTCGTAAAATTAATGAAGGTGGCTATAAGAAAGATGTAGAAATAAACTTTGATCATAATACATCTAAAGCAGAACTTAATGACAAGAAAAACAAGAAAAAGCTTAATTTTACATTAGAGAACAATATACAGGACTTAATATCCGCTTTTTATTTTTTAAGGAACAACTATAAGACAGAAGACCTTGAAGTAGGAAAAGCGATTACCCTGAAAATGCTTTATGACGATGATGGTATTTTCGACTTTAAACTTAAGTATTTAGGTGTTGAAGTTGTAAATACAAAATATGGTAAAGTTGAATGCTTAAAATTTAGACCCTTGGTACAATCGGGGCGTGTATTTAAAGAGCAAGAAAGTTTATCATTATGGGTGTCGAATGACGACAATCGAATTCCTATAAGAATTAAAGCAGATTTAGCAGTAGGTGCTATAAAAGCAGATATAGATGGGTATAATGGTCTTAAGCATCAGTTTAAAATAATAATGGATTAGACCCCAAATGGAAGATAAAGAGAAAATCAAATCCCAAATCTCTAAGCTAGAAGAAAAATATAAAGATTCAGGGCAAGATCTAGGCTCTTATTTAGATGGGTTATTGCATCAACGTTATCTTACCTATTGGGACTATATTCATCTAGATACTTTATTAAGTCTACAAGTTCCAAGAACACATTTTCCCGATGAAGAGATTTTCATCATGTATCATCAAATTACCGAACTCTATTTTAAATTGATTTTGCACGAGCAAAAACAATTGGTAGATGATAAAAGTAACAGCTTAGATTTTTTTATAGAAAAGGTTAGAAGAGTTAATAGCTATTACAAAGTGCTTATATCGTCATTTAGTGTAATGATAAAGGGTATGGAGCGCGAACAGTTTTTGCAATATCGTATGGCATTGCTACCTGCTAGTGGTTTTCAGTCAGCCCAGTTTAGAATGATAGAACTGTATGCAACACCATTAGAAAATTTAGTTCATGTTTCTGAAAGAGTTCAATTTTCTTCAGAATCTACCATAGAAGAATTGTACGAACATATCTATTGGAAAAAAGGTGCTACAGATAAAGATACAGGCGAGAAAACCTTAACCTTAAAACAGTTTGAGTATCGTTATACACCTAGGCTTATAAGAATAGCAAAACAGGTAGAGAACGCAACAATATATCATAAATACTTAAGTTTACCCAAAGAGCAGAGAGAAGATAAAACTTTGGTAGATTCTTTGAAGACGCTAGATGTAAATGCTAACATTAATTGGCAGTTAATGCATATGGGTTCTGCGCATAGGTATTTAAGAAAAGAGACTGGTGATATTGAAGCTACAGGAGGTACAAATTGGAAAGAATATTTGCCGCCTAGTTTTCAGAAAATTGTTTTTTTTCCAGAATTATACACTGAACAAGAATTAAATAATTGGGGTAAGCAGTGGGTAAACCATATGTTGAATCCAGATAAATCAAGAGTAGAATAATGCAGAAGTATTGGGGAATATTATTGGCATTGACTGTTATTGCATCATGCAAAGACGCCAATAATGAGAAGAAAGACGTGGCTCAAAATGTTAAGGTTGTTGAAGTGCCAGAAGTCAATGAGAGGTTTGGTTTTAATTTAGACGAATTCAATGTTAAGTTAGATACTATCAAATATGGCGATAGTTTTGGCGAATTAATGCAAAAGAATAATGTCGAATATCCAAAGGTTTTGGCTATTTCAGAAAACTTCAAAGATAGTTTTGACGTTCGTAAAATTCGTGTAGGTAAGCCGTACACTATTTTGCAATCTAAAGATACCACTGCACAAGCACAGGTATTTATTTATGAGAATGATCCAATTAACTATACCGTTGTAGATTTGCGCGATAGTGTAAATGTATATAAGGATAAGAACAAGGTAAAATTTGTTCAACGAGAAGTTTCAGGTGTAATAGTATCTAGTTTGTCAGAAGCTATATTAGAACAGGGTGTAGATTATAATGTTACGCATAACCTGGCTAATGTGTATGCATGGACAATTGATTTCTCTAGATTACAAAAGAACGATAAGTTCAAGATCATCTACAATGAGAAGTTTATAAACGATACGGTATATGCAGGTGCAGAACCTATCGAAGCAGCGTATTTTGAGCATAATGGTAAACCTATCTATGCTTTCGCTTATGAAAATGATTCTCTAAGAAGTCTGGTCGATTACTATGATGAGAATGCAAATAATTTAAGGAGAACGTTTTTAAGAATGCCAGTAGAGTATGGTAGATTATCTTCTAGGTACAATCTGAATAGAAGAATAAAATACTATGGTTATAAGTTACGACCACATAAAGGAACAGATTATGCGGCACCTATAGGTACACCAATTATGGCTACAGCAGATGGTACCGTTGTAGAATCTACAAGAAGGGGTGGTAACGGTAAATATGTTAAGATCAGACATAATGGTACGTACTCCACTCAGTATCTGCATATGAAAGCCCAAAAGGTAAAGAAAGGGGAGTTTGTTCGTCAAGGAGATGTAATTGGGTGGATTGGTATGACAGGTAATACAGGTGGACCACATGTGTGCTATCGCTTTTGGAGAAATGGAAAACAAGTAGATCCATTACAAGAAGAGCTACCGCAAGCAGAACCTTTACATGACACCTTAAAAGAAGAATACTTCGCGTATATCGCAACATATAAAGAACAGTTAGATTGCATAATCTATCCTAAAGTTTTAATAGAAGAAGAAGACGAGGATTTACTAACACTTAATCAAGAAAATGGCACTAAATAAAATAAACCCACAGCAAACTGATATTTGGAAGAAATTAACGGCTCATTACGAAGAAACAAAAGGTACGCACCTAAGAAGTTTGTTTTCTTCGGATGCAAAAAGAGCTGAAAAATTCACGTTACAGTGGAATGATTTCCTTTTTGATTATTCAAAGAATAGAATATCAGAAGAGACAATGCAGATGTTGCTTAAATTGGCTGACGAGGTAAATTTAAAAGGAGCTATAAAAGATTATTTTGGAGGAGATTTAATCAACGAAACAGAAGGCAGAGCTGTTTTACATACAGCGCTTCGTGCTAAAAAGGGCGATGTTGTTTTGGTTGATGGTGAAAATGTAATGCCAGAGATATATGAGGTAAAAGAGCATATTAAAGAATTTACCAACTCTGTAATTAATGGCGAGCTAAAAGGATATACAGGTAAAGCATTTACCAATGTAGTAAATATAGGTATTGGCGGTTCAGACCTAGGTCCGGCAATGGTGACCGAAGCTTTAAAATTTTATAAGAATCAATTATCAATACATTTCGTTAGTAATGTAGATGGTGATCATGTTCATGAAATCTTAAAAACGTTAGATCCAGAGACAACCTTGTTCGTTGTAGTTTCTAAAACTTTTACAACACAAGAAACATTAAGTAATGCGACTACGATTAAGAAGTGGTTTTTAAAGCATGGTACCCAAGAAGATATTGCAAAGCACTTTGCCGCAGTATCGACTAATAGTGAGAAAATTGCTGAATTCGGTATTGACGCTGCGAATGTATTCCCAATGTGGGACTGGGTTGGTGGTAGATTCTCTTTATGGAGTGCAGTAGGGTTGACAATTGCCTTGGCAGTTGGTTACGATAACTTTGATGCAATGTTACAAGGTGCCAATGAAACCGATGTACATTTTAAGGAAACTGAATTCTCAGAGAACATTCCCGTTATAATGGCATTGGTAAGTGTTTGGTATAATAATTTTTATGGTGCAGAAACAGAAGCTATAATTCCATATGCACAATATTTAAGTAGATTTTCTGCCTACTTACAACAGGGCATAATGGAAAGTAATGGTAAAAGTGTAGATAGAGCAGGCAATAAAGTTGGCTACGAAACAGGAACTATTATTTGGGGAGAACCGGGTACAAATTCTCAGCACGCCTTTTTTCAGTTAATACACCAGGGTACTAAATTAATACCTACAGACTTTATTGGTTTCAAGCATTCTTTACATGGCGATAAGGACCATCATAATAAATTGATGGCAAATTATTTCGCACAGACCGAGGCTTTAATGAATGGTAAAACTAGAGAAGAAGTAGTTGCTGAATTAAAGACTAAAGATTTATCAGAATCTGAAATTAATAAACTAGCTCCATTTAAGGTGTTTGCAGGTAACAAGCCTACCAATACTATTTTAATGGATAAGCTAACGCCTAAAAGTTTAGGTTCTTTAATTGCCTTGTATGAGCATAAGATTTTTGTTCAAGGGGTGATTTGGAACATATTTAGTTATGATCAATGGGGTGTAGAATTAGGAAAACAACTGGCTGGGACTATTCTTGATGATATTAACAATTCAGATATTTCTGATCACGACAGCTCTACATTGAGACTTTTGCAATATTTTAAGAAATAATTATAAATACGATAAAGTTCCTATTAAAAGGATAACTATTTCATTTTCACATAAATCGTGTTTGGTTTTTAGGTATTTTTGTCTTGCTGATTTAACGTTCTCTTAACGTTGGAGGTGTAAAAATAATTGACTTTTGCAGCAAGTTAAAAAACTAACAAATACTCGAAGAAAATGAAAAAAATGTATTTTGCATTAGCGGCATTTTTAATGACCGTAACTGCTTTTTCACAAGGACCAATTACTGGTACTGTATTAGATGGCGACTCAAATAGTCCGTTGCCAGGTGCTACAGTAATAGTAAAAGGAACAACAAACGGAACATCAACTGATTTTGATGGTAATTTTACAATTAACACAAGTTCTGCATCTGGAACTTTAGTAGTTTCTTACATTGGTTTTAATTCAAAGCAAGTTGCTTTTACTGCTTCAGGTAATATTGGTTCTATTGTTTTAGAGCCTAATGCTGAAGAATTAGAAGGTGTTGTTGTAGTTGGTAGAGGTCTTATTGACCTTGCTAGCGATAGACAAACACCAATAGCAGTATCATCTATTCCTGTTGAAATCATTCAAGAGAAAATTGGTACTCAAGATATTACGATGACAATGGTAAACACTCCATCTGTTTATGTATCTGGTCAAGCTGGTGGTTTTGGTGATTCTGATATGAGGGTTCGTGGTTTCGAACAAGATAACACTGCGTTTCTTTTAAACGGTCAGCCGATTAACGGTATGGAAGACGGTAAAATGTACTGGTCTAACTGGTCTGGGTTAAATGATATTGCAAGTGGAGTTCAAATTCAACGTGGTTTGGGTTCTTCTAAATTAGCAATTTCTTCTGTTGGTGGTACGGTTAACTTCGTTACCAAAGCAACTGAAATGAATGAAGGTGGTTTTGCATACGCAACGGTTGCTAACGATAACTACATTAAAACAACTGCGGGTTATAACACAGGTGTTTCTGAAAAAGGTTGGGGTTTAAGTGTTATGCTTTCTCACTGGCAAGGTGATGGTTACAATGAAGGTAACTACGGTGAAGGTCAGACTTACTTTATTTCTGCTGGTTTTAGACCAAATGAAAAGCACGGTTTCAACTTATTACTTACTGGTGCACCACAATTTCACGATCAAAATTTTACAAAATCTATAGCTGATTATCAGCAGTACGGTGTACGTTATAATAACAACTGGGGTACTTACAACGGTGTTTACAAAACTGAAAGAAGAAACTTCTACCATAAGCCTGTTGCTAACTTAAACTGGGATTTTACTATTAGCGATAAGTCTAACCTTTCTACTGTATTATATGCCTCTTGGGGTAACGGTGGTGGTACTGGTGACCGTGGTAATAGAATTAGAACTGCTGAAGGTCGTATAGATTACGATGCTATTTACGCAGCTAATGGTGAAATTGAAAACGGAGCTGGTGGTTATTTTACAGCTGGTGGTGGTTATGTTACTCGTTCTTCTATGAACTTACATAGCTGGTATGGTTTAATTACAAATTTCGAAACTAAAATTACAGATGAACTTTCTTGGAATGTAGGTTTCGATTTAAGAACATACTACGGTAAACACTTTAGAGTTGTTTCTGATTTTCATGGTCTTAATTCTTGGGCAGAAACAGTTCGTTTAAGGGATCAAAACAATAATCACGAGAGATACGGTACTTTTGGTACTTATAAGAATGTACTGGCAACAGAAAGCTTTAGACCTTCTGGTTGGGCTGCTGCTTTTGATTCTTATCCTGATGAGCAAAAAATAGCGTATAATAATGAAGAGCGTATTTCTTATGGTGGTTTGTTTAGCCAGTTAGAGTATGCAACAGATAATATGTCTGCATTTTTTCAAGGTTCGGTTTCTAATCAAAATCACCAAAGATTTGACTTTTTTCAATATGCAGATCAAGCATTAATTGATGGTACTTCTAGTCAAGGTACAGATGAAGCTATACCAGCAGGTATTACACCTGGTACAGATTCTGAAAAAGTAGATAACTTAGGGTATAATGCTAAAGCTGGTTTAAGTTATAAAATTTCAGAAGCTCACGCATTTTATGTAAACACTGGTTACTACAATCGTCAGCCTTATCATGATAATATTTACTTAAGCTTTACAAACCAAGTAAACCCTTTAACTGAAAATGAAAAGATTTTCGGCTTAGAAGCTGGTTATGGTTTCAAGAGTTCAATGTTCTCTGCTAACGTTAACTTGTATAGAACTTCTTGGAAAGATAGAGTTGTATCTAGCTCTAATATTGTTGATGATGTACTTCAGTTTACAACTAATTTTGGTACAGAGCAATTGCACTCTGGTGTAGAGGTAGATTTCAAATTTAAACCTATTACAGATTTAACAATTAATGGTCAGTTTTCTGCAGGTAACTGGGAATATGTAGGTGATGCTACAACGCAGGTTTCAGATGAAGACAGAAACATTATTAGCTTTGAAAACGTTGATTACGACGGAGGTAAAGTTGGTGGTGCTGCACAATTATCAGGTGGTTTAGGTTTTGTTTATAAAATCAACCAAAAATTCTCTATCGATTCTGATTGGAGATATTATGATAATTTATATTCTGATGTAGGTGCGGTTAAAGAAAATTTAAAATTACCTTCTTACAACTTATTAGATGCTGGTATTACTTTTAGAGTTCCATTAGGAGCTGATAAATTAAAGCAATTGAAAATAAGAGGTAACATTAACAATTTATTTGATACTGAGTATCTTTCAACATTGACTACTGCTAATTTTGCAGAAGCTGGTGATGTAACTTATGATGGTATTGCAGTATCTAACCAAGGTTACTTTGGTTGGGGTAGAACTTGGAACGTTACTTTGCGTTACGAATTCTAGTAGCAATATTGATAATAAATAAAAACCCTGACCATCTGGTCAGGGTTTTTTTATGCTCAAAATTCAGTACATTTAAAACTTAAAATTAGAACTATGTACGAAACTATTCACATGCTACATTCATACTTGGCTTATATAGCATTGGCTGTATTGATCTTAGCAGTTATTAATGCTATTTCAGGTCTTGTTGGAAAGAGAATCTTTAATATGGGTAAAGATCTTAGATTAAGCCTATTTGCGCTTATTTTGTGCCATATTCAATTAACAGTAGGGCTAATATTGTATTTTGTTTCTCCAAGTGGATTTAGCGCAATACAAGAGTTTGGTATGGGTGGTTTAACTTCTGCTGCGCGTTTATTGGCAGTAGAACATCCTTTCATTAATATACTGGCAATTGCATCAATAACCATAGGTTGGTCAAGACATAAGAAATTTGTTGACGGAGCTAAAAAATTCAAGAGTATTGCTATTTTCTACACAATAGGATTACTTCTTATTTTAAGTAGAATTCCTTGGGGACAGTGGTTTAACTAATTCAATAGTATTTATATATGAATAAAATTACATCAACCCTTTTGGTGCTACTTTTTAGTACCTCATTATTTGCTCAAAAAACGGCATTGTTCAACGGTGAAAGTTTAGAAGGATGGACGATTTACGGAACCGAGAAATGGTACGTAGAAGATGAACTGCTCATCTGCGAAAGCGGACCTGATGCTGAATATGGTTATTTAGGTACCGATAAGGAGTATAAAAACTTCATTCTTGATTTAGATTTTAAACAAGAAGCAGATGGTAATAGTGGGGTGTTTATACGATCAAATGTAGAAGGCACAACCGTAAGCGGTTGGCAAGTAGAAGTAGCTCCGCCGGGTGCATTTACGGGTGGTATATATGAGTCTTATGGAAGAGAATGGTTAATTAAACCAGCACTAGAAAAAGACAAGGCATTGAAATTTGGTGAGTGGAACCACATGAAGATAAAGGTCGACGGTAAGGTGGTAACCTCTTGGGTAAACGGTGTTGAAATGGTTTCTTTGAAAGATAGAATTATTGGTAAAGGCAAAGGTGCCATTTTATTACAAATTCATTCTGGTGGAGGTATAAAAGTAAAGTGGAAAAATATTGAAATAGAAGAGTTAGATTAATTCATATTATGAACTTTTTTAATGAGGTGCAGGTATACAGGAAAATGGTCGCTATAGCCACCAATATAACTTCCGCCTGCATAAGTCCGTAATGGGTAACCTTTATATTTTCCTTTTGGGTCCATTAAATATTCAGGAGTAAATATCCCTACTTTCCAATAACTATAACCTTCTCGGTCGGCACTTATAAGGGAAGATGTCATGTATAATTGGTCGAACAAATTCCATTTATCACGGTAAGCTAAAGAACCTCTTCCTTTTTTATAAAGTTTTTCCATTGGTCCATAGAGGCTTAAAGAGTCCAAATTCTTAGAGTTTTTTTCAACAAGTAATATTTTTTTTAAACTCGGGTCTATAGGGTCATCGTTAAAATCTCCCATACTTATAATTTTGGCACTGGTGTCTTGTCTTTGAACAGAATCTATAATCCGTTTATTCAACTTGGCAGCTTCTAATCTAAAAGGTCGACTTCTAGCCTCGCCACCACTTCTAGAAGGCCAGTGGTTTACAATAAAGTAAATCTTTTCATTATCTAATAACCCTTCTACAATAAGTTGATCTCTAGAGTAATCTCTTTTTCCTTCAAGGTTAAAAAGTAGCAATCTATGGCTATTGAAATTAACAGGAACAAAGGCACTTTTCTTATACAGTAGCGCTACGTCTATGCCACGTTCATCGGGAGATTCGTAATGTACAATTCCGTAATTGAATTTTGCTAAGTTCTTATGATGTACCAAATCTTCAAGTACACCTAAGTTTTCTACTTCGCAAACTCCTACAATATCTGGTGCTGTTTTATTATCTGTAGAGCCAATTTCAGAAATCACCTTCGACATATTTTCTAATTTGTTCAGATAACGTTCTTCAGTCCATTTATCTTTTCCTTCGGGAGTTCTATCATCATCAAAAATTAAAGTATCGTTTTTAGTATCAAATAGATTTTCTAGATTATAGAAAGCAACGGTTCTAATTTGATAAGAATCAGCTTTTTGTGCATAGGTAAGTAAAGGGGAAAAGAAACATATTAGAAGTAGTAATCGCATTGTTGAGGGTATTTTGTCTTAATTATAAGCGAGTATACGGAAAATTCACGTTAATTATTTCTTAAATAGTATCTTAATAGCTCATTAGTAAGGCCTTAAGATATAGAATGATTAAGCATACCCTCTTTTTATTACTATTTGTTAAAATATGTTTCCTAAATGCTCAAAGTGCAACAACAATTTCGGGGATAATAAAAGAAAGGGTTGCAAGTGAGGTAATTGCTAATGCAGAAGTAGTCTTAGAAGGAGAATCTACACCGATAACTACTAATGAATTAGGAGAATTTAAATTGATCACTACCAATAAAGGAGAATTCATACTCCAGATTTCTACGCCCGATTTTGATAATAAAAGAATACCCGTATTTCTTGATGACAATTCTATTGACTTAGGCATTATTTTTTTGGAAAGAGATATGACTGTAGAAAAATCTATAAATCTCATTAATATTACCGATGACGAGTTATTAGATGATGAGATAAATTCTAACGCACTTGCTTTATTACAGTCCACAAAAGATATTTTTCTAAACAGAGCGGCTTTTGATTTTGGTCAGGCATTTTTTAGGGTAAGAGGATATGATTCTCAATATGGTGAAGTGCACCTAAACGGATTGCCAATGAATAAAATGTATGACGGCCGACCACAATGGAATAATTGGGGAGGATTAAATGACGTTATCAGAAATCAACAATATGCGAATGGCTTAGAAGCATCAGATTTTACTTTTGGAGGAATTTTAGGAAACACAAATATAGATTTGCGACCATCTGGATTAAGACCAGGTACGCGATTATCTTCATCTCTCTCTAATAGAACATATAGCGGCAGATTAATGGCAACCTATAATTCTGGAGTTAAGAATGAGAAATTCGCCTATATTATTTCAGCTTCTCGTCGCTGGGCAAAAGAAGGATATATGGATGGTACTTTGTATGATTCGTATTCTGTTTACGGTTCGTTCGAGTATCTTTTAAATGAAAAGAATACAATTTCAGCCACAGCAATCGTAGCATCAAATAGAAGAGGGCGGTCTTCTGCAATCACAGAAGAAGTACAAGAAATTCAAGGAAACAGATATAATCCATATGCCGGTATTCAAGATGGTAAAATTAGAAATTCTAGAGAGCGACATATTCGCGAGCCATTGTTCTTATTCAACTATCATCATGAATCTAAAAATGTGCAAATAAATGCTGGTTTGGGCTATCAAACAGGTATGTACAAGAGAAGTCGTTTAGGGTATTATAATGCTCCGAATCCTGATCCTACATACTATCGATACTTACCTAGTTTTTATTTGAATTCCCCTATTGGTGCCAACTTCGAAAGTGCAATTCAAGCAGAAGAAGGCTTTATTGAAAATCCTCAATTAGATTGGGAAAATATATACAAGGCGAATACCAGTATAAGCCAAAACGGAGAAGCGGCTTATGTACTGTATGATGATACCATAAAAGATAATCAGATTACTGCTAGGGCTACTGCCAATATAGATATTGATAGTCATTTGAAACTTGATCTGGGTGCAACTCATAGGCAGCTAAATTCTGAAAATTTTGCCCAAATAAATGATTTGTTAGGGGCAGATTATCATCGCGATATCGATACGTTTTCAGAAACCTTAAATGATATTTCATCTGAAGTAAATAAAGGTGATGGTGCTGTTTTTAATTACAACTATAATTTAAAGGGAAGCAATAGCGATTTTTATACGCAGTTAAATGCGCATTATAATAAAGTAAAGGCGTTTGTTGCTGGTAAGTATGCTTTAGTTAATTATCAAAGAGAAGGTTTGTTTAAGAATGAACGCTTTTTAGATAATTCGTTTGGGGAGAGTGAGCAGGTAAAATTTTCGAATTGGTCGTTAAAATCAGGCGCATCTTACACAATAACTGGTAGGCATTGGGTTTCTGTAAATGCTGCGCTTATAAATAGAGCACCCGTTTTACAAAATGTATTTATAAACCCGAGGGAGAATAATGCGATAGTGCCCAATTTGCAAAGCGAAACTGTGACTAGTGTCGATGCAACTTATTTTCTTAGAATGCCAAAATTGACAGGTAGATTTACAGGGTTTTATACCCGTTTTCAAAATACAACAGATGTAAATTTCTTCTTCGTTGATTCGGGTGTTGGTTCAGATTTCGTTCAAGAAGTGCTGACTGATTTAGACAAATTACATTTAGGTATTGAACTTGGTTTAGAATACCAATTTTCTAGTGCTGTAAAACTTTCGTTAGTAGCTTCAGTGGCAAAACATGAATATGCGAGTAACCCATTTGTGACTATTAATTTTGATACCGCAGGTGCAACCGAAGATTTAATTGATATTTCTGGTTCTAAGTTTTTGGGGCAATCGGCAGTAAAAGATTATAAGTTGGCACAAGGTCCGCAGAAAGCAATTGCGGCAGGTATAGAATATAGAGATCCTAAATATTGGTGGATTAGTGCTTCTGCCAACTACCTAGCAAATAACTATGCAAATATTTCTACGATAACCAGAACTCAGAGTTTTTTAATTGACCCAGAAACCCAGTTAAGATTTCCTGATGCGACCGATGAAAACGTTCAAAAATTACTAATGCAGAAACCATTAGATAATTTCTATTTATTGAATATGGTTGGGGGTAAGTCGTGGCTTAAAAAAGGTAAATACATTAGTGTTTTTGCAAGTGTTAACAATCTTTTTGACACCACTTTTAGAACGGGTGGTTATGAGCAGAGTAGAAATGGTAATTACGGTCAGCTAAAGCAAGATAATTTTAGTGGTAATCCGTCTTTTGCACCTAAGTATTGGTATGGTTTCGGTAGAACCTATTTTTTAAATTTCGCTTTCAGTTTTTAAATCTGATACAAATAGTATGAAGATAAAAAGTAATATATTTTATTCCATGATAGTCATTGCTCTTATGCTATCCTCTTGTGTGAAAGATAAGGAATTTGATGCTCCAGATTTAGAATGTTCTGATACTGAATTTACGTTTATTAGTTTATCAGAATTAAAGAATATGTATGTTGACGAGACTATTCAGATTCAAGAAGACTTGGTTATTAAAGGTTATGTAATTTCTTCGGACAAGGACGGTAATTTTTTCAATACAATACATTTTCAAGACGAGCCAAGTAATCCATTAGGTGGAATGAAAATCGAATTAGAATTAAGAGATGCGCATTTGTTCTTTAATGTGGGCCAGCAAATAATCATAAAGTTAAAAGGCTTGTATTTGGGTGAGTCTAAAGGGATTTATAAAATTGGTGGTGTATTTACCTCTTTTGGTAACCGTAGTGTAGGTAGGCTGCCTAAAAATGTTGTTTTTGACCATGTATTGGTCTCTTGTAAAGGGAATTTGGGTATTGAGCCTACTTCAGTTGCTATTTCAGAATTAAATGCATCTATGTTGAATACATTGGTTGCTGTAACTGATGTAGAAATCACGCAAGAAGAGCTAGGGGAATCATTTGCGATTAAAGAAGAAGAAACTTTGAGAACATTAGTTGATTGTGGCGATAACGAATTGGTAATAGTAAACAGTGGTTATGCTGATTTTCAAGCTGAAATACTCCCAGATAAAATGGGAACTGCCACCGGAATATTAACTAAGGATAATAATGAATATCAATTGATCATTAGAAGTGTAGATGATCTTTCATTTAACCAAGAACGATGTGAAGATTTGATTGATGAATTTACGTCTTCTTTAATTTTTATATCTGAAATTGCTGACCCCGATAATAATGCAGGAGCCCGATTTGTGGAGCTATATAATGCATCTGAAGAAAGTCTATCATTAAAAGGATGGATGTTAGAGCGGTATACAAATGATAATATACAGGTAAGTTCAAGTATAGATTTATCTGAATATGTAATAGAAGCCAACGGACTCATAGTAATTTCACCCAATGCAGAAGAGTTTAAAAATGTTTATGGGTTTGAGCCTGATATATCCGTCGGCACAAACTCCCCGGCAGATTCTAATGGCGACGATACTATTGTGCTAGTAGACCCTTTCGGTATGATTATAGATATTTTTGGAGTTATTGGAGAAGATGGCAGTAATACCAATCACGAATTTGAAGATGGTGCTGCTGTACGTAAATTAGATGTAGTTTCTGGAAATTCGATTTTTACCGCAAGCGAATGGACTATTTACAATGATACAGGCGATGCGGGTACAATAAATCAGCCTCAAAATGCTCCGTTAGATTTTAGCCCAAGTGTGAGATAGCTTTACGCTATTTCTTTAGAATCGATTATTTTTTTAACGGCACTTTCGGTTAAAGGTTTAACAATATAATCTTTAACCAATTTGTAGTCTTTAGCCTTTTCCATGTACTTAGGGCTAATAAAAGAACTGGTAATATAAATTTGAATATGCCCTATTTTATCTTCTGGCAGTGCTTCAAATTCTTCTAAAAATGACCACCCATCTCTATTTGGCATATTTAGGTCTAGAAAGATAACGTCGGGTAGTGTTATATTTTCGACCAATAAACCAATTAAACCATCAAGAGCTTCTTGACCACCAGAATAATAAAGAATATTATCACTGAAGTTATGTTGCTTTAAAATACGCTTACTACTGACGGAAAAAAATTCGTCATCATCAATAATACAACAACTAGAAAATATACTCATTTTAAATTATTTCAAAAGTAAATCTTACTCAGATTTAAGTTGGAGAAAAACAACCCATTACACTTGACGAAGTTATTAAAATGACTAGACAACTTTAATATAAATAGAAACAAGTTGCCCCCATTTTTATTAACAATAGTGTTTTTGTCTTTAACTGAAATGTGTCATTTAATTTTCAGTAATTGTTCCTAATATTTTGGCAAGATCATCTGGTGTTATTGGTTTTAAAATATAAGTATCTACTTGCTCATAGTTTTTTACCCGCTCTAAGTCTCTTGGGTCAACTGAAGAACTAATGATGTAGATTATAATTTTTTTTGATCTTTTGCTTTTGCAGTTTTTAAATTCATCTAAAAATTCCCAACCATTTAGTATGGGCATATTAAGGTCTAAAAAGATAACATCAGGTAAAGGTTCTCTGGCCATACACAATCTTGTGAGGCCGTCAAGAGCTTCTTGTCCGTTGCTATATACCAATATAGAAGTTGCAAAATCTACTTCTTTTATTATTCTTTTGGTACCATATACAAATATAGGGTCGTCATCTATTATACAGCATGTTGAAACTTTATTCATAGTCAATTTTATTTAGCTCTTTTTAAGTTTGATGAAAATGGTTGTGCCTTCGTCTACTTTACTTTCTATACTAATACTACCACTCATTGACTCGACTTGATTTTTGGTAATGAACAGTCCAATTCCTTTAGCATCTTTATGCTTATGAAAAGTTTTATACATACCGAAAATAGTATTGCCATGTCGATCTAAGTCTATTCCTTGACCGTTGTCTGTGAATGAAATTACAATGTCTTCTCCTTTAATTTCAGATTTTATTTTTATAACAGGTGTGCGTTGTATTGAGCGATATTTTAGGGCATTTGTAAGTACATTTAAGAAAATACTTTCTAAATATGCTGGTACTGCATTTACAAAATGAGATTTTTCAATATCAATGTTAAGCTTGGCATTTTGTTCTTCTAATAAACCATTGATACTTTGAGTAATTTGGTTTAAAGTATTAAGTATGCTAATACTTTGTAATTTTTCAAGAGCTCCGGTTTTAACCTGAACAACATCGTTTAAATGCGCAATAGTTTCAGATAAACTTTCGGTAGCGCTGGTAATCATTCGATTTATATTCTTTCGCTCGTCTTCATCTTCTTCTTTATTCAAAAATGTGGTAAGCATCGTCATATTGGTAGAATGCGAACGAAGGTTATGCGAAACGATATGGGCGAAATTAGTTAAACTTTCATTCTGGCTTTTGGTAACATCTACCAATGCTTCTAATTTGTTTTGTGCTTCAATTCTATCAGTAATGTCTAAAAATTGAGTGATAACATGACTTACTTTACCATTCAAATCTTTTACAGGGGTTGATCCAATTATAGCATGTACTATATTTCCGTTTTTATTAAAATATCTTTTCTGAAACTGTAAATGCTCAGAGCCGTAATTAACTACTTTGTTTTTATAAGAATTACTGCCTGGTTTATCATCTGGGTGAGTAATATCCATCGAGGTCATTTTTAATAACTCTTCTTCAGAATATCCTAAACTATGCGATAAGCTTTTGTTTATTTTTAACCATTTAAGTTCTGGACTTACCAGTGCCATACCAATAGCAGAGTGTTCAAAAGTTTCAGCAAATAACTTAGTACTTTTGGCTAATTCAATTTCGGTACTACGAAGTTCTGTAATATCCCAATTAGCACCTGTCATTTTAATAGGTTGCCCGTTTATATCTCTAATAGTTTTGGAAATTCCTTTAATATATCTAGTGGATCCATTTTGAAGTTTTATTCTGTATTCTTCGTCAAAATCTTTCATACCCTTTATAGCATCAAAGGTGGCGGCTAATATTCTTTCTTTATCGGTTTCATCTATGGTAGATGACCAGGTTTCAAAAGCTCCTGAAAATTGATTTTCATTTAAATCAAAAATTCGGTACATTTCATTATCCCATTCTAACTCTTTTTCAACGAGATCATAGTTCCAAGTTCCAATTTTTGCAGTTTGGGTGGTAATTTTTAATCGTTCGGAGATTTCTTGATGGGCTAACTCAATTTTCTTTCGCTCGTCTATATCTTGAAAAGTGCCAATAATTCTAACCGCTTTTCCGTTTAGCATTTCAACCTCCCCTTTTGCACATACCCAAATTTCATTGTTTTTGGCAGTGATAATAATTAGTTCTGTGTCAAAAGGTTTTCCTTCAGCAATTGCGATACTAATTAAGTAAGAAATTTTATCTCTGTAAACACCTTCTTTATAAAAATTTATTCCTTCCTCTAAGTTTGGAACAAAATCAGCTTCCACTTCGTGAATGTCTTTTGTTGTTTTTGTCCAGTGTACTGTATTATTTATTAAGTCTAGTTCCCAGCATCCTATTCTGGCAACTTCTTCAGCTCTATGTAGTAGCTCTAGTTCTTTCTGTACGGCGGTAATATTATCTAAAAATATAATGGCACCGTCAAAACCATGATCTTCAATAGTAGAAGGTATAATTTTCCATTTTAGCCATTGTAGCTTGCCATCTGGTAAAATGAATTTTTGTCCAATATTTATATCCTCTTGTCCTTTTATGCCATTTTTTACAGCAACTTTAAAAAGGTTAGGAGTTTCAATTGTATGATCAAATAAATTTTTGTCGATGATATCGATTTCACCTAAACTAAATTTTTCTTGCCACTGGTTAGAGTAACTAATAAAGTTTAACTTAGTATCCACGATAGCAATTGCATTGGGGGACTCTTTTAAAAGAAAGTCAACGGCTAATGTTTTCAAAAGTTCTAGAATTTTAATTTAAAGGTACATATTATCTTTAAGGTAGGAAAAAATTATGGAATAGTAAGAAAATACATCTTGATATGATTACTTTCATATTGTCGTGAATGAGAATAATTTATTATACAAAACTATGAACGAGGTTTTTTTTAAAGAGATAAGAGAAGGTAGCTTTAATGAGGTTAAAGCTATGTTAGAGAAGAATCCTATACTCGTCAACAGTAAAGATGTTAGAGGTTCAACACCTTTAATTTTGGCTACTTATTATGATGAAATGGAAATTGCAACGCTACTATTAGACAAAGGAGCAAAAATCGATGCTGTAGATGCATCTGGTAACACAGCCTTAATGGGTGTTTGCTTCAAAGGCTTTACCGATCTTGCAAAATTATTGATAGATAAGAAGGCACAACTTAATGAGCGTAATGCTATGGGGGCAACTTGCCTAATTTATGCTGCACAATTTAATCGTTTAGAAATCGCAAAATTATTAATAGCGAATGGCGCAGATAAAACAATAAAAGATAATAGGGGCAACAGTGCATTAGATCATGCTAAAACTCAAGGTTTGAGCGCTTTTATTGATTTGTTGGAGTAATAGTATGAAAGAGGAGCAAAACGGTCGTTTAAAAATAGCACTTATACAATCTACTTTACATTGGGAGGATCCACATACCAATAGAGAAATGTTCGGCGCCAAAATCGATCAAATCGATGAACCTGTTGATTTAATAGTTTTGCCAGAAATGTTTACCACAGGCTTTACAATGTCACCTGATAATATTGAAAAAAAAGAAGGTTTGACAACCCTAGATTGGATGAAGAAAATGGCTGCCAATAAAAATAGTGCAGTAGTTGGTAGTGTCGTATTTCATGATAATGACAAATATTATAATAGACTCTTATTTGTAAGACCAAATGGCGAATATGAAAAGTATGATAAGCGACATACATTTACTTTAGCTGGTGAACATGAAAAATATACTGCAGGTACAGAAAGACTAATAATAGACTACAAAGGTTTTGCCATCTGCCCATTAGTATGTTATGATCTTCGTTTTCCGGTATGGAGTAGAAACACAGAAAATTTTGATGTTTTAATATATACAGCAAATTGGCCTACGCCAAGAATTAATTCTTGGGATGCACTTTTAAAAGCAAGAGCCATCGAGAATATGGTGTATTGTGTTGGGGTAAATCGTATAGGTGAAGACAAAGTAGGACATCAGTACCCGGGGCATTCTAGCGTATATGACCCACTCGGAGAATTGGTTTCACTTTCTGAGAAAGAAGAAACAATTATTATTGAATTAGTAAAAGATGAAATCGACCTAGTGCGAAATAAGCTCCGTTTTTTAAATGACCGCGATGATTTTAATCTATCAAATTAAAGGTCTCTATTTTTTCCCAATTAGCGCGTAATTCTATTAGCGTAGGGTAGTAGCTTATTTTTTCAGGTTGTCTATGTTCTAAAAAACTGCCTGTATCCCATTTTCCATTACCGTTCATGTCGAATATGACTCTAGCTTGGTATTTACCAGGATTTAAATTATCAAAGACATACGCCTGTGGCTCAGTAGCGTAAATTTCTCGTTGTAAATCTCCTTTTTCGTTGGTAAGCTGAACAATTATCGGGTAAACGATTGAGCTGCCATTTAGATTTAAAGTTAAGTTGCCATAATCTGCAATGCTCTTTGTTCGAAAAGAATAAGCGACCGAATCATTAGATGTTTCGAAAAAGTCGGTTACCGCACCAGGTATAAGTTCCATTCTATAGCTTTGGTCGGGGTCAATCTTAAAGTTAAAATTCAATAAATTTTCTAAGGTATCGAGCTTTAATTTATAAGCAATTTCAACAGAATCTTTATCCATCAATTTAATTTTGGTGCTATCGAAACTAACTAGTGGAGTATTACTTAAGAGATTTATAGGCTTATCCATTTCAATATTTCCATTTTGACTCATCGAAATTTTTAAGGAGTCAAACTCAACTTTTCTGTTTTTAACTTTAAACGTATCTTTTGTAATTAAAGATTCATTAGTAATTACAAAAAGGAGAGAGTCCATTTCATAAGGTGTAAACCAGAAATTCAATGTGTCTTTTTCTCTTTCTTTACTAATCTTCGTTCTAACTGTATCGGGTATTTCGGTAATGGTTTCAATTGATATGTCGGTTCCATCTCCATAATAGCCAAAGCTAATTCTATTACTAGCTTCCATACTGGGTACGGCTATGCTGTAATCGGGTATTTCTTTAAATAGATTCAATAAATAGATAGAATCTGTAGGTAAGTTTATAGTATCACGTACAAAACCTATTTTATCGGTTTTTTGATCGAATAAATTATTGCCTGTGGCATCTTTAATACCAAATAAGGCATATTTGCCTTCCTTTAAATTATTAAGTTTAAATATAACTGCGCTGTCTAGCGTATTGGTAATATAGTTTGGTGGTCTCTTGTAAACGGTAGAGTCTGTATAACTAGTGTCAATTTTATAAAGCATTACGCTGACAAAATCATCGGCATTTTTATTGAATGCATCTTTAACTACGCCTGTTAATTCTAATGAATCGATATAATCGCCAGTAGAGAAAACATAGGTAAAAAAAGATTTTGGGTTTTCTTCGTTGTTGTCGACAATACCTTGACCGAAATTAAAAGTATAGGTTGTATTTGGTTCGAGCGTGTCTTTAATAGTAATTTCTACGTATTTGTTAGCATTACCAATAGGTGAAAGTACAGGAGCATTTTTTAAAGGGGGAGAAATTATAAGCTGCTTTTGAATATCTTTTAGCTTCACTAATTCATCAAAATACAATCTAATCTTTTGCCCAGTAAAGTTGGTTGTTAAATTTGGTGGCTCTGCCCTTGTTAATTCTGGTGGAGTTATGTCTTTTGGTCCACCGGTAGGTGTGCCCCTTTGTGCGCATTGGTATGACACCAATACGATGATAAAAACAAATATAAAACCTAAAATTTTTCTGCTCATTAGTGTAATTATCGACCGCAAAGAAACAACATATTTTATAGAAATCTAATTCTATGGAACAACTGCCATACTTGATATGTAAATTTCAACACCTTCAATATCTTTGAAGGTGTTTGCACAAATTTCCATAGTAGCACCGGTAGTAATAACATCGTCAACCAACAATATGGTTTTGTTTATTAATTTTTCTCCATTTTTGATTTCATATAACGACCGGTTGTCATACCATCTGTTTAGTCTATTTTTCTTGGTTTGTGTTTTAGTATTTGCAGTTTTTATCAAAATATCATCTGTATAGTTTGCATCAATGTGAAGTGCAATTTGTTTTGCAAATAGTGCCACTTGGTTATAACCTCTCTTCTTAAGTTTCTTTCTGTGTAAGGGAACGGGAATTACATAGTCGATTTTTGGCAAATGACCTTGTTGCTTCAAAATTTGACCATGCCAATCGCCTAAAAATATACCTATACCTTCTTGGTTTTTATATTTTAAGAAGTGAATAAGGTTTTTTACGATTCCAATTTCGGTAAAGAATAAGAATGAGTTTGCTTTTTTTATGTTAATTCGACCATAAAAAATACGGTCAACTGCATTTTCATCGTTAAAGGTGTACTCGGTAAGTGGTAATTGGTGTCGGCAAGATGTACAGAGAAGAACCTCTCCTCTATATAATCGTGCATTACATCCAAAACATGATATGGGTAAGAGTATGTTCGTAACATCCTTTAGTATATTTGAAATTCTGTTTTTCATCAAATTTTACAGATTAAACAACCTACAGCCCACTTTTTAAATGGACAGTCAAGATAATAAATTCAATTATAAAATAATACTAGCAGCATTTGTTGCAGTTCTTTTAGCACTATTAATTGCATTCTACTATAGTTATGCCCAATCAAACGATCAAATAGACTTTTTAGAACAAGAGAAAGAGATTCTTGTAAAAGACCTTACTATTATGAAAGCAGATGTAGCTCGCTTATCTGCAAAAAGTGAAATGAACGATATTGAATTGAAAGATTCCAGGTATAAGGTACAAGAACTTTTAGATTCTGTAGGTCGATTAAATTTTACAGTACAAAAGTTAAGAGAATTTAAAACGGAATTACGTAGGTTAGAGTCTAAGAACGATAGCTTACTTTTAAAGAACAACTTCTTACGTTATAACAACATGTTACTTACCGATAAGTATGATGAGTCTCGTAAGCAGATGGAAAATCTAAGAGCAAACAGTAATTCTCTAGCAGAAGCAGAAGCTTTACAAAGAAGAAAAATACTAGAACTTAATCAGAAATTAAAGACGAAGAGCTATTTGAAAATGGCTAATTCTGAAGGAAGCGGTTTTAGATTAATTCGTGGTACAAAGCCAACCAAAACCAATAAGGCATCTATAATTGAAAAATTAAGAGGTTGCGTTACAGTTTTAGCAGATGAGAGTGAAGCTGATAACGAGAAGGTAATTTATTTACAGTTTTTAGATCCAAACAAACAGATTGTTGAAGACAATGCTAATACTATTACAGTGAACGGTAATGTTTATAGTAAAAGAGTTGAATTTATATTTACAGGATTAGAGTCGCCAATTTGTGAATCTATTACCATACCAGAAGGTTCTTTAATTGAAGGTAATTACACATTAAATGTGTTCGAAGACGAACGTTTAATTACTTCTTCTGAATTTGAATTGAAATAATTATTTTTTTTTTGGGCTATTGTTCTATTTTTGCAACATGGCAAAGCAAGAAGATGATTTTAAGCGTGTAATTTCTCACGCAAAGGAATACGGATATGTATTTCAATCTAGTGAAATTTATGATGGGTTAAGTGCTATTTATGATTATGGTCAAAATGGTGTAGAACTTAAAAAGAATATACGCGACTATTGGTGGAAGGCCATGGTTCAGCTCAATGATAATATCGTTGGGTTAGATGCTGCAATTTTCATGCATCCACTAACGTGGAAAGCTTCTGGGCATATAGATGCGTTTAATGATCCATTAATAGATAATAAAGATTCTAAAAAAAGATATAGAGCAGATGTTTTAGTCGAAGATTATGTCGCTAAAATTGATGCTAAAATTGAAAAAGAGGTCAATAAGGCTGCTAAGCGTTTTGGCGAAGCTTTTGATAAAGAACAGTTTTTGCAAACGAATCAGCGTGTAGTTGATTATCAAGAGCAAGGAAAAACTATTTTAAGCAGGTTAGGTAAATCTTTACAGGATGAAGATTTAGCTGATGTAAAAGCTTTAATAGAAGAATTAGATATCGCTTGCCCAATGTCAGGTTCTAAAAACTGGACAGAGGTAAAGCAGTTTAATCTAATGTTCGGTACAAAGTTAGGTGCCAATGCAGAAACTGCAATGGATCTATTTCTTAGACCAGAAACTGCCCAAGGTATTTTTGTAAATTTCTTGAATGTTCAGAAATCTGGTCGTATGAAAATTCCTTTCGGAATTGCACAGACCGGTAAGGCTTTTAGAAATGAAATTGTTGCAAGGCAGTTTATTTTTAGAATGCGTGAGTTCGAACAAATGGAAATGCAATTCTTTATACAACCAGGCACCCAGAAAGAGTGGTACGAGGTTTGGAAAGAAAAAAGAATGAAGTGGCACATGTCACTTGGTTTAGGTCAAGATAATTATCGTTTTCATGACCATGAGAAATTAGCTCATTATGCAGATGCTGCTTCTGATATAGAATTTCGTTTTCCATTCGGTTTTAAAGAATTAGAGGGTATACATTCTCGTACCGATTTTGATTTAAGCAGTCACGAGAAACTCTCGGGTAAGAAACTACAATATTTTGATCACGAAGTAAATAAGAACTATGTTCCTTATGTATTAGAAACTTCTATCGGTTTAGATAGAATGTTCTTGGCAGTATTCTCTAATTCGCTTAAAGAAGAGGAATTGGAAAATAATACAACTAGAACGGTACTTAAGTTACCAGCTGTTTTAGCACCAGTAAAAGCGGCTATTTTGCCTTTGCTTAAAAAGGACGGCTTACCAGAAATAGCACACCAAATTATAGATGACCTTAAATGGGATTTTAATGTGGTTTATGATGAAAAAGATGCTGTGGGTAGACGTTACAGAAGACAAGATGCCAATGGTACTCCTTTCTGTATTACTGTTGATCACCAGTCTTTAGAAGATCAAACGGTTACCATTAGACATAGAGATTCTATGGAACAAGAGCGTGTTGCTATATCAGCATTGAATGGTATCATTCATGATGCAGTAGATATGAAGACCTGGTTAAAGAAAATGGAATAAGTTAAAGGGTGTAATTCAACTTTACACCGCCATAATAATTAATAGTGTTCCCAGGGTAGAAATACCTTGGGGCATTTCCTCCAAATCCGGTAGCGTTAATTAATACTGATTGGGCGTACTTTGTGTCTGTTAGATTATTGATGCCAAAATCTAGACCTACCCGTAATTTTTCTGTAATTTGATTTTTATAGCCCACTTTAATGTTCAATAAATTAAAGGAGTTGCTATAAAGTGAATTCGCATCTGTTAGCGGAATTTCATCTATAAATTGATGGGTGATATTTGCAAATAATCCGTTTCCAAAATTAGTTTGTATACCAGAGTTTATTTTGTTTTTGGGTACACCTGTTAATGCATTTTCAGAATAATCTTCATCAGCTTCCTCGTCTATGAAATCAACAAATTTATGATTACTATAGGTGTAGCTTATAAATGGCGAAATTGTTATTTTATCGGTTAGGCTGATACGATAATTTAGGTCTAAATCAATACCTTGATGTTTAGTTTTACCTGCATTACGCCCAATATACTGGTTATCTCCTACGCGTTTAGCTACGAGTAAGTTTTTTATGGGCATTAAGTAAAAAGCGACCTCTAATTTTAGTCTATCGTCTTTACTTTTATGCTCAATACCAATCTCATAGTTCGTACCTGTTTCTTGAACAATATCAGGATTGATGATGCCGTCAGGCGTTAATGTTTCTTCTAATCCGGGGTTTGAAAATCCGCGGCTAACATTCGCATAAAGTTTATTTGTAGGTGAAATAGCGTAGTTTAAATCTAAACTGGGCAAGAATAAGGTTTTAAAATCCCTATAAGCACTTGTACTTGATGCACCAGAGTTAAAAAGATCTCTAAAATCATACTGAGTTTTATTAATATTTAATCCTAATTGTGCGGTCAACTTATTTGTAAATGAATACGATGCTGTAGCAAAACCGTTAATTTGACTTCGAAATTCTTTGTTTTTAGATAATCGATCTCCTTGTAAGCTTCCATTGCCGTCATTCTCTTGATAAAGATTTTCAAATGTTCCCCAAGAATATTCATCTTTATAAAGCTCACCTCCAAAAGTGTATGAAAGGGCATTTTCAGAAATATTTAAAGTACCTGAGAACAATGTTCTTAAGCCGTAACCATTTGTGTATTCATCTAAAATATTAAACGGTGCAGGTTCATAATGATCTAAATAAGTGTAGAATAGACTAGTAGTATTTTTAAGTTTAGAATTTGCATAGTATGTATGAGAAAGGCCTATTAGGCTATAATTGTTGTCTTCGTACCCTTTGGCTGACCTCCACGTAAAGGCAGCTTGAGTAGGGTCTTCATCGAAATCTTCTTGGCTTATTGAACTAGCGATTTGAGCCGAGTAATCGATATGATTTACCAGAAGTCCGACTTCACTTTTTTCTGAAAGTTTGAAAATGGTGTTTAAAAGGAATCCGTCACGTTCAAATCTGTTGTTTTCGCGGTATCCATCTATCTCCATATGGCCATATTGAAAGGTCATATAAAAATCTTTTTGTGAATGGGTAAAACCTAAACTGTTTTTAAATAATCCGAAAGAACCAATAGTAGTATTATTGGTAAATTTAGTAGGTTGGTCGCTCAGTTGTTTGGTGTTTAAGATAATTGCTCCACCTAAATTTGTGCCAAATCCTGTTCCTTTTGGTCCTTTAATGATTTCAACAGAAGTTAAGTTCTCTAAGTCAAAAGCTTCAATAGTTGAAGACCCTGTTCCGTTGGTAATTGGAATGTTATTATAGTATAGCCTTAGTTTGTCTGTGCCGTATAATGTTCTTGAACCGACCCCTCTAATAGTTATTCTGTTGGTATTTAAAGCGCCAGATAATGCATAAAGCCCAGAAACTTGATTGATAGAGCTGATGAAATCTACCGGACTATAATTTGCAAATGTTGTAGCGCCAATCGTTTGTGAAGGTATAATGCCAATGGCATTTTTAGCAGTAAGCGTATCTATTACAATAACTTCGCTTAATTGGGTAATACTATCTTTTTCGACAGTATTTTGTGCAAAAAGACTTGAAGAAATTGAGGTAATAAGTAGAAGGGAGAATATTCTTTTCATAGAAGGGTAAAACCCCAAAAATACCTATTAAAAGCGGTAACCTAAAGATAAACCGGCTTTGAACATAAAATCCTTCTGAAAATCTTCAGGATTAATGTTTCTGCCTAAACCACCATTTAATTCTATAGTAAATTTTTGACTTCTCGTTGACCATTTATATCCACCGCCAAGACCAAGTGCTACGGTTGAATAATCGTAATTTCTACCGCCTAGATTTTCGGTGTCATCATTATCATCACCCGTATAATACAATCCGAATACTTCAGCAAATAGACCACTTTTAGGTCCGTAACCAAAGTAGGCTCTCAAATTGGGTCCTATTCCAAAATTACCGTTATAATCTGTAGATTTTCCATCAAAATAAAGAGTACCTCCAATACTAGTATCTTCATTGATGTAATATTCGTAACCGAATTCTACAGTAGAAGTCACCAAAAATTGACCAATATTCAATTTTACTTCATGACTGTTTTCGTTGTCATGGTAAGCTTGTGCAAAAGAAGAAGCTGATATAAATAGTAAGGCAATAGAAAAAATAATCTTGTTCATAAGATGCGTTTTAAAATGCAAATATTTTTTAAAAGATGTGAAATTATGATTTTAATAGAAAGTATGCACCTTTAATCTTCAACTCTTTTTTATTTTTAAGGCAAAATGAATAGAGATGAAGATCATATCTTATAATGTAAATGGAATTAGGGCAGCATTAAGAAAGGGTTTTTTAGAATGGTTGGGTACCGTATCGCCAGATGTAGTTTGTCTTCAAGAAATTAAGGCTAACGAGGATCAGCTCGATCTTTCATTGTTCGAAGAGGCGGGTTATAAATACAATTATTGGTATAGCGCTCAAAAGAAGGGCTATAGTGGTGTTGCTATACTCTCTAAGACCGAGCCAGATACTGTGGTGTTTGGCACAGGCATCGATTATATGGATTTCGAAGGGAGAAATATTCGTGCCGATTTTGGTGATATTTCTATCATGAGCATGTATTTGCCTTCAGGTTCAAATATGCAGCGTTTAGATTTTAAGCTTACTTATATGGCAGATTTTCAAGAGTATGCCGATAATCTTAAAAAGACGAATCCGAACTTAATAGTACTTGGAGATTATAATATTTGTCATGAAGCAATAGATATTCATAACCCTGTAGGATTAAAAAACGTATCTGGTTTTTTACCGGTGGAAAGAGAATGGATAGGAGATTTCATGAAAAGCGGATTCATAGATAGTTTTAGGGAATTTAATTCTGAGCCAGATAATTATACCTGGTGGAGTTATAGGGCGAATGCTAGAAATAACAATAAGGGTTGGCGTTTAGATTATGCCATGGTAGCTTCTACGTTGAAAGATAGGTTGTCTAGGTCTGTAATTTTAACAGGGGCGAAGCACAGTGATCATTGCCCTATTTTGATAGAGGTAGAGAGTTAACGAAATGGATACAAGTACCCTTAATATATTTAGTAATTTTGTATTTAAGGATTGCAAATTTTAAATTGAATGATTTATACCAATTTACCGCATACAGATATTGAAGTAAGTAAAATATGTTTGGGTACTATGACCTGGGGTAATCAGAATACCGAAGAAGAAGGTCATGAGCAAATTAAATTCGCCATTGATAAAGGTGTTAATTTTTTAGATACTGCTGAGCTGTATCCTATTCCTGCACATAAAGACAGGTATGCCGCTACCGAGAAAGTTATTGGTAATTGGTTTAAGAAAAACGGTAATAGAGAAGATATCGTTTTAGCTTCTAAGATTGCAGGAAAAGCCGATATGACGAAGTTTATTCGAACTACCGGGTTTACTAGAGAGTCTATTATTGATGCGGTGGAAGGGAGTTTGCAGCGTTTACAAACAGATTATATCGATTTATATCAACTGCATTGGCCAGACAGAAGCACAAACTATTTTGGTCAAAGAGGATACAAGCATGACGTATCTGACCACTGGGAAGATAATATTCATCAGGTTTTAGAAACCATGCGCGATTTAATACGCGAGGGTAAAATTAAACATGTAGGTATATCTAACGAAACACCTTGGGGTACCATGCGTTTTTTGGAGGAGAGTAAAGTTCATGGCACTTTGCCTAGAACCATTACAGTTCAGAATCCATATAGTTTATTAAATAGACTTTTTGAAGTGGGTATGGCAGAAATTTCTATGAGAGAGCAAGTAGGTCTATTGGCATATTCTCCGATGGGATTTGGTGCGTTGAGTGGTAAGTATTTAGGTGATCGAATGCCAGAAGGTTCTCGATTAAGTTTATTTCCTCATTATAATAGATATATCGGCGATACAGCTGTAGAGGCGACAAAAAGATATTATGATTTGGCACAGACAAATGGTCTAACGTTAGCACAAATGGCTTTGGCGTTTGTAAATACGAGACCTTTTGTAACCAGTACTATTATTGGTGCCACAAGCATCAGGCAATTAGAAGAAAATATTGGTAGTATAGATGTTGATTTATCCGAAGATGTTTTAAAAGAAATAGAAGCCATTCACAACTCAATACCAAATCCAGCACCATAATATGGGAAGCCTTATTTTATTAAAAGTCGGATTCGGACAAATAGTCCTTATTCTAGTAGTAATAATAATCATTATGGTTTTGGCTAGAATAATGAGAGACAAGCGTTAACTGAATAAATTGCCAGCAATTTCTTCAATTTTCGAAGCCATTAAAATTTTAATTTTGGTCGATTTAAGACTTATTTTATTACTTTTTGAAATAATTATGGTGTCATAACCTAATTTTTCGGCTTCAAGAATACGTTGCTCTACCCGTTGTACCGGTCTAATTTCACCAGCTAAACCAACTTCTGCAGCAAAACAAATACCCTTGTCAATGGGTATGTCTTCATTGCTTGATAGAATTGCGGCAACAACAGCTAAATCTATTGCTGGATCATCTACAGAAATACCACCAGTTATGTTTAAGAAAACATCTTTTGCGCCTAGTTTAAAACCGGCGCGTTTTTCTAATACTGCCAATAGCATATTTAATCTTTTGGCATTATAGCCAGTAGTAGAACGTTGTGGAGTACCGTAAACAGCAGTACTCACAAGTGCTTGAATTTCAATAAGTAAAGGTCGCATGCCTTCTACGGTCGAGGCAATTGCGGTACCACTTAATCCATCATCATTTTTAGAAATCAAAACTTCAGAAGGGTTGTTGACTTCACGCAATCCGCTGCCTTGCATTTCATAAATACCCAATTCTGCAGTTGATCCGAATCTATTTTTTAGCGATCTAAGAATACGATAAACATAATTACGATCACCCTCGAATTGCAGAACAGTATCGACCATATGCTCTAGAATCTTAGGTCCGGCAATAGAGCCATCTTTAGTGATATGACCAATAAGAATTACGGGTGTGTTCGTTTCTTTGGCAAATTTTATAAGCTCGGCAGTACATTCTCGTATTTGCGAAATACTACCTGCGGCAGATTCTATGTAATCAGAGTGAAGCGTTTGTATAGAATCGATAACTACAATATCGGGTTCTGTAGCTTCAATCTGTTTAAAGATATTTTGGGTTTTCGTTTCCGTTAGAATAAAACAGGTTTGACTGTTTGGGTGAATTCTATCGGCACGCATTTTAATCTGTTTTTGGCTTTCTTCACCAGAAACATATAGCGTTTTATAAGGTAGTTTTAAAGCGATTTGTAGCAGTAAGGTGCTTTTTCCGACACCAGGTTCACCACCAAGAAGTACTAATGCACCAGGTACTAAGCCACCACCAAGAACTCTATTGAATTCGAGATCAAAAGTGTTTAGGCGTACTTCTTTTTCAATACTAATTTCATTAACCAAAAGAGGTTTAGAGACTCTTTTTGAGGTCTGAGAAGGAGTTTTCCAACTTGCCTTCTCTTCTTTTTGTACCACTTCTTCAACAACGGTATTCCATTGTTTACAAGCAGAGCATTGCCCTACCCATTTGGCATATTGAGTACCACAATTTTGACAAAAAAATGCAGTTTTAGTTTTGGCCATTTTTAGCTTTTATTGAAAAAGCTAAAGGTAGCAAGAAGTTTGAAACGATTATATTTTAGAATGAAATTATAGGCTAATTTTCACCGGACCGTTCTTTTTTAAAAGCACTAAAGGCGAGGAAAAATGATGCCCACGCCATAAATAGGGCAATACCGTTATAGGCTAAGATAAATTCTCCTTTTAAGCCAAAATAAGTAAAGAGCACTCCGGAGAACACGAAGTACATTGCGTCAATTTTAATCATAATTAAGTAGGTTAGGCTAATTTGGGATAGCCGTTTATTTAATATAATAATTTTTAAAAACCGAAATCGGCTTTTAGTGCATCCATTTTTTCAAGGGCCATTTCTTTAGTTAAAAAATCTATTTCTTCCATTTGAAAAGATTTTTCAAATGTTCTTAATGCTTTCTTAGGTTCGCCAAGTTGTTCATAGTATTCAGCTTCAAAATAAAAACCTAGCATCGTCTCTGGGTACTCTTTTTTACAAAGGTCAGATAAAGGTTTAAGCGACTCAAAATCCTCCTTTTTACGAGATGCCGCATATATTGCCATAATATCATTTAGTTCAACAGGCTTGCTAAAACCGAACATATCGACAATGCCTTGGTATTTGTTTTCTAAATAATTATAAACTGGCTCTTCACTAGTTAATATCTGGGTTTTGTATTCTTTCGGGCTGATAGGTTTAAACATTCCGAAGATATTATCAAATGCTTTTCCGATGCCATAGGTAGCAACAGAAATATGATCTGCATTTGTATATTCATCAAAGAAATAATGCAAAGACTCTTTGTCTATGGCTTTCAAACCTTTGTCCATTGTTAAAATTCGTTGCTTGTCATTACTAGCTTCCCCTTCAACAATTAACTGATAGAATATTTGGTCTTCAATGATGCCTAATCGCATAGGTACTCTACTTTCCATTTCTGGCGCAAGAGTAGGTGAAATACTTACATAGCCATCAAAAACAGAATTGTCTTTAAACAACCAGTAGTTCATGAAGTTAGCTGTAATGTCATAGCCTACAATCATTTTAAAAGGCGCTGTACTGTAATTAAGGTCTAGGTAGGGTATTAGTTCCATTCCTATAAATTCATAAAAACTTTTTCCTTTTTCTGAAGGCAGGCCGCTATCTTGATCAAAGGCGCAATCTTCATACCTTAAATCATTTTCGCTTTGGTTTATACCCACAACAATACTCTGTGGCATACCGTGAAAACGACTATAAAATTTCGAGGTTGCCACTACCTGTTCAAATAGATATTCGCCATCAAGTACAATGATTAAAGGGTACTTTTTGGTTTCATCCATATTTTCAGGAAAATAGTAATGAACATCTCTTCGTTCTTGAAGTTTAAAAGATTCGAAGATTTCTTGTGTCACTTGAGCATAGGATGTTATCCCAAATAAAAGTGCGAATATTAAAGCTACATAACGCATAAAAGGTAATTATTAGTTGAAAGTATACTATTTACTACGGTTTAATAACGGTAATAAAAGAAAAGATATTGCACCAAAAACAACTATCATTAGAGTCTGTGCAATCCATATAATCCACCCGAACGCATCACCAGACACTGCGCTGATCCCAAAGATGGCTAAAGCGCTACTTACGGCGATGGGGTAAAGACCTATGCCGCCATTGGTAGTTGCCATGGCGAAAGCCCCAGCCACAAAGGCGACCAAGAGTTGACTAAGCGTAAGTGAAATAGTTTCAGGGACCGTAAATTTTATGATCCAAAGCATGCCGATATAGCATCCCCAAATGAAGAAAGTATGAAAAATAAACAACCATTTATTTTTCATTTTAAAAATACTGAACACTCCGTCAAGAAGTCCTTTTACGAATGTTTTTATTTTTTGAGCAAATGCACTCTTAGATTTTTTTATAATAAAAATGAAAACAAAGAATAAAGCTATACCTGCTAATGCGAGAAGTATGAGTCCGGTTGCATTGAAGCCGCGTTCTTGAAGAATGCCCATAATAACATCGGTCTGTAGCAAAAATGCCACTGCTACTATTAAAAGTAGCATAATTACATCTATAACTCTTTCTGTTACAATAGTGCCAAATCCTTTTTCAAAAGGAACATTTTCGTAAGTAGTCAGCGCTGTTGCTCTTAATATTTCACCAGTTCTGGGGATACCTAAATTGGCAAAATAAGAGGTTAATATAATTAAGATGTTATTTGTGAGTTTAGGCTTGTATCCTAATGGTTCTAAAAGATAATTCCAGCGTACTGCTCTAGAAATATGCCCTAGTATGCCTAATAAAACAGAAAGAAATACATAAAGCGGGTTCGCCTCTTTAATGTAAAAGATAATTTCCTTTCTATTTTCTGGTGTTGTTGAATTGTAAGAGTACCAAACTAAAAAAACTCCCAATGCAATTGGGAGTATGGTCTTAAGATTTTTTTTTAGGGTATTCGTCAACTTTTAGGTTAAAAGATTATTTACTTCGTTAGGGAAAACTAAAGAAGGGTTGAATTTTTTTGCATCTTCAATATCCATCCAAGTATAAGAAATTAAAATTAAAATATCACCAACAGATACTTTTCTTGCTGCGGCTCCATTTAGGGTTATTTCTCCACTTTTTCTTGGGCCAGGAATAATGTAGGTCTCTAATCTTTCGCCATTGTTATTGTTGACAATCTGAACTTTTTCGCCACGAATAAAATTTGCGGCATCCATTAAATCTTCATCGATAGTAATACTACCTACATAATTAAGGTCGGCACCAGTAACTTTTACTCGATGTATTTTTGATTTAACTACTTCTATTTGCATATCTTATACTAATTTAAGGCTATATTATCTATGAGTCTTACGTCTTCAACGTAAACGGCAATAAACGCCCTGTATTTTACATTATTTATTTTATTTTGAATTGGGGTCAATGTTTCAACATCTGTAATGTCAAAATATTCTAACTGAAATTCGTCGGTTTTTTCAAACTCATTAATCACCCAATCTTTTACGTTTAGTACATTTTCCATGCCAAATTTTATTTTGGCAGTTTTTAATGTATCATATATAAATGCAGCTTTAAGTCGTGTTTTTTCGCTTAACCTTTCGTTTCTTGAGCTCATTGCTAAGCCGTGATCCTCTCGTATTATTTCACAGCCAATTATCTCGACAGGTATATGTTGTATTTCGGTAAGTTTTTGAATGATACGTAATTGCTGAAAATCTTTCTCTCCAAAATAAGCTCTTGTAGGTTTTACGGTTTTAAGAAGCTCTTCTACTATTGTGCCTACACCATTAAAATGGTCATCTCTAAATTCTCCTTCCATGACTTTATCAAGTCCTTCAAAATCATAGATTTTAGGAATAATGGTGTCTGGGTATATTTCGGCTACATCAGGTGCAAAAACTATAATATTATCTGAAATAGCTGAGATCAATTGAACGTCAGATGCTAAAGTTTTCGGGTATTTGTCTAAATCTTCTTTATTATTAAATTGAGTAGGATTGACAAAAATACTTACAACGACATTCTCACTTTCTTCAACCGCTTTTTGTATGAGCGAAGCATGCCCCTTATGTAGGGCGCCCATAGTGGGTACAAGACCTAAGTCTTGATTGTTGCCTAGTTTATTTAGTTCTTCTGTTAGCTTGGTTTTGGTCTGTATTACCGGCATTGAAAAGTTCATTAGCGAGCAAACTTACTATAATTACTGCTAATCTCTATATTTTTTGTAATTTTGCAGTTGCGTTTCAGTGAAAAATAAAATATAACCTCTATGAATGGTAAAAAGATATTATTTGTATCTTCTGAATTAGTTCCTTACTTACCCGAAAACGAAGTTTCCCTAATGTCTTATGAAACACCTAGAATGGTCAACAGCAATGGTGGTCAGATCAGGATTTTCATGCCTAGATATGGGAACATTAACGAAAGAAGGCATCAATTACACGAAGTAATTAGACTATCAGGTATGAACTTGGTCATCAATGATATGGATATGCCATTGATCATTAAGGTAGCATCTATACCTAAAGAGAGAATTCAAGTTTACTTCATCGATAACGAAGAGTACTTCAAGCGTAAAGCTACATTTACAGATAAGGAAGGAAACCTTTTTCCAGATAACGACCAACGTGCAATTTTCTTTGCAAAGGGAGTTATGGAGACGGTGAAAAAATTAAATTGGTCACCAGATATTATTCATGTTCATGGATGGATGGCAAGTTTATTACCATTATATCTTAAGAAGTATTATGCTGACGAGCCACTTTTTGCAGATAGTAAAATAGTATTGTCGGTTTACGGTAAAACTTTTGAAGGCGCTTTAGATAAAGATATGGTTAAAAGAATTGCTTTTGATGGTATACCAGAAGAAGCGATTGCATCTTTAGGCGATCCTACTTATAATAATTTGTTAAAGGTAGCTGTTGATTATTCTGATGCAATTATTTTAGCTTCCGAAGATATTCCAGAAGAATTAGAAAACCATATTGCCAACCAAGAAAAACCAGTGTTGCCATATGTTCCTGTTCAAGAATTTGAAGAGGCGTATGCTAATTTTTATAACACCGAAGTTTTAAAATAATCTGAATGAATTTTATTGCTAATTCCGCTCTTCCCAAATTTTCGGGATTGTTATTGATATTGGGTCTTTTGGTTTCTTGCGAACAAGATTTAACTACCGTAGGTTCTGGGGTGGTTGGTAATGAGCCATTTACTACAGGGACAGAAGTGTATGATGTTTTTGCATATAATAAGAACATTGAGGCTGTACAAACCAATAAATTGCCAATATATCAATTAGGTACTTATAACGATCCTATCTATGGTAGAACAGATGCTTCTGTAACATCGCAACTTTTTCTAAGTGCGGCAAGCCCTTCGTTTGGTGGTTTATCGCAGGCAGTAGAAGATACGGCGGGTGAAGAAGATGTTTCTATAACTGTAGTTCAAGAGAATGAGACTGTGAAAGAGGTATTTCTTTATATTCCTTTTTTGACAAACACGAGTTCGTTGGATAATGATGGTGATGGGGTTGCAGATGAATTTGATGCGGAGCCGGAAAATAGTGATAATGACAATGATGGCGATGGAGTTTCTAATATTATTGAAACTGCATCTAATACAGATCCGTTAGACGATACTAGTGTAGATGAAGATCGCGATGGTTTAAATGATCCTAATGGGGCTACAATTTTCACAAACAACTTCGCTAAAAAAGTAGAATTAGACAGTATCTACATTAATGGTGAAAACTATGATGATGTGGGCGGGTCAAATTTGCCTTCATTTAACTTGAAGGTTGAGCGTTCTACGTTTTTCTTACGTGACTTGGATCCAAATGCAAGTTTTCAAGAGGCACAAGAATATTATTCTAATCAAGTTTTTTCACCAGATTTCGTAACAGGAGATCCATTGTTTGATGGTGTTGTTGAAATTAATGATGAAGAAATATTAATACAGAATGATGATGATGAATCTACTGAAGATGTAGATGAGTCCTTAACATTTACCAAGGTCCAGCCAGGTATTAGAGTTGCATTAGATAATGAGTTTTTTCAAACTAATATTCTAGATAAAGAGGGGGATTCGGAATTAATAAGTCAATCAAATTTTACTGAGTTCATTCGTGGACTCCACTTTTCAATAACTGATAATACAGGTAATGATGTTATGTTGTTATTTGACTTAAAAAGTTCTAATATTACTATGACTTATAGTTACACTAACTATGATACTAATGGTACTGTTGACGATACAAGTGATGATAACCCAAATAATATTTTAGAAAAAGATTTTACGTTTTCATTCTTAACGGGGAGTACAACTGGAGCTGTTAATGGTAATGCGGTAAATACCCTAATTACAGAAAATTATGGTCCTCAGATTGTACAAGCGTTAGATAATGGCGAGAATGCATCAAGAGTATATTTAAAAGGAGGTTCGGGTACTTATGCTGAAATTAATCTTTTTGAAGAAGATGGTGGTGAAAGTATTTTAGAACAAATTAAAAGTGAAAACTGGGTTATAAATGAAGCTAATTTGGTTTTTTATATAGACAGAGATCAACTGGATGCTTCTGGCAGCAAGTTAGAGCCGCCAAGACTTTATTTATATAATGCTGAGAATAAATTTCCTTTGATAAATACGTTAACAGAACAGATTGATACTGGTTCACCCGCGCTGTTTGGTACTTATCTTAATTATGATGGAATAATAGAGAAATCTAGTGATAAGGGTGTTAAGTATTCTGTCAAAATAACTGATCATATTAATAATATGGTAGTTAGAGATTCTACGAATGCAACTTTAGCTTTGACATTAACTACTAATATCCAAAATTGGAGTATTGCAGATGCAAAAGTAGTAGGTGGTGAAGAGAGGCTAGCAATGACTTCTACAGTTACTCCGCTAGGTACTATTCTTTTTGGCAGTAATCTTGAGGCTACAGATCCCGATTTTGACAAAAGGTTAAAGCTTGAAATATCATATACTAAAGCAGATTAGAAAATATTTCTAGTATAGTGTTCCGATTTTGTTCAAAGTTTATATACCACTTCCTAATTATTTACGTTGTATAACCTAAATGGTCTAAATATTAGGCTTGTTCGTATATCTAATGTTCGATTAAATATTAGATAAAATTTTCAAATTGATAGTAATATGTGTGGAATTGTAGGATACATAGGGTATAGGGAAGCTTTTCCTATAGTTATAAAAGGACTTCAAAGATTAGAATATCGTGGTTATGATAGTGCAGGTATTGCATTGTTTGATGGTAACCAAATCAATCTAGCCAAAACAAAGGGTAAGGTTGAAGATTTAAAAAATAAAGCTAAAGAGATTTCTCAAAAGGGTACTATTGGTATAGGTCATACCCGTTGGGCAACACATGGTGTTCCAAATGATGTTAATTCTCATCCTCATTATTCTAATTCAGGCGAGTTAGTAATAATCCATAATGGTATTATTGAAAACTATGAGGCTATAAAACAAGAGTTGACTAAGCGTGGTTATATATTTCACTCTGACACAGATACTGAAGTTTTAATTAATTTAATAGAAGAAGTTCAAAAGACTGAAGGTGTTAAATTAGGAAAAGCAGTTCAGATTGCACTTAATCAAGTGGTTGGTGCATATGCTATTGCGGTTTTTGATAAGAAAAAACCAGATGAAATTGTAGTTGCTAAATTAGGTAGTCCTTTGGCTATTGGAATTGGTGAAGGGGAATTTTTTATCGCTTCAGATGCATCTCCTTTTATTGAGTTTACAAATAATGCTATTTATCTTGAAGATGAAGAGATGGCTATTATTCGATTAGGAAAAGAAATTAAGCTTAGAAAAATTAAAGATGATTCAGTTGCTTATCCAAGAATTTTGGAGCTTCAGATGAATCTTGAAGAAATTGAGAAAGGTGGTTATGATCACTTTATGTTGAAAGAAATATATGAGCAACCAAGAGCTATAAAAGATACGTATAGAGGTCGTTTATTGGCTGATCAGGGTTTAATAAGAATGGCGGGAATTGACCTTAACATGGAAAAATTCTTAAACGCCAATAGAATTATTATAGTAGCTTGTGGTACTTCATGGCATGCTGGTTTAGTTGCTGAGTATATATTTGAAGATTTGGCAAGAATACCTGTAGAGGTAGAATATGCATCTGAATTTAGATATAGAAATCCTGTTATAACAGATAAAGATGTTTTAATTGCAATTTCACAATCTGGTGAAACAGCAGATACATTAGCCGCTATTAAATTAGCTAAAGAAAAGGGTGCCTTCGTTTTTGGTGTATGTAATGTAGTAGGGTCTTCTATTGCAAGAGAAACAGATGCTGGTGCATATACACATGCAGGACCAGAAATTGGTGTTGCATCTACAAAAGCATTTACTACTCAAATTACCGTTTTAACGCTAATGGCATTAAAACTGGCTAAGGCGAAAGGTGTTTTTTCTGAATCTAGATATCATGAATATTTAACTGAATTGGAAACAATTCCGAGTAAAGTTGAAAAGGCTTTACAATCGAATACATTGATTGAAATTATTGCTGATGTTTATAAAGATTCAACTAACTGCCTTTATTTAGGTAGGGGTTATA
This sequence comes from Maribacter sp. BPC-D8, assembly GCF_035207705.1. Classification (NCBI taxonomy): domain Bacteria; kingdom Pseudomonadati; phylum Bacteroidota; class Flavobacteriia; order Flavobacteriales; family Flavobacteriaceae; genus Maribacter; species Maribacter sp. BPC-D8. The sequence goes on from NZ_CP128187.1 coordinate 4,017,048, forward strand.
ATTTTCCGGTAGCATTAGAAGGAGCTCTTAAGTTGAAAGAGATTAGTTACATTCATGCAGAGGGTTATCCTGCTGCAGAAATGAAGCATGGTCCTATAGCATTAATCGATGAGCATATGCCAGTTTTTGTAATAGCAACTAAAAAGGGGCATTACGAAAAGGTAGTAAGTAATATTCAAGAAATAAAATCTAGAAAAGGTAAGATTATAGCAATCGTTACTGAAGGTGATGAGCAGGTTAGAGATTTGGCAGATCATGTAATTGAGGTGCCAGAAACTTTAGAAAGCTTAACGCCGTTATTAACTACAATTCCTTTGCAATTACTTTCTTATCATATTGCAGTAATGAGAAATTGTAATGTAGATCAACCAAGAAACCTTGCTAAATCGGTTACTGTAGAATAAAATTTATATTTAATAAGATTATAAAGGGGCGTGATTTATTTCACGTCCCTTTTTTATTTGTATGTGCTTCTTTTTTATGTAGATAAATCAAATTTGGAGAGAATTTCTGAGGACTGTTATAGTTAAGTTAATTGCGTATTTCTTAAAATTACACATATTTGGTTACAGGAATTTTACTATGCACGCATAATTTTTTTCAAATTCTTATACTTCGTTTAAAATAATCTGTATCTTAACCCTCAACTAATTTTAAACTTTGATTAAGAATGAGAACAATACTACTTTTAGCATTGATGGTTATTGGTACTTTTGGGTATTCCCAAACCAATATCAATGGTAATGTTGTTGACCAAAACAACGAGCCTATACCAGGGGCCAATGTTGTTATTGTTGGCACAACCATTGGTACTGTAACAGATTTTGATGGTAATTTCAATTTGGCAACATCCGAAGTGCCGCCTTTTAAAATAGAGGTGTCAAGCATTGGGTATACTAGTACTAAAGAAAGTATTACTAGTGCAAGCCAAACCATTACAATTACTTTAAACGAGTCACAAACTTTTTTAGATGAGGTGGTTATTTCAGCATCTAGAACTCCAGAACGTATTTTCGAATCGCCGGTTACGGTTGAAAGAATAGGTGTTTCTGAAATAAAGAACACAACGGCTGCCGATTTCTATGGCGGACTAGAGAATTTAAAAGGTGTTGATGTAAACACAAATAGTTTAACTTTTAAATCTGTAAACACTAGAGGTTTTGCTTCTTTTGCAAATACGCGTTTCATGCAACTTGTAGATGGTATGGATAACTCTACGCCAGCATTAAACTTCCCTATCGGTAACTTGGTAGGTATGGTTGAAACAGATGTACTAAGTGTTGAATTATTACCAGGTGCTTCTTCTGCATTATATGGTGCAAATGCTTTTAATGGTATTTTGTTCATGCGTAGTAAGAGTCCGTTCGATTACGAAGGTATTAGTGTTTCTATCAAACAAGGTATTACTTCTCAGCAAGCGGCTGGTGATAACTCTTATACTGATTTCGGTATTAGAGCAGCACATAAGTTCAGTGATAAATTTGCTGTGAAAGTTAATTTCGGTTACTTAAAAGGAACTGATTGGGCTGCAAATAATCAAGATGATAAAACTACGCCAGGCGGTACTAGAGCTGATTTGAACTATGATGGGGTAAATATTTATGGAGATGAGGTTTCTACAAACATAAAAGAAGTAGCGCTTACTTTAGAAGGTCTGGGTATTTTACCTGCTGGTGCAAATGCATTGGTTCCTTCAGAAGTAGTAAGTAGAACTGGTTATAGTGAAAGTGATCTTACAAATTACAATGCAGAAAGTATAAAGGCTGATTGGGGTTTGTTTTATAGACCTATTGAAGATAATAGTTTAGAGCTTTCTTATGTTGGTAAAGTGGGTACGGGTAATACAATTTATCAAGGTACTAATAGATATAACATTAAAGGCTTCTTTCAAGAGCAACATAAACTTGAAATCAAAAACGATAACTTTTTTGTAAGAGGTTATGTGGTTGGCGATAAGTCAGGTGATTCTTATGATATGGTATTTACGGGTATCAATATTAACAGAGCGTGGAAAGATGACAATACTTGGTTCGGTGAGTATACTGGTGCATATGTGCAGGCTACTTTAGGAGGAGCTACAGATGAACAAGCACATGCTGCCGCTAGAGCTCAAGCAGAATCTGGAAGATATTTACCAGGATCTCCTGAATTTGAAGCTGCTTTTAATAGAAGTGTTGCTGATCCAGATTTATCTACAGGTTCAAAATTTCAAGATGCATCAAAATATTACCATGCAGATGCCAATTATAACTTTAGTCATTTAATCGATTGGGCAGAAATTCAATTAGGTGGTTCTTTCAGAGAGTATGATTTAAATTCTTCTGGTACTATCTATACAGATTTCGACGGGCCAATTAGGTATTCTGAATTCGGAATTTATTCTCAAGTTCAAAAAACACTTCCTTTTGAAGGTGATAAAAGTTTAAAACTAACCGGTTCTGTTAGATATGATAAGTCAGAGCTTTTTGATGGTTTTTATTCTCCAAGATTATCTGCTGGTTATACATTGAGCAGAAATCATAATATTAGAGCATCTGCTCAAACAGGTTTTAGAAACCCTACTACTCAAGATCTTTTTATTGGCTTAAATGCTGGTAGAGCGATACTAGTTGGTTCTGCTGAGAGCAACTTAGACAGATATACTAGAGATTATGCTGTAAGTGCAAGTGGTCAACTTTTGGGTCAGCCATCACAAATTACACAAACTGGTGGTGCTGCATACACTAACTCATATTCTGCTGCTTCGGTTACAGAATTAGGCGAAACAGGAAACCCTGCGGTATTAGAAGTTTCTAATCCAGATTTAATTAAGCCAGAAAAAGTTACCTCTTTTGAAATTGGGTACAGAGGTAAGATTAATAAGCTGGTTGTAGATTTTAGTACCTATTATAATAGTTACGAAGATTTTATTTCTCAAGAGGTTGTTATTGCTCCATTCTATGGTGAAGCAGGTGATGGTGCACTTTCTGTAGCTGCAATAGCAAATGGAGATTTTCAAGCATATAGCGCTTACACGAATACTGATGCAAATGTAAATTCGTACGGAGCATCTTTAGGTTTAGATATGAAAGTACTTGGTAATTTTGATTTAGGCGGTAGTTATACCTTTACTAAATTAGATTTCGACCGTGAGGCTAATCCAGATGTAATGTTGAATTTCAACACACCAGAGCACAAGTTCAAAGCATCTTTTGGTAACAAAGAGTTATTTGATAATTTCGGATTTAATGTGTCGTACAGATTTAGTGATGATTATTTCTGGGAAGCTACTTTCGGTAATGGCGTTGTTCCAGAATTTCATGTAGTAGATGCTCAAATTAATTACGATGTGCCAAGTATCAAATCTACTTTCAAATTAGGGGGTACGAACCTTACTAATAAAGAATACTTCACAGCATTCGGTACTGGGTATATTGGTTCTATGTACTACCTATCTTGGACAATTAACAACTAATTAAAATTAAAAGTTGAAATGAAAAACTTAAAATATTTATACATTTCTTTAGGTGTCTTGGCTTTTACAGCTTGTAATGACCCAGAAGATGTTGACCTTGAGCCAGAAATAATGGCAGAAGAGCTGCCTGCCTTAACAGCGGGATCAGCAGATTTTTCTAATTATGTTTCTTTAGGAAATTCATTGACTGCAGGTTTTACAGATGGTGCCTTGTTTCAGGCGAGTCAAAACTTATCAATACCTAATTTACTTTCTCAAAAATTCAGTCTAGTTGGTGGTGGTAGTTTTGTACAGCCATTAACTAGTGATAATATAGGTGGTTTAGCACTTGCTGGTACTCGAATTCAAAACCCTAGATTGGTCTTTGGTGGTGCGGGTCCAGTTGGCTTAGAGACTCTGATCGGAGATGTAACTGTTACTACAGATATTGCATTGAATAATCCAACAGGTCCTTTTAATAATTTAGGAGTGCCTGGGGCGAAAAGTTTTCACTTATTGGCACCTGGTTATGGTAATGTAGCCAACGTGCAATTAGGTCTTGCTAATCCTTATTTCGTAAGAATGACGGGTGCAACACCAGATATTAGTGTATTACAAATGGCAGTAAGCCAAACACCTAGCTTTTTCTCACTATGGATTGGTAATAATGATGTATTAGGATATGCTACTACAGGTGGTGACGGTACAAATCCTATTACACCTGTTTCAGGAGCACCAGGTCAAGGTTTTGATGGTAGTTATGGAGCTTTAATAGCTACCTTAACAGCAGGAGGGGTACAAGGAGTTGTTGCAAATATTCCTAATGTTACAGATGTACCACATTTTACAACGGTACCTCATAATCCTTTAGACCCTACTAATCCAGATTTTGGAGGACAAATAGCGACGTTAAATGGAATATTCGGACAGTTAAATCAGGTTTATGAATTTTTAGGAGTTCCAGAACGTTCTATTAAATTTTCAGAAACTAAGGCAAGTGAAGTGGTTATTAGAGATGAAACGCTAACAGATTTATCTGCTCAAATTGCGGGCGTCTTAAGCGCTAGTCCAACATTCCCTGCATTTGTACAGTCATTTGGCTTACCAGTGCAAGCAGCACCTTTAGTTGCTGGGTTGTTGGGTAACACTTATGGTCAAACAAGAGAGGCAACGGCTTCAGATTTATTTGTATTACCAAGTGCTGCAATAATAGGTACTGTAAATTTAGAATCTGTAGGTGCTTTAATGGCAGCAGGTTTGCCGCAAGCGTTGGCAGGTCAGTTTTCGGTTGAAGGTATCTCTCTTCCTTTAGAAGATAAATGGGTGTTAATACCTAGCGAGCAAGAAGAAATTGCGGTAGCTACGGCAGCATTTAATCAAATTATTGAAGCTACGGCTAGTCAAGCAGGTTTGGCTTTTGTAGATGCAAATACATTATTGAATCAATTGGCTAATGGTGGTATCACTAGTGGAGATTTCACTTTACAATCAAATTTAGTAACAGGTGGAGCCTTCTCTTTAGACGGTATTCATCCAACAGCTAGAGGTTATGCATTGTTGGCAAATGAGTTTATGAAAGCTATTGATGCTACATATGGCTCTAATTTTGAGACATCAGGTAGCTTATTGAATGTTGGTGATTATCCGACTAACTACCCGGCTACACTACAATAGACGTATATAAAATAGTAAGATTTAAAAGGTGCTTTATAGGCACCTTTTTACTTTTGTAAAAAAGGAAAAAAACAATTTTTCTTTAAAATTGAAAACTATATCTTTGCAGCCTGAAAATGAGAGCATTTTTCAGAATATATTAAACGTAATACATAAACATATAAGTAATGTCAAAAGTTACAGGTAAAGTTTCGCAAATCATTGGACCCGTGGTTGATGTAGAATTTCAGTCAGGTGCTGATCTTCCTAGAATCTATGATTCCTTAGAAATTGTAAAAAAGGATAACTCGATTTTAGTATTAGAAGTACAATCTCATGTAGGTGAAAACACGGTAAGAACTATCTCAATGGATTCTACTGATGGTTTAAGCAGAGGAGTAGATGTAGTTGCTACAGGAAGTGCGATACAAATGCCAGTAGGTGATGATGTATACGGTCGTTTATTCAATGTGATTGGTGACGCTATTGATGGTTTAGGTAATTTGCCTAAAGCAGGAAAAGCTGGTCTTCCAATACACAGAGAAGCTCCAAAATTCGAAGATCTTTCAACTTCTACTGAAGTTTTATTTACAGGTATTAAAGTAATCGATTTGATCGAGCCTTATGCAAAAGGTGGTAAAATTGGTTTATTTGGTGGTGCTGGTGTAGGTAAAACAGTATTGATCCAAGAATTGATTAACAACATTGCAAAAGGTCATGGTGGTCTTTCTGTATTTGCTGGGGTAGGTGAAAGAACTCGTGAAGGAAATGATTTACTTCGTGAGATGTTAGAATCAGGTATTATAAAATACGGTGACGAATTCATGCATTCTATGGAAGAAGGCGGATGGGATTTGTCAAAAGTAGATAAAGAGGTAATGAAAGGTTCAAAAGCGACATTCGTTTTTGGTCAAATGAATGAACCACCAGGAGCACGTGCGAGAGTTGCACTTTCAGGTTTGACGATTGCAGAGTATTTCCGTGATGGAGCAGGTGAAGGTCAAGGTAAAGATGTACTTTTCTTCGTAGATAACATTTTCCGTTTTACACAAGCAGGTTCAGAGGTATCGGCATTATTAGGTCGTATGCCATCTGCGGTAGGGTACCAACCAACTTTGGCAACAGAGATGGGTGCTATGCAAGAGCGTATTACATCAACAAAAAGAGGTTCTATTACTTCTGTACAGGCAGTTTACGTACCTGCAGATGATTTAACGGATCCAGCACCGGCAACAACGTTTGCTCACTTAGATGCAACTACGGTATTATCTCGTAAAATTGCTGAGCTAGGTATTTACCCAGCGGTTGATCCTCTTGATTCAACATCAAGAATTTTAACAGCTGCTATTTTAGGTAAAGAGCATTATGATTGTGCCCAAAGAGTAAAAGAGCTTTTACAACGTTATAAAGAACTTCAAGATATTATTGCCATCTTAGGTATGGAAGAATTGTCTGAAGAAGATAAATCTGCCGTAGGTAGAGCAAGACGTGTACAACGTTTCTTATCTCAGCCTTTCCACGTAGCTGAACAGTTTACAGGTCTTAAGGGTGTATTAGTTGATATTAAAGAGACTATAAAAGGATTTAATATGATTATGGATGGTGAATTAGATCACTTACCAGAATCTGCTTTCAACCTTAAAGGTACTATCGAAGAGGCTATCGAAGCAGGTGAAAAAATGTTGACTGAAGCTTAAATCTAGTAAACAGTTTGCAGTAGCAGTTTGCAGTTTTGCATTCGATTATTGAACACTGATTACTGAATACTTAAAAAATATGTATTTAGAAATTGTATCACCAGAAGCAACATTATTTGCTGGCGAAGTAACTTCGGTTACGGTACCAGGTATAAATGGTGAGTTTCAAATGTTAAAAGACCACGCCCCAATTGTATCATTGTTACAAGAAGGTAAGGTTAAAATTACAGGTAATATTTCTTTAGAAGAAGAATATGCCTCTAAGTTTACTAAAGATGCTAGCGGTAGTACAGTATTACAAATTTCTAGCGGTACTATTGAGCTTAAGAATAATAGAGTTATTGTACTTGCAGATTAATTAGTACATTTTATTATAAATTATATAGGCTACGCTGAAAAGTGTAGCCTTTTTTTATTCCTTTTCATATGCTAATATATCAGCAGGCTGACAATCTAAGGCTTTGCAAATAGCTTCTAGTGTAGAAAAACGAATTGCTTTAGCTTTACCTGATTTTAGAATAGAAAGGTTAGCTTCGGTAATACCTATCATTTCTGCTAACTCTTTGCTTTTTAAGTTCCTTTCAGATAATACGTTGTCTAAGTTTACGACTATGCTCATGGTTATATGGTTAAGTCGTTTTCAGATTGTACGCTAAAGCCCTTTTGAAACACGTAAGTAAGAAATAAAGAAATCATTCCAAAGATGACCAATAATATAAGGTTATGAATGTTTCCTAATTTATTATGATGCATTATTGGGTATTGAATTAGAAAGTATAAAACAGGACCAATAATTAAATTTAGGATGGTTAAGAGTTTCAAATTTTTGATGATGCCCTTATTAAATATGACAGTTTGTTTTAGGGCTTTAAAAATGTTAGAAAGTAAATAGAGCAGTAAAATTCCGAATATGAGAATTAAGGATATAGTTAGTATATCGCTAGATTGATAATTACCATCAATAGAGCTTCCTGATAAAGGAATTTTCATATTAAATCTACCATTGTTTACAGTGAATCTATCGGTAATAAAAGCAAATTCCATATAGATTAGAAAAGTCAAGAGTACAATTGAAACACTTCTAAAGATAAAATAGAAGAATGCTGAAAGTGATTTTGGACCAAAAATTTTCATGGTATTCTTTTTATATAGTTAAGTCGTTGTCAGATTTAAGAACTATACCTTTTTCAATAAGTTCAGCAAAAATTAAAGTAATGATTCCGAGTATTAAAAGGGGAATCCATTGGTACAGTATTTTTAAAAGTATACCAAGAATATAGCCAATATAGCCTATGCTGTATGTCAGTGTATCTTCGATTGAGAAAAAACTTTGGTCTATTGATTTAACTTCTACAAATATTTCAATTCCAATAAATAAAATAGAAATGAATATAATCACCTTACCTGATAAGTATAATAGTTTATAGCTCTTTTTTGAGAATAATTTATTGTCGTCTAAGGTCCAAGAGAAATATATTAGTTTTAAAAGGAGGTATAGCAAATAGCCTAAAAGGAGTTCAATAATTAAACAGATTATTATAAACTCTATATCCGAAAAAAATTGATTGAAATTTATAGATAGGATTTTTTTAAGATTAATTTCTCCATTAACGAAGTACCTAATTATTTTGACCAAAATATCTAAGAAATTTAATCCTAAAGTAAATATTAAGCCAACTATAATCCATCTTAATAATTTATAAAGTTTCTCCATTATTATTGTTTAACGATAACAAATATATAAAAATTATCGAAAAACAATAATAAAATTAAATAAAAATGATTTGTGATATCTTTTTTATTAGTAAAACCTCATAGAGGTATACGTTAAATTTGAATCTATAATATGTATTCACGTTCTTACTTTTACAGGTACAAATGTGACGCATGTGCTAGCGGTGGGTGACAAAATCTTATATTTTACACATTCTTGTAATACGGATAAATAGGCTCTATCGTTTTAAGGTGTTCTTTTAACGTATTATAATAAGAATGCCAGATTTTATATTTTGATTGAGATATAACGCTATCCCATTTTTCCAATTTTACATTAAAATTAGGATCATCGCATAATTTAGAAATGATTAATCCTCTAAACAAGTGATCTATCCCACCTACCAAAATCTCCTTCCAATATTTTCCTTCTGCCTCTAAGCAGTCCATTTCTTTGAGTACGTTGGGCAGGTAGGAGTAAGTATCTATAAAAGCCTTACCTGAACCTTGCGCATAATCAACAATTGCATGGCCCCATTGACGGAATGATAAAAGTGTGTTAAAATTAATGTCATTTATTGCTGATTCATAGTAGTTTGGTAGACTATCTTTAACTGTGCGCCAAGAAGCATTTCCTGTATCAGAAAAATTCGGTTTACCTATTTCATTAATTAAATTTTATACCTGTTCATGAAAAATTGAAAAGGGCAATAACTCATGTAATGACGATTTTGTTTTGAATTCAAATACCAATAGAATTTTTACATGCTTTAAGTTTAGCGAGTATCCAACTCCTGTTTTCTTGGTAGCATTGAATGTATAACCCTTGTCCTTAAAGTAAGGATGTGTTAAGGCAAATAATTCCTTTTTCCCTTCCGTTAGTTTTATTTCCATAGTCTATAACTTACTTGAATCTTTTATAAATTCCACATATGATAACGCAAGGTTCCAGCTTGTGCCGTTACTGTTTTTCAATTTTATAATTTAGTTCTACTCATTTTGTTTCTTAATGTTGTTAGCACAAGCGTGACGCGTGCGCCATCGGTGGGATTTTTATACCTCTAGTTTCTTAAATATTGATTACAAATAGCCTTGAATTTTTCAGGGTATTCATGAGTTTCAATTAACCTATTTCTCATTTCCTTTACTCCAGCTTTAGGTAAATAGTCGTTTTTGATTTTTTGCTTTAATTTATCTCCTATAGGAAGCAGCAATAATTTTTCTTTTATAAAATAATTTTCTTCCTTTAATAGTTGATAGTCTTCTTTATATGAGAACTCGCCTTTCAATTCATCACTAAAATACTCTTCCACCAATTCTTTTATATAATATATTCCCTTTTTGATGCATACTTCATCTTTGAAGTCGCATACGGGTTCAACAAAACGTATTTCTTTTAGGACGCAACACTGTGCTAAATCATATTGCTTATAGTCAAAGGTGTTTGCATATTTTTTGAAACTAAATCGTAATACTTTTGAATCATCATAGTTTATATAAATACCTATTTTTTCATTTTTGAATTCAACAAATGAGAAACTGTCTGTTTTGGCTACTACCAAACAGTGATTTGCAACGATGGTTTCGAATATATTTCTAACATCATTTTCGAATCCTACATATCCCCAGTTTTTGCTATTCATTTTTGACTGTTTTTTTAATAATCTAGACGTTTAAAAAATAACTAGATAACCTGATTTTTTAAATTTTTAGATTAGTTCTTCAGGATTTTTTTCAAGCCCATTAATGAACTCTTCAAAACTTTCGGCTATTATTACAAATTGTTCTTCTGGTGAATGGTCAGTCCATCTGTTTACAATTATTTTTCCATAAGTTTCTTTATCAAAACTTAAACAATAATGCCAACCTCCTGGGTCGTATGCGAAAGGTAGTTTTAAACCCCAACCGTTTTCTTTGAATTCTTTGGTTAGTTTAAATAAATCGTGGAATAAGTTAAACTGATTCAATTCCCATTCTAAGCCTTTAGAATCTGTGTAATAACATTCTAAAATAGAGCTTCCTCCATATTGTTTAAGATAAATACGCACATCTTCTGGAATGTTATCTTCCAAAATATTATCAATCATATCCAATTCAAAATCTTGAATTTTCGGAAGTATTGTAAATTCTCTCATATTAGTTTTGATAAAATAAATTATTTGGAGAATCACTTGAATCACAATTGTATGCCAGCCACTTAGCTACACTTCCGCTGTTTTGCATGCCTGCAACTCGAGCACCTTGATGAGCCTCCAGCTAGCGCGAGCGTCACGCTAGTGCCTATACAGCGATACTTTTTATATGTCTATGATTCCTTAATGTATACCTTGATTCTTAATTTTTAGTACAGTTTCATCATCAGGATAGCTTCTTGCACTATTGTAATTACAATCAACAGGGTTATTAAATTTATGTTTTTCTGTTCGATTTGGCAGGGATTATAAGCTTCAATTTTCTTTGTTAACGATAACCTCATAATCTAGATCATAAAAGAAAACATCTGTCATACCAGCTTCTTCTATGGCGTTTCTTAATCGTTCTGATACAATAAACGTGTAACCATCAAATAAGAAATCGTATTCTTTATTTAAGCCTAAAACAGAAGGGATAAATTCATAATTCTTGTGGTTAGCTTTTTTTATCTCAAGTAACTCTTCGTATGATGATGCTTTTACGATTGTTATGTTGTCTTTATCATTTTTATTTATTTTTTTAAATATTGAATTTTCAATACTTAGATGTGGAAAGTTCCATTGTTTTATTGGATAAAATAACCAATATTTATATTGGGTCTTTTTTTGATAATTGTCAACTTTTAGTTCTAAGAATTGATCTTCCGTTAAAGTAAAATCATTTAAAACTTTGAATAATTGGTCACTTATACAAATACCTCTAGTAAAAGGTGTAAAAGCAGCTTTATGCCATTTTCGACTTCCACCACCGCTAGACCATAACATGGTATTACGCAATATGGGCTCATTAAAATTTAACGCTTCATGATCTGGAACATTAGTATCTACATACAATTGAATAGGTTTAGGGTTTTCCCATCTTTCCCTATTTCTTTGTAAATGTGTATCTAACTGCAAACGAGCAATTTCTTCTTGGCTACAGTACAGTTGCCAACCTAACGAACCTTCCCCTATTCCAAAATACTTCATAATACATCTAAATTTAAGAATCTGTTAATAGCGACAATTACATTTTCTTTTCCAAGTCATTTGCATTAATTTTCACTCCAAACAAATCATTTACATTGGTATTTTTATCTACATATTTATCCAGTAATATTTAGAAATCTATTTGATTCTATATTTAATTCCAGTTTAAATAAACATTCATAGACATAACGTTTTTTATAATGAACCCGTCTTCAAAGAAATCAATTCCCAATCTTGGTCTAAAGAATGATAAGTACATACTTTTTCAAAACCTACGGCGTAATGAGCTCCTAAAGAGCGGGTATTGGTAGCGTCAACTTCGGTAATAATTGCATCGTAAGTTGGGTAAGAAGCAATTTTCATGGCGCTGTAAAGTCCGCGGAAAATACCCATTTTCCTATGGGTTTTGGCAACACAAATTTGCCCCATGGTAATAAAATTTTGAATGTTGACGTTTTCTAATTCGGTAAACATTGGTCTTAAAACAGAAATCTCATCTTTAAAGTCTTCGGTCATTGACAGCGCGTAACCAACGACTTTATCTTTATCTTTCGCAATAATATGCGGGCAGGCATCATTCATTCTGGTGAGAACATCTAAGGTGTGGTGAACGGTAACGAAACCTTCTTGTTCCATTTCTAAATCAGAAACAGATGATTTTAAATTCATTTCTTGTAAAGAGAGAATTTGTATTAATTCTTCAGTAGTTGTGGCGGTCGTATATATCAAATTCATTTTAGTCAACTTTTAACCAAGCTTTACGATTTTTTAATACTTTTTTTGAAGGAGCTTTTTCATTTTTCTCAACCAAGCTAATTGCATAGTTAGGATTTGAAGATAAAGTGACTTCCGTTTTTCTTTCTAAACCATCTCTTAAAAATGTTATTGAAAGAATATCATTTGGCTTAAACCCATCTTTGATAAACGTATCGAATTGAATTCCGTTCGGGAATTTATCGCCATTAATTGTGGTAATAATATCATCCTTATCGAGACCAGCAATATAAGCGGGACTACCAATTTTGGTATTGCTTCTAATTTTACCATTTAAATCATCTGTTATAGATACAGCGGCACCGAAATAGGCAGTTTCAGTGTTTTGGGACAAACTAACACCTACGGTTTTAAATAGTTCGTTATATAGCGGCATTTCGCTTTTGTAAATAAAACTATTGAAGAAGTTATCTCCAAATTCTTTACCAGCATAAAGGTTTAAAGCCTTATTAAGATTTTCTATGGTATACGGATTTTCAGTTTTTCCGTAGGTATTCCAAACCAGTTTCATAAAGTCATCTAAATTCAAGTCTTTCTCTCTTAAAGAAAGGTCAAGAGCCAAACCGAGAACGCTACCGTAAGAATAGTAAGAAATAAAGGTATTTTCTCTATTTACGGGGTCTACAGAAGTTGATGCGTCAACGAAAGGAGCTTGGTAACTCATTTCTATGGGGTTAAAAAATTGTCTTGCAGGTGAATTCCATACATAGTTGAAAGTCCCGGTTAATCCTTCCACATAGTTTTCAGGCGTAATCAATCCTGCTCTGCAAAGTATAAAATTGGTGTAGTAGCTGGTAAAACCTTCTGCAAACCATAGTTCGCCGCTCATATTGGCTTCCTCAAAATTGAAAGGTTCTAAAGATTTTGGTCGTATACGTTCCACATTCCAACTATGAAAAAACTCATGAGAAACGGTACCGATATTACCATCCATTCCTCCGTTGGCTAATGTCCGTGTACTGGTTAAAATGGTTGAGTTTCTGTGCTCCATACCGTCACCAGAAGCATTTGGCATATAGCAAGCTAAAAAGGTATAAGAACCATAGTCAAAGGTTGGTAACTCTCCGAAAACATCCTTTTCGGCAAGCACTACTTTTTTCACTTTCTCAAAATACGTATCGGCTTCTTCTTCAGTGCCAGGGTCGTGTAATGCTAGTTTTATCGTTTGCCCGTCTACTTTGAATTCTCGTACTTTATGGTTGCTTAACTCCGTCGGGCTATCCATAAAATAATACAGATTTGGAGCGCTATAGGTATTGTCTTTTACGTGTGGTAACTGTGTGGCAACTTTCCAATTTAAATCATCTCTAGTTTTAAAATCTACCTCAATTTTTCTTTCATTGAGTGAAGGGGCATACATAAATGTTGCCGGAATATTTAAATGTGCATGAGACTCATCTATTTGAGAATAGGTGCCATCGCCTCTATTCGCAAAAAGGGTGTACGATATTTTAACGGTACCATCATGCCCAGAGACGTTCCATGCGTACGGATTAGTTCTTGAAATAGTTAAGTCATTGCCTTCACTGTCGGTAGCCTTAAAGTTATAGACGTTTTTTGCAAATTCATGTAAAGCATATCTGCCTGGCGAAGTTCTGCTCATTCTTAACGCTAAAGTATCTTCAGCTATTTGCTCAAACGTGGCTGAAACCGTAGCCTCATGATGAACGGCATTTTCGAAAGAGATGGCGTAATTGTTGGTTTGTGCAACTAGTTGAGTAGATTGTAAACCAAATAATAATATAATAAGAAGGTAGCGCATACGATGATTTTTAGCTAAGATACTGAAGCTAATTCATGTTATATGCAGTTAAATTTTATAAAATGTATAGTGAATTATATAGTCTGATTTTTTTCGAATCTATCTTCAATAGTTTCTTTAATGCCATTTAAAAGATATTCGGTAATTGGTTTGGTAACGAAATCTGCTACCAAGGGTTTTTTGTTTAAACGTTCTATATCATTACGATAAGCAGAAGAAGTCAAGACAAAAACCATGCAGTTGTCAACTTTTGCAAATGTTTCTAATTGATCCATAAATTCCCAACCGTTCATTATGGGCATGTTGAGGTCAAGAAATATGATATAGTTGTTCGATTCTTTATATTCTTCGGTTAAATATTCTATAGCAGGCTTTCCATTAGAAAAACTAATGATATCACCTTTTAATTCGGCATGTTTAATTCCTTTTTCGAGTAAAAAAGTAAAAATTGGATCGTCTTCGATAAGTAATAGTTGATACTCCATTAATTTTCTTCTATATCAATTACGTTTATAGTGTTTTCAACAATGTCTTTAATGACATTATCTATTTCATCTGCAGAGGTAAATATATAATTTAGCACTTGTTCTTTCTCTTCAACGTTTAATTTTCCTTTATCGTCTGTCAATAAGTTAATTAAACCCATTAATCTTGCCACAGGTGCTCTTACAATATGCGATTGTGTCCATGCAATTTTTTTAAGCTGAGCATTTTGTTCTTCAATCGCGTTTAGGTGTAGCACTTTCGTGGTAACATCTTTAGAATTTACAACTATACCTTTAATAGTAGGTTCATCGAGTTTATTGGTGATAACGGTTTCTAACCAGATCCAATGACCAGATCCATGCTTAAAACGAAATGGTTTGATATTCACTTGTGGAATGTCATGAACTTTTATGAATTCGTTGTAAACCATATCATAATCATCTGGGTGAACATGATCAAAAGCATTAGTACCTACGAACTCTTCGGGTGTAATATTTAAAATTTTGGTTGAAGTAGGGCTTGCATAAGAGAAAATTGCCTTTTCATCTACAATGCAGATCATATCACTACCTTCTTGAACCAGTGTTTTGTAACGACGTTCGCTATTTTCTAATTCCTCTTCTGCTTTTTTCCTTGCAGTAATATCTCTTGTGGTAACAACTAGTCCATTTATTGAAGGCTCACTTAGTTGGTTTGTTATAATGTTCTCAAACCATTTCCATCCACCATTAATATCTTTAAATCTAAACGGTTCTATTTCAACGGAGTCACTATGTATTATAGAATTAAATCTTTCTCTTACCCTTTCTACATCATTTACGTGAATATAGTCAAAGGCATTCGTGCCAATATAATATTCAGGATCAGCACCTAGTACTTTCATTGTACTAGGGCTTACGTATGTAAAATTAGCTTCTAAATCTAAAATAGAAATAATGTCACTACTCTCTTGAACTAAAGTTTTAAATCGGCGTTCGCTATTTTCTAATTGTAGCTCAGATTTCTTCTTTTCAGTATTATCTTTTGCAATACAATAGTAAACTCTGTCTTTTTCGTCCCAATTAGATGACCATAGCATTGGTACTATAGCTCCATTTTTGTGCTTATACCTATTTTCAAAATTGACAACTTTTTTGCCAGATAAAACAGATTCAGCAGAATCTTCGGATAATTTAATATCTTCATCATAAACCAATTCAAGATATCGAGTACCTATAATATCTTTAGGTTCATAACCCCAAATTTGTGTACATGCTTTGTTAACGTTTAAGAAATATCCATCTTCATCTAGGGTGCAAATAATGTCTAGAGAAGTGTCCATTATTTTTTGTAGCTCTTCTTTAGCACTTATAAGTACTTGTTGAGACAATACTTCTGATGTAATATCTTTAGAAAAACAAGTAATACCTATTTTTTCGCCTTCTTTATTATATAAAAGGTCAAATGAAGTAAGCCCATAAGTCGTCCAGAATTTTTCAGGATCTTGAATTTTTTGTTTCACAGAAAAGGCACCTGTTGTAAGAGCTCTATTATAGTAGGCTTTCCATTTTTTTGTAATCTGCTTGGCTACTTGCTCAGAGAAAACGAAGTCACCTTCACTGAAGGGTGTACCTTGAATTTTTTTAACTAGTTGGTGAAATGCGGTATTTGCAGTTATTAGTCTGTATTCTAAATCAATAGACCACATTAAGTCTTTGGTACTATTAATCATGGCTTCTTGGTTGTTTTTAACTCTTTGAAGCTCTGTAGTATAATTCTTTTTTTCAGTGATATCTTGTACGGTACCGTACATTAATTGTGGTTTCTTATCATCACTCCACTGAAGTACTTTTCCCTTGTCTTGTATCCATTTGTAATCGCCTCCTTTTTGTAACATTCTATATTGAACACTACATCCATCAGAAGGATGGCTTAAGCAATCGAACATTTTTTTCTGTACTTCAGCTAAATCATCTTTGTGAATAAGGCTAAACCATGTATCGGTTTTAAACTCAGATAAAGTTGTTTTGTTTAAACCATAAATACTAAGTGCTTGTTCGTTTAAGGTAAGTGAGTCATTGATAAGATTACGTTCCCAAATGCCAATTCCTGTAGCATTGACAATATTGTCTAGAAGTTTACCTTTTTGTTCCAAGTCTATTTTTTGATCTTCTTCAGTCTTTTTAGATTTACGAAGATCTAGTAAATGAACAACCTGTTTGGCAAGTGTTCTAAGGCTTTTAATTTGAAGCTCGTTAAGTTTTCTCGGTGCATAGTCAATAACACATAGAGTACCTAGACGAGAACCATTTTCTGCGGTTAACGATGCACCGGCATAAAAACCAACATTGGGGTCGCCTATAACAAGACTGTTGTTGCTAAATCGATCGTCTTTATGAGTGTCTTCTACAATTAATAAGTCAATGTCTTCGCTTATGATATGTTTACAGAACGAATCTTTTATAGGTGTTCCAGTAGTATCTAAACCATGGTGAGATTTAAAAAATTGTCTTTTATCATCTACCAAAGAAATTAGGCTTGTAGGGGTATCACAAATAGAGGCTGCAAGTGATGTTATTTCATCATAAATGACCTCTGGGTGCGTGTCCATAATGTCATAAGACATCAATGTTTCTAATCTATTCGTATCTAAAATATTACTCCCGTTCATTCAATCCTTATCAAAAGCCATGTACTTAATCCAATACTTTAACGTCAAAGTAGGAAATTTCTTTAAAAAAAGAGGCAAAAATATGCTTTAAGTTTATTTTGCACACGTATAAAATGCTTTTTTTTCATAATTATTGCAATTTTTAATATTTATAAGTAACTATTAGTCAGATTTTTAAAATGATTTTATTAGTAGTTTTAGCATAAGCTTGAATTATTTTCAATAATATGGGTGTAGAGGTTAGAAAAATTACAGGAATTCGTTAATTAGATACCATTCGTTTCATAGAAAGGCTATTTTTGCCATATGACCCAACTACCTAAAAAATTATTGAAAGTATTAGAAAATCGTAAAAAAGAGGAGACCTTTCGCTCTTTAAACTCCCATGACGGACTAATAGATTTTCTTTCTAATGACTACTTAGGGTTTGCGACCAATGAAACGTTATTTTCTAAAACATTTCAATTACTATTAACAGAAAGTGTTGCGTCGAATGGTTCTGGGGGATCTCGACTTTTATCTGGCAATCATAAACTCTATAAAAAATTAGAGCCGTTATTAGTTGAGTTTTATAAATCAAATGCAGCTTTAGTATTTAATTCGGGCTACGATGCCAACATGGGTCTTTTTAGTGCAGTGCCCCAACGTGGCGATTTAATATTTTATGATGAGTTTGTTCATGCCAGTATAAGAGAAGGTATACGAATGAGCAATGCTAAGGCATATAGTTTTTTACATAACGATTTGTCTAGCCTAAAGGAAAAGGTAGCGCTAAATACAAGTAGAAATGACCATGAAGATTACGCTGTTTATATAGTAACCGAAAGTGTTTTTTCTATGGATGGTGATACGCCCGACTTAAAAGCATTTGCAAAGTTTGCAACAGCTAACGGGTATCATTTAATCGTAGATGAAGCTCATGCAGTTGGTGTTTTAGGAAGTAATGGGGAAGGACTAATACCAGAATTAGGTCTAGAGAAAGATGTTTTTGCAAGAACGGTAACATTTGGTAAAGCCTTTGGTTGCCATGGTGCAGCTGTACTTGGTTCTGAAGATTTGAAAGATTATTTGGTAAATTTTGCTAAACCATTCATTTATACTACAGCATTAACGCCACATACCTTGGCAACAATTATTACGGCGCATGAATATATGGGTGAACTGGGAAAGGAGCCCAAATCGTTATTAACCGAAAATATAGTTTATTTTAAAAAGCAGCTGGGCTTACATAAAATCGAACAGTTTTTTATACCAAGTGATACCGCCATACAAGGATGCATAATTTCTGGTTCTAAAAAAGCCAAATTGGTGTCGAAAAAATTAATTGATAAAGGTTTCAATATAAAGGCAATTCTATCGCCTACTGTACCAGAGGGTCAAGAACGACTTAGAATATGTTTGCATAGTTTTAATTCTAAAGAAGAAATAGGACTTTTAGTAAAATTGTTAGCTAGCTTTATATAATATATGGAAGATAAATTTTATCAGCTAGCTTCTTTTGAGTACGTAGCCGATGTGCAAATTGTAAAAGGCAAATTAGAGTCTGAAGGTATACCGGTATTTCTAAGAGATGAGAACACCTTAAATTCAGATCCGTTAATTAGCAATGCCATCGGCGGAGTAAAATTGCAAGTATATTCTAAAGATAAAGAACGTGCAATTGCCATTTATGATGAGATAAGGGCTTATGCTGTAGATAATGACGGGGAACCTATTGTTTGCCCTAACTGCAAGGCTCAAAAATCTGAACCATATTATAACAGCAAGGGAGTATTTTATAAACTTTTTCCATTTTTTGAAAAAAGAAAATATAAGTGCCTAAATTGTGGAATGATCACTAACTCAAAGTAAGAATACATGCAAAAGATATTTGTAACAGGAATTTCAACAGAGGTAGGTAAAACTATTGCATCGGCAATTTTTACCGAAGCATTACAAGCAGATTATTGGAAACCGGTACAAGCAGGTGATTTAGATAACACTGATACAGATAAGGTGAAACGATTGATATCTAACGAGAAATCTAAATTTCACCCAAGTAGCTATAATTTAAAAGCAGCTATGAGTCCGCATGCAGCGGCTGAAATTGAAGGTATTGAAATTGATAGATTTCATATTAATGAACCAGAAACAGACAACAATTTAATTATTGAGGGATCTGGCGGTATTTTGGTTCCTTTAAATGATGAAGATACCATGTTCGACATCATCATGCCCGATTATAAAGTTGTAGTGGTTTCTAGAAATTATTTGGGTAGCATTAATCATTCGCTATTGACTATAAAATGGTTGTTGCACAAAGGTTATGATGTGTCGGTATTATTTAGCGGAGATGCAAATCCTCATACAGAAAATATTATTCTTCATAAAACAGGAGTATCGTTAATAGGTAGAATAGATGAAGAAAAAGAATTCAACAAAGAGGTGATTAAAAAGTATGCCGATAAATTTGACGGTATTTTAAGAACGTTATAGTCGCTGTAAAATTTCAGCATTATCTACTGTAGCAAATACCTTATAATGTTTCGCTAAATAGGCATCTATATATTCATTTTCCTCAATTTCTTTTTTATCTAAAATTCGTCGCCCTTTTCGTATTACAACAGTTTTGGGTTGTAAATCTTCCATGATATATGTAAGCTCCTCGATAGAATTCTTTCTGGGGTTGTCATAAAAAGGAAATAGCTCATCTCTACAAATATTGCTTGGGTGTGTAGAAGCTGTGGTAGGTGGTAAGGTGTCTAAATTCCAGTATCCGATATGGTATTCAAAAAATAGGATGTTTTCAGTATCTAAATTATGTTCTAAAATATACTGCGGGGCAGAAAACCCTTCCCCATTAAAGAAAGTGCCTTTTTCAAATTTGTTCTGTATTACATTTACATATTCAATATAACTTTCAGCAGGAATCAATAACGCAATAAATGCGGCATAAACTGGTAGTTTTGGTTTGTACTGCGCTATTAAGTTGTAGATGACAATCCCCACTAAAATAAGTAACATGGGGTGTAATTGTATAAGGTAGTGGCCATTGATTCTTCCGCCTTTTGCAAAAGAAAATAAGACTCCTAAAATACCGACTAAAAGTATCTGAATAGTTCTGTTCTTGAAGTCAAGCTTTTTGCTTTTGTAGGCGTATACAAGAAATAGTCCTGTAATTACAAAAATAGGTGCGAGTTTAAAAATGGAATATCTTCTTGCTCCGGTATATTCTAAAGGGGCTAGTACTACAGATTCCCACCATATATAGGTTTGGTCACTTAAATAATAAGGTATTATGGTAGCGAAAATTACAGCTAGTACGCCTATGCTAAATAACAGAATAGAGAAAAAATTACTATTCTTTTTTGTAAATATACTCTCGTAAACCAGGTATAAGCCAATAAATAAAATAGGGAAAGCCATGTTTAATTTCACCATAACCGTGGCACCCATTAATACTCCTGCCAAGAAAATATAGGCATTAGATTTCTTTGATTGCAGAAGGTAAATAGCTGGTACAAATAATGCAATGCAAATATGTTCAGACATTACACCTTGTAGACTACCAAAAAGGCTTAAAAGAACAATACAGAATGCCCCAACTAAAATAGAAGCCTTTTTAGGTATCATAGTAAGAGCAATCTTATAGGTGTAAAATGTAGTAATGACCACTAGAAATACACCGGCGAGCCGAATAGCTATAAAACTTTTGCCAAATATGGATATAATGCCAGCGAAAAAAGCAAACGTTAGCGGTGGCTTTAGATCCCACAACTGGGTATAAGGTAAAAAACCATTAGCCCAAGATTGACCTAAAAGAATAAAGGTACTTTCATCGCGATCGACATAGTCTCTAAAGAAAAAAGGAAAACGAATAAAAAAAGTAATTAAAAAGAATAGGCAGAATACGGCTGTATTCTTCAATTCGGAAAAATCTAAAAACGCTTTTTCGTTTCTTTTTAAGGGCATCTCTTTGTTGCGGTTTATTTCCCGATCTTTGCAAGATAGATAAAATGAAGAATTATAAATTCTATGAAAGTGGAAAATCTATCTACACGAGATAAAAAATATTTATGGCATCCGTTAACTCAACATAAGTTGGGTAAACCACAATTACCTATAACTAAAGCAAAGGGAGTATTATTGTTTGATGAGGAAGGAAAAGAATATATAGACGGTATTGCATCTTGGTATACCGTAATGTACGGTCATGCCAATGACTATATTATTTCTGCAATGACCGAGCAAATGCAAAAGTTAGATTTTGTAATGTTCAGTGGCTTAACTCACGAACCAGCAATAGAATTATCTGAAAAATTGATGGCCATTTTGCCTGATAATCAGGCAAAAATATTCTTCAACGATAATGGTTCTACGGCTATTGAGGCAGCTATAAAAATGTCGCTTCAGTATTTTCATAATAACGGAGAAAAAAGAGATACCCTAATCGCGTTTGAAGATGGTTTTCATGGCGATACGTTTGGTGCCATGAGTGCATCGGGTCTGTCGTCGTACAATGGTCCGTTTGAAGATTTTTTATTAAAAGTTGTACGAATACCTACTCCGCAAAAAGATAACATAGAAGAAGTAAAAAGCAGGCTGTCTGAAATTTTGAAAGAAAATAGCTGTGCAGCATTTGTTTTTGAACCATTAGTGCAAGGTGCTGCAGGTATGAAGTTTCATTCAGCTGAAGGGTTAGATGCTTTGATTGGTCTTTGTCAAGAGCATGAAGTATTGTGTATAGCAGATGAAATAATGACCGGTTTTGGTAAAACGGGTAAAAATTTTGCATCTGATAATTTAACGAATAAACCTGATGTTATTTGTTTGAGTAAAGCGCTAACGGCAGGTATGTTTCCGTTAAGTATTACCAGTTGTTCGCAGAAAATTTATGATCGTTTTCTTAGCGATGAGGTACATAAAGGTTTCTTTCATGCGCATACGTTTAGCGCGCATCCTTTAGGTTGTGCAGCTGCATTGGCGGGCATTGAACTTTTGAATTCGCCAGAAATTATAGAAAGAAGAATCTATATTGAAAATGCCCATAACGCATATGCTAGCAAAATTCAGAATCATAAAAAAGTAAAAGAAGTTAGGGTAATGGGTGCTATTCTTGCTATAGACCTTGAAATAAAAATGGAACGTTACGGTAGTTTACGAGACGAGCTATATAACTTCTTTTTAGAAAGAGGGGTATTGTTACGACCTTTAGGTAATACCATTTATACATTACCGCCCTACGTAATTACAGATGCCCAACTCCAAAAAATTTACGACGCCATCACTGAGGCTTTAGATACATTTTAGATTAGAATTTGAAAGAAAAAATATCCATAACAGCCATAGCTTCGATGTCACCTTTAGGTAGTACATTAGAAGAAACTTGGGCGGCTTATCAGAATAATGAACATTACTTTTCATTGGTTGAAGCGAATGAATGTAAATCTTGGGTTGCGCCATTATCACAATCTGCAAGATTAAAAGTAGATGAACTTAGAGCATCTGATAGTAAATACAAAAAATTAGATGATAGTGTACTATTCGCAATGGTAGCTTCAAGAATGGCAGTGAAGCAATCAGGTTGGGAAAATGCCGCTGAATTCGGAATTAACATGGGCTCGTCTCGTGGGGCAACAAAACTATTTGAGCAGTATCATTCAGAGTATTTAGAAACAGGTATTTCATCAACTTTAAGTTCACCAACAACTACATTGGGTAATATATCTTCATGGGTTTCTCATGATTTAGGGGCAACCGGACCAGAAATATCACATTCCATAACCTGTTCAACAGGTTTGCACTCGGTATTGAACGGAGTGGCTTGGCTAAATAGCGGAATGGCGACTAAGTTTTTGGTAGGTGCAAGTGAAGCTCCGCTGACCAATTTCACCATTGCCCAAATGAAGGCATTGAAAATTTACGCAAAAGCACCCGAGTCAAATTCTAGTTCGGTAGTCGATACATCAACGGTAGTTGAGCGTAGCCGAAACTACCCGTGCCAAGCACTAAACCTAAAGAAAGAATACAATTCTATGATTTTAGGCGAAGCTGCATCAGTAGCATGTCTAGAAACGGGAGTGGTAAAAAATGCCTTGGCAATAATAGATGGAGTAGGGTATGCAACAGAAATATTGAAACATAATACGTCTATTTCAGCAAACGCCGTATGTTTTCAGAAATCTATGAAAATGGCTTTGGGCGATTTAGATGTTGCTGAGGTAGATGCCATTGTAATGCATGCGCCTGGCACCATAAAAGGAGATTCATCAGAATATAATGCCATTCAAGAAGTTTTTGGCGATGTTATGCCTCAACTAACAACCAATAAATGGAAAATAGGGCATACGTTCGCTACCTCGGGTATGCTGAATCTAGAGTTGGCAGTTTTAATGTTGCAAAACAATACGATGGTTTCTGTCCCTTTTTTAGAGAAGAAATCTAAAAATAGAAACCTTAAAAAAATACTTGTAAATGCAGTAGGTTTTGGTGGTAATGCAGTGAGTATTTTAGTAAGTAAAAACGAATAAAGTAAGTTAAAAGATAACAGATATAGCGGTGTGGTAATTTTTTTAAAACCTACCAATTATTTTTTCAATTTAAATTCCGTTATTTTTGAACCCTGGTAACAACCTAAGATTATATGAGCGAAGCAAGACACAATTGGTCAAAAGAAGAAATTTTAGAAATATATAATATGCCTTTAATGGAGCTACTTTATGAAGCTGCAACTGTGCATAGAAAAAATCATGACCCTAATACGGTACAAGTTTCTACCTTACTTTCTATTAAAACTGGTGGTTGTCCAGAAGATTGTGGCTATTGTCCGCAAGCTGCTCGTTACCACACCGACATTGAAGGGAATGACCTTATGGCTGTTTCTCAGGTTAAAGCTCAAGCGCTTAGAGCAAAAGCATCAGGTAGTTCTCGTGTATGTATGGGTGCTGCATGGCGAAATGTAAAAGATGGTCCTGAGTTTGATCAAGTTTTAGAAATGGTGCGTACCATTAACAAGCTTGACATGGAGGTTTGTTGTACTTTGGGTATGATTACCGAGAATCAGGCAAAACGTTTAGCAGAAGCAGGCTTATATGCTTACAATCACAATTTAGATACTTCAGAAGATTATTATAAAGATGTAATTTCTACTCGTGCCTTTGAGGATCGTTTAGATACTATAGAAAATGTTCGTAAAAGTAATGTTACTGTTTGTAGCGGTGGTATTATTGGTATGGGTGAAGAGTTAGAAGATAGAGCAGGTATGTTAGTTGCTTTGACTTCATTGAATCCGCAACCAGAATCAGTGCCGATTAACGCACTAGTTGCTGTAGAAGGTACGCCAATGGAAGACATTGAGCCGGTTTCTATTTGGGATATGATTCGTATGGTAGCAACTACCAGAATTGTAATGCCAGAAACGCAAGTACGTTTATCTGCAGGTAGAACTGAAATGAGTAGAGAAGGGCAGGCAATGTGTTTCTTTGCCGGTGCAAATTCTATTTTTGCAGGCGATAAATTGTTGACTACTCCGAATCCTGATGTAAATGAGGATATGGCGATGTTCAAGATGTTAGGTTTAAATCCGCAAAAACCATTTACGAAAGTATCACAGCCTAAAACGGTAGAAGCAGAAGATTCTCAACTAGACTCTTTAGGTGAAAAACCAAAATGGTCTAGACCAGGTCACTCTATTGAACGTAATGAAACTGCAAAGCAGAAGGCTAAAGTTATTGACTAAGGTCACATTAATACTTTTTTAAGAAATTGTTTTGGTATCGTTAATTACCTTTGGCTTCCCTAAAAAACCAAGTGTAATTGAAGTTAGCAGATATTCCGAGGGTAAAACATATTACTAAGGACAACTTTATTAACGACTACTTTAAGCCTCAAAAACCTGTTGTTTTAGAACAGGCAATTGAAGACTGGCCTGCTTATAACAAGTGGAATCTAGACTATATTAAAGAAGTAGCCGGAGATATTACTGTGCCTTTGTATGATGATAGACCGGTGCAGCATAAAGATGGTTTTAATGAACCACATGCCAAAATGAAAATGGCAGCGTATGTTGATTTATTAAAGAAGGAGCCGACCAAGTATAGAATTTTTCTTTGGAATATTTTAAAGGAAGTG
Source organism: Maribacter sp. BPC-D8 (assembly GCF_035207705.1). Classification (NCBI taxonomy): domain Bacteria; kingdom Pseudomonadati; phylum Bacteroidota; class Flavobacteriia; order Flavobacteriales; family Flavobacteriaceae; genus Maribacter; species Maribacter sp. BPC-D8. Next base: position 4,042,486 of record NZ_CP128187.1, read on the forward strand.
CCTGCGTTACAGAAAGATTATAAGTTCCCAGACTTCGGATTAAGACTTTTAAAAGGAGTGCCAATGATGTTTTTCGGCGGACGAGACTCGTACACTTTCATGCATTACGATATCGATTTTGCTAATATTTTTCATTTTCATTTCAATGGAGAAAAGGAAGTAGTATTGTTTCCTCAGTCAGAAACCGAAAAGCTTTATAAAGTTCCGCATTCTCTAATTACACATGAGAGTATAGATTTCTCGAATCCGGATTATGATAAGTGGCCTGCTTTGAAAAAAGCAAACGGATTTAAAACGACCCTTTCTCATGGTGAAGTTTTATATATGCCAGAAGGTTATTGGCACTATATGAAATACAATACTCCTGGTTTCTCAATGAGTTTACGAGGGTTAGCGCGTAATCCTAAGAATTTAGCTAAAGCATCGTATAACATTGTAATAATGCGTTACTATGATGTGCTAATGCGCAAATTAAAAGGGCAAGATTGGATAGATTGGAAAAACAAAGAAGCCATATCTAGAACCAACAAAAATCAAAAAGTGTAAACTGAAAAGGGATGCCTATTATTTAATAAGCTCAAATGTTTTCTCATACACCAAATGACTTTCCCAACCACGGTATAAAAGATAATCTGCTAATTTTTTTCTTCGCTTTTGAATATTGGTTTCGGTAATCTGCCGTAATCTTTTGTGAGCTAAATCATCTAAAGCTGTCAGGTAAGCATCGGGCTCAATTTCTTTTAAGGCGGTGGTAATATTATATTTAGAGATGTTTCTAAATTTCAGTTCTCTTACAATTCTATTTTTGCCCCATTTTTTAATGTTGAATTTTCCACGGGCAAAACTTTTGGCAAAGCGTTCTTCATTTAAAAATCGGTCTTCGATTAGTTGGGCGATAATAGTATCTACTGCTAATGGTATCATACCCATTTCTTTCAATTTCGAAACCACTTCTTTGTGGCAGCGATCCTGGTAAGCACAGTAGCTTTCTATTTTTTTTGTGGCTTCTTGAACAGTGTAGCCTTTAGTTTTTTGATTCATGTAGTTCAAAAATAGTAAACCAATAGTATTTTTAAACGTTTATTACATGTGCTAATTTATAAAAAGTTATAGCCAAGCACTATAGAAAGCACTTTGTAATCAGACGAAATAGCCGCATAGTTACTGAGTAATGCTCTTCTAGGGTTATAGTTTAGTTTAATACTAGCATTTTTGTGAGCAAAACCTAATCCAAAATTAAAAGAAGTGCGAGGTGCGATTTCAAAATCGCTACTAGATTCAAAATCTATCTTAGAATCTAAAGCTGTGTCAATTTGAAATGCAGAATTTAAAAATATTTTAGAGTCGGGATTAAGAAAAAAGTAATGTCTGACTCCTATAGAAGTTTCAATTGATTTGTAATCTACTGAGACCTTTTGAAATTCTAATTGTTTTTGACCTTCAAATGTTTGATACATAGGTTGGATAAACAATGACCATTTGTTTTTGTTAAAAGGTAAAATAGCTTCAAGCTCGACACCAAATCTTATACTAGAGTTGTTTTCTAGCTCGAAATTAGTACTTGATTGAGGTGACTTAAAATTCATAGAGGCAGAATTTAAACCAGCGCGAATGCCTAAATTAAATACGTCTTTATTATCCCTTTTAGAAGTAGTGGGGATTACGTAATTAGGATTTTTACATTGATTGTATGAGGTAAAAAACGAAAGTAATTCAGATTTTTTATAATCAGTAGATTTTACATCGTTAAGAGATAAGTTTCCACATTTTAAGTCATCCCACAATTGTTTTTTATATTCAGTATTCTCTCCAATACGATTGTTTTCGGTGAGGTATTTTTTATAAATTAATTGTGTTGTAGAAGCATTGTTTAGGTTGTAAAAGAACCTTATTAGATTACTATCTTCATAATAAAATAAATTTGCATCACCATCAACTAACTGTTCAAGAAATAAGGTTTCTGGTGTGAATTCAGCTTCTTTTATTTTGCTTAATCTTTTCAGAATCGATTTAGACCTATCTATTTTAATCTCTTTTCTAATATACTTTTTTCCGTTTTCAATTGAGAATTCGGCTATGTTGTAGATTCCACCATCTTGTACTTCAGCATTTGAATCAATTTTATATTCAAATTTTGTTGGATTGTTTTTCCAGCCGTTGTTCTTAATAAAACAATTTATCTTTTCTCCAGAATTATCAATAATATAGCCTGGTTCAAAAGTAATTTGGGCAAAGGTGTTGAAACTCAAAAAACTCAATAGAAATATAGATAGATATTTTTTCATCTTCAATTGAAATGGTTAAGATTAGTTAATATGCCTCCTTCATTTTTGGAAACAAAAAAAGCGACTCCCTAAGGAAATCGCTTTTTTTATTAATATATTGTTTTGCCGTCTTTGTTTTTAAAACGGTACTCAAGATACGTATACGCATCACGCGGCTGAATTTTAATCCATCTTTTGTATTCTAAGAACCATTTTGTTCTCATTGATGGAAAACCTTTTGTTATATAGGCTGCTATAAACGGGTGTATATTTAGAGATATACTGTTGTCTTTTGCAGGTCCTTTAAGGAGTTTTTCAAGGTCCGATGTAATTTTATCTATTAAAACAATAGGTGCTTCCACCTCTTTCCCTGCATTGTTAGGGTCCTCTTCTGTTGTTTTAATATTCATTTCAGGTCGTACCCTTTGTCGGGTAATCTGAATTAAACCAAATTTACTAGGAGGTAGTATTTTGTGCTTGGCTCGATCATCTTTCATCTCATCTCTAAGATGTTCAAATAGCCTTTTTCTATGTTGTGGTTTTACCATATCGATAAAATCTACAACTATAATACCGCCCATATCACGAAGACGTAACTGTCTTGCAATCTCTGATGCGGATAAAAGATTTACCTCTAGGGCAGTGTCTTCTTGGTTTTTGGCTTTGTTGGATCTGTTACCACTGTTAACGTCTATTACATGAAGTGCTTCTGTATGCTCTATAATTAAATAGGCGCCTTTGCTCATTGCGGCAGTACGGCCAAAAGACGTTTTAATTTGTCTTTCAATACCAAATTTCTCAAAAATAGGTACGTTGTTGTTATTGTAGTGCTTAACGATGCTCTCTTTTTCAGGAGCAATTTCCGACACATAATCCTTAATTTCATTGTATAAGGTGTCGTCATCTACATGTATTCCAGTAAAACTATCATTGAATACATCTCTTAAAATAGAAGATGCTCTATTGAGTTCTACGAATACTTTTGATGGTGTTTGAGCACGTTGTAATTTTTTACACATTGCTGTCCATTTGTTCAGCAAGTTTTCTAGATCTTTGTCCAGTTCTGCAACTTTTTGTCCTTCTGCGACTGTTCTAATGATAACACCAAAACCTTTAGGTTTAATGCTTCTAACGAGTCTTTTTAACCTGTCTTTTTCTTCTTTGCTCGCTATCTTTTGAGATACAGATACACGGTCAGAAAAAGGAACCATTACCAAGTAACGTCCGGCAATTGATAGCTCAGAACTAATTCTTGGTCCTTTAGTAGATATAGGTTCTTTTACAATTTGAACCAATAATGATTGGTTCGCTTTTATGACATCGGTAATAACACCGTTTTTGTCAATATCGGTTTCGGTCGGGAAATTTCCTAAAGTGTAATCATTTAGTTTTCCTGTGCTCACTTGTTTAATGAACTTAAGCATGGAAGATAACTGCGGACCAAGGTCGTGGTAATGCAAGAATGCATCTTTCTCATAACCAACGTTTACAAACGCTGCGTTAAGTCCGGTAACCGGCTTTCTGATTTTGGCAAGAAAAATGTCGCCTACAGAAAAGTCGTTACTATTTTCTTCTTTATGCAGTTCAGTGAGTTTTCCGTCCTTTAACAAGGCAAAGTCAACAGATTGGGAACTAGATCTTACGATTAATTCTCTATTCACCTGAATATATTTTTAGTCGTTTCGCCTATTAAAATAGGGAACGAACTGATTAAACAATACCATAGACAAATACAAATGTACTTGCCGAAATCCGAATTATGGATCTCTATGTCAATGAACGTATTTTAAAAAGAAAAAGTAGTTATTAAAACTACTTTTTCTTGTGTCGGTTAGCTCTTCTACGCTTCTTGCGCTTGTGTGTAGCTACCTTATGTCTCTTTCTTTTCTTACCGCTTGGCATAAAGTTCTTTTTTTAAGATTAATTATTTTACGTGTACGTTGCTCTTAACTCCTTCTACAAAAACCTTTGCAGGCTTAAATGCTGGAATGTTGTGAGCGGGTATTTTAATAGTTGTGTTTTTGGAAATATTTCTACCGGTCTTTTCGGCTCTAGTTTTAATGATAAAACTACCAAAACCTCTTAGGTAAACATTATCACCACTTTCTAATGATGTTTTTACCTCTTCCATAAAAGACTCAACAGTTGCCTGTACATCTCCTTTTTCAATTCCCAGCTTATCTGAGATCTTCGATACAATTTCCGCTTTCGTCATCTTTCAATATTAGATTTTCTGTATGTTTTTTCGGGTTGCAAATATATAAATTAAATTCAATCTTTCTTTCTAATGGGTTAATTTTAAGTGTATAAACTGCTACTTTTATCACTTAGTATAGAATAGCATGTCATTTTCGAGTAAAATTTTAGATTGGTATCATGAAAATAAGCGCAGTTTACCATGGCGCGCAAGTACTGATCCATACAAAATTTGGCTATCAGAAATTATTCTTCAACAAACACGTGTAGCTCAGGGAACCCCGTATTACTTGAGTTTTGTAGAAAATTTCCCCACGGTTTATGATCTTGCCAATGCGAATGAAGAACAAGTTTTAAAACTTTGGCAAGGACTCGGGTATTATTCGCGAGCTAGAAATCTTCATGCAGCTGCAAAAATGGTGGTCGAGCAGTATGATGGTAAATTTCCTGATAATTATAAGAAACTTTTAACACTGAAAGGTGTCGGTGACTATACCGCAAGTGCCATTTCGTCTATTTGTTTCAATGAAGCGCAAGCCGTAGTAGACGGAAATGTGTATCGAGTACTCTCTAGATACTATGGTATAGATACTCCTATTAATAGTACAGAGGGTATCAAATATTTTAAAAGCTTGGCTCAAAAAGTCATGGATCCCGCTAATATTCGAGATTATAATCAAGGTATTATGGAGTTTGGAGCCATACAATGCTCCCCAAAAAAGCCATTATGTTTGCATTGTCCTTTAAATGATAGTTGCGTTGCTCTAGAAAAAGGCTTGGTAGATACTTTGCCAGTGAAGTTAAAGAAGACAAAAGTGCGTAATCGGTACTTCAATTTTCTTATACCTATATATAAGGATGCTAAAGGGAATCAATTTACAAGTATACATCAAAGAATCGGTAAAGGTATTTGGCAGAATCTATGGCAGTTTCCTTTATTAGAGTCAGATAATGTATTAGAAATAGACGATGTCACTATTAGGTATAAAGAAGTACTTGGTGATATGAAGTCTAACGAGATAATAGTATACAATGTAAATGCAATCGTTCATAAATTGTCGCATCAACATCTGCATACGAAGTTCTGGATAGTATATATAAATGATGATTTTGCAGATAAGATTCCCGTTGAAAAAATAAGTGATTTTCCGGTGCCAGTTTTAATCGCAGATTTTATCAAAGCATTTAAATTTTAGTACTTTTGATTTTTATATCTTTAAGTTATGAGCGGTACATTAAATAAGGTAATGTTGATAGGGCATTTAGGTGATGAAGTTAAAATGCATTATTTTGAAGGAGGCGGTAGTATTGGAAGATTTCCAATAGCTACAAATGAAACATATACCAATAAATCTACTGGTGAACGTGTTACAAATACAGATTGGCACAATGTGGTAGTTAGAAATAAAGCTGCTGAAATTTGTGAGAAATATTTAAGTAAAGGCGATAAGGTATATGTAGAGGGTAGATTGAAAAATCGTCAATGGCAAGGTGAAGATGGTAATACCAGATATTCAACTGAAGTACATGTACAAGAATTTACTTTTTTGACTACCAAGAAAGAAGGTATGCAAAATAATGGTGGTTCAGCGCCTGCTGCTCAGAAACCGGCAAGTATTGAAAATAAAGCACCGTCTAAAGCGTCTGCACCTGCACCTGCAAGTCCAGAAGAAGATGATGATTTACCATTCTAACAAAATTTAAATAGCAACTATTGGACCCAGACCCCTTACTGTTATTAATGACAACATTGGTTGTAAACGGTGTTTTTGCAATGAATATAGTTGTACTATGTGTACTGCTTGTTTGCTCTGCACTTATTTCTGGAGCAGAAGTAGCTATGTTTGGACTTTCATCAACCGAAGTTAAAGAGCTGCAAGACGAAAAATCGGCCCAAAGTTCAATTCTAATTAAGCTTCTAGAGCGTCCAAAAAAATTATTGGCCACCATTTTAATAGCAAATAATGCTATTAACATTGGCGTGGTGCTATTGTTTAGTATAATAGGAGATACTCTTTTTGAAAATGTAAATCAAGTATGGTTCGGTGTTGTATCGGTACGTTTTCTTTTAGAAGTCGTGGTTGCAACGTTTCTTATTTTAATGTTCGGTGAAATTCTACCAAAAGTATATGCCAACAGAAATAGAATGAGCTTTGCGCATTTAATGGCTTATCCGTTAAGGGTGTTAGATTTTATTTTTTCACCATTGAGTTTGCCAATGCGTTCTGGCACATTGTTTTTGTATAACAAGCTTGGTAAGCAGAAATCAAGTTTAAGTGTTGATCAGTTGTCGCAAGCATTAGATTTAACTTCTCATGGCGATACTACTAAAGAGGAGAAAAAGATTTTAGAAGGTATTGTAACCTTTGGTAATACAGATACCAAACAGGTAATGAGACCTCGAATAGATATTTTTGCTCTTAATGAGCAAATGAAGTTTCTTGAAGTTTTAGGGGAAATAAAGAAGAACGGGTATTCTAGAATTCCGGTTTTTGGTGAGAACATCGATACGGTAAAAGGAGTCTTGTATGTAAAAGATTTGTTGCCTTATCTAGATCGAAAAACCTTTAATTGGATAACCTTAATCAGGGAGCCTTACTTTGTGCCTGAGAATAAAAAATTAGATGATTTATTGGGTGAATTTCAAGAGAAGAAAAATCACTTAGCTATAGTTGTAGATGAATATGGTGGAACTTCTGGTTTGGTGTCTTTAGAAGATATTATCGAAGAAATAGTAGGTGATATTAGTGATGAGTTTGATGATGAAGATTTGATTTTTTCGAAATTAGATGATTTCAATTATGTTTTTGAAGGAAAAACGCCTCTTAAAGATTTTTATAGAGTCATTAAATTAGAGGATAGTGAAATCTTTGAAGAGAATAAAGGGGAATCAGAAACCTTGGCTGGTTTTGTTTTGGAAAAGGCAGGAAGCTTCCCGAAAAGAGGAGAAAAAATACAATTTGATTCCTATACTTTTGTAGTTGAGGGTATGGACAAGAAAAGATTAAAACAAATAAAAGTAACCTTGCCACATGAAGAGTAAGTCGTTCGTTGGATTTTTAGTAGTATTTCTTTTAATGGTTAGTTGTAATGATGAACCTACGCTTCCTAAGCCTAAGGCTAAAATGCGATTGGAATATCCTCAGGGTAAATTGGCAGATTTAGAAACCGAGAACTTTAGTTTTAAGTACAATCAATTAGCAAATGCAGAGTTGAATGGCGATAAGGCATACACTATCTCATATCCAGAAATGAATGGTGCTATTTTTCTAAGCTATAAAAAGATTGATGGTAATTTGGCTCAACTGATTAACGATTCTAAGAGACTTAGTTATGAGCATGCTGCTAAGGCAGACAACATAGTTGAGCAGCCGTATGTAAATCCTAATAATAAAATATATGGTGCTTTATTTGAGGTGCAAGGTAATGCCGCTTCACAATCTCAATTTTATGTAACCGATAGTACTAAACACTTTTTAACCGGTTCTGTATATTTTTATACAAAACCGAATTATGATTCTATTCTGCCTGCAGCGTCATATCTTCAGAATGACATTAGGGGAATTATAGAAACACTTCGTTGGAAAAAATAAAGCCGTATGATGACAAAAAAAGACCTTTTAGATTGTCATAAACGAATAGCCCCTTATATTCATAATACATCCGTTTTAAAATCAAGATTGATTGATAAAGAAATCAATGCTCAGGTTTTTTTCAAATGCGAGAATTTTCAAAGGGCAGGAGCGTATAAAATGCGCGGTGCTACCAATGCTATTTTACAATTATCAGAAGAACTAAAGAAAAACGGAGTAGTAACGCATTCGTCGGGTAATTTTGCCCAAGCTTTATCATTAGCAGCACAGAGTGTTGGTGTTACCGCACATATCGTAATGCCAAATACCGCCCCAGAAGTTAAAAAAGTTGGAGTAAGGGAGTATGGCGGTAAAATTTATGAGTGTGAGCCAACCGTTAAAGCAAGACAGGCGTATGCTGATGAGATAGGATTAAAAACGGGAGCTACTTTCGTCCATCCATCCAACGATATTAATGTTATTTTAGGGCAAGGTACTGCAGCTCTAGAATTGCTTCAAAAACAACCCGATTTAGATTTTATATTTTGCCCAGTAGGCGGCGGCGGACTTATTGCCGGTTCTGCGTTGGCGGCTACATATTTCGGTAACAATTGTAAAGTTTATGGTGCAGAGCCGTATGAGGCGGATGACGCATACCGTTCTTTGCAAAGTGGTAAAATAGAAAGTAACGAAACAACAAATACCATTGCCGACGGATTAAAAACAATGTTGGGTGATAAGAATTTCCCTATTATAAAAGAACTGGTAAGCGGTATTGTTAGAATTACCGAAGATGAGATAGTCGTTGCTATGAAACTAGTGTGGGAGCGTATGAAAATTATTATAGAACCTTCTAGTGCGGTAACTGTGGCTGCAGTTTTGAAACAATCAAAAGAGCAGCCAGAAGTTTTTCAGAATAAAAAAATGGGTATTATAATATCTGGTGGTAATGTAGATTTATCTAATTTACCATTTTAGAATACGTTGTTTTATTGCTTGCTTAGAATCTCTTCAGCACGCTCAATACTAGAATTAATGTTCTCTTTTACTTGTTGAACTTTTTCTTCTTCTTCTTTTAGCCATGCTTTCTTTTCGTCAGAAAGTTCTTTGCCGTCCATTATTTCTTCTGAATCGAAACGATCACCAAAACCTTGCATCCAATCCATCATAGATCTATTGGCTTCTTGAAGATCTTTCATTGCTTTTGCTTCAACGGACTCTGCTCCTAAAGAATCTGCCATTGGTTTCAATTGACCAACTAACTTTCCTAAAGTCCCCATTTTTGGCATGACCTCATCATGAATGCTCATTACGTGCTCCATTTTTGAAGGCTCTTCAGTTTTCTTGGTTTCTTTGCAAGAAGTGAATGTTACTAATGCAGCTACGAATAGTGTGTAAAGTATATTTTTCATTTTAGTTTTCTTGAGGAATAATTGAAGTTATAGTGTATGTATAATCTTTTACTTTGGTGTTGGTAATTACAGCTTTAATATCTTCGATAGTCATAATTGAAGGGTCAAAAGTTATAAGTCCGTTTTTATTTTCAAAACTAATTTCTGAAGAAACTACACCCTCGGTTTCCATTAAGTTAGAAGAAATTTTATCGGCACAACCTTCTTGGCAAGCCATGCCTTCTATATTGATCAAAACCGTATTAGAAATACTGTTTACAATTTCATCAGGTAAAGAGGCGTCTTCTTGCGCGAAAGAAACATTGGTTGCTAGTGTGAATATGGTCACAAATAGAAATAATACTTTGAATTTCATAACACTGTATTGATGGTTACGTTGTTAGTGTAAACCTTATTATAATGTAAAGATACCAAATATGTAAAATGCTTTATCTAATCATTAGTAAAAATTAGTCTGTAACTAGTTGTATTTTTTAGAAAAAACCCCACTTTTGTTGTAAACTAAAAGAATTGAAGAATATAGATCAAAAGTGGATTTACCTAGTTGTTCTGGCACTTATATGGGGTTCTTCTTTTATACTAATTAAAAGATCCTTAGTTGGGTATACAGCATTACAAGTTGGTGGGTTAAGAATCGTATTTGCATCTATATTATTGTTTGTTCTTGGTTTTAAATCTTTAAAGACACTTTCAAAGACCGATTGGAAATGGGTGGCTATCGCAGGTTTGTGTAGTTCGTTCTTTCCTCCTTTTTTCTTTGCCTTGGCACAAATGGAAATTAGTAGTGGTATAACCTCTATTTTAAACTCTGTAGCACCATTATTTACCACGTTGGTGGGTATAGCGCTTTTCGGACTTTCACTTAAAGGAAGGCAGGTGTTGGGGGTTTTGATAGGTCTTTTTGGTACTATAGTGCTTATTGCTGCGGGTATGGAGAATAATGTAAATCAGAATTATTGGTATTCTTTGTTCATAATTATTGCTGCATTGGGTTATGCTTTTAATATCAACATCATTAAGAAGTATTTGTCTCATTTAACGCCATTAGCAGTAACTACGGCTAGTTTCGGTGTTGCCTTTTTACCAGCATTAATTATATTGATGTATACAGGAGTATTTCAGCAGTTTGCAGGAGATAGTGCTATGCATGAGGCTCTTTGGTATATTTTGGCATTGGCGTTTTTAGGTACAGCTTTGGCGAACATCCTATTTAATAAATTAATAAAGTTATCTAGTCCTGTATTTGCAGCATCAGTAACGTATCTAATTCCTCTTGTAGCAGTGTTATGGGGTTTTCTAGATGGCGAGAATATCAGTATTCTACAGCTCTTGGGCGGACTCATTATCTTATTTGGTGTTTGGCTGGTAAATAGAAAAAAAGTGATAGTTCTGGGAAAATAGTTAGGCGTACTGTAACAAAATCTATTTATCGTTGTCTTTGTATAGAATTAATCAAAAAACTGAAAATCATGAAAAAAATCATATTTACGCTACTTGCAGTAACCTTTTTTATAGGCAGTATACAGGCTCAAGAAAAAACATTCAACGTAAAATCTTTCGATAAACTAATTGTTAGTCCGCATATAGAATTAAATCTTATTGAAGGCGAAGAAGAAAGTGTTGTTATTGACAATGCAAAAATATCGTTAGATAAAATAAATGTAGAAGTAGAAGGTAGAACGTTGCGTTTGTACTTAGATGGTGCTAAGGTGGTAACCAAATCTGAACGTATTTCAACTGACAAATGGAGGGGTAGTAAATCGCTTTATAATGGTACTATGGCTTCTATAACGGTTACCTATAGAAAACTAGAAAATTTATCGATTCGAGGAGAAGAAATTGTAAGATGCAAAAATCTATTCAATGCCGATGATTTTAAAATGTCGCTATACGGAGCAGCTAAAGTGTACTTTGATTCGGTTTCTATAGATGAATTAACAGTAGCAATTTATGGCAGCAGTTACTTAGAAGTTGGAGAAGGTACTGTTGCTCGCCAAGTATTTAGAGCATATGGTGAAAGTGAAGTAAACACTGAGGGTATGGTTGCAGATGAAACTAAAATTACCGCTTATGGTGAAAGTAATTTTAGGGTAAATGTTGTTGAAAGGTTGAAAGTTACTTGCTATGGAGAAACAAATATTAATTATACCGGTGATCCAGAAGTGGATAAAGGATTAATATTCGGAGAAGCAACAATTAGAAAAATAGGATAAGAACTTAACCTGGAAATTCAAAAACAAAAAACCCGCTAAGTAGCGGGTTTTTTTATTTTAAAAAAATAATTATTATTCAAAATCGGCAGATGACACGCCATCATTCACTTTGATTTCAGAAACTATGAATTCAAAAGATTGTGGACCAACGGTCTGCATTATTTTATAAGGAAACAATATGCCAGACACCTCTTTGTAATCTTCAAAATTAGAAGTACTTGCAATTTGCTGCCCTTGCATTTCAGTTACGGTCACCTCTTGTAATTTAAGTCCGGTTTCAGCATCATAGAAAGCAGATTTGTTTTCGCCAACTTTAAGTTTGTAGGTGTTTTTATCGCCAACCATTTCCATACCTTCTAAAGTAATGGTGTCGTCACTTAATAGTTGGAGTTCAGAAAATGGAGCAGATTCGCCTTTAAAGGTTTTGATTTCGTCACCAGCAAGATCTTTGCGCTGCCCTTGCACAATCATATATCCTTTATCGCCATTAAGTACTTGCTTGCTAACCGAATTACCCATCATTTGTACATCTTGCATTAGTTGATCGCTAGATGTTTTTTTGATGTTCAGATTAAGCTTCATGCCTTGCATTTCTGCTTCGGCCATCATTGCTAGGGTGTTGACACCTTCTAGTTTTGATTTTCCGCCAATAGCCTCAATATATTTTTCAAGTACAGATTGCGCAGATACGTCGCTTGGTAATGCTGCATTATAATCGGGAGTATCAACTCTGTCGGCAGTTTTAGAATAGGCAAGTACTGGAAGTTTTTTTCCTTTGAATTCCACATTTTCTAGGTTGGCTAAAATATCACTTCCCTTACCAACGACAATTACTCTGGCATTGTCAACGTTGAAATATTTTTTAGCAGCTGTTTCTACTTCTTCCTTGCTAACCTTGTCTAGTTTCTCTAAGAATGTTTTGTAGAAATCTTTAGGTAAATTTTCTTTCTCAACATTCAAAGCATATCTCGCTATGGTTTCTGGATCTTCTAGTGCCATTATGAAACTACCGGCATATAGGGCTTTGGTATTTTTTAATTCCTCATCGGTAACGGGCTTAGTGGTAATAAGCTCAAGTTCTTTTAACATTTCGACTACAGAACTATCGGTAACCATATTTCTAACTTCTGCAGATGCTCTAAATCTAGACGGACCATATTTGTCGTTGCCAATAGAAGAATAGGCACCATAAGTGTAGCCTTTGTCTTCTCTTAAATTAGAATACAATCTACTATCAGATCCCCCGCCCAATATTTCGTTGGCTAAAAGGGAAGCTATATAATCATCGTCCTTCATTTTAAGGTTTACGATATTTTGTACTGTAATTTCTGATTGAACGGCATTTGGCATATCAACGAAGTTGATTTGCGTATTCGGTACGTTCTTAGACTGAGAATAAGAGAAGCTTGGTGGCACGGCTTTCGTCCAAGATGTAAAATAGGTTTCTGTTAAAGTCTTTACTTCTTCGAAATTTACATCACCAATAACAATTAAATAGGCATTAGCAGGTACAAAGTACTCTCTGTAAAACTCTTCAACATCACCAAGGGAAATATTGTTTACTGTGGCTTCGGTGGTAAATTCTCCGTAAGGATGATTTTTACCGTAAGCTAAAGCCCTTTGAACTCTACTAGAAATTGAAGAAACTACTTTCTCTTCAGATTTTAACCCGGTAATAAGTTTATCTTTTTCTTTGTCAAATTCCTCTTGAGTAAAATTCGGATTTATAGCCGCGTCTGCCATAAGCTCCATCATTCTAGAAAAGTATTTAGAAAGAGATTGAGCATAAGCACCTTGAGAGCTAAAATAAAGTCTAGCTCCTAAAAAATCGATTTCTTCATTGAAGGCTTCTTTAGTTATATTTTTAGATCCTAGCCCTAATAGACTACCAGTTAAACTAGCTGTGCCAGCTTTGTTACCTTCTAAAATTGGCGGGTTGTCAATTGATAATTGCATAGATACTCTTGGTAGTTTATGGTTTTCGACTACCAATACTTTTAATCCGTTATTGAGGTTAAAAGATTGCGGTTCTCCTAAGTTAATTTCAGGTGCTGGTCCTGGTTTAGGCATAATTGTACGGTCTACCTGTGCTTGAACAGCGAAAAAGGAGAATAATGTTAGTAGTAATATATATGTATTTTTCATAGTTATTTTTAGTTTGCAGAATTTTGTTCAGGTAAATATTCTAGAACCAATCTTTGGTTGGGCTTTAAATACTTATTGGCAACTTCTTTGATTTCTTCTCGGGTAATAGATCTATAAACCTCTATTTCTTTATTAATTAAAGAAGTGTCACCGTAAAGCATATAGTATTCAGCTAGAGAACTAGCAATACCTTCAACACTTGAATTGCTGTTTACAAATTCATTTTCAAACTTGTTCTGTAATTTTTGATAATCATTTTCAGAAATAAGGTTACTTCTTAATTTCTCTACTTCTGTTTCAATAGCGGTATTAAGTGTGCTTGAGCTAGTCTCACCTACCGGAAGTGCAAAAACGATATACATACCATAATCTTCTAATGTAACCGGTATGGCACCAATTTGTAAGGCTTGCTTTTCTTCGTCGACCATTTTCTTATAAAGTTTAGAAGAAGGTCCGTCAGATAAATAAGTAGAAATCATTTCTAATACCTGGCTTTCTCTATTTTTTAGACCGGGAGTTCTATAAGCGATCATAGTAGCCGGTATTTGAATATTAGAGTCGTAAGCCTTTGCATTAATTTCTGATGTTATAGGAGTTTCTTTTGGAAAGTTTCTTGCAATTTCTGCTCCTTTCGGGATGTCCTTAAAGTAATCTGAAATTAATTTTTTGGCATTTTCTTTCTCAAAATCGCCAGCAATAACTAATACCGCATTGTTAGGAGAATAGAATTTTTTCTGAAATGCTATAAATTCATCTAGGGTAGCAGCATCTAAATCTGCCATTTTACCGATTACCGTTTCTTTATAAGGATGGCTTTTAAAAAGGTTCCTCTTTATGTTTTCAATGAATTTACCGTAAGGTGAATTATCGACACGAAGTCTTTTTTCTTCTTTGACAACTTCATTTTGAGTGTCAACACCTTTTTGATTGATAACAGGATGAAGCATTCTTTCAGATTCTAGCCAAAGTCCTAGTTCTAGGTTGTTGGAAGGGAAAACTTCATAATAGTACGTTCTATCTTCATTGGTGGTAGCATTACCTGATCCGCCATTAGAAGAGACTATTTTATCCCATTCCCCTTTTTCAATGTTCTCGGTGCCTTCAAAAAGAAGATGTTCGAAAAAATGTGCAAATCCGGTTCGTTTTGGATCTTCATCCTTAGATCCGACATGGTATAAAACCGAAATTGAGATAATAGGTGCGGTATTGTCTTGATGTAGAATAACGTGTAGGTCGTTGTCTAAGTTGTACTCTTCAAAAGCGACCTCTTGTGCAAGTCCGGTAAAACCATAAAGGAATATAGCCGAAACCAGTAGTAATTTCATTTTCATTTAAAACTGTTTTAGGTTAGTGTTTAATGTTCTGTTTAGTTAGTATGTGATTTTACAAAAATGTTACATAAAAAATATTTTTTTGTAAGAACAATCTTCAATATAAGTATTCTTTAACAGATTAAATTTATTTAGTAGCTGTTTATTGTTTATCTTAAAAGTCTAAACAAAAATATACTCGTTATGAATAACTATGCTCTACCAATTAGATTTGGCGTCGCTGCCAGTGGTTCTTTGATTGCCTATTTTTTAATCTTGTCATTACTTGGGCTACATGTAAATGTATTTTATAGTCTTTTTAATGCTGTAATTACAGGCTTTGCTATTTTTGAATCGATAAAATATTACAAATTAAAGAAGGGAAGTGATTTCACATATGCTGGCGGATTTATGGCAGGTTTAATAACAGGTGGTGTTGCAACTTTAATATTCACACTATTTTTTACATTGTATTCCACCGAGCTTCAACCAGGTTTTTTAGAAGAGCTATCTACAAAATGGGCAAGTACTTATCGTAGTTTTGAGGCTATCGTATTTTTAGTGGTTGCAGTAATGGGTTTTACGACAAGCTTGGTATTAACGCTATCTTTTATGCAACTATTTAAGACTTCGAACACTAGAAGTATGAAGAGAGCGTAAAATTCGTAAAAAACACTTGTAAATTCACGATTAACAACTATATTTGCACCCGCCTATGGAAAAAATCCATCAGGTTTAATCATTACATTTAACAATATGTACGCAATTGTAGAGATGGCAGGGCAGCAGTTTAAAGTTGCAAAAGACCAGAAAGTGTACGTTCACCGTTTACAGGTAGAAGAAGGTAAAAAAGTCACTTTTGACAATGTACTTCTTTTGGCTGATGGATCGAACGTTACTATCGGCGCCCCGGCTATAGACGGAGCCGCAGTAGAGGCTAAAGTCGTTAAACACCTAAGAGGTGACAAAGTAATCGTTTTTCATAAGAAAAGACGTAAAGGTTACAGAAAGAAAAATGGACATCGTCAGTCTCTTACAGAGATTGTAATTGAGTCTATTATTTCTAAAGGAGCTAAAAAAACTGAAACTAAAAAAGCTGAACCAAAAGCTAAAAAAGTTGAAGAAAAAGTAGCACCAGTTGCAGCTAAGCCAAAAGCTAAAAAAGCTACAGGTAAAGCTGATGATTTGAAAAAAGTTGAAGGTATCGGACCAAAAATCGCTGAGACCTTAAACAATGCAGGTATTTCTACTTTTGCTGAATTAGCAAAAACAGACGCAGCTAAAATTTCTGAAATTATTGCTGACGTTCGTGGAAATCACGTAACTGACACTTGGCCAAAGCAAGCACAATTAGCTGCTGATGGTAAATGGGACGAGTTACAAAAATGGCAAGACGAATTAGATGGTGGTGTAGCTAAATAAGCTAAACCATTAAGTATAATAAAATTTAAAACCTTAGACAATGGCACATAAGAAAGGTGTAGGTAGTTCGAAAAACGGTAGAGAATCAGAATCAAAACGATTAGGAGTTAAGATTTTTGGTGGTCAAGCTGCAATCGCTGGTAACATTTTAGTTAGACAGAGAGGAACAAGACACAATCCTGGTGAAAATGTTTACGCAGGAAAAGATCATACATTACACGCACGTGTAGATGGTTTAGTAAAGTTTACTAAAAAAGCTGGTGGAAAATCATTTGTTTCCATAGAGCCTTTTGAAGCATAAGCTTTAAGCAAATTATTTAAAAAACCCTCTTCAGCAATGAAGAGGGTTTTTTTGTACTAATATTTTAAATAGAGTGAGCAAACTCTATATTCTTGGAGAGTTGTGGATGTAGAAGTAGGGTATTGATTAATTGAATGTTAGTATTCGGCTCTTTGTTTCGGATAACCGTTAAGGAACCTCCGTAAGTACCACCATGTTCTTCGTAATTGTCAATATAAAAATTATGCTTTTTAATATATAAATCCTTTAATTCTATTTGTTTATTGTCGATTAGTTTAATCAATTTTTTTGAAAGATTATTGATAAGAGTTTTTTGTTTTTTATTTAGACAATACACCCCAGGTATGAGTGCTCGTTGTTTGAATTCCAGCTTTATAAGAATTTCTCCTTTCGGTACGTAATCTTTTGTATGTCTTTTGTGAGCTTTTAAATGCTCTAATAACCTTTTTTTTAAATCGTTTTGATAAGTATTCCGTAGAATATCTAGTTCTAACTTAATATTATTAGGAATTTCTTTTTCAATAGTTTCTCGCCAATTACATAAAACTGGTAAGTGTTGTTTGATTAGGTAATCTAAATAACTCTCAGTTTCTTTTATTTTTTGAACTTTCCCTTTATTCTCATCATCGAAATATGAGATTCTAAGCTTTTCAGTGTGCTCTTGCCATTCTATATATTTTTTAAATTGTTGTTCGCTTAATATAGATTTTTTAAAAGTTTTTTCTAATTCCCATTCTTCAAATTCGCTCAAAATTTCTCCACTAGAATCTTTACTGGTTTTATTTTCTCTGTAATTATAAATTAGCTCGGCTTGCTCGTTTGTTAAATTTAGAGATTCATTCATATTAACTATCAATTCTATTTGACCTTTTAGAATCCAATCTTCATTTAATTGATCTACCTTATAAAACTCTTTTAATTGTTCTTGGTTTAGAAAAGTTTTTAATTTTTCATGGGCTATTTTTAAATATATTTTACGCCTATGGTTTACTGTATAATCTTCTACTTTATAGCCAGATTTATCACTCGTTTCCCTTTGAATTTTTTGAAGTATTTCTTGAAGTTCTACTAATTCATTGTCGCTCAGTTTTAAAGAAGCGTATTCCTTTTTTTTGATTTCAAATCTTCTTTTTTCAAAATCTTGTTTTTCGTAATTACTTTTTAACTCTTGTTTTATTTCTCTAAATTGACTTCTTTGTTTATCATTTAATTTTCTGTAAATGGCCTTATAATAGCGCCAGCGTTCTATTTTTTCATCATAATCAGGATCAATACTCCATGCATAATCTTTGAGCTGCTTATAGGTCAGTTCATCAATTTCGAGAATCTGCCTTTTAGATAGGTTTAACTGCTCACCATACTGATCTGTAACTGTTATTGTGTTCTTAATTTTAGGATGGGCCATAGGGTAAGAATGTAAGGAACAAAGTGATACACTTTAAATATAAATAATTTAGAGTAATTACAGCAACTTCTTCCCAATCTCAAACCACGTATTAACACGTTCAAATCCTTCGGTATTTACGTTATGGGGTGATGTAAATTGTAAACTTCTGCCATCAAAAGCTTCTAGATTAAAACTTCTATCATCTATTAAAATATCGCCTTTCAGAATGTGTTTGTGACCACAAAGAATTCTATTTTGCCAAGGTATAAAAGGAAAGTGTTCGTCTAGCCATTCACTTTTTTCTTCTAAAGAATTTGGAAACTGCATAGCTGCCGAAGCAATATACACTTCATGCTTGTCAGAGAGCTGAGATAATATTTCTTGACTGCCTGCAATAGGTTTTAAGTTTCTAAAGAAACCCTTTCTGGTAGCATGTTTGCGAACACTATCTTGATGTGCCTCTGGCACCATACGCCATACTTCGGTACCCGAGCATAAACCTTTAGTAAGCTCGCCGTTAAACTCAGTATTATAAATTTCTATGTGTGCGCCATAGGTATCAGCGATTACCTCGTCCATGTCAACAAATAGTATCATAATTTTTTGATTTTTATTAGAATAAAGATAAAACTTAATATAGTTTCTGTTGGACTATAATATTTTTTGCAAACAGTGTAATAAACCTTTTTTGAAATGAGAATTTAACTTCTGTGGCAACCATAAAATCACTTAATACCACTACCATTTTTGATTTCTAAATTCGTTGGTTTTGGCAAAAGTTATCGTGCTTCCTAGATACTCCTCTAGATTATATTTGGGTATGGGCAAAATTTTCTCTAGTTCGGTCGTGTCCCACTCACATGGCTTAGAAGTTAGGTAAGGAGTGATATGGATACCAATAGTTTCATAATAAAATTTTTCTAATTTAGACTCAAAACCTGTTGTGGCACTTATAATATTTGGCGTAAGCTTAAAGTTTTCAAAATCTATAGTTTCTAATATTCTAGAAACACCTCTTGTAACATGTGTTGTTTTAGAATGTACAATGTTTAATTGTTTTATAGTGGTGTCAAATACTTTTACAATGACCTTGGCTGCATAATCTGTTGGTATAATGTTTAAACCACTATTTGAATTGGCGGTAATTCTAATTATATCTGTTGTAGTGGTATTATAAAAGAATTTAGCGAATAGATAAAAGACCATGTACTTAGAAATAAAAAAACTAGGCTTGTTGGTTATATTTCCACCTAAAACGCTAGGTCTTAAAATTTGTACAGGTATGTTTTGGGCTGCTCCAGCTTGGGTTAAAAATTGCTCTGAAGCAAATTTAGACGCCTCATAATGGTTTCTATGACTTTTAGGTTTCATTTGCAAATAGTCGTTAGAAATGAGTCCGCCAACATTGCCAGCTGAAAAGGCGGTACTTATGTAAGTAAACTTCTCAATAAATGGAGTATAGGTTTCAAATATAGATTTAGTGAATTCAAAATTCTCTTTAAAGATTTCAGCTTTAGCTTCAGGTCGTGTTGAAAGATTTACAAAACCTGCTAAATGTATGAAATGACTGATTTTTTTACCATTTAAAAATTGTTCGGGTTTAAAAATATCTTTAGCAGAGATGACTACGGTTTTAGAGAGAATGTCTTTAAGATTATTTTTAATGAAACTAGGTGCAAACTCACTATTAAACATATTTAAAATACGTTTCTCTGGTGAAATCGTTTTCTTTTCACGTACAGGCACATATAGTTTTTCTATACCGGAAAACCGTTCTTCTAATAGAGAGAATAAAACCTGAGAACCTAAAGTTCCTGTAGCGCCGGTAATTAAAATTATCATGATAATATTGATTGAGGCTGCAATATCGTACTAAATAAAGAAATTAATAGCGTCTTTTAACAAAGGAGAGTCTCTTGTGTAGGGTTTGAGTTGATGAGTATTGTAATTTATTTGTGAATAGGTTATTAGATACACGCATCTATATTTTTGAAGTCAATAAAAATTTTCTTTAGGCTATTTTCATGAAGGGTTAAGTTATAAATTGAGCTCGTAATTTAAAACAAATCATATCATGAAAAAATCAATTATCTGTGTTGCAATGGCGAGTACATTATTATTCTCTAGTTGCTTAGGATCTTTTAGCGCGTTCAATAATTTAAAAGATTGGAACCAAGGGTTGTCTGATAGTAAGTTTGTAAACAACTTGGTATTTTGGGGCTTGAATATAATTCCGGTTTACGGGTTATTCTTTATAGGAGATGCTATTATTTTCAATGTAATAGAGTTTTGGGGTGGGTCTAACCCAATTGCGATGGAAGAAGGAGAGTCAGAGACTCAAATGGTAGAAAGGGATGGAAATACCTTTGAAATGACCGCAACAAAGAATAGAATGCAAGTGACTGTTGTTGATGGACCTAAAAAAGGAAAGAAAATAGATTTAGTTTATAAGCCAAGTGAAAAGTCTTGGAACGCTGTAAGACCAAATGGCGAGATTATAAAATTATCATCTTTTGAAGAAGGTTTTTACATCGTTTATATGCCAAACGGAAAAGAGGTTAAAATTAATCCGTTAAGCTCTAAAGAAGAAGGTTTGGCTCAAATTAAAGAGCAAACAGATTGTTACTATTTAGAGGGTATGTTGGCAGAAAATAACTAATCCGAAGAAAGTATAAAGCATAAAAAAAGTCCTGATTTTCATCAGGACTTTTTTAGTTTCTAAAACCAAAGTTTTAGTATCTGTAGTATTCAGGCTTGAAAGGACCTTCAACAGTTACACCGATATAATCAGCTTGGTAATCTTTTAACTCTGTAAGCTCAGCTCCTAAACGAGACAAGTGAAGTTTTGCAACTTTCTCATCTAAATACTTAGGTAGCATATAAACATCGTTCTTATAATTAGCACTGTTTTTCCAAAGCTCTATTTGAGCTAGTGTTTGGTTGGTGAATGAATTACTCATTACAAAACTAGGGTGCCCGGTTGCACAACCTAAGTTTACCAATCTACCTTCTGCCAAAATGATTAAATCTTTACCATTAATAGTATATTTATCTACCTGTGGCTTAATTTCATCTTTAGTGCTACCATGGTTTTTGTTCAACCACGCCATGTCGATTTCATTGTCAAAATGACCAATGTTACAAACGATAGCTTTATCCTTTAGAGCTTCAAAATGTTCAGCTCTAATAATATCTTTATTTCCGGTAGTTGTAATTACGATATCAGCGTTGCCAATAACCGTTTCTAATTTTTTAACCTCAAAACCGTCCATACAAGCTTGTAATGCACAAATAGGATCAATTTCAGTAACAGTTACAATAGAACCAGCACCTTTAAAAGAAGCAGCGGTACCTTTACCAACATCACCGTAACCAGCAACAACTATACGTTTACCTGCAAGCATAGTATCTGTAGCTCTACGTATAGCATCAACAGCACTTTCGCGACATCCGTATTTATTATCGAATTTCGATTTAGTAACCGAATCATTAACGTTTATAGCAGGCATTGGTAAAGTTCCTTTCTTTACACGCTCGTATAAACGGTGAACACCTGTAGTAGTTTCTTCAGAAAGACCTTTGATTTCTCCGGCCATTTCTGGGTATTTATCTAATACCATATTGGTAAGATCACCACCATCATCTAAGATCATGTTCAATGGTTTTCTGTCTTCGCCAAAGAATAATGTTTGTTCAATGCACCAATCAAACTCCTCTTCATTCATTCCTTTCCAAGCATAAACAGGTACGCCTGTAGCTGCAATAGCTGCAGCAGCTTGGTCTTGAGTAGAAAATATGTTACATGAGCTCCAAGTAACATCAGCGCCAAGGGCAGTCAATGTTTCGATAAGTACAGCAGTTTGTATTGTCATATGAAGACAACCTGCAATACGAGCACCTTTTAAAGGCTGCTCATTTTTGTACTCTTCTCTTAGTGCCATTAAACCTGGCATTTCAGCTTCTGCTAATTCGATTTCTTTTCTTCCCCAATCAGCAAGGGATATATCCTTAACCTTATAAGGCACATACGGAATAGTTTTCGTGCTCATATCTTTATTATTTTATACTTTCGTTAATCTGTGTACAGCAATTTTTAATTCGTGCAAAGGTACGAATAACACTAAGAATCCCATGCCGCTTTACAAAACTATAACAGTAAATGAAGAAACCTCCTTAGCAATTTGGAAGGTTGAAGAGACAGAAGAAAACCTGTGGACAGGTATTGAGCTCACGCCCTATTGTCAAAATCGATTTGACGGAATGAAATCTGAACTCCATCGTAAGGCATTCTTGAGTATTAGGCACTTACTTGCTAAATATGACTATACAGATGCCGATTTAATCTATCATGAAAACGGGAAGCCCCATTTAAAAGACGGCAAGTTTATATCGATTACGCATTCTCATAATTTTACGGGTATAATTATTAGTTCAGCCGAACATGTAGGTATCGATATTGAAATGCAGCGCGATAAAATTTTACGAATAGCGCATAAATTTACTCCGTTTGAGGAGTATAAAACCTTGGCAAATACTGCAGCGGTAGTTAGAAAGTTGACTATTGTATGGGGAGCTAAAGAATCGCTTTATAAAATATATGGTCATAGAGGGGTCAGTTTTTTACATCACATTAATGTGCAAGATTTTAAATTTGACGACTACAATACAACGGCACAAATTATTTTCGAAGGAAGTTTGTCTAACTATAAGATAAGGTTTTTAGAGTTTGAAGAATTCACCTGCGTTTACGCCACAAGAGATAAAGAATAGAATAAATTATAGCATACTATATATGGATATATCAGTAGAATTGACCTTTTCGCCATTGCAAGACGATTTTGAACAGCACATTATAAATTTCATTAAAAAACTTCGTGATTGTGGCTTAACCGTTTTAGAGAATCCGTTAAGCACACAGGTGTACGGATCTTATGATGAAGTAATGAACGTATTGAATACCGAAATTAAAACAGCATTTGAACTGATGGACCGCGGACTCTTATTCATGAAAATAGTTAAATCTGATAGAAGCGACTATGAGCCCCATTTTTGATTATCTCTTTGGTCAATATTCCGATTATGATACACTAGATATTATTCTAGAAATTGTAGCCGTCATTTTTGGGTTGCTTTCGGTATGGTTTTCCAAACAGAATAAGATTCTGGTATACCCTACAGGGCTAATCAGTACCTCAATATTTGTTTACCTACTTTTAAAGTGGGGGTTATTGGGCGATATGATGATCAATGCCTACTATTTTATAATGAGTTTGTATGGATGGTATATATGGACAAGAAAAGTAGATGCAGAGCATTATACGCCGATAACTAGAGTAACCAAAAAAGAAAATATCACCTCAGTTTTCATTTTTATAGGTACTATCATTTTTGTTTTTACAGTGTACCAGATTTTTGATAAATGGAATAGTTGGACGGCTTATGTTGATACCATAACAACAGCTGTATTTTTTGTGGGTATGTGGCTGATGGCCAAGAGGAAAGTAGAAAATTGGATATATTGGATCATTGGAGATTTAATATCGATACCGTTATACTTTTATAAAGGATTTACGTTTACTAGTTTTCAATATCTCATTTTTACAATATTGGCCTTTTACGGTTATAACGCATGGAAGAAAAATACAAACAAGAACCCTCAGATGTCTTAAAGGTTGTTCTTTTCGGACCAGAATCTACAGGTAAGACAACCTTGTCAGAACAATTGGCAAGGCACTACCATACCGTTTGGGTGCCAGAATATGCCAGAGATTATCTACAGGATAAATGGAATAATGAGCGAAAAACTTGTGAACCGCATGATCTGTTACCCATTGCCGAGGGGCAAATGGCATTAGAAAATAAGTTGGCGAAAAAGGCGACCGATATTCTTATTTGCGATACTGATTTGTTAGAAACTAAAGTATATTCAGAAGCCTACTATATAGGTGATTGTGATCCCGTTTTAGAAAAGTATGCCTTAGAGAATACCTATGATCTTTATTTATTAACTTATATAGATATACCATGGGAGGCTGATGATTTAAGAGATAAACCAACAGAAAGGGAAGAAATGTTCAATTATTTTAAAGATACTTTAGAAAAATACGGTAAAAATTTTATTACCTTGAAGGGGAACAAAAAACAACGTTTAGAAAAAGCCATTAACCATATAGATACCTTATTACATAAATGATTGAACTAACAGATAAAGACATTAAGCAATTAGCAGAAAAAGGAATTTCAAAAGAGCAAATGTTGAGTCATATCAACACCTTTAAAGAAGGTATACCTTTTGTAAAATTAGAGAATGCAGCCATAATTGGTAATGGTATTCTAAAATTCTCTGATGCTGAAGAGAAAGAGCTTATTTCGTTTTATGATTCAAAATTAAAAGATTTAGATATTTTAAAGTTTGTACCAGCTTCTGGTGCAGCATCAAGAATGTTTAAAGCGTTATTCAGTTTTTTAGGAGCTTATAATCCTTCTGAAGAAACTTTAGAGGGTTATTTGACCAGAACCAATGATAAAGATATTAAGAAATTCTCTGAAGGATTAGAGCGCTTTCCGTTTTACCAAAAGGTGATGGATAAATTAAATTTAAAATCTGATGCTGAAGGAGAAAAGGTTTTTAGTTTTATCGCTGAGCTTTTAGGTGAGAATGCATTGAACTACGGTTTTTTTCCAAAGGGATTATTACCATTTCATAAATATGAAGCTTATGCAGCTACACCATTTGAAGAGCATTTAAAAGAAGGTGCATTATATGCAGGTTCTAACGGAAAAGCAAATTTACATTTTACGATTTCAGAACAGCATGAAGAAATGTTTGATGAAGAGTTTAAAGCATCTGGTCCAAAAGTTTCTGCAGATACCGGTATTACATATAATGTAGACTATTCTTTTCAAAAACCTTCGACCGATACTTTAGCGGTAGATATGGACAATAAGCCGTTTAGAAATGAAGATGGCTCTGTGTTGTTTAGACCAGGTGGTCATGGTGCATTGATTCAGAATTTAAATGAGCAAGATGCCGATGTTATTTTTATAAAGAATATTGATAATGTTGCCGTAATGAAAGATGCTAAGGCGGTTGCCGATAGTAAAAAGGTTTTGGCAGGTGCACTATTAAAAGAGCAAGAAAAAGCATTTGAATATGCTGCATTACTCGATAAGGGCGATGTAGATGATGCACAAATAGAAGAAATCAGAAACTTTTTAGTTACGAACTTAAACGTTCGTTTCTCAGGTGACTTCGATTCAAAATCGAATACTGATAAAATCGCGATACTAAAAGATAGAGTAAATAGACCTATTCGTATTTGTGGTATGGTTAAAAATGAAGGTGAGCCAGGTGGTGGTCCGTTTTGGGTAACTAATGGTAAAGGAGAAGTTTCTTTACAGATTATAGAATCTGCCCAAATAGATATGGATAATACGCAACAGGCAGACCTTCTTAAGAATTCTACCCACTTTAATCCGGTAGATTTGGTTTGTGCTGTTCGTAACTATAAAGGTGAGAAATACGACCTATTAAAGTTCGTAGATGAAAAGCAAGGTTTTATAACAGGTAAAACAAAAGATGGTAAAGAACTAAAGGCATTAGAGCTTCCGGGATTATGGAACGGAGCTATGGCATTTTGGAATACAATCTTTGTAGAAGTGCCATTGGTAACCTTTAATCCTGTAAAAAGTGTAGTGGATCTTTTGAAAGATTCGCATCAGGCATAGGCAACTAATAAAATATGGAGTAAAAAAGTGTGTAGTTTCTACACACTTTTTCTGTTTAAACACGTTTTTACCCAATGCACTCTGAGTAGCTATTTGATTTAAATAAGTGAAAATCAATTATATAGATATATTTAAGGTGCCATATTTCGTATTGGCACAATTATTCTAATATACCTTTCAAGAATGTTTAATTTAAATATAAGAAAGATGAAAAAATTAGTATTTGCCACAGCTTTAGCCATAGGTAGTTTAACAATAGGTACTGCCGCAACTCCAATTATATTTCACGATGGTATCATGGAAGATGTCTTTTTACAAGACTATACAGAGATAGCAGCTTCTGATCTGCCAACACCAATTGTAAATGCATTAGCAACCGATTATGAAGGTGCAATGTTGAGTAAAGCATACGTTGATGATGAAAATAATTATAAATTAGAAATTACTTCACAAGATGGTGTTTCTAGTGTGCTTTATGCAGATGCTGAGGGTAACTGGTTAGAAATGTAGTAATTATAAGTTTGAATTAGTTGTTTATAAAAAGCTGCCTAGGCAGCTTTTTTACGTTTAAAATTTTAAAATTTCGTTAACTGATAATCCATATGTAAGATTACTCCGTAAGTATTTTAAGATTTAGAGTTATTAACGATTAAAATTATTAGCATGAAAAATTACGCATTATTAGTATTCTTGACTTTCGGAATCATGTTTAACGCAGCAGCAAAAACTAGTTCAGATATAGTTGAAACAGCAATTGTAGTTAAAACGGCTGACGAATACATAAAAATTAAATCGAGCGAATTAACACCGCCGGTGATTGAAGAAATATTAAAGCAGTACCCAACATCTAAACTTGGTGGAGTTTTTAAAAATGATAAAGGAGAATTTAAATTAATAATGGTACTTAAAAGCGGTACAAGAAAGACCGTATATATAGACCAGCACGGTAATTGGATCAATAAGAGATAGTCTTTTTATAGGGCGGAAATAAAAAAAAACTGCTAAATGCGGTTTTTTTTTTATTTAAAATGTGACCTACCAGAAAATGTTGTGTCTAAATAAGTGAAGCAAGTTATGAAACAATGGTCACACTAGTATTTATTTTAGTCTTAAGCACAGTTTTGATTTTTTCATTAGGTGTAATATCAAAATTATGTTTGGAGAAATAAATAATTAAAATATCACTTTCGCGTAAACACTAACCGTTAACTATGAAGGTGCCACCAGATAATTGTATTTGAAATAATCCCCCGGATTAGCATTGCCAATTTTAGTTGTTGTTGAATTGATTGAGGTGTTGATTTAAAATTTTAAGACAAGAGTTTGATAGGTGGTTTGAGGGGGGCTGCAATTTGCAGCTCCTTTTTTTTTGTCTTCAATAGTGTTCTAAGGTTATTCTTCAGTGATAATTTAAATGTGTAAAAATTACACAGTAGTATGCAGCGGGTACAACTTTACTCAGCTATCTAAAAGCTTTTAAAGATGTAAGTATCTGATAATCAATAATTAATTTGTAATTTTTTTATGGCACTCTTTTTTCTTTGTTAATAGTATTGATATGTATTATTAACTTAAATATAAAAAAGATGAAGACTTTATTTTTATTAGGAGCAATGACAATAGGAGGTTTTGCAATGAATGCACAAGATGCATTAGTTTCAGAAAATGGAATACAGCATAACCAGGTAAATGAGATTTCAATAGTAACAGAAGATTTCGAAGAAATTTCGGTTGCAGAAGTACCACAAGCAGTAACAGATGCAGTATCAAAGAATTTTCCAACGGCAAATTTAGATAAGGCATATACAAATGAAAAGAAACAATATAAGCTAGTATTATCTCTTGAAGACGGTACACAAGGTACAGTGTATGCAGATGAAGAAGGTAATTGGATAGATATGTAATTATAGAGAAACTTGTTTGTTCAAGTTGGTTTGGTCAGGAAAGGATAGCTAAAGGCTATTCTTTCCTTTTTTTATGTCTTTTTTTAAATAAATGCATAAAAGCTTTATGATAATTTTAAAATACAAGTAGTCGGCTTGTGGTATTTTTACGTAGATACTAAGAACACCAAACTGTCTATGACTAAAGTTTTAATTATTGAAGATGATACTTCATTTGCCCAGATGCTTCAAAAGTTTTTAGCAAGAAATAGTTATGATGTAGTATTAAGTCATACTGGGTTAGATGGCGAAAAACAATTAAAAGAACACGATTTTCAATTAGTAATTACAGACTTGCGATTACCAGATTATGACGGAATTAAATTGGTATCTGAGTTAAAAGGTAAAATTCCTGTAATTGTAATGACAGGTTATGCAGAAGTTTCTACAGCTGTAAAAGCTATGAAAATGGGAGCTTACGATTATATTTCTAAACCTTTTACTCCGGATCAGATGCTATTGGTTATTGATGGTGCATTGAATTTAAAACCAGTAGCTTCAAAAGAACCTGTTCAGTCAACTACTAATCATTCAAAAGAAAAGGTAGTAGGTGGTAAAGAAGCGACAACGTCGCAAGAATTAGTTTTAACTAGCGAGGCAACTCAGAAATTAGAAGAACATATTGTTTTGGTAGCACCTACAGATATGTCGGTTTTAATTATTGGAGAAAGCGGTACAGGTAAAGAAGTTACAGCAAAAGCCATTCACCAAAAAAGTACGAGAAATGAAAAACCGTTTATAGCACTAGATTGTGGGGCAATACCTAAAGAATTGGCAGCAAGTGAGTTTTTCGGACATATAAAAGGAAGTTTTACTGGTGCAGTGACAGATAAAGTTGGGAGTTTTGAAGCTGCCAACGGTGGTACTTTATTTTTAGATGAAGTAGGTAATCTGTCTTACGAAAATCAAATACAGTTATTAAGAGCGTTACAAGAGCGTAAAATAAAAAGAATAGGTAGTAATACCGAAATAGAGGTTGATGTACGAATACTATCTGCTACTAATGAAGATTTAAAGTCGGCAGTTGAAAAAGGTACTTTTCGTGAAGATCTGTATCATCGATTGAACGAGTTTTCATTGCAAATACCTGCTTTAAAAAATAGACAAGGAGATTTGTCAGTATTAGCTTCTCACTTTCTAAGAAAGTTTAATGAAAAGTTGAACAAACAAGTAGTTGATTTTTCTGATGAGGTTTGGGATATTTTCAATGCCTATCATTGGCCTGGTAATATTCGAGAATTACAGAATGTAATTCAGCGCGCCGTTTTGCTATCTGCCTCAGATAAGGTGGAAGCAAAGGTATTACCGACGGAATTGATGAGTCCGGTTTTAGAAAGGGCTGAATTAGGGAGTCTTTCAAAAGCGGAATTCGAAAAAGAACAAATTGTAAATGCGCTAAAACGTACCAATTTCAACAAATCTAAAGCGGCTAAATTATTACAAGTAACCAGAAAAACATTGTATAATAGAATCAACTATTATGATTTGGATCTGTAGATATTTCTTTTGAAAGCATTTCTATTAGTTTTTTAATCTCCCTTTGTAATTCTATGTTCTTCGCCTTGAGTTGTTGATGAGAGAAATCATCGCTATTCAAAACTTCAAATATTTCTAAAATAGGAATAGCAGTTTGAACTTCTAGTTGTCGAAACATTGGTAACATTTTATGGGCTACTTTATTTACTTTGGTAATATCAGAAGTATCGACTGCTGTTCTGAGTAAAAGAGCATTTTCTTCGGTGTCTTTTTTGAAAATGAGTATTACTTCATCCATAGCATTTTGGTCATCACCCAAAAACATTTTTAAGGTATTTAAGCTAAATAGTTGCTGAGAATCAGTGGCTATGTGAGTGTCCTCAGTAGGGATAATTTCATCCGCGTTATTTAAAATGACATGAAGCTTTTGCAATAAATCAGTCTTTGAAAATGGCTTACGAATAAGATTAGAGAAACCTTTTTCAGTAAAATGTTCTAAAGTTAAATCGCGTCGACCGGTCATAGCCAAAATTGGTTGGTTATTGAAATTTTGAAATTCACCAGATTTCAGTTGAGTGACTATTTCATAACCCGTAACCGTAGGCATTTCAATATCGGTTAAAACCACATCGAAATCGAAATTTTCATTAGGTTTATATTCGTTGAAGTCTGAAAATAGTCGAGCTTCAATTCCTACAGATTTTAGCATTTCGCCAATAAGTTTTAAGAACGAGATGTCGTCGTCGAATACAATCATATTCAGATTCTTAAAACCTATAGATGGCTCTGAAATTTCTTCTAATTGTTCTCCAAACGCAATTGGTATTTGAAGCGTAAAGGTGCTTCCTTTATCAAGTTCACTTTTCAGTACAATAGACCCACCAAGTAGTTCTGTGAGCTTTTTGGTAATTGTGAGTCCTAGTCCGTAGCCACCATATTTTTTATCGGTGTCATTTTCTGCCTGTGTAAATTCTTTAAAAATCAGTTCTTGTTTTTCCTTTGAGATACCAATGCCGGTATCTTTTATTTTAAAACTAAGAATGTTAGATTTAGAAGATGTTGTAATAGATCCTGCCAATGTAATCGTTCCCTTTTCAGTGAATTTATAAGCATTGCCTAATAAGTTAGAAATGATTTGACGTAAACGAAAAGCATCCGTTATAATAGGGTGTTTTAAAGAATCATCTAAATTCAAAATCAACTCAATATGCTTGTTTTGGTGTTGAGATGATATATTTCTAGCACTTTCTTCAATCAATTTATCCGCCCTAAAAGTAGAATTTTTAGAAACCATTTTACCTGCTTCTAGCTGTGAGAAATCTAACAAATCATTCACTAAATTATTAACATAGACAGTAGCAGATTTAATATGGCTAATATGTTCTTTGTTATCTTTTTGGTTGTCACTTTCTTCAATAATATTGGCGTAGCCACTTATAGTATTTAGGGGTGTTCGTAAATCGTGACTAACAGTAGCGATTAATTGCTCTCTACTTTTCAATAGAGATTCTGAAAAAGCCTTTTCTTTTTCGAGTTTTTCTCGGTATACGTTTGCTTTCCAAAAATCACGATTCAATATAAAAGTAAAAATAGCCACCACTAAAAAGCCAAGTATGGCAGCGATAACGGCAAGTCGAATACTCCGTTTTAATAAAGTTTCTTTTTTTATAGAAGTTGCTATGCTATTCATTACAATCTCTTGTTCAAAAGAAGAAAGTATAGAACGTAATTGCTGAGAGAGTTCAATATCGGTTCTATTAATTGTCGATTCACGTACGGTCAAAGATTTTTCTTTTAAGGTGTTTTCTTGCTGCACATCTTTTAATAGATTTTTAGAAACCTGAACTACACTGTCTATAGTTTGTGCATTCTGTTGCTGATTATTCTCTGTAGGTACATTGGCATTTAGATAGTCGGTCATTTTTTTAATAGCATCTTGGGCTTTAGGTGAAAGCTCATCAAGATTGGGGGCTAAATCTTTAGGTTTAATGATTCCTAAAGATTCTTCAAGTTTATCGAACTCCTTCAAGGCAGAATTAATCGCTGTACCCGTTTGGTCGTTCAATCTAATGGAGCGCATGGCATTGATATTCGTCACTTTTTTGCTCAAAAGTGAGCTAAGACTGTCTAAAAGTCCGTGTTGATAATCACTTTCGGTAAGGGTTTTTAATTCTTCAATATTGATATAGATCGAGTCTATTTTATTTTCGTAAGCGGTAAAATTAATTTTTCTTTTTGTTTGTAACGCTAGTTTAGATAAGCTTTCAGCTTCATATAGTTGCGCAAGAAAAGAGTTGGTTTTGAGTAATTTACTGTCTTTTTCATCGGTTGTTTCTGTGGCAATATATTCTTGAACTTCAGTGTAAATGTAATATGAAGCTATAATCCCTAGAATAATTAATAATAGGTAGCTAATAGTGATTTTAAGGGTAAATGTATTTTTTTGTGCTTTCATATATAGTATCGGTACGCTTGGTATACGTACGATAAAACGCAGATGTTAAGTTGTAAAATGATGTTAATTAAACACATTGTTATTTTTTTAAATTTCTTTATGAGAGATGAATTATGTGCATTACATTTGCGGCATCTCAAAGGGGTGCCGAGTTCTAGTTTTAGAACAAAGCTGAGATTATACCCAACGAACCTGGGCAGGTAATGCTGCCAAGGGACAATTCAAAAGTTTATTTTAAATTTTTGAAGTAAGATGTAGTGTGATTATTTTGTTGACACGAAGTCTTTTGGAAATCGAGCGTAGTTGCTCAAAAATCAATTTTAACTTTAGAATAATAGCCCCTTTTATTCGTAATTATTTTACGAATGAAACTATCTATTTTCACAATTGCGGCGTCTTTGGCGCTAAGTATGGGTGTCTGTGCCCAAGAACAGGAAACCGACTCTTTAGAGGGTCAAAAAGTAGTGTTAGACGAAGTGTTCGTCTCTGCGATTCGAGTAACCAAGCAATCTCCGGTTACATTTTCAAATCTTACAAAAGAGGATATCAAGCCTAGAAATTTAGGTCAAGATATTCCGGTATTAATGAATTTTTTACCATCAGTAGTAACAACGACCGATGCAGGTGCAGGTGTTGGCTACACAGGTATTCGCGTAAGAGGAAGTGATGCTACACGTGTAAACGTAACCATTAACGGCATACCTTATAACGATGCCGAATCTCAAGGTACATTTTGGGTAAACATGCCAGATTTTGCTTCTTCAACAGAGAGTTTACAATTGCAACGTGGTGTTGGTACATCAACAAACGGTGCGGGTGCATTTGGAGCAAGTTTAAATGTATTGACCGACGGATTTTCGCAAGATGCATACGGACAAATATCAACTTCTATTGGAAGCTACAGTACCTTAAGAAATAACCTAAAATTCAGCACAGGACTTTTAAATGATCACGTTGAAATTTCAGGTAGATTGTCTAAAATAAAATCTGACGGATATATCGATAGAGCCCGATCAGACTTAGATTCTTACTTTTTACAAGGGGCGTACAAAGATGATAATACGCTGATTAAAGCAATAATATTCGGTGGTCATGAAGTTACGTATCAAGCATGGTACGGTATAGATGCCCAAACTTTAAAGGATGATAGAACTTTTAATCCTTCAGGTATTTATACAGATTTAGATGGTAATACTCAATTTCATAAAAATGAGGTAGATAACTACAAGCAAGACCATGCCCAGTTATTATGGAACGAGAAGATTTCAGATTTTTGGAGTACCAATGTTGCATTGCATTATACAAGAGGTAGAGGTTTCTTTGAGCAATACAAAGAGGCAGACGATTTTTCTACTTATGGTTTTGAACCGATAATAGTTGATGGCAGTGAAGTAAATACCACAGACCTCATAAGAAGACGTTGGTTAGATAATGATTTCTACGGTACCGTTTTTTCTGCAAATTATAAGAAAGACAAGCTAGATTTAATAATGGGTGGTGGTTTCAATAAGTATGAAGGCAATCATTTCGGAGAAGTAATTTGGGCTAGATATGCTAGCAATAGTAGTTATAAAGACCGCTACTATGATGATAGTTCAACTAAAACTGATTTTAATTTATACGCAAAAGCAAACTATCAGTTAACAGATCAATGGTCGTTATATGGAGATTTGCAATATAGAACAGTTGGGTATAAGGCAAACGGAGATGAGACCGGTCTGGTTGATGATACGTTTAATTTTTTCAACCCAAAAGCAGGGGTAACGTTCGATTTAAATGCGAATAACAATTTCTATTTGTCATATGCGGTAGCTAATAGAGAGCCAAATAGAAATGATTATGAAAGTGGAAACCCGAAGCCAGAAAAATTAAATGATTTTGAATTAGGGTGGAGGTACGTATCTGCCAATGTACAGGTAAATACCAATCTTTATTACATGAAATATAAGAATCAGTTAGTGGTTACTGGTGAGTTAAATGATGTTGGTGCCCCATTAAGAGAGAATATTGGTGATAGCTACAGATTTGGTTTAGAAGTTGATGCCAATATTAAATTAGGAGATAAGTTTAGTGTACGACCTAATATCGCCATCAGTGATAATAAGAACAAAGATTTCTTTATTGATAGAGATGGTTTATTACAAGGTTTAGGTGATACTAATATTGCATTTTCACCAGGTTTGGTAGCGGGTAATATTCTTAGTTATATGCCGTGTGATGCAATGAGTCTTTCGCTGTATTCAAAGTTTGTTGGCGAACAGTATTTAAGTAATACAGATACAGAAGCGTCAAAATTAGATTCTTATTTCACGAATGATTTCAACATTACTTATGAAATCAAAATGAATAATGTAGTGAAGTCTATTGTGTTTTCTGGTTTGGTAAATAATATCTTAAACGAGAAGTATGTATCTAATGGTTATACCTATTTAGATAGTTGGTCTACGCCAGGTAATACTTTTGAAGTTCAAGGGTATTATCCACAAGCGGGTACTAACTTTTTATTGGGAGCAACGATTAATTTTTAAAAGTAGAGGCTGAGGTAATCCGTTACAAATTTGTCTTAAATATTTACTTAAAAAGTACGGCGCGTAGAAGAATAATCTAAATTAGAACTCTAATATACAGGGTTATGGAGCGCAATATTCCGGTTTTTGGTAGTAGGTTAAGAAATAACATTGTAACGGTGCCAGAAGTAATCTCGCAATGCTCGGGCATTCGAGTATTTGGGCAATCTATAAAGTCATTTCTGTTCAGTACAGATGTGGCGATTATAAGAAATACGAATGCCAATGCGATTATTGCGGTATATCCGTTTACACCACAACCGGTGATTTCAAATGCATTGATTTTGGCTGCCGACAAACCTATTTTTTGCGGAGTAGGCGGCGGATTAACAACTGGAATGCGGTCATTAGAATTGGCAATACATGCAGAATTTCAAGGTGCTTTAGGGGTGGTTTTAAATAAACCTACCCCTAATAGCCTTATAACAATGCTAAAAGAAAAGATAGATATTCCTGTTACGATTACCGTAGTATCTGATAAAGAAGATTTTAAAGGTAGGTTAGCAGCAGGGGTTGATATTTTTAATGTTTCAGGTGCAGGTAAAACTGCCGATATCATAAAAAGAATACGAGATTTAGATGCCGATGTAGCAATTATAGCCACAGGTGGTAAAACTGAAGAAACTATAGTTCAGGCTATAGATGCTGGGGCAAATGCTATATCATATACTCCACCAAGTACAGGCGAATTATTCAAAGAAATTATGGACAGGTATCGATCAGAAGAATAGTGCTTAGTTAGAAATGACCACACTACCACCACTAAAACTAGCGCGGTATTCTAGCATATCATAATAGCGATTTTCATCATCTGGCCTATTTAATAATTGACCGGTAAATAAGCTATACTCATAATCTTCACATGAGCATGTGGCAACTTGTCCACTAAAAGACATGGTAGAGCAGTCATTAGGAGCATGATTTGGACAACTACCTTCAAAAGCTCTAAATTGATCAAAGCCAGAGTTGATTACAAAAACACCCCTAGTACCAGCAAGATCACTATTAATATAAACAGCGCTACCAGTATTTGTAAGAGGACTGTAGGAAGGGAGATTTAAGTTAGCTTCAAAACGAAAACCTATTTCTTGTAAATACGGATTTCTGTTTGTACCGTCATTGCTACAAGCCGTGATAATCAATAGAATTACGATGCTTAATCTCTTCATCATGCTTAAATTTAGTTTTAAAAAACTTCAGCAAATGTGCGTAAAAATTATGTATATTTGTGTTAAATCCTCGCTTAAAAAGCCGAATTAACAGGCAATTGCAGAGGATTTGTCTATTTATAAAACGAGGAAGTTATGAGTAACATATCATACTATACAGTCGAGGGGTTAAAAAAACTCAAGGCAGAACTAAATCATTTACGAGATATTGAGCGCCCAAAGGCGTCTCAAGCTATTGGCGAAGCAAGAGATAAAGGCGATTTGTCAGAAAATGCTGAATACGATGCTGCAAAAGAAGCGCAAGGTCTTTTAGAAATGAAGATTTCAAAAATGGAGAATACGGTTGCCAATGCACGTTTAATTGACGAGTCTCAATTAGATACTTCAAAGGTTTTGGTACTATCTACTGTGAAATTGAAAAATCAAAATAATGGCATGGAAATGTCTTATAAATTGGTTGCAGAAAGTGAAGCTGATACAAAAACAGGAAAAATTTCTGTGAATTCACCAATTGGTAAGGGACTACTAGGTAAAAAGGTAGGAGACACTGCAGAGATTACTGTGCCAAGCGGAGCTATTAAATTTGAAATTCTTGAAATTACAAGATCTTAAATTTTTTAAATAACTATATTTAATCCTATCCTTAATAAAGGGTAGGATTTTTTATTACCACTAAATACGAATTACTATGCCAACAATATTTACTAAGATTATAAATGGTGAAATTCCATGTTTTAAAGTAGCTGAAGATGAAAACTTCTTAGCTTTTTTAGATATCAACCCAAATGCAAAAGGGCATACATTGTGTATACCTAAAAAAGAGGTCAATAAAATTTTAGATTTAGATGAAGAAACCTATCTAGGGTTAATGTCTTTTTCTAGAAAAGTAGGTAAGGCATTAGAGAAAACTGTCGATTGTAAGCGCGTAGGTATGTCGGTTATTGGTTTAGAAGTACCACATGTGCATGTTCATTTAATACCTTTAAATGAAATGAAAGATGCTACTTTTCAACACAAAGTAAAATTAAGTAATGAAGAGCTTAGTGATCTTGCTAAAGCAATAGGTTCTAAAGTTGAAAAGCTCCAGAAATAAATAAGTATACTGCACCAGCTACCAGCGCAATTAGAACTAAAATAAGGCTGTAAAAAAGCAATGTTGGTTTAGATGATTTTTGAGCAGGTATAGCTGTTTTTTGATAGTAGTTGAACATGCGTTCAATATCATCTGTCCAGGTTACAGGGTAAATAGTAGAATGGCAGGTATTGCAAACTAATTTATTACTTAGTTCACCTGTAATTTTATGAAAGAAGCTACCGTATGAATGTTTTTGATAGAAAGTAAGATTTAAATCTTGATTAAAACATTCAGGACAGTTATTACTTAGATTGGCTTCCTTAATAACTTCTAATTTTTCCTTGGCCATAATTAGTGAGACACTTTTAAAGAAATTTGCATTATAGTTCCTTCTTTGCCAGATGATAACACCTTTATTTTTCCATCGTGGTATTCTTCCACAATTCGCTTAACCAAAGAAAGTCCTAAGCCCCAACCTCTCTTTTTTGAGGTAAAGCCGGGTGTAAAGATACTATTATAGTTGCTTTTAGAAATACCATGTCCGGTATCGGCTATTAAAATGTTCACAAATTTGTTGTCTTGCACAATTTCTATGGCAATACTACCCTTGCCTCTCATGGCATCAATTCCGTTTTTAACCAAATTTTCTATGGTCCAGTTGTATAATGAACTGTTCATCATAACTGGTAGGTGGTCTACCTTGGTGCTAAAAGAAAAGTGAATAAGTTTAGAGCTTCTTCGCTTTAAGTAATCGAAGGCATCTCGAGTTTCTTTTACAATATCGCTTTCTTCAAGTTTGGGTAATGAGCCAATTTTAGAAAAGCGCTCGGTTATGGTCTGTAATCGATCAATATCTTTCGCTATTTCTATAGTTATACTAGGGTTAATATCTTCAGATTTCAAAAGTTCGTTCCATCCTAAAAGAGAAGAGAGTGGTGTGCCGATTTGGTGTGCGGTTTCTTTTGCCATACCTGCCCATAGTTTATTCTGCTCTGAAGCTTTATTGGTTTTAAAAAGAAAATAGATCACCGCTGCAAAAAGGAAAATAATAAGTAGTAAGGCAATCGGGTAAAATTTTAATTTGGTCAGAACATCAGAGTTACCGTAATACAGTGTTGCTAAATGTTCCCCTTGTTGGTCGATTGAGATAGGTATGTTTTCGTTTTTGAATTTTCTGAGTTGACTTTGAATATAAACCGAGTCTTTTGACTTATTCGGCGGAAAGTTATTTACCCGAATAGATTTGTCCTTATTGATAAGGATCATTGGGGTAGAAGTATTGTTTTGAAAAACTTTTAAGTGAAGGCTTCCCAAATCTACAGTTTCAGAAGATTGTAAAAATTCTGATTGTGCAGTAGCCCAAATTTCCATTTTAAGGCGTTCTTCTTCCTTAAATTGTTTAAAAAAGCTATTGGTATTCCATAAGATTAGACTCACTACTACGAAAGAGCCTATCAATAGAAAAATGTTGGAAATTTTGTTTTTAGGAATAAAGTTCATCCAATAGTTATCTAATACTAAAGATAACCCTAATTGTGAATAATTGTTGTGTTGTTATCGTTGCACCATGTTTTATTAACGCATCATTTTATGTATTTTTGAACTCTATTGTAAAAAGAGTTCAAGATGGAAATAGAAGGTAAAGTAAAATTGGTAGGAGAAACTCAAACTTTTGGGTCTAATGGGTTTAGAAAAAGAGAATTAGTTGTTACTACAGATGAGCAATATCCACAACACATCATGGTAGAATTTGTTCAAGATAAATGTGATTTATTGAATAGCTATGGTGTAGGGCAAGATGTAAAAGTGAGCATTAACCTTAGAGGAAGAGAGTGGACAAACCCTCAAGGTGAAGTAAAGTACTTTAATTCTATTCAAGGGTGGCGTATAGAAGGCGCATCTGCTGGAGCACCAGCTGGTGGTATGCCTCCGGTAGCACCAATGGAGGCTTTTGAGCCTGCAGATAAGTTGAATGAAGAGGATCATGATGATCTTCCTTTCTAAGAATTAGAATGAAATTTTATAAGGCATTATGTCTTTATACTAAGAAACTTGTTTAGCTTAAATAGTTAAACAAGTTTTTTTGTTTTATGACCTTTATCTATTTTGAACGAGAATTAAAAATCCACAAATAGTCATGTACTTTTTGACCGATGAACTTATTTTCCCGCCAGTAGATAGCGCCAATGTAGAGGGTTTGTTGGCAGTTGGCGGTGACCTCTCTCCAGAACGACTGCTATTGGCGTACCAAAGCGGAATTTTCCCTTGGTTCGATAATGATTCTATTATTTTATGGTGGAGTCCGGATCCTAGAATGATACTTTATCCGGATCACATCAAAATATCAAAAAGCATGAAGAAAGTTATTCGAGACAACCAGTTTCGATTAACTAAAAATACCTGTTTTAAAGAAGTGTTAGAATATTGCTCATCTGTACCACGTGAAGGTCAAGACGGCACTTGGATCACCGATGAAATGAAAAATGCATACATAGCATTACATGAAAGAGGTATTGCAAAATCATATGAAGTTTGGGAAGGCGATACTTTGGTAGGTGGCTTATATGGCGTTGATTTAGGGCATATTTTTTGCGGAGAAAGTATGTTTAGTCTAACCTCTAATGCATCAAAATTTGCATTTATTAAACTGGCACAAGAACTACAAGAAAAAGAATATAGCATGATAGATTGTCAGTTGCATACCGATCATTTAGAAAGTATGGGTGCGCAAGAAATTTCTAGACAAGATTTCATCAAGCTTTTAAAGTAAGATGCCAGGGTATTCAAGAGAATTACTAAACAAGGGTTTTACTTTGTATTTCAATGCAACCATTGGTTCTTAGTTCGCCGGACTCTAATATAGAACGTGGTCGTAATTTGGAGGAAGAGAAGTTTTACTTTTTTTGAAATTTCCGTCTGCATCAAATAGAATTTCATAATCTATAGAACCCTTATCTGTTTTGTCTGCGATAACTACTTGATAGTTGTTAGATGGTAAAATTAAATTTTGAAATGCATTTTTGAAAGTTTCTCCTACAGCTTCATTATTTGAAGGATATTGCTGTTTTAGTTTTCTAATTTTATATTTCGCGAAATTATTGTTCAAATACCCTGTAATCTTATCATAAGTATCATTGGGTATGTCGGTAACTTTAATAAGTATTTCTATAGCTTCTAATGTACCCTCTTCATCAAATTCAATACCATACCAAAGCTTGTCTTTTTTAAGCTTGGCTTCATAACTAATTATAGTGCTATCGGTTTCCTTGTAAAATTTAATACGCTTAAAATCGGATACGTTTTCATTAATATTCACGATAGCCGCTGCCGGAAATTGAGATTTGAGAATACGATGTTCTCTTTCATTTTTGTATTGAGAATGACCCAGCTGAAAACTAAATAGACAAGCAGCGAGTATAATTTTTATAAGATTATTTTTCATGTCAGTTGTAATTAATTTATGCTATACTTGGTTGTATCGAAAGCAATCTAACTGATGATCGTTTATCATACCTGTAGCCTGCATAAATGCATAAATAATTGT
Source organism: Maribacter sp. BPC-D8 (assembly GCF_035207705.1). NCBI lineage: Bacteria > Pseudomonadati > Bacteroidota > Flavobacteriia > Flavobacteriales > Flavobacteriaceae > Maribacter > Maribacter sp. BPC-D8. Next base: position 4,082,665 of record NZ_CP128187.1, read on the forward strand.
GCTACCTACAAATTTGAATCCGCGTTTTTTTAGGTCTTTACTGATAGTGTCAGAAATTGGGGTATTTGCTGGAGCGTCTTTGTAATTTACCACCTCGTTTTTAATAGGCTCATTATCTACAAAATTCCAAATATAGCTACTGAAACTACCAAACTCTTTTTGAATTTCTAGGTATGCAATGGCATTGGTCACCGTAGCACGTACTTTTAATTTGTTTCTGATAATACCTTCATCTTGTAATAAAGACAAGATTTTGGTTTCAGGGTATTTCGCGATTTTCTTGTAATCAAAATGATCAAACGCTACCCTAAAGTTCTCTCTTCTTTTTAAAATGGTAATCCAACTTAAACCAGCTTGAAAGGTTTCTAGCACTAAAAATTCAAATAAAAGTTCATCATCTTTTACAGGAACACCCCATTCTTGATCATGATAAGCTTCGTAAAGCGTATCGCCTTTGCACCAGCCACATCTATTAGGTTCCATAGTAAAATATTTAAGTAACAAAAGTATTGAAAATGAGTTGAAATATGGTGCGCTTCGGTGTATTGAAATATGATATATATGATTTTGACCGTAATTTATTTTCCTTCAAATGGATTGATATGAGTCAAAAAATAAGTGTTTAGCATTCTTTATTAAATGTTAAACTATTAGAATATGATAGTAATACTATTATATTTGCAATTCAATAAATTTCAGTGGATTATGGATAGGTTGTTACAAGGTGTACAAATTAGAATCAATGAAAAGCTTTATTTAAAAGATCCAGAATCTTCTGGTCTCGGTAAAAAAATCATTGAATTTAGTATTCAAATGATTAATGAAATAGGTTTTGAGAGTTTCACCTTTAAAAAGTTAGGTGCACAAATAGGGTCTAATGAAAGTTCTATATATCGTTATTTTGAAAATAAGCATAAGCTGTTGTTATATCTAACATCTTGGTATTGGGGTTGGATGGAGTATCAACTTGTATTTGCAACAAACAGTATTAAAAGTTCGAAAGAGAAGCTGCTTAAATCCATTTTAATTATAACAAGAGAAGTAAAAGAAGACTCTTCATTTTCACATATTAATGAAGTGTTGTTGAATAAGATTGTCATTAACGAATATTCAAAATCGTACACCACAAAAGAGGTTGATACCGAAAATAAAGAAGGTTTTTATGCCATATATAAAAGACTTGTGGGCAGGTTGGCTGAGATGATTTCTGAGGTAGATGCCGAATATGAGTACCCGACCAGTTTAGCGAGTACCATTCTTGAAAACGGATTGCATCAGCATTTTTTAAAAGAACATTTTCCGTCCCTTACAGATTGTAGCGATACAGTAACACCTACACAATACTTAACCCACCTAGTATTTAATACACTAAACAAAAACTTAGATGAATAAAAATATACTAACCGCATGGCAACGTTTTCTTGGCTTGTTAAAATTAGACAAGAAAGACGTATTTCAGGTATTCTACTACGCCATATTTGCAGGTGTCGTTAACCTTTCTTTGCCTTTAGGTATACAGGCAATTATCAATTTAATGCAAGGTGCGCAAATAAGCTCATCATGGGTGGTGCTTGTAATATTGGTAACCTTAGGGGTAGCATTTGTAGGTATTCTGCAATTAATGCAAATACGAATCATAGAAAATGTACAGCAAAAAATATTTACTAGGGCATCATTCGAATTTGCATACCGTTTCCCGAAAATAAAAATGAGCGAGCTTCATAATTACTATCCGCCAGAATTAGCGAATCGGTTTTTTGATACCTTGACCATTCAGAAATCGTTGTCAAAGGTTTTAATAGATTTTCCTGCTGCGCTATTACAGATAGTTTTCGGCTTATTGCTGTTATCTTTTTATCATCCATTCTTCATTGTGTATGGTATGCTATTACTTCTATTAATCTATGTGGTTTTTAAGTTTACGGCGCAACGAGGTTTAGATACCAGTTTAGAAGAATCTAAGAGTAAATATAAAGTAGCGCATTGGCTTCAAGAGATTGCTCGTTCAATTGTTAGTTTCAAATTATCAGGTAAAACTTCTCACGCATTAGATAAGAACGACACCTTGGTGGTTGAATATTTAAATGCGAGAGAAAGTCATTTTAAAGTGATTGTAATTCAATTTATTCAGATGATTGGTTTTAAGGTGCTGGTTACTGCTGGTCTTTTGCTTATTGGTGGTTTGTTGGTATTGAATCAAGAAATGAATATTGGGCAATTTGTAGCGGCAGAGATCATTATTCTTTTGGTAATTAATTCGGTAGAAAAATTAATTGTGGGTTTAGAAACTTTTTATGATCTATTGACATCTTTAGAGAAAATGGGTCAGGTAGTAGATAAAGAATTAGAAACACAAGAAGGTGAAAAACCATTCTTAGAAAATCAAGCCTTTACAGTAGAGTTAAGCGATATCTCGTATAGTGTTCCAGATCCAAAAAGAGAGATAATTTCTAATTTGAGCTTGACTATTTCACCAACATGTACCATTTTGTTGAGGGGTAGTAGTGGCTCTGGTAAAAATACCTTGTTGCGAATTATTGCAGGAATTATTGAACCAGATACTGGGGGTGTCTATGTAAACGGAGTCTCTTTAAAAGGGATGAATTTAAATTACTATCGTTCACATCTAGGTCAATCACTGCCAGAAGAATCGCCTTTTGAGGGGACCATTCTCCATAATATCACTTTTGGTGATAAAGAAACTACAAATGAGCAAGTGTATTGGGCATTAGATAAAGTCGGACTTACAGATTTTGTAAAGAAGCAGCCAGATGGATTAAATACCATTTTATATCCTGAAGGAAAACAGATTCCCCATACCGTATCTAAAAAGATAGTGCTCGCAAGAAGTATTGTTCGTAAACCCAAACTACTTATTCTAAAAGATCCACTGGATCAATTTAACAGTGAAGAGGCTGATCGAATTTTGAACTTTTTAAGTGATTCATCTAACGGGTGGGCATTACTTGTAGTAAGTGAAAATGATAAGTGGATTAAAAAATGTTCACGAATTATTACCATGGATAAAGGACAGATTATTAACGAAATCTCAGGAAAAGATGCTTAATATATCTCATAAAAAATTAAATGAAAAGGTGTCGATTGAGCGATTTAAATCCGTTCAAAAAGTAAATCACCAAAGGCATTACAAACACTTCAATCGCTTTTTGTTCGCTTTTGCCGTGGTAGGTGTAATCGTATTGTTTCTACCTTGGACGCAAACGATTAACGCTAGAGGATTTTTAACTACGCTAACACCTGGTCAAAGACCACAAACCATTCAATCTCAAATACCGGGTAGAATAGAAGAGTGGTATGTACAAGAAGGCGATTACGTAAAAAAGGGCGATACCATACTTTTTATATCTGAAGTAAAATCAGAATATTTTGATCCGGATTTAGTAGAGAGAACAGGGCAACAATTAAAGTCGAAAAGTTCTTCGGTAACATCATATGGTGATAAGGTCAAGTCTTTAGATAATCAGGTTGCAGCACTTGTTAACGAAAGAAGACTAAAGCTAGAACAGGCTAAAAACAAGTTGTTACAATCAAAATTAAAAGCACAAAGTGATAGTATAGATTTTGAAGCGGCTAAAACCAACATTAAAATAGCAGAGCGCCAATACGAACGTACGGCCATGTTACAAAGTGAAGGCTTAAAGGCAGTAACCGATGTTGAAGAAAAAAGGTTGAAGCTTCAAGAGACGCAGGCAAAGTTACTTTCTCAAGAGAACAAACTGTTGGCTGCTAAAAATGAAATTATCAATGCAGAAGTAGAAATCAATAGTGTTCAAGCTTCATATACCGATAAGATTTCAAAGGCGCAGAGCGATAAGTTTACGGCAATGTCCAATCAGTTCGATTCAGAAGCTCAGGTAAGTAAGTTGGAGAACGATTATACAAATTATCAAATGCGAAGTGCGCTACGTTACATTCGGGCGCCGCAAAATGGGTATATCAATAAAGTACTTACCGCAGGTATCGGCGAGACTTTTAAAGAAGGTACACCGTTAGTAGGTATTATGCCAGCTGAGTATGATATGGCAGTAGAAACTTTTGTGAACCCTATAGATTTACCGCTGATTCATTTAGGTGAAACGGTTAGAATTCAATTCGATGGTTGGCCTGCAATTGTATTTAGCGGTTGGCCAAATGCATCTTACGGTACATATGCTGGCAAGGTAGTGGCTATTGAGACCTTTATAAATCCGAATGGGAAGTACAGAGTATTGCTTTCTCCTGATAAAGAAGATCAAGCATGGCCAGAAGCCCTACGTGTAGGTTCTGGTGCAAATACGATTGCTTTATTAGAAGATGTGCCTATTTGGTATGAACTGTGGCGTCAGCTTAACGGATTCCCGGCCAATTATTATCAACCAGAAGGAGCTCAAGATAAACCTGTAAAAAAATAACGATGAAGAGAATTGTTGTCTTTTTATATCTGATAACTGGGTTGTTTGCGAATGCCCAGACTGTAGATTCTGTACAGCTAAATTTTAGAGAGTATTTGGGTTATGTGAAAAAGTATCATCCTATTGCTAAACAAGCAGAGATGGTGATGAGCATAGGTCAGGCAAATCTAATGAAAGCACGTGGTGGTTTTGATCCTAAGATATCTCTAGATTATTCTACGAAAGAGTTTAAGGGTACGGAGTATTACGATTTATTGAATTCAACTTTTAAAGTGCCTACATGGTACGGCATAGAGTTGAAGGGTGAATTTGAGCAATATTCTGGGGAATACTTGAACGCAGAAAGAAATGTCCCCGATGACGGACTCTATAGTGCCGGAGTCGCGCTGTCGCTAGGTCGTGGTTCTTGGATAAACGAGCGAATGGCCACTGTAAAAAAAGCAAAGTTCTTTAGGGAGCAGTCAAAAGCAGATAGAGATTTATTGGTAAATCAGATTTTGTTCGATGCCTCTTTGGCATATTTCAATTGGTTGCAAGCCTATAGAAATAGTTTGTTGTTCAATGATTTTTTATTGAATGCTAAAGTCCGGTTGAAGGGCGTTAACCGAAGTGCACAAGCAGGTGAAATTGCAGCTATCGATACGGTAGAAGCAAAGATTTCAGTACAGAATAGAGCGTTAGAGCGTGAGCAGGCTAATGTAGCTTTGCGTAATGCTAGATTAGAACTTTCTAATTACCTGTGGATGGGTGAAAATATTCCGATGGAATTGCAGCAAGATGTTGTACCAGATACATCGTTAGATACCGAGATAGATCAAGCTTTAGAAATTTTAGGAAAACCATTGGATAGTTTTGTGTTAGAGAATCATCCGAAGTTAAAATCATTAGGCTATAAAATTGATGGTCTGGTTGTGGATAAGCGACTAAAAACGAATAAGCTGTTGCCTAGAATAGATGTGGAATATAAGTTTATTACAGATGAGCCACAGTACTTAAACTCATTTGAAAAACAGAATTATAAAGCCGGACTAAATTTTGAACTTCCGCTATTTCTTAGAAAAGAAAGGGGAGATTTAAAATTGGCGAAATTGAAACTAAAAGACGCGCAGTTCGAGCTTGATAATGCTGAGGTTCAGATTCAGAATAAAATAACCGCTATCTACAATGAATTAGATTCTTTTGAGAATCAGAATGTATTGATAAATGATATTGTAGCGAGTTATGAAGCTTTGCTTGCGGCCGAAGAACGAAAATTCAGTTTTGGCGAAAGTTCACTTTTCTTAATTAATTCAAGAGAAACCAAATTGATAGATGCGGTTTTAAAACAAAACCAGGTAGAGAACAAATACTTTACGGCAAAGGCTAAGTTGTTCAATAGTTTAGCGGTGAATCCTGAGAATTTGTAAGCATTGTACTTTTATTACTACTAAAGCGTTCGATTAAAGTATATAAATTAGTATTCGCATGGAATTAGTAATAGAAGATTTGATTAAAAAAGGATTAGCGTCAAGTTATAGTTATTCAGCATACAGAACATTGGTTTCAGATTTGGCTGAAAAAGGTGAGGCTACTGGTCCTGAACAATCAGAGGCATTATCGCAGTATACCCAATTAAATAATAGCCGTATGCGCCGATGGGATAAAACCTTGAAGTTTAGCGACGAGGCTGTAGCCAAAATTAAAGCTGTCGATCAGAAAATTTCGTGGTTGGTATTATCAGAAAGTTGGTGTGGCGATGCTTCACCTGCATTACCAGTAATGAATAAGATTACTGAGTTAAATTCGAATATATCGTTGTCTATAATTCTTCGCGATGAGAATTTAGATATCATGAACCAGTTTTTGACCAACGGTGGTATGTCTATACCAAAGTTAATTGCGATAGATGAAGAGGAGAGTGCTGTGGTGGCAACTTGGGGTCCTAGGTCAATGAAGGCAACACAGTTAGTTGAAGATTATAAAGCTGAACATGGTAAATTAACACCTGAGTTCAAACAAGACTTACAGGTTTTTTATAATAAAGATAAAGGGCAAAGTATTTTAGGAGATCTGCTGAAGTTACTTCCCTTGAAATAAGTAAGTAATCGTTCCTTTCTGAGAATCTTTATCAGATGAATTAAATCTTGCTTTTAAAGCGTAATTAATAGCGTTTTCAACAAGGCATCCGTTAGAAGTACCAGAACTTTTCTCGTTATAATCTGCTTCGGTAACATAACCTAAAGCATTTACTTCAATATTGATAACAACTTTTCCTCCTTCGATACAAGTATATATCGGAGGGGGTAATTTATAATTATTTCTATCTACTAAAGAATACGAAACTGAAGTTCTTCTTGCCGCAAGGTTATTTGTAAACTCTTTCTTTTGCGCTTCCTTTTCGCCTAAAAGTTGTTTTTTTTCTTCTCGCTTTTTAGCTAGCGCTTTTACTCTTTCAGAATAACCTGAATCAGAAATTAGATTTTCGGTAGGATCGCCATCGCTCATCTCATTGCGCTCTTCCATTAACTCTTCTAGAGTTTGTAACGGCTCTGGATTACCATAACTAGGCTTTGCCGTTTCGTTAAAAGCTAAATGACTTTTAATAGGGTCTGCGTTTGCTAAATCTTCTTTTGGCTCCTCTTCTTTTAGAATTTCTTCTAAAACCTCAGGGTCCATGACCATTTCAACAACATAGTCTTCTTTAGATTCTTGTTGACCACCAAACTGAATATTATACAATACCAGCACTACAATAGACAAGCTAAAGATAGTGGCAAGTAATGATAATTGTTTTCTGTTCAGATTCATGGATATATAACCTTAATAATACCAAAATATTTTAGAAGATCGATAAAGGGTAATCAATAGTTTATTGTCTATTTTTCTTCTGCACCTAATAATAAATCAGCAAAGACTAAAGGGTCTTGAGCATTATCTACGTTAAAATCACCTATTTTGGTTCTTCTCAATGCCGTTAAATGTGCACCAGAATTCAGCACTGCGCCAAAATCATGAGCAATAGATCGAATATAAGTGCCTTTGCTGCAAGCGATTCTAAAGTGAATATTTAAGCCATCGATAGCGGTAATATCAAAAGCACTTACATTTACTTTACGCTTTGGTATGTCAACTGTTTTACCTTCGCGAGCCAATTCATAAAGTCGCTTACCATCTTTTTTTAAGGCAGAGAAAACAGGCGGTGCCTGGTCAATATCACCTATAAATTGATGGGTGGTAGTTTTTATAAGATCAGGGGTAATGTGGTCTGTTGCGAAAGTTTCGTTTATTTCTGTTTCAAGATCATAAGAAGCTGTAGTGCCGCCTAAGGTAAAAATACCTGCGTATTCTTTTTCTTGACCTTGGTATTCTGTAATTTTCTTAGTGAACTTTCCAGTACAAATGATAAGGAGACCCGTTGCTAACGGATCCAATGTACCTGCGTGTCCGATTTTAAATTTCTTTAAACTGAACTTTTTTCTGATAGCCCATTTCAACTTATTGACAGCCTGAAAAGACGACCATTCTAGTGGTTTGTCGATTAATAATACCTGACCGTTTAAATAGTCTTCTTGGGTCAAATCTTTCATGAATTTGGGAGTTTAGGTAGTACTACGGATTAGTGAATCCGTATATAACGGCAATCAATCCTACAACAAGACAGTAGATGGCAAAATAGGATAGCTTGCTTTTGCGAACCAGTTTAATCATCCATGTACAAGCAGCAAGACCGGCAAGAAAGGCAGCAATAAAACCAGCGCCCATTGCGATATTGTTTTCTCCATCAAAATTTAGATCTCCGCTCATAATGTCTTTTGCGATTTTACCGAAAATTAATGGTACAACCATTAAGAAAGAAAATCGAGCAGCTTTCGATTTGTCTACACCTAAAAGAACAGAAGTAGAAATGGTAGCTCCACTACGAGAAATGCCAGGTAGCATTGCAATTGCTTGAGAGATACCAACTATAAAAGCATTTTTGAAACTTACCTTTTTATCAGTATCCTTAGCTTTATCTGCAAAATATAGAAGTACTGCCGTAATGATAAGCATAAAGCCTACAAAACGAATATTACCGCCAAATAATTCTTCTAATTGTTCTTCAAAGAACAAGCCAATGAATACTGCGGGTAGCATAGAGATAATAATCTTAGCGGAAAACTGACTTTCTTCGTTCCATTTAAATTGAAACAAACCGCTTAAAATTTCCCAAATATCTTTTCTGAAAACAACAATGGTACTAAGAGCAGTAGCAAAATGAAGTATTACGGTAAATAATAAACTATCTTCTGGTACAGAGTTGTCTCCTAAAATGGCTTTACCCAATTCTAAATGACCGCTTGAAGAAACGGGTAGAAACTCGGTTAATCCTTGAATAATGCCGAGTATAATTGCGTCTAAAGTATCCAATTAATCTTTCTTTTTGTGGGGGTTCAATAAAATGGCATAAATTTCTATACCTAAGCCAATAAGCACTAAAGTAGGTGCTAGCCTAATTCTTCTAAAATTATAAATTTCAGGGTTAAATACGTTGGGGTCATCGCTGCCGCCACCGCTCATTAAAATAAAACCTATCGCAATACAGGCAAGACCAATGAACATGAACATGTAATTTTTCTTCTGAAAAATAAATTCTTGTTTAGCGTGCTGTTCCACTTTGTTGTTTTTACTCATGCCGCAAATTTAATAATATAATTCGTCCGTTCTAAGATTTAAGAAGCGTTGGGTCGCAAAATAGGTGCTAATGAACGAAATAAGTATTCCCAATAGAAAAACACTAACAAATAAAATGACTAAAATATAAGGTTCATCGAATAACCCTAAATCTTGAAAATTAGTATTTACATAATATACGACGCCACCAATAGCCAATAAAGCAATTGCTGCACCGATCATACCTAGTTTAATATTTTGCCATATAAATGGTCTTCTTATAAAGGTCTTTGTCGCCCCAACCATTTGCATGGTTTTGATGATAAATCTTTTAGAATAGATAGATAAACGTATAGAACTATTAATTAATAGAACTGCGATAAAGGTAAAAATAGCGCTGGCTACCAAGATCCAGAAACCTATTTGTTCAACACTTTTGGCTACCATGCTTACTAATACCTTGTCGTAACTAACTTCATCAACAAAACTCTTTTCTGAAAGGGTATCGGCAATTTCTTGTACTTTCTCGGCAGTAACGAAATCTGCATTCAACTTTACGTCGATAGAGTTCTTTAGCGGATTGTAGCCTAAATAGTCAACAAAGTCTTCGCCGATTTCTTCGCTATGCTGTTCTGCAGCTTCTTCTTTAGATACGTACGTAGATGATTTCGTGTATTCAGACATTGCCAATGTCTTTTGAAGCTGTTCGATCTCAATTTCTTTGGTGTTTTCTTTTAAGAAGACAGAGATGGTGATTTGTTCTTTAGAACGATCTGCCATTTTTTTGGTATTTAAAACCAGTAATCCTAAAATGCCTAATAGGAATAAGACCAATGCAATACTTAGCACCACAGAAAAATAGGAGGAGATGAGTTTGCGTCTTTGATAATTTTCGAAGGAGTTCGCCATAAACTTAAAATTCTCTGTAAAAATAACAAAGTAACCTTATACTTTAGTTTTTATTTAGTTTAGGAAGCGTTAAAGGTTCGGGAGCTGGCGGAATTCTTTTTCTTAATAAAAGCATTTGACCAAGATGACTAGATTGATGTTCCATTACATGAAACCATGAAAAGTGATTGTTAATGCTTGATCCTGGGTAAACTTCTGCTAACCAAGCGTCATCTCTAGCTTTGAAATTTTCTTTAGTTTTTGCTCTAACTTTTTTCCATAGATTAAAGTAGTAACTAGCTTCTTTCCCGTTGATACTGTTACGTGCATCCTCTCCAAGAGCCATTGCGATATCTAATAGTTTAGTGTCTTCCTCATCATATTCCATTTCATCAAAAGTCAAGTTTTGGTAATATACTTCGGTAGCAATCAAGTGCATGATAAGTGCCCCTATAGAATTTGCCTCTTTATCCATGATGTGATCTAATTCCCTGACATCTAAAGAGCTCATTTGCTTTTCTATTCTAATACTTAAATTGTCTAGCATGGTAATTAAAGTGCCAATTTGTGGAGAATACCCATCAATAGGACCAATAAGATCAGATTTGTCTTTTACTACACCCTCGCCGACAATAACAATAGCATTTTTGCCATCAGTAGTATCACTGGTGTTTTTGAAAGTGAACTCTTTAATTTTTACAGGATTGTCTTGGCTAATGCCGCTAATCCATCCCAAGATTCCTTTGTCATTTAATCGTGTTTCAAAACTTGCATTTTTAATATCCAGTTTTTCAAACGAACCATCTGGTTTTTCTGTTTCTACAACAAAATTGTCATAATAGAATTCTCCGTTACCACTGCATAGTCCGCCGAATACCAGGGCTTTGGCATTCTCGTCTATTTCACCTTCAATAGTGTATGAATTCCAATCTTTAGAAAGAATAGGTCGGTCTCCCATGTTATCAAAAAAACCATTTTCACCGTTTTTAGTATCTACTCTAGCCCAAAGTCCAGACCAGCTGTCAGTATTCTCGCCAATAGTTTTAGCCGATGCGGTCACTCTGAATTTAATTTTTTGATCTGTAGTAATGGTAATAGTTTGAGCAAAAGAAGTCCATTCACGAGATATTTCTTTCTGCGAAAAAGATATAAATGTTGATAGGATAAGAGTTAATACAAGAAGTTTAGTTTTCATTATTCATTTTTTTAAAATAGATAGTTTGCCTTAACGTTTTAAACTGAAGTGTCCCTTAAATTGAGTAGAATCAGCTTCAATTAAATACCAATAATCATCTTCTGGCAATCGTTCACCTTGAAAAGTGCCATCCCAAGATGTGGAATTTGTATTACCGAATTTTAAGAGTTTCCCGTAGCGATCAAAAATTGAAATCATAACAGTGTTAAACACCTCTAATCCGTCAGGTTCAAAAATATCATTATAAGAATCTCCGTTCGGTGTAAAGAATTTTTGAATGACCAGGTGATAAAAATCTTGGGTTACTACGCCGCAATCTGTATTATCTTGAACGTAAATAGTGTAGAATCCGCCTTCTACAGCTTCAAAAATGTTACTAGATTGAAATGAAATTCCGTCTAAAGAATATTCAAAATTTCCATTGTTAGAAGTAGAAACGACTATTGACGGTCCGTCAGATGTTATTTTATCAATTCTAGGTAAATCTATTTGTTCAACTGTGAAGGTGCGTTTAGCAGAGCAGCCATTTGCATTGGTAATGCTAACATCATAATCTCCAGGTTCGGTAACATCGATTGTTTGAGTTGTCGCACCTGTAGACCATTGATACATGGCATTCTCAACTTCGGCATCTAGCGTGGTAGAAGAATCTTCACATAAAAAGGTACTAATGTCACCAGGTACTACGGGTAAAGGGTTGACGGTTAAGGTAACTGCAGTTCTAGTAGTAGATGCGCATTCAATTTCTGTGGAATTGGCTTCTGCATAATAGGTGCCAGCAATGTCGATTTCTAAGTTTCGATTATCAGATAAAATCAAATTACCGCCAGTAGCGGCATCGTACCAGTTAATAGAATATGCGTTTTGTGTATTGACCGATAAAGTGCCTAATTCACCTTCGCAGATAGTTACGTCTCCGTTATTTGTTGGGGCAGGCGGAATGGGTAGAACGGTAATATCAAAAACGTCAGATACCACATTGCATAAATCGTTATTTACATTGGCAATATCTTCTGCAATTTTTGTTCTAAAATAAGTGGTAGCAGTAACTGCCGGAGTATTTAGAATTGCACTATTCTCACCGGGTATGTCTGTCCATATTTGTTGGTCTGTACTTTGCTGCCATTGGTAGGCATGGGTGCTAAAAACAGAAGCATCTGGTGTTGCGGTCAATGTTCTTGACACACTGCCTTGGTCAGCACAAACAACTAAGCTGGCTTCATCAGCTGCAGTTGCAATAGTAACATTATCGCCACAAGATCTAAATAAAATGTCATCTATAGCGAGGTCATTACCGCAGCCGCCATTACTATTGTTTCTCATTTTTAGAATAACAGAGGTTTGCCCAGGTGCGGTTTTAAAAATTAAGGCATATTGCTCCCATACGGTAGTGCCAATACCAGATATACTGCCCGTATCGCCTTGTGCAAGCATGTTGGTGTCTGTCTGGTCCCATATTTGAAAACGAACATTAACAGGTATGCTGTTGCCTTCGCAGCTACCTGCGATTTGTAAATTAATAAGCCATGATGAAAACTCATACGTAGTATTTTCGCACAAGCCTGTTACTTGGCGTTGGTAAAACTCACCCGCAGTAAAACTTGCATTAACAATAAAAGATTTGCCGTTACTGTCGCCTGGTGTGTGGTCTTCAATTGAAAGCCAGTCGTAGTAATTAGTAGAGCTCGAAATGGTATAATCACCGTCATTTGGGGTGCCAGTGGTGAAGTTATAAGTGGTGGTGCCGGCGGGTAATGCTGGTCCGTCGGTGGTGCCAGAGCCAAAATCTTCGGTAAAAATTGGGTCTCCAGAATTACCGCCACAAAAACCTAGTTGCGCGTGCAATGAAGTTATGCCGCAACACGTTAGTAAAATAGTAAGTAGAAAAAATCTGGAGTACATCATATTCACTGGTTAAAGATATACTTTTTACTACGATGAATAAATAATCTCAATTCAAGATATGGAGCCTATTTTGAGATTGGTATTTTTACTCGATAATTGAGATTTAAATAAAATTTTCAATTCATTGCTTCGCGGACTTGCCAAGAGGTTGTTAACCAAAGTGATCACCTAATTTTTGATAATATGTTTAATCTATTGGATTTAAAGATATCTAGACCCGGACTTTGGTTTCCTACTATTTGGATTTATTTAGTTCCTTTTGCAAATCAGGTGGATTATTGGCAGTCGGTTAATTTTTGGCTCGGTTTGTTCTTCGTCACCTTCCCCTTAAATTATTTGGTTTATGGTCTTAACGATTATAATGATATAGATGCTGATGCCGTTAATGATAGAAAAGGAAATTTTCTATTTGGCGCCAAGGCTTCAAAATCGCAACTCAAAGGTGTACTGACTAAAATTACCATTCTGACATCGGTATTTGTAATTGCCTTCACCTTTATTTCTGGGTTGAAAATGTTCTTTCTGCTGCTGTTTATGGTGGTCGTGAACATTCTTTATAATTTTAAGCCGTTCAGAATAAAAGAAAGACCTCCGTTTGAAATTCTAATTCAGGTAGGGTATGTGGTTACGGTATTCTTTTCAACAGAACTGAATAATTTAGAAACGCTGCCGTGGCAAACATTGGTGTATTTGTCATTATTTGCATTTCAAGCACATATTGCTGGTGAAATAATGGATATTGAGCCAGATTTAGCTTCGGGCAAAAGAACCACCGCTACATTGATAGGGCGTAAAAATTCAAAATTTTTGATGCTCTTGATATTGGTATGCGAATCTGTTTTGGTTTGGTATTGGTTTGAAGATGTGGTGTTGGCATCATTTCTTGGTCTCTTTTCGGCATTTATGGTATTAGATATTTTTGTAATATTTAAAGGTAGAGCGTATGCCTTGCCAGAAATGAAATTGTTTGGTTATCTCATTAACTTATCGGCATTGGCATCTATGCTTTGGGTACTCTACGGCGGAAAGTTATTGATGGTTTAACCGAAACAGTATCAATGATGTTATTCTTTCGCTTTTAGCAGAATAAACCTATTTTTGCGACTTACAGAAAAGAAGTAAAGATCATGCAATACAATTTCAACGAAATTGAAGCCAAATGGCAAAAATACTGGGCAGAACATCAAACATTTAAAGCAGAGAACGATTCTGATAAAGAAAAGTTCTATGTGTTAGATATGTTTCCTTATCCGTCTGGTGCGGGGCTACATGTTGGTCATCCGTTAGGGTATATTGCAAGTGATATTTATGCGCGTTACAAAAGGCATAAAGGGTTTAATGTATTGCACCCACAAGGCTACGATTCTTTTGGTTTGCCGGCAGAGCAGTATGCCATACAAACAGGGCAGCACCCTGCAGTTACTACTGCAGCAAATATTAAAACATACAGAAGACAGTTAGATCAATTAGGTTTTTCTTTTGATTGGAGTAGAGAAGTAAGAACTTCTAGTCCCGAGTATTACAAGTGGACGCAGTGGATATTTATTCAGATTTTCAATTCTTGGTATAATACCGATACTGATAAAGCAGAAGATATAGAAACCTTAATTTCTAAGTTTTCTTCGGATGGAAATGCCAATGTAAATGCCGTTTGTGATGATGATATAGCATCCTTTTCTGCGGATGAGTGGAATTCTTTTTCTGATGTCAAAAAACAAGAAATATTATTACAATATAGATTAACGTATTTGGCAGATACTGAGGTAAACTGGTGTCCTGCACTAGGTACGGTATTGGCAAATGACGAAATAGTAAACGGAGTGTCAGAACGTGGTGGTCACCCGGTTGTTCGTAAAAAAATGACTCAGTGGAGCATGCGTATTTCTGCATACGCACAACGTTTATTAGATGGTTTGGCGAAAATCGATTGGCCACAGCCATTAAAAGATTCACAAACCAATTGGATTGGGAGAAGTCAAGGAGCATCTGCAACTTTCAATGTAAATGGTCACGATGCTGTTATTGATGTCTTTACTACCAGACCCGATACTATTTTCGGAGTGTCATTTATGACCTTAGCTCCAGAGCATGAGTTGGTAAGTGAAATCACAACGGCAGAACAAAAAGCTGAGGTTGAAGCATATATTGAAGCAACAGCAAAACGTTCTGAGCGTGATCGTATGGCAGATGTAAAAACCATTTCAGGTGCTTTTACAGGTGCATATGCTGAGCATCCTTTTACTAAAGAACCTATTCCGATTTGGATTGGTGATTACGTATTGGCTGGTTATGGTACAGGAGCTGTAATGTCGGTACCATGCGGAGATCAGCGTGATTATGATTTTGCGAAACATTTTAATATTGATATCCCAAACATTTTTGAAGGTGTAGATATTTCTGAAGAAGCACATGCCGATAAAGATAAAACGGTGATAGCGAATAGCGATTTCTTAAGTGGTTTACCGTATAAGAAAGCGATGAAATTGGCTATTTATGAATTAGAGAAATTAGGACAAGGCGAAGGAAAAATAAACTATCGTTTACGTGATGCTGTTTTTAGTCGCCAAAGATATTGGGGAGAACCATTCCCAGTATATTATGTAGACGGAATGCCGCAGATGATTTCTCCAGAACATTTACCGATTAAGTTACCCGAAGTAGAGAAATATTTACCAACTGAAACTGGTGAGCCGCCATTAGGAAATGCTGAGGTTTGGGCTTGGGATACTGTAGCAAATAAGGTTGTAAATAATAGCGAGATAAATAATACCACTGTATTCCCGTTGGAATTGAATACCATGCCAGGTTGGGCCGGTAGTTCTCAGTATTTCAATAGATACATGGATCCAGAGAATAGTGAAGAAATATTCTCACAGAAAGCCATTAATTATTGGCAAGATGTAGATTTATATATAGGCGGTAGCGAGCATGCAACAGGTCATTTATTATATTCTCGTTTCTGGCAAAAATTCATGTTCGATAAAGGATTGGTACCTAAAGATGAATTTGCTAAAAAGCTTATTAATCAAGGAATGATTACTGGGACTAGTGCTTTTGTTTATAGGGATGAGGATGGAACTTTGATATCTAAAGGATTAATAGAAGGAAGGAATGTAACTCCAATTCATGCAGATGTTTCATTGGTTAATTCTTCGGATGAGTTAGATGTTAAGGCATTTAAAAAATGGTTGCCAGAATATGCTAAAGTTGATTTCGTATTAGAGGATGGAAAGTATGTGGTAGGTCGCGAAGTCGAAAAAATGTCCAAATCTAAATACAACGTCGTTAATCCTGATGCTATTTGTGAGGAGTACGGTGCCGACAGTTTGCGTTTATATGAAATGTTCTTAGGTCCTTTAGAGCAATCTAAGCCTTGGAACACGGCTGGTATTACTGGTACACATTCTTTCTTAAAGAAACTATGGAGACAGTTTCATACAAGTGGAAATGCATCATTTTTGGTTAGTGAATACGAGCCTACTAAAGATGCTTGGAAAACATTACACAAAACCATTAAAAAAGTAGAAGAAGATATAGAGAACTTCAGTTTTAATACATCGGTATCTACATTTATGATCTGTGTAAATGAACTTTCATCTCAGAAATGTGTAAGTAGACAAATATTAGAACCTTTGGCTATTTTGGTATCGCCGTATGCACCACATATAGCAGAAGAGCTTTGGAGTAAATTAGGTCATACAGAATCTATAGCTACAGCGCCTTTTCCGAAGTTTGAAGAAAAGTATTTGGTTGAGAGTAGTAAAGAATATCCTATTTCTTTCAATGGTAAAATGAAGTTTACTTTAGAGCTTTCTTTAGATTTATCAAAAGATGAAATAGAAGCTGCGGTAATGGCAAATGAAAAAACACAGCAACAGTTACAAGGTCGTGAACCTAAAAAGGTAATTGTAGTGCCAGGTAAAATTGTCAATATAGTAGGGTAGTTAAGAGAATATATTTAAAAGAAGAGGCGATATTTATCGCCTCTTCTTGTTTATTGGATTTACTTGTGCGGTTGTAAAATATAAAAATATGGACAGTGTCGAAATCTTAGGTTTGGTCGCAGCTACTTTAACCACAGCGGCATATGTGCCACAGGTATATAAAACCTGGAAAAATAAATCTGTAGAAGATATTTCCCTCACCATGTATACTGTATTATTAGTAGGGGTTTTGCTTTGGTTGCTTTATGGTATAAGTATAAATAGTCTTCCTGTTATTTTAGCAAATGGAATTACATCTACCCTGTTAATTTTAATGATTATAATAAAATTTAAGTATAAATAAGAATACACCCCATAATTTTATAGGGGTCAATATGTATAAATACATATTTTTATCAATCAACCCCTACGTTTTATCGAATTATTGTTTGTTATCTGCGTAATTAGTATCAATTTTGCAGTATAACATAAATTGATAAATCATGATTGTTGGTATTCCAAAAGAAATTAAGAACAATGAAAGCAGGGTAGGTATGACACCTGGCGGGGTTTTCGAATTGGTAAAGAACAACCACAAAGTATATGTTCAGTCAGATGCTGGTGAAGGCAGTGGTTTCTTCAATCAAGATTATCAACAAGCAGGGGCTATAATTCTAGATACTATTGGTCAGGTATATGCCATGAGCGAAATGATCGTAAAAGTAAAAGAGCCTATTGAAGAAGAATATAATTTAATTCAAGAAGGTCAAATACTTTTTACTTATTTCCACTTTGCATCAAGTGAAGCTTTAACGAAGGCAATGATCAAACAAAAAGCGGTTTGTATCGCTTATGAAACGGTAGAAGATGAAGAGGGTACTTTACCCCTTTTAACACCAATGTCAGAAGTAGCCGGTAGAATGGCAATTCAGCAAGGTGCTAAATATTTAGAGAAACCTGTAAAAGGTCGTGGTGTATTATTAGGTGGCGTACCAGGTGTAGCTCCAGGTAAGGTTTTAGTCTTAGGTGCTGGTGTAGTGGGTATACAGGCTGCTAAAATGGCAGCAGGTTTAGGGGCTCACGTAACTATCTTAGATGTAAACATGAAACGTCTACGTTATGCAAATGATGTAATGCCACCGCATGTAGTAACAGAATTTTCAAACGAGTTTAATATTCGAAGACTTATAAAAACGCATGATCTAATTATTGGAGGTGTTTTATTGAAAGGAGCTAAAGCTCCGAATTTGATTACAAGAGACATGTTGAAAGAAATGAGACCTGGTACCGTAATCGTTGATGTTGCTGTGGATCAAGGCGGATGTGTAGAAACAACCAAGCCTACCACGCATGAAGACCCTATTTATATTATAGATGATGTAGTGCATTACTCCGTTGCAAATATGCCGGGTGCAGTACCTTATACATCGACAATGGCATTGACCAATGTAACTTTACCTTTTGCTTTGAAATTAGCAAATTTAGGATGGGAAGCAGCATGTGAGAAAGATGCATCTTTAAAGAAAGGATTAAATATCGTAGAAGGAAAAATAGTGCTCCAAGAAATTATTGAAGCCTTTGGTTGGGAAGAAGTAGTTGCCTAATCAATACATTCTGTCAGTATAATAGACCTCGCCAGTTCTAAAAAGGAATTTGGCGGGGTTTTTGCTTTTATATAAATAGATTCTTAAAAAGTAAGGATCTTTAGTATATTTAATCGATTTAAAAATTGAAAAGTTATGATGGGATATTATATACTGCTCGGAGCAATCGCTTTGGTCAGCTGGTTAGTAAGTAATAAGTTAAAGAGTAAGTTTAAGTTTTATTCTAAGGTTCATTTAAAGAATGGAATGAGCGGTGCTGAGATTGCTGAAAAAATGTTAGCAGATCATGGTATTAGAGATGTAAAAGTAGTTTCTACGCCTGGGATGCTTACCGATCATTACAATCCTGCTAATAAAACAGTAAATCTAAGTGAAGGTGTGTATAACCAAAGAAATGCTTCAGCTGCTGCAGTTGCGGCTCACGAATGTGGTCACGCTGTGCAACATGCAGAGGCTTATGAATGGTTGGGCTTGCGTTCAAAATTAGTACCTATAGTAAATGTAACATCAGGCATGTCGCAATGGGTAGTTTTTGGTGGTTTGGCATTAGGTGCCGCTGCCGGATTAGGATTTGGTTATTGGGTAGCTGTAGCTGGTCTAATAATGATGGGTATGGCAACAGTATTTAGCCTTGTAACCTTGCCAGTTGAGTATGATGCTAGTAATAGAGCATTGGCATGGTTGAAAAATAAAAATATAGTTACACCAGAAGAATATAAAGGTTCTGAAGACGCTTTGAAATGGGCTGCACGTACTTATTTGGTAGCTGCAATTGGTTCATTGGCAACTTTAGTGTACTGGGGATTACAAGTTTTTGGCGGTAGAGATTAAGCTACTGTTAGTATCGAATATAAAAAAAGCCTTCCCAAGTGGGGAGGCTTTTTTTATATACTTATTTGCCTGTCTATTTGCTGCGCTAATGATATAAAGGTTTCGGTTCTTGAAACCCCTTCAATGGCTTGTATTTCTTTATTTAATACCTGCATTAAGTGTTCGTTATCTCTACATAACACTTTTATGAGGATAGACCAGTTTCCGGTAGTGTAGTGGCATTCCAATACTTCAGGAATTTTCTCTAGTTGTTTTACCGCCATTGGGTTGCTCATAGCTTTGTCTAGATATATTCCAATATATGCCATGGTAGTATACCCCAATGATTTAGGGTTTACAATAAATTTAGAGCCAGATAAAAGTCCCGATGCTTCTAGTTTTCTTAAACGTTGATGTATGGCTGCGCCAGATATTCCAATACTTCTCGCAATTTCAAGTACTGGCTTACGGGCGTCTTCCATTAAAAAACGCAAGATTTTTTTATCTATACCATCAATTTTAGCCAAAGAAGTCGGTGTTTTCATGTTTTTTTCAAATCAATAACCTCGACCCAAGGGTACGAGGTTTACTTATCAATATATCATTTCGAGGCAAACCTCGAAAAATTAAGTCCTCAGTGAGGGTTTAAAACATAAATGTACTTATTTGGTTTCAATATGATAGTTAAAAAGCACTAGTTAACTACAGAATTCGGATTATAGCCTAAATACGGTATTTCGTATTCTTTAAAATTGACTCCGTAATCTTCAAGTTCTTTTAATATAGGTTCGTAAACTTCTTTGGTGATAGGAATCTGAACACCTGGGGTCGTAATATTGCCATTCAATATTTTTAGAGCAGCCATGGCTACGGGTAAACCTACGGTTTTTGCCATTGCCGTAAACGTTTGGTTTTCACCTGTAACTACCAGTTTAGAATCTATTTGTTTCTTTTCTCCGTTTAATTCGTAACCGAATTTATGATACATAACAATCATATCTTTCTCTTCGGCTTTAAGCGTCCAGCTGTCTTCTAGAATTTTCTGAAGTGCTTGGGCTGGTGTTGCATTGGGAATTCCGATTAGTTTAGTGTCGTCAAAAATGTTCAGTTCCAATAATTTATCCCAACGGATATCATCTTGATCCAACTTCAGGTAATGCCTAAGCTTTAATTCAACAGAATCGGTAGGTGAATACGGAAGAAATAGATTAATGAATTCACGATAATTCATTTTTTCAGAGTTTTCTATAGCATACGTATCGTCGGTAGCACCTAATTGAATAAACATATTCCATGCTTTCGAAAATCCTACACGACGCATGGTACCTCTGTATATGGTTAAGGCGTCTTGTAATTTATAAGCATCTCTGTAGTTTAAAGAATCGCGATTGGCATATCCTTCAAAACGACCATATCCTTCTATTTCAAAGAATTCGGTACGTCTAAACAAGCGATGGTAAGGTATATACTTATAGGTGCCTTCTTGTAAGAATTTAGCAGTACCACCTTGACCGGCAAGCACTACGTTTCTTGGGTTCCAAGTAAATTTATAATTCCAAAGATTGTTGTCGTATTCAGGGGCAACTAATCCGCCACAGAAAGATTCGAACAAAATTATTTTCCCACCTTTATCACGAATACGATCGATCACCTGCATGGCACTCATATGGTCAACACCAGGGTCTAAGCCTATTTCGTTCATGAAAACGAGTCCCGCTTCCTTCACCTCTTTGTCAAGAGCCAATAATTCTGGACTTACGTACGAGGCTGTAACCAAATGCTTTTTAAGGCGAACACAATCTTCTGCAACCTTAATGTGAAAACGGGCAGGAAGCATAGAGATAACGATGTTTGAGTTTTCAATAGCCTTTTGCCTTGCTGTTTCGTCAAAAATATCGAGTTTTATAACGTTGCAATGTTTGTGATTGGCAATCGAAGGGGAAATTGCGTCAGGGTTGATATCACCAATGGTGATCTCTAAATTTTCGGTTTCAGATTTACCTAAAAGGTAATCTAATAAATAAGAGGTTGATTTACCTGCGCCTATAACAAGAATTTTTCGCATCATTCGATTTCAGTATTTTTGATTACTAACGATTTACTAAGGTATCAAATTGTTACATTTATAAAGAAAGTTATAGAAAAAGTTATGAAAAAAACAATTTTAGGTACAGCGTGCCTGTTTGGAATGCTAGCGGTAGTGTTAGGTGCATTTGGTGCACATGGGTTAAAAAAATTAGTAGATGTACAAGCGGTAGCCACTTTTGAAACGGGAGTTCGGTACCAAATGTACCATGCATTTTTTCTATTTGCACTTGGGTTATTGCCTACTGGGCTATTGAAGTCTAAAAAAGCGATTTATATCTGTACGGTAGTTGGTGTGGTGCTATTTTCGTTTTCAATTTACCTATTAGCATTGAATTCTTTGGTAGCATTCGACTTTAAGGTATTAGGTATTGTTACCCCTATCGGTGGTTTATTTTTAATTGCAGCTTGGGCAATGATAGGTTACGGAATTATGAAATCTAAAATTGAGAATTAGAAGCTTAATTAGGTCGTTTTAGCACTTAAAAAACGTATTTTCATTCTGTAATGGTACTTCTATGAGTAAAACAAAGTTATTAGGACTAGTCTTGGGTCCGCTTTCATTTATACTAATTCTTTTCTTTTTTCATCCGGTCGGACTTTCAGAGCAAGCCAATGCAGTATTAGCTTCTACAGTTTGGATTGCCATTTGGTGGATCACCGAAGCGATACCTATTGCAGTAACAGCATTGTTGCCATTAGTACTTTTTCCGCTCTCTGGCGGGTTAGACCTATCATCAACCTCTGGTTCATTTGGTCACAAGTATGTATTTCTATATATGGGAGGATTCATAATTGCCATTGCCATAGAAAAATGGAATCTACATAGAAGAATAGCATTGAATATTATCAATTTTATTGGGTCAGATGTTCGAAAGATAATTCTTGGCTTTATGCTGGCAACTGCATTTTTGTCAATGTGGATATCTAATACGGCAACCGCTGTAATGATGCTACCTATTGGTTTAGCGATAATTAAGCAATTAGAAGATAATCCTGATACTGCAGAAGATGAAAACAAGACTTTTGGTAAAGCGCTAATGCTGGCAATTGCTTATAGTGCTTCTATTGGTGGTGTGGCGACATTGATAGGTACACCTCCAAATTTAGTATTGGCAGGTGTTGTTTTTGATACCTATGGTTATGAAATTACATTCATGCAATGGTTTGCGTTCGGACTGCCAATTTCTATCATTCTAATTTTTATATGTTGGAAATACTTGACTAAATATGCTTTTCAGTTTAAGCAAAAATCTTTTCCCGGAGGAAAACAAGAAATACAACGCCTGTTATCTAATCTTGGTAAAATATCATATGAAGAGAAAGTTGTGGCATTCGTTTTTGCATTAACAGCTTTTTGCTGGATCACGCGTTCGTTTCTATTGCAGAAAATATTACCTGGTTTAGATGATTCTATTATCGCTATATTCTTTGCGATAGTATTGTTCCTAATCCCTTCAAAGAAAAAAGGGGAGAAAATTATTAATTGGGAAGAAGCGGTAAAAATGCCTTGGGGAATTATTCTCTTGTTCGGTGGCGGTATGGCATTGGCAAAAGGTTTTGAAGTTAGTGGTTTGGCAGTTTGGATCGGTAGTCAAATGACAACATTGGCTGGTTTGCCGATAATTGTGTTGATATTAATATTGATAGCAGCAGTAAACTTCTTAACAGAAATAACCTCAAATTTGGCAACAACGGCAATGTTGTTGCCCGTTTTGGCGCCAATGGCATTGACAATAGATGTTCACCCGTTCGTATTAATGGTGGGTGCAGCGGTCGCGGCATCATGTGCTTTTATGTTACCGGTAGCCACACCACCAAATGCTGTAGTTTTTGGTTCTGGGTACCTGAGAATTCCTGATATGGTGCGTAAAGGATTCTTTATGAATATTATTTCTATCATTATATTAACCTTTTTCGTATATTTTGTACTCCCAGAGTTATGGGATATTTCAATAAATAGTTTCCCCAACAAATTCAAATAAATGAGGCTATTACTTATACCAGATAAATTTAAAGGATCGCTAACCAGTGAAGCTTTTACAAAGGCTTTTATTTCGGGTGTAGAGAAATCGGGCGTTTCTTTTACTTCTCATTTCATCAAAGCATCAGATGGTGGCGATGGTTTTATGAATGCCGTGGCAAGCTATAGGCCATGTATTGCTATGCAGGTAATTAGTGAAAATCCGTTAGGCAAGTTAATTCAATCGTACTATCTATATAATCAGCAAACTAATTCGGCATATATAGAATTGGCAAACGCTTCAGGTATGGAGTTGTTGAAGCCAGAAGAACGAAACCCAATGTTAACTTCTACATATGGTACAGGTTTACAGATCAAAGATGCCGTCGATAAAGGTGTTGAACATATTTATTTAGGTTTAGGTGGTAGTGCTACAAATGACGGTGGTATAGGTATAGCTCAAGCTTTAGGCTATGTGTTCTTAAATGATGAAGGGCAAGAGTTAGCATCCATAGGGTCTAGTTTGCAATTAATACATAGTATCGATGATTCGGCTGTTTCAGATAAGGTGAAGCAGGCAAATTTTTATGCAGTAAATGATGTTACCAATCCGTTATTCGGAGAAAATGGAGCATCTTATATGTACGCCAAGCAAAAGGGAGCTACAGATGTTATTATTGAAGATTTAGATAAGGGACTTAGAAATTTAGATGCCGTGGTTTCTAAAAAATACAAAGTTAATAACGGAGAATTACCAGGTGCAGGTGCGGCTGGAGGAACAGCCTTTGGGTTAAAATCTTTTTTTGATGCAGAAATGTTAAGCGGTATAGATTTTATTTTAGAACTATCGGATGTACATAAATTATTGGCTCGAGAGAAATTCGATTATATCATTACCGGTGAAGGTAGAATTGATAAGCAAACATTAAACGGTAAATTATTACAAGGGATACTTAATTTGGGTAAAAAATACCATTTGCCTGTAATTGCAATTTGTGGAAAATTAGAAATTTCAAAAGAGGCATTACTGGAGAGCGGTATTTTTGATGTATTTGAAATTCAAGATAACAGTAAAGATCTTGAATATAATATGAAGCACGCAGCGCTGCTTTTAGCTACAAAAACAGCTGATTATTTTAATGTAAAGTGAAAATAAAGGCTATAAAAAATAGTCTATTTTTTTATTCATTTCTTAAAATTATACATACAAAATAGCAATAATGTATTTAAAATACGTTATTCCTTTATAATGTGTATTAAAAGAGATAAAGTGTCTGCGGATATTTTTCATTTATTATGATTCTTTAATCGAATTCGTATTTCGACGAGAAATGGCGCTAATTGAGCTCTGAAAATCAGTGGTTCAGCTTTTATTTTTTTAGTTTTACACGAACAAATTTTCTAAAGCATGAAAAGCTCAATGACAAATGCGAATACCATATCCCTTAAAAATTATGGGATTACACACGCCAATTTTCATTATCAGGAAACACCAGAAGAACTTCAGAAAGCCACTCTAGAAATGGATATGGGAGTTGAAACCAGCAATGGAACACTTGCGGTCAATACTGGTGAATTTACAGGCAGATCCCCTAAAGATAGATTTATTGTAAAAGATGATATCACAAAAGACAAAGTCTGGTGGGGCGACATTAATATTCCGTTTGAAAAGGAAAAATTTGATGCATTATACACTAAGGTAATTGCCTATTTAAACGAAAAAGAACTTTTTGTTAGAGATAGTTATGCTTGTGCAGATGAAGATTATAAACTGAACATTAGGGTTATCAATGAGTATCCTTGGTCGAATATGTTTGCTTATAATATGTTTTTGCGCCCTACGGAGGAAGAATTAAAAGATTTTACTCCTGAGTGGACGGTAATCAACGCACCAGGCTTTATGGCCGATGCAGAAGTTGACGGAACAAGACAGCATAATTTTGCAATCTTAAACTTTACAGATAAAATTGCATTAATTGGAGGAACAGGATATACCGGAGAAATCAAAAAAGGAATTTTCTCTGCCTTAAACTTTATTTTGCCAGTATACAAAGAGACTTTGCCAATGCATTGTTCTTCTAATATTGGTGAAGATGGCGATACAGCAATCTTTTTCGGATTATCAGGAACAGGAAAAACAACCTTATCAACAGATCCTAATAGAAAATTAATAGGTGATGATGAACATGGTTGGACGAGTAGAAACACCGTTTTCAACTTTGAAGGTGGTTGTTATGCGAAGGTTATCAATTTATCTGAAGAGCAAGAACCAGAAATTTATGGTGCTATCAAGCCAGGTGCAATATTAGAAAATGTTGTATTAGATGATAAGGGCAATGTAGATTTTGCAGATACTTCAATTACACAAAATACAAGAGTTAGTTATCCAATTCATCATATCGATAACATTCAACAACCATCTATTGGTAAGAATGTAAAGAACATATTCTTTTTAACTGCCGATGCATTTGGTGTACTACCTCCAATATCAAAGCTTACTCCTAGTCAGGCTGCATATCACTTTATATCTGGTTATACTGCTAAGGTTGCAGGTACAGAAGCTGGTGTTGTAGAGCCGGTACCATCGTTTTCTGCATGTTTCGGTGCGCCATTTATGCCATTGCACCCAACAAAGTATGCTGAAATGTTGAGTAAGAAAATGAAAGAATCTGGTGTAGATGTATGGCTTGTAAATACAGGCTGGACAGGTGGACCTTACGGTATTGGAACTCGTATGAAATTAAAGTATACTAGAGCGATGATCACAGCGGCCTTAAATGGCGATTTAGGCTTGTATTCTTATGATAAGTACCATATTCACTCTGTATTCGGTGTAGCGCAACCTAGAGAGTGTCCGGGTGTGCCAACGTCAGTATTGAGTCCGAGATCAACTTGGAACGATGATGAGAAATATTATACCACTGCATTTAAATTGACAAATGCCTTTAGAGAAAACTTTAAAAAGTTTGAAAGTTATGCCAGTGAAGAAATAAGAAGAGGCGGACCGCAACGGTACGCATTTTAAGACAATAAAAAAGCCTTGCATTGCAAGGCTTTTTTTATATAAAGTAATGTGAGTGTATTATTTATTTACGCTCATAATATATTTCTGTAATGCCATCGTCATAGAAGGTGTCTCAGGCGTCGGTGCTTTGATATCTATACGTAAGCCAGCTCCTGTAGCTGCATCTACCGTAGAGTTACCGAAAACAGCTATTCTAGTTTCCTTTTGATCGAAATCTGGAAAATTCTGTAATAAGGATTCAATGCCAGACGGACTAAAAAATACCAAAATGTCATAGTATACATTTCTTAAATCAGAAAGGTCGCTAATTACAGTTTTGTAAAAAATGGCTCTTTTCCAATTGATACTTAAAGAATCTAAAGTATCAGGTACATCTTGTTTAAGTACATCTGAAGAAGGAAGTAAGAATTTTTCATCCTTATATTTCTTGATCAATGGTACTAAATCTGTAAATAATCTTTTTCCAACGTAAATTTTACGTTTTCTGTAGACGACGTATTTTTGAAGGTAATAGGCTACCGCTTCAGATTGGCAGAAATATTTCATAGAATCTGGCACTTTAAAGCGCATTTCGTCTGCGATTCTAAAGAAGTGGTCTACTGCGTTTCTGCTTGTTAATACAATCGCGGTAAAATCATTCAAATCTATCTTTTGCTGTCGCACTGTTTTTGCGTCAACTCCTTCTACATGAATGAACGGTCTAAAATCAACCTTTACTTTCTCTTTGTCAATAAGCTTGGAATAGGGGGAGTTTTCCATTTTCGGCTCAGGTTGAGAGACCAAAATCGTTTTTACTTTCATATGCTGCACTATTTTAGAAAGCTTCCCATAATAACTAAGGGTGCAATTTCGAGTGCGCAAAGGTACAAAATAAAATAGAAAAAATAGGTGCTTATGAATTTTTGATAATTCCTGAGGACTGTTACCCAACCAATTATATTAATAACGAAAAACATAATGAGGGCAATAATAATTACGATTTGTGAGTCAATAAAAACATAGGCTAAAAATATATTAGCAATGAAAAGAACAATACCTGCATAGTTAAGGTAAGTTAGTTTCTTAAAAATCAACTCATTAAAGGTGTTATATGAATTAAATATGAATCCGTTGAATAATTGCGCCATTGTTTTCGCAGTTATAAATAAGAAAACACCTGCAAGAAGTAAAGGAAAAATATAGGGGTTTTTTGCTTCGGTAGGGTTTAAATATGAACGCCAAATAAAAAAAATAAATAAGGTCGTATTTATGATTTGAAACACGCTCATTTGAAAATGAAACCAATTAAACAGCTTTTCTTTCTTTGTATACATCGTAATGTACTTGTTGTTAAAAGGAAGAATAATGAAGTTTAAAAAACGGGTATAATAGATGCTTTTTGCAATTAACGGGAACAACAGACTAACCATAAGTGTTATGGTGATCCAATCAGTTTGCTCAAAAGTTCTTGCAATAGGTTCCATTATTTAACAGGAATTGCTTTTCCGTTTAGACCGTATAAAAGATCGTTCTCAGAAATAACTACTCTAAAGTAGCCAATGTTTTCCTTTTTTGTTTTAGGAAGTTGAAATATAAAATTAGTAGTGTCTTGTTGCTTTAAGAATGTAATGCCCGTTTGGATAGATTTTGGAGTCATTTGAAGTGTCTCTACAGGAATTTTGTAATCATCCATATAACTTACAGCAAACTTCAGTTTTTTAAGGTCTATATCTTCTTGGTATGGATTGTAGATTTTAAGTTCAATACTTTCTTCTGAGTTCAAAGTAACAGGAATGTCCTCTACAATACAATCTAACTTTCGGTACGACTGAAAGTTAGCTATGTATTTGCCTTTGTATAAGCCGCCATCTTCTCTAGTGTACGTAAATGTTGGGTTATTTGCATATTTAGAAACATAAGCCACGTCTTTACCGCGAACCTGCTCTTCAGAGCCATCAATTGAGTATTGATTTTTTCGATACATAAAGTTGTTCAAAGAAAACGTCGGTGTTGCATCGGTGTAAAAAGAGTACATAGGGGCATTTCTGTACGAGTTTTCAAATACCACAGGTATATTGCCAACTTCTTCTTCAATAGCCTCTGCCCATTCTTTATTACCATGACTTTCGTAATAGAAATTAAAAAGTAAAGGTTGGTAGGCAAGTCCCATTCTTAAATAAATAATTAGAACAGTATTGATGAGTCCTAATCTGAAAATCCAGGTTAAGGCTTGTTTGTTCTGTAGCATGTAGTTAAAGGCAATAATCACCAATGGTATGCAAACAATAATAATCCATTGTGTTTGAACCCTTCTGTTAAAACTAGAAACAAAAAAGAAAATAAGTACGCCGTAAGTAAGATAGATCAGAGCCTTGTTGAATAGGTCATTACTTTTAGTTTTAAACAACGCTTTGTAAATAAACGGAAAGGTTAAACCGAATATGGCAACCAAGTTTACAAAGAAACCTAGGGTGTATTTTTCGAAACGATATGCACCGTTGGGGCGTTCATATAAATGATATTTTATAGATACAAAGTCATTTTCGTATAACCAATAAAAATGGGGGGCATAGCAAAACAAAGCCACTGCTACGGCTAGCCATGCATATTTGTTGGTGGTAAGTTTAAGGTTTGAAAGTAGTACAAAGAATATGACCAGTACGGCATGGTACTTACTGTACATTAAGGCAGCCATAAATATACCCATCACTATCGCTAAAGCTGCGGTTGGTTTTTTAATGAAATACTTGTAGGTCAATAAAAAGCAACTCGTAAAAAATAATAGGGGAGTATCTGGTAATGTGAAAAAGCCATAAGCATTTAGCAGTGTCATCGAAAACACCAATACAAAGAAGTGTTTAATGTATTCGTTCTTTTTTGGGTTGTCTATCATTAACCAAAGAAGAATAATATTGACAGCAGATAGTACGCAGCTCATGAAGCGAACACCTAGTTCGCCATTAAAAAAGAAGCTGCTGATTTTCACCATCAAGGCCACCATCGGCGGGTGGTCAAAATAACCCCAAGCCATATTCTGACTGTAGTACCAGTAATAAGCTTCGTCAAAAATGAGTTGCGTATAACTAGATTGAATAAGGTTAAGAATGAATATTACAGCTAAAAAAAAGTAAAACTGCTTCGGAATTTTAGTCAACATTTGCATCGGTTACTAAATGGCAAAATTACAAATTTAAGGTTAGCTACCTAGTGTAAAAATTTCATAAAGGTATTGTTGTCCATTTTAATAAGACTTTTAAAACCTTACTTTTGTCGAAACACCTATAAATAATATATGTCTAGTAGTATCGTAATCATACCTACGTATAACGAAATTGAGAATGTAGAGGCTATAATTCGTGCGGTATTTGATTTGCAGAAAGAATTTCATGTTCTCATAGTAGATGATAATTCTCCAGACAAAACAGGAGATTGTGTTCGCGGTCTTCAAGAAGAGTTTAAGGGGAAATTGTTTTTAGAGACTAGACTAGAGAAATCAGGTTTAGGTACTGCATACATTCACGGTTTTAAATGGGCGATAGCGAAGGGTTACGACTATATATTTGAAATGGATGCTGATTTTTCGCATACACCATCAGATTTGTTAAGATTGCTGAAAGCCTGTGAGAACGGTGCTGATTTGGCGGTGGGTTCTCGATATAAAAAAGGAGTAAATGTAGTCAATTGGCCACTACACAGAGTCTTGTTGTCATATGGTGCTTCAATATATGTAAAGCTGATTACCGGTATGCGTGTAGATGATCCTACCGCTGGTTTTGTATGTTATAAAAGAAAAGTGTTGGAAGCTATAGATTTAGATTCGGTTCGTTTTGTAGGTTATGCATTTCAAATTGAAATGAAGTTTAGGGCGCATTTAAAGCACTTTAAAATAGAAGAAGTTTCTATTATTTTTAGAGACCGGGTATTAGGAAAGTCAAAAATGAGTTCTTCGATTATTAGTGAGGCTATTTTTGGGGTGTTTATTATGAAAATGAGAAGTCTATTTTTGAAAAATAAGTTTTAGTTATGGGTAAAATTTTATTGAAAAACGGAATAATAGTTAATGAGGGAGTAGCACAAGACAGTGATATTCTAATTGTTGATGATATTATCGCAAAAATCGGAAAAGACATATCTGATGCAGATGCCGAAGTTATAGACGTTACGGGTAAACATATATTACCTGGTGTAATAGATGATCAAGTTCATTTTAGAGAACCTGGTCTTACCCATAAAGGCACCATAGCAACTGAGAGTAGAGCAGCACTTGCGGGTGGTATTACCACTTTCATGGAGCAGCCCAACACAACGCCGCAAACGACCACAATAGAAAAGTTAGAAGAAAAGTTTGCAACCGCAGCCAATTCTGCATTTGCCAATTATTCTTTTCTATTCGGTGGTACCAATGATAATCTTGAAGAATTAAAGAAACTTGATAAAAATGCCTGTTCAGGTATTAAATTATTTTTAGGATCATCGACAGGTAATATGTTGGTAGATGATGAAAAAGTAATTGAAAGTATATTCAGTAATACCGAAATGGTGATCTCTGCACATTGCGAAGATGAAACGACCATTCGTAAAAACATGGTGAAGTATAAGGCAGAGTACGGCGATGATATTCCTATTGCCATGCATCCTATTAT
Source organism: Maribacter sp. BPC-D8 (assembly GCF_035207705.1). NCBI lineage: Bacteria > Pseudomonadati > Bacteroidota > Flavobacteriia > Flavobacteriales > Flavobacteriaceae > Maribacter > Maribacter sp. BPC-D8. The sequence goes on from NZ_CP128187.1 coordinate 4,113,726, forward strand.
TAGAAGCGAAGAAGCTTGTTATCTTTCTTCATCAAGGGCAATTGCGTTGGCTAAGAAAACAGGTGCGAGGTTGCACGTTTTTCATTTATCCACCGGAAAAGAAACCGATTTATTCCGCAATGATATTCCGTTAGAGCAAAAGAAAATTACTGCAGAAGTATGTATACATCACTTGTGGTTTTCTGATGCCGATTATGCAAAAAAAGGAACGTTGATCAAATGGAACCCTGCGGTGAAAACAGCCAAGGATAGAGATATGTTATGGGATGCGCTGTTAGATGACCGAATAGATGTCATCGCAACCGATCATGCGCCTCATTTATTAGAAGAAAAAGACAATGTGTATACCAAAGCACCTTCTGGCGGCCCATTAGTGCAACATGCATTAAATGCTATGTTAGAGAAGGTAAGAGAGGGGAAGATCACACTAGAGAAAATGGTACAGAAAATGTGTCATAACCCAGCGATTTTATTTCAAATAGAAAAGCGTGGGTATATACGTGAAGGCTATTATGCCGATTTGGTAGTAGCAGATTTAAATAGTTCTTGGACGGTTACAAAAGAAAATATCGCTTATAAATGTAAATGGTCTCCTTTTGAGGATACTACATTCTCATCTAAGATTGTACATACGTTCATTAACGGACATTTAGGGTATAGTAACGGACAGTTTTCTGAGAAACGAAATGCAAAAAGGCTAACATTCAATAGACCATGAAGCACTTATTCTTTTTAGTGGTAGCGATGTTAATGCTTTCTTCGTGTGCAGAAGAATTAGTAGAAAAGCCAGATAATTTAATACCAGAAGATAAGATGGTGGCGGTTATTAAAGAGATGGCTATTGTCAATGCTGCAAAAGCGACGAACCTTTCTAAACTACGCGAAAATGGTGTAGAGCCAACATCTTTCATATTTAAGAAGTTTGAAATCGATAGTGCCCAATTTGTAGATAGTGACAGGTACTATGCGTCAAAACCTTTACGATACGAAAATATGTATAAGAAGGTGGAGTCTGATCTAGAAGATCAACGTTTAAAATTAGAAACTGAGAAAAGAATTAGAGATAGTTTAAGTGTTGTTGAGAAGTCTAAAAAGAACATCGATATTAAAGTGAAAGACTCGGTATCGTCTAAGAGTGTTCAGAAATAAATAGCTTCGAAGAAAATTTCACTTGTTCGTCTAAGTTCTCAAATTCCATATTCAACTTCTTCTTTATTTTCTTGTTATTGAATGTAGTAGGGTTTTTTAGTCCGTAGATAGTACTTTTTGTTATCGTTCTTGGGCTTCCGGTTATTAGGTTTCTAAGTCTATCTGCAAACTTCCCGATATTTAACTGCCAAAATTTTAAAGATGTAGAAGGTGGCTTTTTATCCATCGATAAAGCAATTTTTTTCAATATCTCTTGATAGGTCAAGTTTTCTGCTACCAGTATAAAACGTTCATTATAAATATCAGAATTCATAAGTGCGATCATAATATTAGTAACATCGTTTACAGTTACAAACCCTGATCCGCCTGGTGGGTAATAATTATATCCTTTAGAAGCGGTTTTGAAGAAAGAACCACTACCGCTATTCCAAAATCCTGGACCAAGAATCACTCCCGGGTTTACAATTACGACTTCAAGATTTTCTTGAGCACCACGCCAAACTTCCATTTCGGCTAGGTGCTTTGTTATCGCATATGGATTAGCATTCTGTCGTGTCCACTCCGTTTCTTCGTCAGCGTGTTCATTGGTAATCGTTCTTCCGATAGTGCCAATGGTACTTACATGGCATAGTTTTTTGATACCGTTCGCAATACAGATATTTACAATATTAGCGGTGCCTTCTCTATTTATACGTTCCAATTTTTTGAAATCTGACGGGTCAAAAGAAATATAAGCGGCACAGTGGTAAACATAGGTAATGCTTTCAAAAGCATTTTCTAAAGAAGGTATATCTAAAATATCAGCCTGTACCCAATCGATTTTAGCGAATAAAGAAGCAGAATCGTCAGCGTAGTAAGAGAAGATTTTTTTTACCTGAGTAAGCTTATCTTCAGTTCTATACAAAGCCTGAACAGCTGTATTGTTCATCGTTAATTTCAGTAGCAAATGCGACCCCACCAAACCCGTGCCTCCTGTAACTAATACCATAATTCAAATTTAGGAAATACAGATGGATAAATTCATGCTTTAATCTACTGTGTACTGGCAAGAATTCCATTTATATTTGCACTTCAATTAAAATACAGGAAGAGATGACAAATTTTGTCAAGGAGTTACAATGGCGCGGAATGTTGCATGATGCAATGCCAGGAACAGAAGAACATTTATTAGAAAATATGCAGTCTGCGTATGTGGGTATAGATCCAACCGCAGATTCTTTACATATAGGTCACTTGGTAGGGGTAATGATGCTTCGTCATTTTCAATTGGCAGGGCACAAACCATATGCTTTAATAGGTGGTGCAACAGGTATGATCGGTGATCCTTCTGGTAAATCTACAGAACGTAATTTACTTGATGAGAAAACACTTCGTCATAATCAGAATGCCTTAAAAGATCAATTATCTCGTTTTTTAGATTTTTCTGGAGATGAAGAAAATGCCGCCGTTTTGGTCAATAATTATGACTGGATGAAAGACTTCTCTTTCTTAGAATTCATTAGAGATGTAGGTAAGCATATTACGGTAAACTACATGATGTCTAAAGACTCTGTAAAAAAACGCCTTTCATCAGAAGCAAAAGAAGGTATGTCATTTACTGAATTTACCTACCAATTGGTTCAAGGGTACGATTTTCTGCACTTGTACAGGGAACATAATTGTAGCCTTCAAATGGGTGGTAGTGATCAGTGGGGTAATATTACTACGGGTACAGAATTAATTAGAAGAATAGCCGGTGGTAAAGGGTATGCACTTACGTGCCCGTTAATTACAAAGGCAGATGGTACTAAATTCGGTAAAACAGAAGGCGGTAACGTTTGGTTAGATGCTGAAAGAACATCACCATATAAATTCTACCAATACTGGTTGAACACATCAGATGATGATGCCAATAAATACATAAAGATTTTTACTTTGTTGGGTCAACAAGAAATTGAAGATTTAATAAAAGAACATGCAGAAGCACCGCATTTAAGATTACTACAAAAGAGGTTAGCCGACGAAATTACCGTTATGGTACATTCTAAAGATGATTTAGATAATGCAGAACGTGCAAGTCAAATTTTGTTTGGTAAGTCTACAGCGTCTGATTTAAAAGGATTGAATGAAAAAACATTCTTAGAAATTTTTGATGGCGTACCTCAAGCAGAACTTTCAAAATCTGAATTGACAGACGGTCTAGATATGATCGGGGCATTGGCAGCTAAAACTAACTTTTTAGGATCTAATGGTGAGGCAAGAAGAGAATTAAAGCAAAATTCAATTTCAGTAAATAAAGAGAAAGTAAAAGAAGAGTTTTTGATTACTGCTGATGATTTGATAAATGACAAGTTTGTCTTATTACAAAGAGGTAAGAAGAACTATTTTGTATTGGTATTTAACTAGATAAATTTCTTTTAGACTGTATTTTATGAAGTTGAAACTTGTAGCAGTATTGTTCTTGTTATTTATTTCTTGTAGTGATGATGATCGCGTAATAGAAGATCTGGCTTTAGAAGGCGAATGGATACTTTCTAATGTTGTTTGTTATTGTGGTTTTGAGGAGGATATAGATTTTTCTTTAACCACAATTAATTTCGATTCAAGCAGAAGTATGGTTACCGTTACCAATGAAAGTGAATATGCTTTTTTCAGAGAAAATGGGGAGCATTTTTATGGCGGACAAGCCAATAGAATCAATTTTTCTGACGGTTCTGTGTACTTTTTCGAAACTAGAGGTGAGCAACTTATACTTACGTATGAAGACAATCCTGATATTGCAGATGATGAGGTAACCTTTGTTTTTACGCGCTAGTAAAGAGTACGTCATTTAGGGTAGTTATTTTTAAATATTTCTTTTAGAATAGCGTTTGTTAGCATAAACCCCCAAGTTATGTTTAAGAAGAGTATTGCTATTATCTGTTTGTTTACATTGTTTACTGCTTGCGATAAGCTCGATGATTTGACAAAGTTTGATATGGAATATAGCCAGCGCGCTACTATACCTTCTACTGCAGGTATCGATTTACCTTTTGATGTTTTTACTCCAGAAATAGAGACGAATTCCGAATCTACTTTTGAAGTAAACGATACCAGAAAAGACCTTATTGAAGAAATTAAGTTGACCGAATTAGAATTGGTTATCATTTCGCCAGAAAGTGCTGATTTCAGCTTTTTAAATTCGATAGAAGTATATATCTCTGCGGATGGACTAGAAGAAATTAGAATTGCGAGTTTAGACGAAGTTCCTGAAGATGCTGGTAATAAAATAACTTTAGATACTTCAGATACAGATTTGAAAGAGTATATAAAGAGCGATGAATTCAGCTTGCGATTAAATACCGTTACCGACGAGTTAATGAGTAGCGACCACGAATTAGAGGTGAATTCTACCTTTTTTGTAGATGCCAAAATATTAGGACTTTAATTTAAGATTGCCTTAACGCAACTATTTGTTAAGTTGGGTATCTTGTAACTAGTTAAAAGTCTTCGAGCTATGAAAAGATATGCCCTTTTATTTTTGTTTCTTGTTTTTCTTACCTCTTGTGCTAATGACGATGATTTCGGATTAGAGTCAACACAATTTGTATTCTCAGAACAAAAATGGGAGCTAACTCAAATGTCTGGTAGTTTTCAAAATTCAGAAACTACAGGCGAAGAAATGGAATGGCAAGAATATTACATTTTTTCACCAGAAGGTACTTTTGTAAAATCAAGAACTATTGGTGATGAGCTTGTTGAAGCTACGGGTAGTTTTGAGGTCGTAGAATACGAGAATGATCTAAATCATTACTTAGAACTAACCTTTGAAACAGGTAACGAATTGGCAGGTAATTGTACGGGCGACGATAAAGAGCTTTTAATGTACAGAAATTCAACCATGATTTCTAGCCTTTGGATGGCTTGTGATGGACCTGGGTTAGATTATTCGCTGAGTAAGAATTAAATCTCTTATATTTTTAATTGCAATTCTTCAATTTCAGACTCTGTATTGCTATAGGTATTCACAAAAGTATTTTTAACCCTTTCAGAATTTAGAAAATAAGGTATCCAGATAGCAGAAGAAATAATGGCTTTAAGAATATCTGCAGTAGCTGTTGGGTCAGGTATTGCAAATTGATTCATAAGAAAACTTTCAAGTAATGTAATACCCAAATTGCAACCATAAAATATGATCATCATTTTTGGGGCAGCCGTTCGTTTTTGTAAAAACAATAGTATGGTTAATACAGCGAATGTTAAGAAGGCAAAGTTATAGAAGAGCTCAAAACCTAGGTATGCTTCTAACATTTTTGCATTTTCGTAACCGGCATATTCGAAACCGTCCCAAATAGTTTTATCAAAATACCCATTTTGGTAAATATTAAAAATGAGTATAACAGGTGTCAGCACTAAACCGATTAATGGAAGAATTAACCAGCCTCCAAATTCTTGTCCGGGTAAAGATGCTTCTTCGTCCTTTTTTGGGTTGTAGCTTTTGTAAAGTTTAATAGCGAAAAAGATGCTTAACGCAGTTGATAATAACATTATAAAAATGGATAACCAACTAATTCCCGACTCCGATTCGTTATCGCCATAGGTAAGTTGTAATCCAATTTTATCTCTAAGGTCGTCGTGTTCTTTTATGAAAGATCGGGTATCGTCTGCTGGTATAACATCTTTCTTTAATTCATATTCATAATTTAAAGTTATCATGTTCCCTGTTTGCTTAATCGTCTTCGAAAAGCTGTAATAATCATTATCTATTCTGATGTCTTTTAAATTTAAAGACCAAGGTTCTGGTAATAATATGCGTGTAGTTTGTGTAAAACTAAAAGGAACTCCAGCACTATATGGCATTTCTCTTTCTAAAGAATTGTTGTAGCTAATTAATCCGTCTAAGACTAGTGAATTGGTATCAAAGTAGATTGTTTCATCGTTTTCTATCGTGCTCCAAAGACCTTCAATATCATAGTATTCGTTTGTGGTGAATATATTTTCCCATGGTCTTGAATCATCTAAATAAGTTACTTTTTCACTTGAAGAAATTGAAGGGTATAAGCTGCTATAGAAATTTAGATATTCCTTATTTATACTTTCTTCCTTATTATTTTTGAAATAAGCTCTTGTGTTATCGGCTCTACTGCCAAAGTATTCTGTTTTTACTTCAAATTTAGCGTTACCACCAATTTTGTCTACAGTGATATCTTCAACAATTCTAATACGAGAATTTGTTTTATAGGGTATCTTCTTTAATGAGGCGCTTCCCTCTTTAAGTAGTAATCCGTTTTTATAATCGGGTGTGTATAGATGGTATAGATTACCACCTTGGTTAGAAATAGTAGGATCCACGAAATACTCATTGCCGCCGTGTTCGAAGTAGACAATACAATGATCGAACATTAGGTGACTAGGTAAAAATTTATCTAAATTTTCACTTGATTTAGAGTTTACCAAAATAGGAAATGAGCTGACACCTTGGTTTTGTAATAAAGTTGCTAGAAGTAAAGATTTGTCTTTGCAATCTCCGTATCTACGATCTAATACGACATCTGGTTTAGTAGGTTTAAAGGCACCAATACCAGATTCAAACCCTAAATAGCGAATATCATCTTGTACAAATCTAATGAGCTTTATGATAACATCTTGTTTAGAATCTAGCTCTTTATCTATAGTTATAGGGTTCTTCAAATGTTCTTTAGGAAATTTATAATATGGTGTCATTAACTCAACGACACTTTTCCAATTATTAAAGGTTGAAACAGAAATGCGCTTTTGTGAGTTATACCAATAAGGGGTGTTACTATCATAAGTTACATATGCACCACTATTATTTGTCCAAGTATATTCTTTACCTAAAGTTGTATTATTTACTTTCGGATCATTAGCTCCATTAAGCGTTTTATATGTGATGGGGTTGTTTGAATCGGTTAAAATTCTATTGTATATACTATTAACCGGTGTTGTATATTCCTCATAGACAAGGTTAGAATAATTGCCTTCATTTATGGGGTTAAAGCCATTGATAGAGTAAGAATATTCAATGATATCACCAACACGAATATCTGATAGATTAATTACAGAAGTTAATGACCCATCATATAATGAACGTTCTAAATTGGTTTCTCTCTGAAAGGTATTTATGAATGATTTTTCTAATTTATCAATGATTTCACCATCTCTAATAACTTGTGCTTTATGAAATTCTATTTTTTGGTATTCTGGGTCGTAAGATGCGCTAATGTCAGACATCTCTTGAATACCATCACTATTCAAAATTTTAAAAGCATAGTGAACAAACTGTTCTTTTTTAATTAAATTATCTTGATAATCTAATAGCAAGTATTTGTAGGCTCCTTCTTCTTTAGCATCTTTTTTGTCTGTAATTGATATAGGAGTAACCCAATTCGGAGTTGAGGTTTTTTTTGCTTGTTGAGCATTTGTGAAAAGAGATGCAAGTAAGAAAAGAATGATATAAATATGAAAGCGCATTAATTCTTGTTTACGTTAAATATAAGTAAGAAATATCTTAAGTAAACAACGTTTGGCTTTTCTAAAACGTATACAATGGCATTGTAAAGAAAATTAAAGCACCATTAAATTACACCCTCTAATATCAGAATTATCGAATCTTCCGATAATTTCAAAAGTGCCGTCTTGGTTTATTTTACCTAAATCTTGAGTGGCAATAAAAGAGCAGGAGTTGATGTTTGCTAAATCGATTACATTGATTCCGCCAGACTTGCCATAGGTTAAATAGGTAAGTGGGTCTTCGGTATCGCGCACTAAAATCTTCATCCAAGTTGGGCAGTCGAAAACCCCGTTTCCTTTAGAATACGCTTGCGATAAAAGTTCTGTCATTCCGTATTCAGAGTGAATATTTGGTACTCCGAATCCGTTCGATAAAAGCTGATGCAATTCTTGGCGTACAATTTCTTTTCTACGACCCTTCATGCCACCAGTTTCCATGATAATGGTGTTATGTAAAGACATCTGGTATTGCTCGGTAAATTCTAGCAAGGCAAAAGAAACACCTATAATTAATATTTTGGTATCCGTTTTTTGAAGTTCAATAAGTAGCTCATGCAGTTGTTCGTATTCGTTTAGAAAGAAACCGCTTTCTGGGTGATTCGATTTTTTGATCAAATCATCTGCCATATAGATCAATGAAGAGCCTGTACGTTCTAGATAAGAAGGTAACAGTGCAAGAACACAATAGTCAGTAATATCGCCATAAAAATGGTTAAAAGCCTTTAAATAGCTCTGCTCGTATAGACTTAAGTCGGTAACAAAGTGCTTACTGGTTTCACTGCCTGTGGTGCCGCTACTGGTAAAGGTAATTTCTGGTGTATCAGTGGTGCTAAGAACATCTTTAGACTTAAAGAATTCTATAGGTAAAAACGGAATCTGTTCTAAAGTTTGAACAGCATCTGGTTGCACATTTAAATAAGTACAAAAATCGTGGTAGACTACATTGTTGTCGTATTGAAACTTGAATATACGCAGTGCTTGGGTTAGAAAATCCCCTTCTGTTTGTATATCAAAAATAGCATTATGCTTCATGTTCGGCACCAATTCTGGCAAAGGTACTGAACCAAATTATTTTAATTGTTTTGAGATGAAAATATGTAGGTAATTTATTTCACCACAAGCTTACGAGTAATAGATTTTTCGTCTTCGGTTACCTGAACAACATAAACGCCAGGCGATAGTCTAGAGATATTCATTGCCTTTGCAGACAATTTTTCGGTTAAGACGAGCTCTCCGAATACATCATAAACTCTTACTTCTTTTATACTGTTTTTCTGTGTTGTTACATAAACAACATCAGCAATTGCTGGGTTGGGGTATAATTTGAATCCGGCAATTTCATCGTTACGTAGGTCGTTGATATCTATAGTGTCTTGGGCGTATAAGCCAACAGAGACTGCCATAAATAGCATAAAGTAGATTTTCTTCATTTGATATTGATTTGGGATCAACACTTCAAAGGTATGGTTAAGTGTAACTTGAACACTGAAAATGTTGTGAAACCAATTTTTTTGTAGGTCAATGAGAAAGTCGAAGTAATTCGTCGTAAAAACGTGTAGTTAACCGATAGTGGATTTTGAAAATACCGAGAAAAAGAGGGGAGTTGTTACTTAACAATCAACTTACGTGTACACATCTTGTTTTTTTCAAGAACACGTAATACGTACACACCAGAATCTAAATCAGAAAGATTCAATTCTTTACCTAAAATAGTTGTCTTCAATAATAATGTACCAAATACATCATAGATGAAAATTTCTTTAGGTGCGTTAAGGTTGGTAGAAATATAAACTTTACCTGTAGTAACCGGATTTGGGTACATACTAAAACCATCAATGTCTCCATTACTTTGGGTACTTTGCCCATAGCTGAAAGAAATAAAGAAAAAGAAGATGATTAGGTAAAGGTGCTTCATATATAGCTGGTTACAAATGCTATGCCACAAATATAAGAATTTAACACTCCTTTTTATTTTTGTAAGAGTAGATATTGTGAAAAGATCGATGAAATGCAATATAATCGATGAAATGCACTATTTATGACTTAAACTACCTGTTTTATTGTGGTTTTAAGTAGCGTGTAGTCTTTGATTGTAAGAATTATTCTAAACAAAAAGCCCGCAATTTGCGGGCTTTTAAAATATATATAATACTGTTATTTAGTTTCCAGTTGCCCAAGCAAAAATTGCAACATCAACTGCTGTTCCGTTAAAAACATCGTCTTCAACTGTAGTAAGTGCAGTTTCGTCAACAATTACGTTAGCTAATGGACCGTTATCTTTCATGTCTACATTAGTATCATAACCAGATAGGCTTACGTTAGTTAAGGTTGCACCAGAAGTCGCTTTGAATTGTAAAGCAGTGCCACCAACAGTAGATACAGCAGTAAAGTCAATTAACTTCGGATTACCGTTTGCTTTATCAGCTTCAACCGCAGTCGAAAAGCCTTCTTCGCTATGTAATACATATGCTGTTGTAACAGTACCGTTCCAACCTTCTGTCCAGTCAATAGAATCATCTTGGTTGTTTTCGAAATACAAGTTAGTAGCAGAAACAGTTCCGCCAAAGAACTCAACTCCGTCATCTTCACCATCGATCATAGCAACATTGTCAATAGTTGTTCCAGAACCTACAGCGTAAAGCGTAAGTCCGTTGTACTGAGATTCAGCATCAATTTGAGCACCAGCATTCTTAATTATCAAGTAGCTAATTGAACCAGAATTATCATCATCAGTAGTACCGCCATATTTAAAGTTTCCTACTTCTGCAGTTGCATCTACACCTTCAGTAGTAGTTGCATCACCTAAAATCACCAATCCGCCCCAATCGCCAGGGTTATCGTTTGTAGAAGTCATAACTACTGGGTTAGCAGCAGTACCTTCTATTGAAATCATTCCACCTTTTTGTACTACAATATAGGTTTCAGTTTCGTCGCCAGACTCAACCTGAGCAGTAATTTTTGTGCCTGCAGGTATTGTAAGCGTAGCGCCATCTTCAACACTAAGGTTTTTAGATAAGAAGTAGTTTATACCAGCATCTAAAGTAAGGTCGCTAGTTAAGTTGCCTGTTAAAATACTACTACCAACAGCTGCATCTGTATTTACCCAATCAAAAATTGCGATATCAACTGTTGCATTTGCATTGTAGCTAGTATCTGGGTTACCAGCTTCACCTTCTATAATTACGTTAGCCAAAGGACCGTCGTCTTTCATATCAATTGAAGTTTCATAACCACTTAAAGAAAGTCCGGTAATTGTCGCTCCAGAAGTCGCTTTAAATTGTAAAGCAGTACCACCTACTGTAGAAACAGCAGTAAAGTTTATTAATTGAGGATTCCCGTTCGCTTTATCAGCTTCAACAGCTGTAGAGAAACCTTCTTTAGTATGAAGAACATATGCATTGGTAACGGTACCGTTCCAACCTTCTGTCCAGTCGATAGAATCATCTTGGTTGTTCTCGAAGTATAAGTTAGAAGCAGAAACAGTTCCACCAAAAAACTCAACTCCGTCATCATCACCATCAATCATAGCAACGTTGTCAATAGTTGTACCTGAACCTACAGCATACAGCGTAAGACCGTTATATTGAGATTCGGCATCGATTTGAGCACCTGCATGCTTTATAATCAAATACGAAATTGAACCAGAATTATCATCATTTGTAGATCCACCATATTTAAAGTTACCAACTTCAGCAGTTGCATCAACACCTTCGGTAGTAGTTGCGTCACCTAAGACCACTAATCCACCCCATTGACCAGGTTGGCCACCTGTAGATTGCATAGTTACTGGAGCAGCAGCTGTACCTTGTACATCTATTTCACCACCTCTTTGAACAACAATGTATGTTGAAGTTTCGTCACCTGTTTCAACAGTTGCGTTGATTACGGTTCCTGCAGGTATAATTAATTTAGCCCCAGCTTCAATACTATAATTTTTTTCTAATGAATAGGTTTTAGTAGCGTCAAGTGTTCTTTCTTCAGTTAATTCTCCTGTTAAAACAGTACTTTCTTCTGGGTTTGTTGCTTCGCAAGCAGTACAAGAACCCCCACAATCAACTCCTGTTTCATCACCATTTTTTATACCATCGGTACAAGTCGGTGATACCGCGTCTGGTCCATTATCTGGATCATTATCATCACTACTACAACTGGCAAAGGTAATAGCTGCTGCAAGAGCAAAAACTTTTACAAAATTTTTCGTTTTCAATTTCATAATAAACATTTTAAAAGATTAAAATTAAAGATTAGTGAGTATTGAGTGTTTCTAATTAGAATTTGTAATTAAGCCCTAAGCTTATTCCCATACCGGTAGAGTAAGAGCTAACAGTTTGCTCTAGTTCTATTTCAGTTACTGGGTTGCGAATTAATTGTGTTTGCTTTATTTCTGGATTCAATAAGTTTTTACCTGTAAGACTTACTTTAATATGCTCACCAAATTCTTTGCTGATTTGGGCATTTAAGACTACGAAACCATTTTCAACGATAGCGTCATCATAAAAGATATCTCTATTGGTTTGATCGGTAGGTACACCTAAAGAATAAATTTTGTCTGATGCGTAATTTGCATTTATAGATGCTGCAAAAGGATTGTCGCCAGCGGTATCATAATTTAAACTAGTATTGAAAATCCAATCAGAAGCACCTTGAAGATCAGTTTTGGTGATACCTTTATATTGAAAGCTTCTTAATAAATTACCTTCATCGTTATAAATTTCTTTTAAATCTTGTTGATGCCACATACGGGTTACATTAAGAACCATGTTAAGGTTATAACCAGATTCTGAACCATCGTCATCGTTGTAAGCAGGGGTTACTAAATCTAATTTAGTTTCTGCTTCAAGACCAAAAATTTCAGCTTTCTCACCAGAGTTGAAGTAAGAGAAGATACCTGCAGAACCTCTTTCTCTAACTCTGTTGATTGGGTCAGATATATCTTTATAGAAGGCAGCAACAGAAACAAGCTGAGCGGCAGATGGAAAGTATTCCCATTTTAAATCTAGATTAATATCTTTTGAAGCTATTAAATCTGGATTACCTCTAGTTATTTGACCAGTAGGAGAAACATAGTTAAAAGGCGCTATTTCTTTAAATTCTGGTAATGTAATTGTGCGGCTTATTGCTAAACGTAATGCGTTTAGTTCGTTAATAGTGTACTTAATATTTAAGCTAGGGTAGAAGTTGCTGTAATCTTGATTGCTATCTCCTGTTCTAGGCGAAAGGTTTCCTATATCATAAGCAACTTTAATTTCATCTCTTTGAAAACGTAGGCCTGCATCAAAGTTCCATTGGTCAAGTCCGACATTAAAAGAAAAGAATGCTGCCTTAGAATCTAAAGTTCCTAAATAGATATCTTTTCTTTCGTCATTAGCATTTGAGCCTAAAAGATTAATTTCTAAGAGTCCCGCATCAAAATAAGATTGACGAAAAACTGCACCAAGATCATCAATAGATGATGGGTTAACTGCATTTGTATTGACTTCTTCTACACCAACAAATTCAGAACTAAAATCACGTTCTTTATTGCGGTAAGAAACACCAAAGTTTAGTTTGAAGTTTCTTGTTTCCTCATCAATTATTTTTAATTCGTCTTTTAGGTAAGCACTGAATTCGTTGTCCTCAATTTTTTGACTAGACTTACGTTGTTGAAATCCGCCATTTCTACCTAGTTGAACAAGTGTGCCATCGGGATCAAAATTGACTTCGTTTCTAATTCTGTTTGGTTCATCGGCATTTAAAAGATTATAACCAGCGGCCCAGTGCAGTGTGTTTTTCTCACCAATTTGGTGTCTACCTATTAATTGAGTTATTAATAATCTCGTTTGTTTAGTGTTTTGATCTCTAATAAATTGAAAAAGACCTTCACTTGGGCTCGTTTCTTCAAAGATTGTTGCCTCGCCATTACGACCTGCTTCAAAAACATTTTCATCTAGTTTATTAACGAAAAAAGTGCTTGACTTAATTTTGTTCTTGGCGTTGGCTAAATAAGTAATATCTAATAACCCCGTATTTACTATTTTCTTTTGATAGGTAGTTGCATCGGTAATGGTGTCATCGATAAAGTTAGAACGGTATTGTCTAAAGACCCCTTCTCTATGCTCAAAAGATCTTGAGTGAGAAGCTGTGAAAAATATAGCAAGCTTATCTGCTATTTTCTTACCTGCAGCGATAGACATAGAATAATCCATCGGGTTTTCTTGTCGTAAAGTATTCCACCCTTGGTTGGTAATTAACTGTTGTGTAGAAAGATTTTGGTCGTAGAAACCGAATGTTGTATTCTTAGAATTCTGTGATATTCTAAAGTTATCGTAAACTCCGCTTTTAGCTACATTAGAATTTACACCACCAGAAACACCAATTGCAAGTTCACTAGAACCCGCTAATTCTCTAGAAGTAATATTAACTGTACCAGAAGCTTGATCAGCAGACCCTTCTACTCCGTATGTTTTACTGATACTTACATTTTGAAGAACACGTGTTGGGAATAAAGAAAGATTAATGTTTTTTTTATCAATATCATCAGACGGAACAGGAAGTCCGTTTAATGTAGAAGATAAATATCTGTCACCTAATCCTCTAACGAAAACATCGCCAGAAGCTTCGCTACTAGATACACCAGATATTTTTGTAGTTGCAGTAGCAGCATCAGATACTCCGATCTTAGCAAGTTCAACAGCACCGATACTTTCTTTAATTTCGATAGCTCTTTTTTGATCCAATAATAATGCTGTCTCAGAATCTTTACGAGCTACAGTTGTAACCGTTACCTCGTCTAAAGAAACACCTTGCGATGCGCTAAGTGAAACATCGATAGTGGTAGACTTACCTGCTAAGATTTCAACATTCGGCATTTCAACAGTTTCGTATCCTAAATAACTAAATGATATGGTATAGGTGCCAGGCTCAATGTCTGATATCTCATATAGTCCGTCAAAATCAGAAGTAGTACCTTTAGTAGTACCTTTTAATAATACGTTTGCAAATGGTAATGGTTCGTCGTTTAATTCTTTGTCTGTAATTGTTCCGGCAATGCTTCCTGTGTCTTGAGCACTAGAAATAATAGAGATAAAAAGGAATGTAAAAAATAGTAACTTGTTCATTAGATATATCGATTCTTTAATCAGCGGCAAAGAAACAGAGAGGGTGTAATGTTCGGGTTAGATCCATGTTAAACATTTATTTTGTTAATGTTATGTAAACGTTACTACATTAAATCAATGTTAAGTGGCGTTGCAGTAATAGTATTATCTTTACTTTTGAGCGAATCAATCTAATTTGAAAACCATGAAAAAGAAGGACATTAAGATACTTTTAGTTGATGATGAACCAGATATTCTAGAGATAGTAGCTTATAATTTATCTGCTGAAGGGTACGATGTGTATACTGCTAAAAATGGAGCTGATGGTGTTGCCAAGGCAAAAAAGAAAATGCCCCACCTTATTATACTAGATGTAATGATGCCTGAAATGGATGGTATTGAAGCTTGTGAAATTCTAAGAAGAACTTCCGGATTAGAAAATACTATCATTACCTTCTTAACAGCTAGAGGAGAAGATTATTCTCAAGTAGCAGGTTTTGATGCTGGTGCAGATGATTACATTACCAAGCCTATAAAACCAAAAGTTTTGGTTAGTAAAGTAAATGCACTTCTTAGACGCCTTAAAAACGATGAGAATGCTCAAGAAGATATTACCCAGGTAGGTGATATCGTTATTAATAGGGAAGAGTATAAAATTGTTAAGAAGGGTAAAGAGATTATTTTACCTAGAAAAGAGTTTGAACTTCTAGCTTTGTTAACTTCAAAACCTAGTAAAGTTTTCAAGAGAGAAGTAATTCTTGATAAAGTTTGGGGCAATGAAGTGGTTGTTGGTGGTCGTACTATAGATGTACATATTAGAAAGCTTCGTGAAAAAATTGGAGAAGACCATTTTAAGACCGTTAAAGGAGTAGGATATAAGTTTGTACTTTAAATGGCTGCTAAAGTTCGTTCAAGAAAATCATATCGTTTTGCGTTGCGCTCATCGCTTTATATTGTTATAATTAGCATAGCGATGCTCGCTTTATTACAATGGCGATTTAGCACCATAAACTGGGGTATTTTAATATCTGCGGCGATAATTTTTTTTATAATCTCTTTTGTTACACTACAATTAAGAATAGAGAAATTCATTTACAAGCGAATTAAAAAAATCTATGATGATGTAGAGTTGCTAGAATCAAGTACCATACTTTCATACCCTGTTACTACAGATATGAAAACCTTAACTGCAGAAATCGAGAAGTTTGCTAAAGATAAAAGGATAGAGATAGACACTTTGAAAATTCGGGAAGAATACCGGAAGGACTTCTTGGGTAACGTATCTCATGAATTAAAAACGCCGTTATTTACTGTGCAAGGTTATATTGAAACCTTGCTAGATGGTGCTATTGATGACAAAAATGTTCGTAAGAAGTATTTAATACGAGCCAATAAAGCGGTAGACCGGTTAATTTATATTGTAAAAGATTTAGATTTAATAACCAAGTTAGAAGTTGGGCACCTTACTCTTGAAAAGCGCTCGTTCGATATTATAGATTTAATACAAAGTGTATTTGATCTGTTGGAGATGAAAGCAGCCAAGAAAAATATAACCCTAACTTTCGATATGGAATATGTTGATCCCATATTCGTATTTGCCGATAAAGAAAAAATACAACAGGTGCTTACCAATTTATTGGTCAACTCTATTAAGTACGGCAATGATAATGGTACAACAGAGGTAAGTGTTGAAAATTTGGTCAAGAATAAGGTAATTGTTAGGGTAACCGATAATGGTGAAGGTATACCTGCAATTCATATTCCTCGACTTTTTGAACGTTTTTATAGGGTAGACCAAAGTGGTAGTCGTCGTGAAGGTGGCTCTGGGTTGGGTCTGGCCATTGTAAAACATGTTATAGAAGCGCATGGAGAAAAAATCTATGTAGAAAGCGCTGTAGAGGTAGGTTCTGAGTTTTCTTTTACTTTAGAGAAAAGTATCGTTCAAATAGAGGAAGTACAATAATCGCTAACCCTCACTTTTTTCTTAGATTTGCCGCAGTTTAGATGTAATAATTGTGGGAAGTAAAAATAAATTAAAGAGATTTCAGGAAAACGAGACGTTTTCAAACGTAATTCAACCAACAAGAGAAGAAGTGGTAGGCGGTTTCCCGTTGAAAGGAAAGTGGAATACACATTTCAAAAACGACAACCCTATTGTCTTAGAATTGGGTTGTGGTAAAGGGGAGTACACCGTTGGCTTGGCTAAAAAATTTCCGAATAAGAATTTTATCGGTATCGATATTAAAGGTGCCCGTTTTTGGAAAGGAGCTAAAGAAGCTGTTGAAGAAGATATACCCAATGTTTGTTTTATACGAACTCAAATAGAATTGGTAGATCATCTTTTTGGTAAAGAAGAGGTATCTGAAATTTGGATCACCTTCCCAGACCCACAAATAAAATACAAACGTACCAAACACCGTATGACCAATACGGCATTTTTAGAACGCTACAGACAAGTTTTAAAACCTGAAGGGACGGTTAATTTAAAAACAGACAGTGAGTTCATGCACGGGTACACTTTAGGTTTACTTCACGGTCTTGGTTTAGAGGTAGTTTATGCCAATCATGATGTGTATAAGAATGAAGGTAGCCCAAAAGAAGTTTTAGAAATACAGACTTTCTACGAAAATCAGTATCTTGAAAAAGGAAAGCCTATTACTTTTATTAGGTTCAAGGTAAACTGATTCAATGCAACAATTACCTATTTTATTTGTATTCACTTTTGGTGCGGCTTTCTTCGCGTCATTACCACCCGGTTTGCTGAATTTAAATGCAGCAAAGACCAGTGTAGAAAAGGGAAAAACAAATGGAATAATTTTTGGTTTGGGTGTTGCTCTTGCCGTAATGTTACAAACGTATGTATCGGTACGTATCGCAAAATTAATTTCTAGAAATCAGCATGTTATAGAAATATTATTGCAATTGGCCTTAGGTATTTTCTTTGTGCTGGCAATTGTATTTTTTATAAAAGGTAGAAAGCAAGAAAATAAGCCGTTGATACTAACCGAGACTAAAAAACGAAATAGTTTTTCTAAAGGAGTGTTCTTGGCACTTATTAATCTTTTGGCGATACCGTACTATAGCGGATTGAATACGGTTTTTCACTCGCAAGGATTTATGACCTTTAAAATCATAGATGAGGTTTTGTTCATTCTGGCTGCAGGCAGTGGTACTTTTCTTGCCATGTATTTATATGTGATCTATTTTAATAAGTGGGAGCATAAAACAAAATCATTCTCTAAGAATAGTAATTTTATTTTAAGCGGATTAATGTTGTTGCTATTTGTGATTACAGCTTTTAGATTGTTTAATTAAACGGATGTAGCCGATGAAACCTGAAAATGAGAATTTCTTTGAAAGAGTATATCAGGTAGCACGGTTAATACCCGAGGGGCGTGTAACTTCTTACGGCGCAATAGCCAAATACTTAGGTGCGGCCCGTAGTGCAAGAATGGTAGGCTGGGCAATGAATGCATCGCACAATATGGATGACATACCCGCACATAGAGTAGTCAATAAAGCCGGGCTATTAACTGGTAAGCATCATTTTGATGGCACCAATCTCATGCAACAACTGTTAGAAGGTGAGGGAGTAGTAATTAAAGACTTGCAAATAGTACAATTAGAAAATTACTTTTGGGATCCATTTACAGAGCTAAAAGCAGAATTATAGCGCTATTGAAATGTTAGGGTAAATGTTGTCTTTTCATTAGATACTACCCGAATTGACCCGCCGTGCAAACGCATTATCTGCTTGCTTAAGCTTAAACCGATTCCTGTTCCAGTATTTTTGGTTGTAAAAAACGGAACAAATATTTCATCTAACAACTCCGCAGAAACCCCAGGTCCGTTATCGGTAACCGTAATATATTTTTTACCCTGCGCATCTTCTTCTGCTTTTATAATGATGCTACCCTCATCTTGTTCTTCTAAAGCCTGCTGGGCATTTTTTCCTAGGTTTAAAAGTATTTGGGTA
Organism: Maribacter sp. BPC-D8; assembly: GCF_035207705.1. NCBI lineage: Bacteria > Pseudomonadati > Bacteroidota > Flavobacteriia > Flavobacteriales > Flavobacteriaceae > Maribacter > Maribacter sp. BPC-D8. Next base: position 4,132,416 of record NZ_CP128187.1, read on the forward strand.
AGCTGTTTTTCGTCAATATACAGTTCTAAGTCTTCAGGTTCAGATGATACTTCTAAGGTAATATTATGTCCGTTGGTATACTCCTGTAATAACAACCGTACTTTTTCTAAAATCTTGCTAGCTGGTATTAATTCTCGATCAGGTTCGGGTACACTTAAAAATGTTCGGTACGACTGTACAAAACTCATTAAATCATTGCCTTGTTCTTTGATAACCTCTAAACCTTTTGCAGAATTTTTTATCTGAAGTTCTCCGAATTCTTCGGGCGTAGAAAGCACATTACCTTTTTTAAAGTATTTTAAGATAGACTCAGATATAGAAGTAATCGGAGTAATGGTATTCATGATTTCATGGGTTAGAACACGTATTAATTTTGCCCAAGAATCAGTTTCTTTATCATCTAATTCCTTTTGAATATCATGAACAATAACCAATAATAACTGCTTACCTTCAATAGTGATAGGCGTACACTTTAGCGTTAATACTTTTTTACCCCGTTCATTACCTAAAGAATATAATGTGCTTTCGAAAGGCTCTAAAGATTCAAAAAGGCTATAGAGATTAGGGTCTATTTGTTTTAATTGCTTAACATGGTTAAGTGGTCGGTAGTTGAGCAAATCTTGCACCGTTGGGTTCGCGTATAAAATATGCCCCTTGTCATTAACGGTAAATATACCAATGTCTGCTTGCCTTAATATTTCTTGGTAATACTGCTCTTGGGCTTGTTTTTTTACATGAATATCTTGAATCATTCCATTCAGCATATTCAAGCTTTGGTTGAGTTCTTCAATAGATTTTACACTCAGTTTTTCAGGAAAACGTAAAGTGAAATCTTCATTTTTAATGGCGTCAAAGAAATAAGCAATTTTTCTATTGGTCTGGTTCACGTAATGTATGAGTCCGTATGTCTGTCCTATAAAAACAAGACTTAAAATAACACTGAGCAGATAATGTTCTTTAAAAAACAGAAATGCAGTGAGTAGCGCACAAACGGCTATCAGAATAATTCTGAAAACAAGTTGGTAGTATATACTTTTGCTGACCATTATTTGCTCGATTTTTTAAGTTTATTGTAAAGCGTTTGTCTCGAAATACCCAATTGATCGGCAGCGGCACTGTAATTTCCTTCATGGTCGTTCAGCGCTTTATTGATCATTACCAGTTCCATTTCTTCCAGCGTTTTTGGTCCGCCTTCAATAGTTACCGTAGTTTTGGTGTCCAATAGAAAATCGGTAGGTTTTAATACATTTCCTTCAGAAAGGATAACGGCACGCTCCATGGTATGCAAAAGCTCTCTAACATTACCAGGCCACGGGTAGCTCATTAATTTCTCTTGTGCAGATTGATTGATTTTTAAACTAGGCTTGCCGTATTTATTGGCGAATTTTTTCAAGAAGAAATCTGATAATACTAACACATCATTATCTCGATCTCGTAATGCAGGTACCTGTACTTGAATGGTATTTATTCGGTATAAAAGATCTTCACGAAACAAGCCGTCAGAAACCATTTGTTCTAAATTACCATTGGTAGCGCAAATTAATCTGATATCTACAGCAATAGGTTTATTGGATCCCACACGCACAACAACCCTATTCTGAATAACAGATAGCAGCTTTGCTTGCATCTGTAAAGAAAGGTTACCGATTTCATCTAAGAAAAGTGTACCACCATTGGCGGCTTCAAATTTACCTGCGCGGTCATCTTTAGCATCTGTAAAGGATCCTTTTACATGACCAAAAAGTTCACTTTCAAATAAATTTTCAGAGATAGACCCCATATCCACCGAAATAAAAACCTCATTATTTCTAGCTGAAGATTTGTGAAGTTCGCGAGCGATTAGTTCTTTGCCCGTTCCGTTTTCGCCAGTAACTAATATATTCACATCTGTTTTGGCAACTTTCTGTACGAGGTTTAAAACACTGTTCAATGCTTTAGAATTCCCGATAATGTAATTTGAATTCTGATTGATAACCTGCTTCAAATTACTCTCTTTCTGTTTTAGGTGCTGTACCTCTTTCTGCGATTTTCTAAGCTCGTAGGCAGATTTTACTGTGGTTAATAGTCGCTCGTTGTTCCAGGGTTTGAGAACAAAATCGGTGGCACCTTCTTTTATAGCTTCAACCGCAAGTTCTACGGCACCATAAGCGGTCATCATAATCACAGAAATATGCGATGCCTTCTTTTTTATTTCTCGAAGCCAATATAATCCCTCATTACCGGTGTTTACTCCCGCAGAAAAATTCATATCTAATAGTATGATATCAATGTCTTTTAGGTTGGGGAAAGAGGTAAGTAAATTGGGATTAGAAATAGTCTGTACACTTTTATATTCAAACTGTAATAATATCTCTAAAGCGCTCAATACACTTTTGGTATCATCTACAACAAGTATTTTAGCATCGATCATGGTAAATTCTATTAACTCTTTTAAAACTACACATACAAGTTTGTATTTTCATGGTACTGTAAAAATATTTGACATTATCTGTACAACATTTTTACACTGATAAATAAGTGGCGATTATTTTAATGTTGTAATCAGCTGTTAATCAATATTTTAAAATTATGGCACGTATATAGTATAGAGAATGGCATACCAATGAAGAAATGAATCAAAAATTTAAAATAACGACACTTTTACTACTCTCTATTTGGGGGTCTATACTTGCTCAAGAAAGCTGGACATTAGATGAATGTGTTTCTTATGCAATGGAGCATAACTTGCAGTTGAACGACTTTAAATATACCAACCAATCTAACAGAGAAACCTACAGACAATCGGTTCGTAATTTGTTGCCATCGGTAAATGCATCTTCAAGCTATCTTATTAATTATGGTAGAGCAGAAGATCCTAACACAGGTACATTCGTAAATCAAGATTTTTACTCGAATAACTACTCTTTAGAATCTTCGATTGATTTGTTTCAGGGGTTTCAGAAAATAAATTCAATAAAAGCCTCTAAGTTGTTATTTAAGGCAACACAAGAAGAAGTATTACAGCAAAAGTATTTATTGGCATTTAGAGTCATGCAAGCCTTTTATGACATTCAATTTTTTGAAGGATTGGTAGAAATATCAAAAGAACAATTAACAGTATCACAATCGAACTATAGCTTAGTTGAGAAGCAGGTAGAATTAGGCTTGAAAGCAGGAGCAGATTTGTATGAAGCAGAATCTTTATTGTTGACCGATAAATTAAATGTTACTCAAAGCAAAAATCAATTGGCTTCGGCGAAGTTGACCTTAATTCAAGAAATGAATTTAGAGAACACTTCAGACATAACGATCCAGAAAGACTTAGAAGAAATAGTATCAGAATTTAATAGTCAAGAAATGAAATCTGATTCTGTTTATACTGAAGCAAGGGAGTTTATACCAATGATAAAAGCGCAGGAATTTAGAGCAGAAGCAGCTAAAAAACAAGTGGCGGTTTCTAGAGGTAGATTGTACCCATCACTATCATTCTTTGCAGGTATTGGAACAGGATATTTCGAGACCTTTAGAGATACATTAGGGAATACATTACCATTTAGAGAGCAGTTTAGAGACAATACTTCACAATATTTAGGTATTAATTTAAATGTGCCAATTAGTAATGGCTGGTCGGCTAGATCAAGGGTTAAACAATCTAAAATTGAAAAGTTACGCGCAGAGAATAATTTAAAGACACAAGAACAGGTGTTGTTTCAGGCTATTCAGAAATTAGTACAAGATTATAATTCATTACTGGTAGAGTTGGTGCAGAGCAATCAGAAAATGGACGCGCAGAATTTAGCGTTCACCATTGCTCAAAAGCGATATGAAAAAGGATTGATAAATGCTTTAGAACTTTTTACCGCTAAGAATTTATATGCGAGTGCCCAAAATGAAAATTTACAAGTAAAATTAAGGTCAGAAATTAATAAGAGTACGTTAGATTTTTATAGAGGATTACCAGTATTCAATATTGATTAGAAGAAAAAAACGTCTTTGCGAGGTACGAAGCAAACTGCTGAACCTTTGACTAGATGCTAAAAAGAAATAAGATTTAATAAAGAACAAACGATTACCATGGATATAAAATTAGAAAAGAAAAAAGGATTTAAGCCAAAACATTACGGCTACATCGCATTAAGTGTATTGCTACTATTTGTTGGGTATCAGCTATTGTTTGCCAGTTCTGTGTCTACATTTAGAACAGAAAAAGATAAGCTTTCGATTGCTGAGGTTTCTGCAGGTAAATTCGATGACTACATTACTATTAACGGTAGCGTAGCACCAATAGCCACCATTTATATGGATGCTTATGAAGGTGGTCGTGTAAGTGAGAAATTGATTGAAGAAGGTGCCATGGTGAAGAAAGGTGATATCATCTTGAAGCTTGAGAACATGAATTTGTACGAGCAGATTTTAGCAAGTGAAAGTAATTTGGCACTAAAGCAAAATGATTTAAGATCAACCAAAATGAGTTTCGATTCAAGACAGGTAGAAGGTAGAAGGTCATTGGCAACAACGAGTACAGATTTGCAACGCTTGAAAAGAAATTATGAGCAAAATAAAGCGTTGTTCGATGATGAATTAATTTCAAGAGAAGCATTTCAACTATCTAAAGAAAACTATGAATTATCTCAAAAACAACATGAAATTATCAAAGTGCAAACTGTGCAAGATGATGAGTTACGTGAGACATCATTGAAAGGGTTAGATACCGATTTGGCGCGTATGCAAAAAACTTTGGGTATGGTGTACCAAAGACTAGATCACTTAAATGTACGTGCCCCTGCAGATGGTCAATTAGGGTTTTTAGATGCCGAAATTGGGCAGAGTATTGCGCAAGGTCAGCGTATAGGTCAGATTAACGTACTTACAGACTATAAGATAGAAGCTGAAATCGATGAGCACTATATAGACCGTGTAAAAAGAGATTTGGTAGCGGTTTTAGAACGTAACGGAACAGAATTTCCATTGCGATTACGAAAAGTATATCCTGAGGTTAGAAATGGTAGGTTTAAGGTTGATTTGGTTTTTACCGATAGTAAGCCAGAAACCATTCGTTCAGGTCAGAGCTATAATATTAAATTACAATTAGGGGAATCTAACGACGCACTTTTATTACCAAAAGGAAGCTTTTTTCAAAGCACAGGCGGACAATGGATTTTTGTTGTGAATTCTGATGGAGGAGAAGCAATTAAGAGAAACATTAGAATAGGAAAACAGAATTCTAGATACTATGAGGTTTTAGAAGGCTTAGAACCTGGAGAAAAAGTAATTACAAGTAACTACGATAATTTCGGAGAAGCCGAGAGAATAGTATTAAAATAGCTTCGGCTTCGCTCAGCTACCTATAAAGTTCAGTTTCGAACCCTGAGCGTAGCCGAAGGGTGAAAAGGACTAAAGAATAGTATTAAAATAGAAAATCAACTGTCACATCTGAGAATTCTCGGTGTCATTATAACAATCAAAATAGCAGGAATATGATAACCATTACGAACCTTAAAAAAAGTTTTAGAACAGAAGAAGTAGAAACCTTGGCATTGAATAGTGTCAACCTAAAAGTAGAAGACGGCGAGTTTGTGGCTATTATGGGTCCGTCTGGTTGTGGTAAATCTACGTTATTGAACATTATTGGAATGTTAGATAACCCAACAGATGGCAGCTACAATTTTGCAGGTAATGAAGTAGGCGGATTAAAAGAGAGTCAGCGTACACAATTACGTAAAGGAAATTTAGGTTTCGTTTTTCAAAGCTTTAATCTTATCGATGAGTTAACGGTGTTTGAAAATGTAGAGCTCCCATTAATCTATTTAAAGATGGGTAAGGCAGAACGAAAAGAAAAGGTAATGAAGGTGTTAGAGCGAATGAAAATTGCACATAGAGAAAAGCATTTTCCGCAGCAATTATCTGGTGGTCAGCAACAACGTGTGGCAATATCGAGAGCGGTAGTAACTAACCCGAAATTAATATTAGCTGATGAGCCAACAGGTAACTTAGATTCTAAAAACGGAATCGAAGTAATGAACCTATTAACAGAACTAAACCAAGAGGGAACCACAATTGTCATGGTAACGCACTCAGACAGAGATTCGCATTATGCGCATAGAATTGTAAATCTATTCGATGGTCAAATCGTTACTGAAAGCCAGAACCGAGCGATCGGTGCTATGATGTAATCCCCCATGCCCCCGAAGGGGGTTTTAAAAAAGAGTTTATTTATCAATCAATTTTCAATTTCGTTCACAAATCGGAGTCGAAGACAAATCAACCGAAAACCAAACCTATCCCTTAATCACGGATAATAGAGTATCATCAATCAATCAATCACCAAACCATTCCCCCTCCTTCGGAGGGGGCTAGGGGGAGGAAAAATCAAAAAATCATGTTTAGAAACCATCTTAAAATTGCTTGGAGAAGTTTAAAGAAAGACAAGCTCTTTGCCGCTATAAAAATTGGCGGTTTCGCTGTTGGTATAGCAGCATGTCTTTTAATAGCATTGTTCATTCGTAATGAGGTGGGTTATGATCAACACTACGCCAATAAGGATCAAATGTACCGTGTAGTGTTGGAGGGTATGTATAAAGGAGAGGTAATGAAAAGTACACACTTTCAGTTACCTTTTGCAGATGCCTTGCAAAGTGATTTCCCTGAAATTATAAAAGCAGCAAAAGTTAATACAACAGGAATATTTGGAGCCGGTAAACGTGGTATTAGATTAGCTGGTGAGAAGCAAAATAACCTAGAAGACGGATTTTTACTTGCAGACCAAGAAGCATTTGAGATTTTAGAAGTTCAGCTCGAACAAGGTAATGCAAGCACGGCATTGGCAAATCCGAAAAGCATTGTTATCTCAGAATCTAAAGCAGCAAAATATTTTAAAGACGGTACGATTATAGGCGAAACAATCATTTTAGACAATGATCCTACAAAGCCATATACCGTAACTGGTGTCATGAAAGATGCGCCTAAAAACTCGCATTTAACATACGATTTTTTAATTCCCATTGAAGATACCAATGCAAGTTGGACCAACCAAAACTACTTCACTTATATTCTAGTAGATCCAAATACAAATGTTCAGCAACTAGAGAAAAAAATGGTTTCTATTGTTGAAGATTACATCATTCCCGCGCAAAGAGAACGAGGTCGTGCTCCAGACTTTATTGATGTGCTAAGAACCATGGAGTATAAGCTTCAGCCTATCACAGATATTCATTTGTATTCAGACATTAAAATGGCAGATGGTCTAAAGCATGGCGATATCAGATTCGTTTGGCTTTTTGCGGCTATTGCCGGTTTCGTATTACTGTTAGCAGTGATCAATTTTATAAACCTTTCTACTGCAAAATCAGCAAATAGAGCAAAAGAAGTAGGACTTAGAAAAACTATTGGTGCTTATAAAAGCAATTTGGTGGTTCAGTTCATGACCGAATCAATAATGTTCAGTTTTGTCTCTTTTATTTTAGGGGTTTTATTGGCTTGGGCATTATTACCATCATTCAATTCTATTGCATCAAAAACAATTGAAATGCCTTGGGCAGCATGGTGGTTCATTCCAATTATATTAGTTGCTGCGCTGTTGGTAGGTTCTTTGGCAGGGCTTTATCCTGCATTTTATTTATCAGCATTTAAACCGGTTAATGTTTTAAAAGGAAGTTTAAGCATTGGTAGTAAAAGTGGAAAATTAAGAAGCGGACTCGTTATTTTTCAATTTTCTACATCTGTAATTCTGATTATAGCCACGTTGATTATTTACCAACAAATGGATTTTATACTTCAGAAAGAATTGGGATATGATAAAGAACAAGTGGTGATACTAGAGGGAACAGGAGTTTTAGGAAATAGCGCAGAGAATTTTAAAGAACAATTACTACAATTACCACAAGTAAAATCGGCAACGATATCTAATTATTTACCAGTAGATGGTGGCAGTAGAAACGGAAATACCTTTAGAAGAGAAGATGAAGGTAATGAAGGTAGAGGCATACCTGCTCAAATTTGGCGAGTAGATTATGACTACATAAAAACATTGGGTATTACTCTAAAAACAGGTAGAGATTTCTCTAAGCAGTTTGCTTCAGACTCTTTGAATTCCATCATTATAAATGCTAATATGGAAAGAGAGCTTGGCTTGGATAATGCAATTGGTAAAGAGATTAATAACAACGGACAACTATTTACGGTTATAGGGGTGGTTGATGATTTTCATTTTAAATCTCTAAAAGAAGATATTTCTTCATTGTCATTGGTAATTGGTAAAGATTTAGGGTCCATATCACTGAAGTTAGAAAAAGGAAATGTGAATCAGGCATTGGCATCTATCGCATCGGTATGGAATAAAAACATTCCCAATCAGTCTATAAATTATAGCTTTTTAGATCAAGAGTTTAGTCGTATGCATGACGATGTAGGGCGTATGGGTAAGATATTCAACAGCTTTGCACTGTTCGCCATATTGGTGGCATGTTTAGGGTTGTTTGCACTCTCTGCCTTTATGGTAGAACAACGTAAAAAAGAGATAAGCATTAGGCTGGTTTTAGGCGCACCATTTAAAAGTATATACCGACTACTAACGTTAGATTTTATGAAGCTTATTTTGGTATCCATCATTATTGCAATACCAATTGGTTGGTACATTATGAGCCGTTGGCTAGAAGATTTCGCCTATCATATCACCATCGGTTGGGGCATATTTCTAGCTGCAGGTTTAATAGCATTAACCATTGCAATACTGACCATAAGTTACCAATCTGTTGGTGCAGCATTAATACAACCTTTGAAAAGCCTTAGAAAAGAATAAATATCCCATCCCCAGCCCTTCCCGAAGGGAAGGGAAGAAAAAACGAGAACTATGTTTAAGAACTATATAAAAATCGCTTGGCGAAATCTTTGGAAGAATAAAGGCTATAGCCTATTGAATATTTTTGGTCTGGCAATAGGGATAACCTGTGCCGCTATGATTTTACTTTGGGTAGAAGATGAGGTAGGTTATGATAAAGATTTTGCAAAACAAGATGTGGTGTATTACATACCTACCAACCAACAATACGATGGCGAATGGAGAACATTTTTTCAAGCTACTCCGGGGCCGTTAGCAGAAGTTTTAAAGCAAGAAGTTCCAGGAATTGTAGGAGCTGCAAGAACAAAAAGTGATGATTTTTTGTTTCAGGTAGATGATACTTCTATTAATAAAAACGGACGATATGCTGACCCAGATTTTTTAAGCATGTTCAGTCTAACTTTTGTAGAAGGCAATTTAGAAACAGCTTTTAATGATGTAGATGCTATTATTATTTCACAAGAAACGGCTACCCAATTATTCGGAGAAAACACTTCAGCCATTAATAAAGTGGTGAAAATAAATAACGAAACTAATTATACTGTCTCTGGTGTTTATGAAGATTTGCCAAACAATGTCACCTATACTTTTGATTGGTTGGCGCCATTTGAGCGTTTTGCAGAAGGTAAAGAGTGGATGAAAGATTACGGCTCTAATTTCTCAGACACATTTGTAGAACTTTCGCCAGAAGCAAATTTTGAAGTAGTTAATCAAAAGGTGAAGGCAATACTGCCTATGAAGACCGAAGATGATGAAACTGTTGCATTTTTATTTTCTATGAAAGATTGGCATTTACGGTCAGCTTTTGAAGGAGGAAAGAATGTAGGTGGGCAAATTACTTATGTAAGACTGTTCAGCCTTATTGCAATAATCATATTATTAATAGCCTGTATTAACTTCATGAACTTGGCTACCGCCAGAAGTGAAAAAAGAGCTAATGAAGTCGGAGTCCGCAAAGTATTGGGATCTGGTAGAAAAGGATTGATATCTCAATTTATGGCAGAGGCAATAATAACTGCAGCATTATCTGCGGTATTAAGTGTGCTGTTATTGAAATTATTGGTGCCGCAATTCAATATGATTATCGACAAACAGCTAGAGTTAAGTTTATTTAACCCCACACATATTTTAACCTTAGTTGGCATTACCCTGGTTTGTGGTATTGTTGCGGGTTGGTATCCGGCATTTTATTTGTCTTCTTTTAAACCTATAGATGTGTTGAAGGGAGCACGAAAAACAAAAGGGAGCGCATCATTTATTAGAAAAGGGCTAGTGGCTACTCAGTTTGTAGTTTCTATAGTATTCATCATAAGTACTATAATCGTGTATCAACAAGTACAACATGTAAAAGGGCGCGATTTAGGGTATGATAAAGAAAATCTGGTTAAAATTCCTGTAACAGGAGGTATCATAAAAAACTTCAAACCTCTTGAAGAAGATATGAAATCTTCAGGTATGATAGAAAGCATCGGTCTCAATAATTCAGATATTTTATCCGGTGGTAATAATACATCTAATTTAGAATGGCAAGGTGGTATTGATACCGAAAATGTGCTGGTATCTATTAGAAGTATTACATCAGATTTCTTTAATACCGCTGGGATGGAGATTGTAGAAGGTAGAGGATTTAGTAACAACCCTGTTCAAGACAGTACCAATATTATTGTAAGTGAATCTTTTGCAAAATTGATGGGTAGTGGCAGTGCTATAGGCAAAACAGTAGAAGGTGATTACCCAGTAATTGGCGTAGTAAAAGATTATTTATACGATGACATGTATGGATCTAGTGATCCGGTTATATTTTTTAATAACCCTAGTGATGCAAGTTTTCTCTATGTAAAGACAAAAAAGGGTATAGCAACAGCATCGGCTTTGACAGCTATGGAAACATCGTTGAAAAAGTTCAATCCCGCATTTCCTTTTGAATATGAATTTGTAGATGATACCTATAATGCCAAGTTTAAAAGTGAAAAATTAATCGGGAACCTTTCTCAAATTTTTGCGCTACTAGCTATATTAATTTCTTGTTTAGGACTCTTCGGATTATCAGCCTTTACCGCAGATCAGCGTAGAAAAGAAATAGGAGTTCGTAAAGTTTTAGGGTCAAGCATATCGAGTATTGTAGGCTTGTTGTCAAAAGATTTTATGCAATTGGTAGTAATCGCAATTTTAATTGCTAGTCCGCTTGCATGGCTATTAATGCACAATTGGTTAGAAGGTTATTCGTACCGTATTTCTATAGATATATGGGCTTTTGTAATTGCAGGTGTTGTCGCTATTGTTATAGCGTTAGTAACGATAAGCTTTCAAGCTTTAAAAGCAGCTAGAGCGAATCCGGTTAAAAGTTTACGTACAGAGTAAGGGCATTAATTATGATAACAAGACTTATTATCAGAATTCTACTGTAAATATATTTTACAAATTTTGTCCAAATATTTGACAGTTAAGATATTAGATTTTATTTTAAACAACTATAGATCAGCACATTAAACTAATGGCATGAAATTAGACTTCTTATTTTTTGTTGTCAATCACCATCATCAAATCTCGCTAAGCAAAGTCTAAGCATCAAAAAACGAAAATCATGTTTAAAAATTATCTAAAAATTGCCTGGAGAAGTTTAAAGAAGCAAGCCTTTTTTACTTTCTTAAATACATTTGGACTAGCCATTGGTATGGCTGGGGCATTGATTATATCGTTATATATCTACGACGAGCTTAGTTATGATAAAATGTTTACCGATGTAGATAGGATTTATCGTATAGATGCAGATATAAAATTTGGTGGAGCTGAAATGAAGGCAGGTGAAGCTGCCGCACCAATGGCAGAAACCTTAAAAAGAGATTATCCGCAAGTAGAATCAACTGTTCGTCTTAGAACTATAGGTAGTGCGTATGTGAAAAAAGAAGGAGGAAACAGAAGTGCCAAAGAAAGCCATATAGCCTTTGCCGATTCTACAATGTTCGATTTTTTCGGAATAGAGTTGCTCGCAGGTAACGCTAAAACGGCATTGACCGGCACCAACTCGTTAGTCTTGACCAAAAGTGCAGCAGAGAAACATTTTGGGGATACAGATGTTATTGGTCAAAATTTACTGTTGGACAATACCGATACTTATACGGTAACCGGAGTGATTGAAGACATGCCCCAAAATTCCTATTTCAATGACTATAGTGTGTTTTTGGCTATGGCGGGCAATGTGGCATCTAGGGAAGATAATTGGGGTGGTAATAATTATTTTACGTTTGTAAAATTAATACCTGAAGCCAATGCAGAAGATTTTCAAAAGCCTTTGCAAGACATGTTAGAAAGGTATATGTTACCATGGTCACAAAAGTATTTTCCGGGTATGACGGCAGAGTCGTTTGCGGCATCTGGTAATTATATTAGGTATCATACCATGCCATTGACCGATATTCATTTGTATTCTGATAGAGATACGGAAATGAATGCAACAAGTAGTATTCAAAATATTTACATTTTATCATTTATTGGATTGTTTTTGATCATTTTGGCAAGTGTAAACTTTATGAACTTGTCTACGGCACATTCTTTAAAGAGAGCCAAAGAAGTTGGAGTTAGAAAGACTTTGGGTTCCAATAGAATGAATCTGGTTTTTCAGTTTTTAACAGAATCAGGTTTAATAGCATTTGTGTCTTTGTTAGCGGCACTAATAATTTCAATGATAGCATTACCATTTTTCAATAGCTTCACGGGCAAATCAATTGTTATTCCGTTTACTCAGCCCTTATTTTGGTTGGCGTTATTTGGGGCAACCTTTTTACTAGGATTATTTTCAGGCAGTTACCCTGCATTTTTCATGTCAAGATTTACTGCCGTTAAAAGCTTAAAAGGTGGTAGTACAGAAAGTGTAGGTAATGGTAGGGTGCGTAATGCCTTGGTCATATTTCAATTTTCAATTTCGGTATTTCTCATCGTAAGCACTTTGGTAGTTTTTCAACAATTAAATTATATACAGAACAAAGATTTGGGCTTTTCCAAAGATCGGGTGCTGTTAATTAACGAAATAGGGGCGCTAGGATCAAAGACCAAAGCTTTTAAAGAACAAATTGCTAACATGGCTTTTGTGGAAAGCGCTACGTTAAGCGATTACTATCCAACACCATCTTGGAGGTCAAATACCTCGTTCTTTGAAGAAGGTGCAAGAGATCAAGAATTTGCCATTCAAATGCAAGAATGGAAGGTAGATTCAGATTACTTAAAAGCTATGGAAATGGAGATAGTTGCTGGGCGAGATTTTAATCCGAAATATGTATCAGATTCTACGGCTATCATTATAAATGAAGCTACGTTGCCTATTATGAATGTCACCGCAGAAGAAGCTTTGGGTATGCGTATATCAGAAGAAATTGAACTCGAAAACCCTACCTACTATACTATCATCGGTGTAGTTAAAGACTTTCATTTTACATCTTTGCGTAATAATATAGAGGCACTAGGTATACAACTTAAATCTGATGCCGAAAATATGGCGGTTAGAATGAGCGGTGGAAACTTTGTAAATAATATTTCAGCAATAGAAAGTACATGGAACGCCATTGCACCCGGTCAACCATTTGATTATCGCTTTATGGACGAAGCTTTCAATACCACCTATGAAGCGGAACAAAAACTGAGTAAGATATTTTTCATTTTTACTATGCTGTCCATTTTTATTGCTTGTTTGGGATTATTTGGATTAGCTGCCTTTAATGCCGAAAAACGAACAAAAGAAATCGGTGTTAGAAAAGTGTTGGGAGCTACTGTAAGTCAAATTTCTTACCGACTTACAGTAGATTTTCTAAAACTGGTCGGTGTAGCAATATTAGTGTCATTGCCATTAGGTTGGTATGTTATGAATAAATGGCTCGAAGATTTTTCATACCGAATAGAAATAGGATTTGGCATTTTCGCCCTTGCAGGACTACTTGCAATTATAGTGGCTATTGTAACGGTTAGTTATCAAAGTATAAAAGCGGCGGTTGTAAACCCCGTTAAGAGTTTACGTTCAGAATAACCGTGCTATAGATTGCACCCATTCTTATAAAGATGATACAGGGATTAATGTAACGATCCGTTTTTCAAATAGTCTTTGTAAATATATTGTACATGTTTTGTCAAAAAATTTGACACTTAAATATTCTATAGTATCATAAATAACTAATATTCAATAGGTTAATAGTGTGGCACGGATTTAGTCTTAGATTTAGTGTCATCAATCAAAAAACGCGCAATCATGCTAAAAAACCACCTAAAGTTATCTATTCGAAACCTCTGGAAAAACAGATTGCTCTCCTCATTAAATCTACTAGGCTTAAGTATCGGTATTGGTAGTGTGTTGACATTGTTATTTTCAGTGTATGCATATTATGTAGCAGATGCTAATATTCCTAATCAAGAAAATATAGTGTATTTAAAAACGCACTTAACAGATGGCAATAGCTACAATGAAGTTACCTACCCTTTGTTAGATAAAATTCTAAGCACTTCACCTGAGATAAAAGCAGGTACACACATGCATGGCTGGGGCAATATTTGGTTAGAGAGCGATAATAAAGAATTTCAAAAGACAACGACGTATGCGGATCCAGAATTTTTCGAGGTATTCGGGTTGCCTTTAAAATATGGAAATCAGAGTGATGCCTTAAAAGAGAAATATTCTATTGTTTTAACTGATAAGGTGAGTAAACAATTATTCGGAGAAGAGAACCCCGTTGGTAAAAACTTAATAGCTGCAGATACTTTAAATCTCACCATTACTGGGGTTTTAGAACCTATTAGTCCGTACTCATCATTTAGGCTAGGGGTATTGTTACCGAATACGATTTTAGAAGATAATCCGATATTTATCAGACAAACAAATTGGGACAACAGTTTTTCGCCCATATTCTTAAAGCTAGATGAAAAGGCAGATGCATTGCAATTCGAAAAGAAAGTAAATCAACTAGTAGTAGAAAATTATGCCGATCCTAGAACCATTTCAAGAATTGAATTGATGCCATATAAGGAGATGCGAATGGATACCGTTCCCGTTGCTAAAATTATAATTAACGGAAATATCGCGGCAGCTTTTTTTGTACTGCTTATTGTGCTAGTTAATTTGTTGAACTTGAATACTTCTACCATGTTTCGTCGCACAAAAGACATAGCGGTCAGAAAAATATTAGGAGGAACTAAAAAAGGAGTGATAGTACAGTTCTGTCTTGAAAATGGAATATTGGTTTTATTGTCAGTTTTAATCTCTGGCGGACTCTTTCTTGGTATTTTATTGCCGAAGATGAATGCTGTTTTCGGGGCAGATTTTGGTGAGATTAGTTTCAGTTTTGTAGATGATTATCCAGTCATTATAGGAGCTGTAGTATTGGGTTTAGTTGTTACTTTAATAGTAGGTATTTTGCCTACGTTGAGGTTTATATCTTTACCCATTTCAAAAGGGATTAAAGGAAAAATAGATGCCGCAAAGGGCAATTTCCTATTTCGAAATTCTTTTGTCATTTTGCAATTTACCATCGCTATACTTTTTATCTGTGTTGCCATTATTCTCAATAGTCAGATCGGGTTTATGAAAAGTGCAGATTTAGGTTTTGATAGGGAAAATGTTATCGCAGCGAACATAGATCTGGATTATAAAAATATAGATGCAGCGAACTCTAGCTTTAATGCGTTGTTAGATGAGTTAAAAGCCAATCCATTTGTAGAAAGTGTTAGCACTAGCCAAGCTGTACCTTCAGATTATTATTTTAACTACAGTACGTTTTATGACCCAAATACCGATGTAGATGTTCGTATACGTCGCTCATATGTAGATGATGGTTATCTAAAAACTTTGAAGATACCGATGGCTATGGGTCGAGATTTTGATAACATTTTAGATACAGAAGAAAGTAAATCGGTTATCATTAATCGTAGTGCTATGAGAGCATTTGGCTGGTCATCAATAGAAGGCAAACGGTTAGAATATAGAGGTGATGATTCTGATGGTTTTGCGATTGTAGGTGTTATGGAAGATTTTAATTATCAAGATTTACAAAACTCGGTAGAGCCTTTAGTGCATTATTACAATAATGAAAAAGATTTGGCACATCATCGGTATTTATCTGTTCGGGTAATGGAGGGGAACGAAAAAGAAATTCAGAATTTAATGAATACTGCTTTTTCTAAAATAAGTTCTCGTAAAAGTTTCTCGCAAGAATTTATAAGTGAAAAAGTAAGTGGTCAATATAGGTTAATAGACGGCATGTTAAAGACGGTAAATGTGGTTGCAATGATGACCATTTTCATATCATGTTTAGGCATGTTCGGTCTTATCTCATTTATGGCGAAAAGAAGAATCAAAGAAATAGGTATACGAAAAGTATTAGGTGCTGGTGTGCTTAAAATAGTAGTGTTACTGTCTAAAGATTATATTTTGTTAGTAGGTATAGGAGCGTTAATCGCCTTCCCTATTGCATGGTTTGTAATGAATGCATGGCTGGGCAGTTTCGCTTACAGTATTGCTATACAATGGTGGATGTTTGTTTTGGCAGGATTAATTGCCTTTTTAATAACAGCATTCACATTAGGCATACAAGCGGTAAAATCAGCAATGGTAAACCCAGTGAAGAGTTTAAGAACAGAATAACAAGTATATCATCAGTCAATCAATAAAAAATAAATAATCATGTTTAGAAACCATCTAAAAGTAGCTTGGCGGAATTTAATTCGGAATAAAAGCTTTTCGGTATTAAACATTGCAGGACTCTCTATAGGGTTAACTGTTTTTACGCTAATTGTGCTTTGGATAAATTTTGAATTAGGCTTCGATAGATTTCATGAAAACCAAGAGCGTATTTATGAAGTAAATAATCAGTATGATGTAGATGGAGAAATTTGGACATGGAATTCCACACCAAAGGCAATGGCCCTTGCCATTAAAAAAGATTACCCAGAAGTAGAGCGGGTATCTAGATACTATTATGATACGCCTTTTTTGTTCTCTGTAGATGACAAACGAATTAAGGGAAATGGAACAATAGTAGATCCAGATTTCTTACATATTTTCAGTTTTCCTTTAGTTCAGGGAGATATCGAGAGCGTATTAAGCGACGTAAACTCGGTAGTAATTACAGAAACATTCGCAAAAAAGATATTCGGTGAAAAAGACCCTATTGGTAAGTTGGTTAAAATTGATAATGCCGATAGCTTTAAGGTTACAGGAGTATTAAAAGATCTGCCCGATAATACCGATTTTACTTTCGAATTTTTAGTCCCTTGGGATTATTTGATTCAAAAAGACTGGGATGATAACAACTGGGGGAACAATTCTGTAGCAACGTATGTAAAACTTAAAGAGGGTGTTGATTTCACTCCGTTTTCAGCAAAGATTAAGACCCTTCGTGAGAATTATGATAAAGATTCGCCAGATATGGAAACCCTGTTATATCCATATTCAAGAACCTATTTATATTCAGAATTTGAAAACGGAAAAGAAATAGATGGTAGAATAGAATTAATACGGATGTTCGGTTTTATAGCAGCGATCATATTGCTCATCGCCTGTATTAATTTCATGAATTTAAGTACCGCTAGAAGTGAGAAAAGAGCTAAAGAAGTAGGCGTTCGAAAAGTAATGGGAGCTCCTAAAAAGTATTTGATATATCAGTTTTTGGGCGAATCAATGTTGATTTCTTCTATTGCGGCGCTACTCGCTTTTGTAATCATACTTCTAGTATTACCAGCGTTTGGTAATTTAGTAGGTAAAGAGCTCTCCATAGATTTTACAAGTAAATGGTTTTGGTTATCTGCAATAGGTATTGTGTTATTTACAGGAATATTGGCAGGTAGTTATCCTGCATTATACTTATCTGCTTTTAAACCATCTGCAGTATTAAAAGGAACATTTCATAAAGTAAATACATTAATTACCCCTAGAAAAGTATTAGTTGTTGTTCAATTTTCGGTAGCTATAATTTTAATTACCGCAACATTAATTATTACGCAACAATTAGAAAAAGTACAGGATAGACAATTGGGATACGCAAAAGATAATCTCGTTTATACTTTCATGGAGGGTGATATTGAAAAAAACTATGATGCCCTAAGAGAAGAACTTTTAAAGTCTGGCGCTGCCACTTCAGTAACTAAAACAAGCTCTCCAATAACAGAAAGTTGGAGCAATACTTGGGGTGTAGAATGGGAAGGTAAAAAAGAGAATAATAAAACAATCATTTTAAGAATGATGGCTGATGATGCTGTTGTTCGAACGTTAGGCTTAGAGCTTTTGGAAGGAAGAGATTTAGATCTGCAAAAATTCCCAACAGATTCGACAGCAGTAATATTAAACGAAGCTTCGGTAGCATTAATGGGTTTTGAAAATCCAATAGGGAAAATTATAAATGATAATGGTAAAAAATGGCATGTAATTGGTGTGGTTAAAGATTTTGTATTCAATTCTCCTTTTCAGAAGATTGAACCTTTGGTTATTGAAGGGGCAATGGGTTGGTTCAACGTTGTTCATATGAAATTAAACGAGGCAAATACCACGGCAAATAATTTGGCTACGATAGAACACGTGTACAAAAACTATAACCCAGAGTATCCATTTAATTATGACTTTGTAGATGGCGAGTATGCTAAGAAATTCAGTGATCAACAGATTACAAGTAAGCTTGCGGGGCTTTTTACTTTGCTAACCATATTAATTTCTTGTTTAGGTTTATTTGGTTTGGCTAGCTATATGGCAGAAAATAGAATTAAAGAAGTAGGTATTAGAAAAGTATTAGGTGCTTCGGTTGGTACAATTGTAACACTATTATCAAAAGATTTTTTAAAACTAGTATGTATTTCCATTTTAATTGCAATACCTATTTCGTGGTATTATATGTCTAATTGGTTAGAAGACTTTGCTTTTAGAATAGCTATTTCGTGGTGGATTTTTGCAATCGCTGGTGTATTAACACTGCTAATCGCTTTGATCACGGTAAGTTTCCAAGCCGTAAAAGCAGCAAAGGCAAACCCGGTAAAGAGTCTAAGAACAGAGTAGTTTAAAATTCATCAATCAATTTAAAATCAAATCATGTTTAAGAATTATATAAAAATAGCTTGGCGAAACTTGTTTAAGAATAGGGTATTCACTGCTGCAAATATTGTTGGACTTACTTTAGCATTTGCGGTGGCGTTGTTGTTGACCATGACAGCATTATTTGAGTTGTCTTATGATCAATTTCATGTAAATAAGGCATCTACCTATCAAGTGTATTATTCAAACCAGACACCAAAAGGTCCAGATATTTCTACGGCCAACCCTGTGCCTTTTGCTCCGGCATTAAAAGAAGAAGTTCCAGGTGTAAAACATGTTGCTAGAGCATTGAGTGAAAATGTCTTGGTGTCGTATGGCGAGAATGATTTTAATTTAGATGCCGAATATGTAGATACAGATTTTTTCTCCATTTTTAGTTATCCAACACTTGCGGGCCATAACAATAAACCCATACAAGATCAAAATTCAATAACACTTACAGAAGAGGCATCTAAAAAGTTATTTGGTACTACAGATGCTATAGGTAAAACGGTGAAAGTGCTCATAGGTAAAGACGAAAAACCATTTAAGGTTTCAAGCATTCTAAAAAGCATACCAGATAATAGTAGTGTTAGTTTTGATATTGCTATCCCTTTCGATAGTCATTATGAATACAAAGAGAATATAGATGTTTGGGATGCTCGTAATCACCCAGTATATATTCAATTGGAAGACGGAATTTCTAAATCTCAGTTTGAAAAAAGTACGGTAGATT
This sequence comes from Maribacter sp. BPC-D8, assembly GCF_035207705.1. Taxonomy (NCBI): domain Bacteria; kingdom Pseudomonadati; phylum Bacteroidota; class Flavobacteriia; order Flavobacteriales; family Flavobacteriaceae; genus Maribacter; species Maribacter sp. BPC-D8. The sequence goes on from NZ_CP128187.1 coordinate 4,152,003, forward strand.
TCACTTTACTGCATAACGAAGAGTTAATAAATAATATGAAACGCGATGGCGCACAGCCAGATGTTAATGGTAATTATGCTCAACTAGGCTTGTTGTCGTATACCGACAAACGTTTTGCGAACATTAATTCGGGCGTACTGCAGATAAAAAGAACCTTTCCGTATATGATTTTGGGTATTGCCTTTTTAATCATTTTCATAGCCTGTGCCAATTTTGTCAACATGAATATTGCTTTAGGCGAAAAACGTTTGAAAGAAATAGGCATGAGAAAAACATTAGGTGCTGTAAAAGGACAACTTTTCAGTCAATTTTGGTTAGAAAGTTTATTGGTATTTGTCATAGCAATTGTTTTTGCGTTAGTACTATCTAATTTGCTAAATGATCCTTATAAAACCTTGTTTAATACTGAAGCAACCTTCGCGAATCTAATGACGCCTACAATTCTTGGTAGTTTTTTGGTAGGTATTTTATTGGTGACTTTGATTACAGGTGGGTATCCAGCTTTACTACTTAGTAAATTGAATACGTTAAAGGCATTAAAGGGTAAATGGGAGTTGGGTAAAAACGGAGTTAGAAATGCTTTGATTGTTGTGCAATTTGTAATTGCAATTGTATTGATAACGGGGACTTTGGTTTTTCAAGGTCAAATTCAATTCATGAGAAATAAAAATCTCGGATTTAATAAAGAACAAGTAGTATCGATACCCTTAAACGGAAAGAAAGATAGTTATCGCGTGGTAGAACTTCTACGAAACGAGCTGCAGGGTAATGGTAATATTTTAGGCGTTAGTGGATCAGATAATAATTTAGGGCGTGGTAAAGATGGTAGCATCTCAAGTAGTGTTTTGGGTTTTGAATATAAGGGTAGAATTGTACATAGTAATGTACTTACGGTAGATTACGACTATGCAAAAACCTTAGATTTACAGTTAGTAGAAGGTCGTATGTTCAGTAAAGAGTATAGTGCAGATAGCTTAAGTATGGTTATCAACGAAGCAATGATGAGGGAGTTGAATGAAAAAGAAAACCCGTTAGCGACAAGAGTATATTTTGATGAAGATTCTGTAGCGTATAATGTCATCGGAGTATTAAAAGATTTTAATCATCAAGATATTAGTAAAAGTATAGAGCCATTAACCTTTTTTCTAGATAGAGATTATGAGCTGTATTACGCTTACGTAAAAGTGGCACCTGCAGATATGGCAAAATCTTTCGATGCAATCAAAAATGCATGGCAAAAAATAGAGCCTAACGCTGAGTTTCTGGGGTCTTTCTTAGATGAGAATATAGATAGAACATTTAGGCGAGAAAAAACGATGGCAACCATTGTAACGGCAGGTTCCGTTTTAGGTATAGTGCTTAGCTGTATTGGTTTGTTTGCTATGTCATTATTAGTAGTTGCTCAGCGCACAAAAGAAATAGGTGTACGTAAGGTCATTGGAGCAAGTACATCTTCAATAACCATATTGTTAACCAAAGACTTTTTGAAATTAGTCGGTATAGCATTTGTGATAGGAACACCGATTTCGTGGTATGTTTTAGATCAATGGCTACAAGATTATGCATTTAGAGTTCCGTTAAGTGTTTGGTTTTTTATCGGATCAGGATTGTTAGCTGCTTTAATAGCATTATTGACCGTTGGTGCAAGAACTATGAAAGCAGCAGCGGCAAACCCGGTAAAAAGTTTAAGAACAGAGTGATAATCAAGACATTTAACCAACAACCAACAACCACTATTTCACTAACAAACTAATTCACTAAATAAGATGTTATTACAAATTAGAAATATTTTCAAATGGGTACAGCAAGGCGGTCAACGTATTTTTTTGCTAAAAGATATTAATCTAGAAGTAGCTGAAGGGGAGTTCATTTCCATCATGGGTCCGTCGGGATCAGGGAAATCTACTTTGCTGAATGTTATTGGTATGCTCGATACTTTTGATGAAGGCGAGTATGATTTCTTAAGTGAATCGGTTCACACGTTAAAAGAGAAATATCGTTCTAATTTGTATAAGGAGTATATCGGATTTGTATTTCAATCATATCACTTGTTAGATGATTTAACGGTGGAAGAAAATTTAGAAATGCCATTGTTGTACAAAAAGATAAAAGGCTCTGAGCGCAAGGCTCTGGTTGCAGATATGTTGGATAGATTTAATATAGTAGGGAAGAAAGATTTGTTCCCAACACAATTAAGTGGCGGTCAACAGCAGTTGGTTGGCGTAGCACGTGCATTGATTGGTAAGCCAAAATTGATTCTAGCAGATGAGCCAACAGGAAACCTGAACTCACAACAAAGCGAAGAAATCATGCAGCTTTTTAAGAAGTTGAATGAGGAAGAAGGTGTCACTATTATTCAAGTAACACACTCCGAAAAGAACGCTGAATACGGTTCAAGAATCATCAACCTTTTAGATGGCAGAAAGATTTAGTTTTGAAATGTGTAAGATGACACTTCGATCGCGGCCGAGAAGTGATAAGTTTTAATGTAATTTACGAATGTCAGTTCGAGTGCCTATTATTCAATTTTTTCATTGGATAATAGGTGTATCCAGAACCTTTTGAAAACAAATAGTTCCCGACTGAAAAAATGCAACAACCAACAAACAACAACTAATCCGTATACCCTTCCGGATGCATTTCATCAAACTCGGTTTGATCCTGAAAAGCTTTTGCTAGTAAAAGAATACTTGCTTCATCGTACAGATTGCCAACTAGGGTAATACTTGTTGGGTGTTTCTCTTTATCTAATCCTGTAGGTATGGCAATAACAGGATGACCAGTAAGGTTTGTGATAATTAATTGTTTATTGCCGAACGTTGGGGATATCAGCACATCATAATCTTTCATGATAACCTGCATTTTTTCGATAAGCACTTGTCGGTGCCTATTTGCTTGTAGGTATTCTACAGCAGGTATAAAACGAGCTTGTCGTAAAGAATTTGCACGTGAACGTTCATCTTGTTCTACCATTTTATCTACTTCTCTTGCACGAACCATATCATCAAAAAATGCTCCTGCTTCTGCCCTTAATATCACATCAAAACTTTTATAAGGCACATCTTCTGGTAGTTCCACTTCGTTTAAAGTCAGTCCCATTTCTCTAAAAGTCTTCAAAGCTTTTTCAAGGTTGACTTTACTTAGAGAAGTGTCTTTGTTGATATCCTTTTTTAGGTATCCGATTCTTAGCGATTTATAATCTTTTGTAGGTTCGAATCCGTCAGGGTAATTAGTGGTCATTCCGTCTTTAGGGTCTTTGCCGGTAATTACGCTATACACAATAGCACAATCTTCGGCACTTCTCGCCATAGGTCCGACCTTGTCCATAGACCAACTTAAACTCATCACTCCGTGTCTACTTACTCGACCGTATGTTGGGCGTAAACCAGTAATTCCGTTTCTATTACTTGGCGATGTAATTGAACCTAATGTTTCTGTACCCAAGGCAAAAGGGACCAATCCTGCTGAGGTCGCCGAGCCAGAACCAGCAGATGAGCCTGTGGCACCTTGTTTCGTATCCCACGGATTTTTAGTTTTTCCATCGAACCAAACATCGCCACGCGCTAAAGAACCAGATACAAGTTTCGCAACTAAGACTCCGCCAGCAGCTTGTAATTTTTCAACCACCGTAGCTGTCATTTCAATTTGTTGATTACGGTAGGGTTCTGCACCCCATGTGGTTTTATAACCTTCAACCGCCATAAGGTCTTTTACGCCGTATGGTATGCCATGTAAAATTCCGCGGTAGTTTCCGGCAGCCAGTTCTGCATCTAAAAGTTTAGCCTGCTCCAATGCCATTTCTTCGGTTATGGTAATAGTGCATTGTAAAAGTGGATTGTATTTTTTTAATCGGGCTATAAAGAACTGGGTCAATTCTAGCGAACTCATTTTTTTGCTTTTAATGAGTGAAGCAAGCTGGGGTATGGAGTAAAAAGCAAGGTCAGCTTTTTTGTTTGGTAGTTCTACGTTAACGGCAATTTCCCATTCTGGGAATCCCGCTTGTGCTTTTGGGGTAAAGTTTAAGGGTAGGGGGTTAAACTGTATTGCAGGTACAACGTCGTTATCTAAGGTGTATTTCCGCAGGGTATCAAAACCTTCTTTATTCCTTTTTAGATATGGGTATAGGGTGTCAATATATTTTTTGTTGAAATCTAATCCCATTAATTTTTGCGATCGTTTTACATCTTTTTTAGAAAATTCATTTTTAGAACTAGAACAAGATGTAATAAGTAAGAAAGTAAAGAGGCCAAGAAATGAAAATAAAGCTATTCTTTTGGTAGGTTGGAACATGAGTTGCGTTTTAAAGAAGATTCTAAAATACGGTTTTTAGATAGTTTAATTCTGCTTGAAAATCATAAATAATAGAGAATTGAATTTCTGTTAATAAGAGGTTTTAATTATAATGGCATCTTCATTTTCAATACGCTAACTTCATAATCTAACAACTAAGGATTATCTTTGTTGTTTAGAATGAATTTATATAATGAAGATAGATAAGAAGGATATTTTAAAGGCATTGGAACATATTACCGTTCCTGGGGAAGGTCAAAACATGGTAGAAAGTGGTGCAGTTACCAATATCCAAATTTTTGGCGATGAGGTTGAGGTAGATATTACTATTACAAACCCAAGCCTACAAGCACGTAAAAAGACTGAAGTAGAGATTTTAAAAATTATTCATAAAGAGGTTTATGAAAAGGCAAAAATTAAAATCAATGTTAAGGTTGATGCTCCTGCTGCAAAGCCGAAAGTAAATGAGATAAAAGGTAAAGCGATACCAGGTATTTCTAATATTATAGCGGTAGCCTCTGGTAAAGGTGGGGTAGGTAAATCTACCGTAACAGCTAATTTGGCAGTCACTTTGGCAAAAATGGGTTTCAAAGTAGGCTTGTTAGATGCCGATATCTACGGGCCATCAATGCCTATAATGTTTGATGTAGCCAATGATAAACCACTTGCAGTAACTATAGATGGTAAATCTAAAATGAAGCCAGTAGAAAGTTATGGCGTTAAACTATTATCAATTGGCTTTTTTACACAAAGAGACCAAGCGGTAATTTGGAGAGGACCAATGGCTTCTAAAGCACTAAATCAGATGATTTTTGATGCACATTGGGGCGATTTAGACTTTATGTTGATCGATTTACCACCAGGTACAGGCGATATACATTTAAGTATTATGCAGGCATTACCAATAACTGGGGCTGTTGTAGTGAGTACACCACAAGAAGTTGCACTTGCCGATGCTAGAAAAGGGGTGGCAATGTTTCAGCAAGATTCTATAAACGTACCTGTTTTGGGAATTGTAGAAAATATGGCCTACTTTACACCTGCAGAGTTGCCAGATAATAAATATTATATTTTTGGTAAAGAAGGTGCGAAACACCTTGCAGAAGATTTAGATGTACCTTTTCTTGGTGAAATGCCTTTGGTACAAAGTATACGTGAAGCTGGTGATGCAGGTAGACCTGCAGCATTACAAACGGCTACACCTGTAGAAAAAGCATTTGAAGAATTGACAAAAAAGATTGTCAGTGAGGTAGTTTCTAGAAATAAAACATTACCACCTACAGAAGCAATTAAGATTACAACGATGGCGGGTTGTTCGCCTGTTAATAAAAAATAAGTATGACATCAGCAGAACTAAAATTAAATGTTGAAAAAGCATTAGAAGAAATCAGACCTTTTTTACAAAGTGATGGTGGTGATATTACATTGGTTTCTATTGATAATGAATCTTCGGTAAAAGTAAGATTAGAAGGTGCTTGTGTTGGGTGTAGTGTAAATCAAATGACACTGAAAAGTGGTGTTGAAATGACCATTAAAAAGTACGCCCCGCAAATACAAGAGGTGATAAATTTAGCAGTTTAAATCCTGATAATTATCATAATTTATAATAGGATAGATTGATAATTTTGAAGGATATTACATAGAATTGAAGTAATGATTAAGACCGATATATTGATAATTGGCGCAGGACCTACGGGTCTTTTTGCCGTTTTTGAAGCAGGACTCCTAAAACTAAAATGCCATTTAATAGACGCTTTGCCACAGGCAGGCGGACAGTGTTCTGAAATTTATCCTAAAAAACCTATTTATGATATTCCTGGTTTTCCAGAAGTATTGGCGGGTGATTTGGTAGATAATTTAATGGAGCAAATTAAATCTTTCCAACCAGGGTTTACTCTCGGTGAGCGCGCAGAGACTATCAAAAAATTAGACGATGGTACTTTTGTAGTAACCACAAATAAAGGTACTGAGCATAATGCACCGATTGTTGCTATTGCTGGTGGTTTAGGAAGTTTTGAGCCTAGAAAACCATTGTTAGATAATTTGTCGAAATTCGAAGACAACGGTGTGGCTTACATGATTAAAGATCCTGAAGTATACCGTGATAAAAAAGTAATTATAGCTGGTGGGGGTGATTCTGCTCTAGACTGGAGTATTTTCTTGGCAGATGTAGCGTCTCAAGTAACTTTAGTACATAGAAGAAATGAATTTAGAGGAGCTTTAGATTCTGTTGAGAAGGTTCAAGAATTAAAGAACCAAGGCAAAATTAATTTGATAACTCCCGCAGAAATTATTGCCTTAAATGGTGATGATAAACTAGAATCTGTTCTAATAAGAAAAATTTCTGATGCTAAGGAAGAGATTACTTTAGAAGTAGATAGTTTTATCCCTTTATTCGGGCTCTCACCAAAACTAGGTCCGATAGGTGACTGGGGATTGGATATAGAGAAAAACGCTATTAAAGTAGATACGTTCGATTATCAAACTAATATTCCTGGAATATATGCGATCGGAGATGTAAATACATACCCAGGTAAATTAAAACTGATCCTTTGTGGTTTTCATGAAGCAACGCTAATGTGTCAAAGTGCCTTTCAAAAAATTCATCCAGATAAAAAATACGTTATGAAATATACTACCGTAGGTGGTGTAAGCGGTTTTGATGGAACAAAAAAAGAAGCGCCAAAAGCGGTAATTAAAGCGATAGAATAAATTATAAGGCATTAGGGCAAAGGATTTAGGAGCTAGTAAATATGGCTGTAAAAAGATTTGAAGATTTATTAGTTTGGCAAAAATCACAAGATTTAGCTGTTTTAGTTTATAAAGAATTTATAAACTTGAAAGATTATTCTTTTAAAGATCAAATTTCTAGAGCTTCGGTTTCAATATCCAATAATATAGCAGAAGGTTTTGACCGAAAAACTAATCCTGATTTTATCAGGTTTTTATATTTTGCTACAAGTTCAAATAGCGAGGTAAGGTCTATGTTGTATTTGTCTGAAAGATTAAATTATTTACCAAAAGAGAGAACCATTGAATTAATTGAGAAGTCTAATGAAATTTCTAGAATGCTTTACGGACTAATTCAATCTATGAAATAAGCTAGTTCACTAAACCCTAACTACTAAATCCTATCAATGACCGACATCAAAATAAAAATTACAGACCGCGACGGAGTCTTACATGAAATAGACGCCCCTACAGATATGAATATGAATCTAATGGAAGTAGTTCGTTCTTATGAACTTGCGCCAGAAGGTACAATAGGTATTTGCGGTGGTATGGCTATGTGTGCTTCTTGTCAATGTTATGTGTTATCAGATACAGAACTTCCGGAAATGGGCGATGATGAGGAGGCTATGTTATCTGAAGCTTTCAACGTAAAAGATAATTCACGCTTAGGCTGTCAATTACATATCACCGAAGATATGGACGGACTAGAAGTTAAGCTAGCTCCAGAGGAATTATAAGAGTCTCGTAATTGCCAGAAAACGAGATGCAATCGAGATTGACAAAGCAATCTGTTTGATTGATTTCAAAAGCTCGTAATAGTCTTGTGTTGGAAAATAATTTTTTATTTTCCAACAGCCAACAGCCAACAGCCAACAGCCAACAGCCAACAGCCAACAGCCAACAGCCAACAGCCAACAGCCAACAGCCATTAAGCAGGTAGGTGTTCCAAACAAAAAGATAGCCACGCTTTGCTCGCTATGACGAAAAGAATGTTGCTGCCGTCATTGCGAGAAGCATTTCGCGACCTAGCAATCTGTTGAATTTGTGTTCCTGAGTTTTTCGACTGCGCTTAAAATGAAACATATTTTTTTGCAGTTGAGTGTCAATATAGAATCGTATTGAAAGGGGTTTAGGTACTGGCGAGTGTTCTCGATACAAATTTTCTCATACTTCGAAAATTCACTCGAACTGACATTTTTTTATTTTCCAACAACCAACAACCAACAACCAACAACCAACAACCATTTTCCAACTTGAACTAGAGCTTGTATTTTATTTTTCCTAACTCCTAACTCCTAACTCCTAACTCCTAAACTTATATCCTAGCCTGATAGGTAAACAAATTATGGTATCTCCCTTCTTTTGCGATTAGTTCGTCGTGAGTACCTTGTTCAGCTATACGTCCGTTTTCGATAACTAAAATCTGATTCGCTTTTCTAATCGTGCTTAATCTGTGGGCGATAACGAAAGTGGTTCTTCCTTTGGTTAATTCTGCTAAACTCTTTTGAATTAAAGCTTCACTTTCTGTATCAAGGTTTGAGGTAGCTTCATCTAGAATCAGTATTCTAGGGTTTGCTAAAACCGCACGTGCGATAGCGATACGTTGTCGTTGTCCGCCAGATAATTTTACGCCGCGTTCCCCAATAACCGTATTTAATCCCTCTTCAAATCTGTCAGTAAACTCATCAACATACGCTGCTTTGATTGCGGACTGTAATTCTTCTTCAGAAGCACCAGGTCTAGGGAAAAGGATGTTTTCTCTAATAGTACCTTCAAATAGAAAATCGTCTTGTAAAACAACACCTAAATACTGTCTAAAGCTGGTGAGGTCAACTTTTGATAAATCGGTACCATCAATGGTAATTTCTCCCGAATCCGGATTCAAGAAACTAGCCGCCAATCCTGCGATTGTAGATTTTCCTGAACCAGAACTACCGACAAGAGCAATAACATCGCCTGATTTTGCTTCAAAACTGATGTTATGCAAAACATCTTTATCTTCTTCGTAGGCAAATGATACATCATTAAAAACCATATCACCTTTAATATTCGAAAGCGTAATGGTTCTATCTTTTTCATCAGACTCAGAAACCTTGTTCATTAACTCTTCGGTACGATCTAAACCAGCTAGAGCTTCTGTCAGCTGGCTACCAACATTGCTCATTTGAACAATTGGTGCTACCATCAATGCAAGAAGAAAAGTGAACTCAAAATACTCACCAGTAGTAAGTTCGCCTTGCATCATTTTGTAACCGCCAAAGCCCATCATAATTCCTGTTGTTGCGAGTCCTAATAAAAAAGTAGAAGCACTGGTCATAAATGCCGTAGCTGTTAAACTCTTCTTTACATTTTGGAATAATTTATCTACACCCTCTTCAAAAACCTTGCTTTCTTGTTCTTCGGCATTAAAACCTTTTATAACACGAATACCACCTAGGGTTTCTGTCAATCTTCCTTTTACTTCCGCATTAATTTTTCCACGTTCTCTAAATACTGGTCTAATGATTTTAAATGCTTTTAATGCAATTAGCGCAAAAAGAATGAGAGGCACAAAAGTCAATAGTGTCATAGTAGGGCTAATTCTTAGTAATAAAATTAGAGACACTACTGCGGTAATTGTACCACCAACAAGTTGCACGAGTCCGGTACCGATTAAGTTTCTAACCCCTTCAACATCGCTCATAATTCTAGAAACCAAAGAGCCAGATTTAGTGTTGTCAAAAAAGCGAATAGGCAATGATAGCACTTGTTTCTGCACTTGAGACCGTAATTCAGAAATCATATATTGAGCTTGTATACTCAGTACTTTGGTCAATAAAAATGACATAACCGCTTGCACTAAAAAAGCAAAAATTACAACCGCGACCAATATTTTTAATAAGTCGTAATCTTTATTGGGTACAATATCATCTAAAAAATAACGTAGCGACACCGGAGCAACAAAACTTGATGCTTTACTAATTACAATGAGTAATAAACCTAGCAAAACCAGTTTTCTACGTGGCCATATAATAGTCTTAAATGCGGTTAGGATACTTACTTTTTTTTCTGCCATATGTATTTAATTTTCCACTGTCTTGTAGAGGGAAGTCGAGACTAAAAGACAACAAGTCGCAAGTTACTTCAATTCTAAAGTTTTACCGAATCTAGAATAGGTTTTGATAATCACTATTTGTGTCGATAAAGGTTTTTATATTTGGGTATCTTGATTACCGACCGATGCTCAAAAAAACTATTTTCTTTTTTCTGTTAGTTACGTTTTACGCAAATGCGCAAGACCAATACTATGAGTTACGAGATTTTGTAACTGATAGTGCACACATATTCACCGCTAGTCAAGTACTAGAATTAAATCAGCGATTAGTTGAATTAGAAGAGAAAACTACAAATCAGTTAGTGGTAGTTACGATTGAAGATTTAGGGTATGATACTATTGAAACCTATGCAAATGCATTATTCAATCAAAACGGAATCGGTCAAGAAGGTAAAGATAATGGGCTATTGATTCTATTCTCAGAATTAGACAGAGAAGTTAGAATAGAAGTTGGTTATGGATTAGAACCGTACATTACAGATGCCGTTGCATCAAGAATCATTAGAAATACGATGATTCCTAATTTTAAAGAGGAGGCGTATTTTACGGGTGTTAACGAGGCTAGTAATCAGCTCATAGAATTTCTTAATAATCCAGAAGCACTTGACGAGTTTAAAAAAGAAATTAAAGACGAAGAAAGTAATAATCAGCTAATAATGTACATTTTTATTGGCTTCTTTCTACTCATATTTTTAACGGTAGGCGGTTTTTTCTTTTATAGAAGTTATAAGAATATCATTGAAGTTTTTCGTGGAATACTCATGGGTAAGCTTGGAGTATTACCAGGATTATTTATGTTGATTGCAGGTTCGTTATCATCTTTATTCGGTTTGGTTTTTATGCTAGCTCCAGCAACTGTTGCTTATAGCATACTTACGTCTAGTCAATCTATAATAGGAGAGATTGTAGATAATCCAAAATTATTATTATGGGTATTACTTCCATTTTTTGGTATTGCTACAATCATTGCTTTTATAAAAATAAAACTATCACGAAAAGATGATTTAGATATATCCTGGATTAAGAACGACAAGACTTATTACAGAAAAACATTCTCTTCTTCAGGCACGCATTCTTTTAGTTCGGGTAGTAGCTCTTCTGGCGGTAGTTCAAGTTCATTTTCCGGTGGCGGAGGAAGTTCTGGTGGTGGCGGATCTAGCGGTAGTTGGTAAAAATCAAGTACATTTATATATCTCAAGAATTTATTAAAATAGTAGCAATGAACAGAATTATTTATTTGTTGGCATTCGTATTGGTTTTATCATGTAAGACTAATAAGCCAGAGAAGGGTGAAATTGAAAAATGGGAAGCTCAGGCTGCGAATGTTGAAATAATAAGAGACGATTTTGGAGTGCCTCATATTTATGGTAAGTCAGACGCCGATGCTGTTTTTGGCTTGTTATATGCGCAGTGCGAAGATGATTTTAATCGCGTAGAGCAAAACTACATTTGGGCAACAGGTAGGCTGGCAGAAGTAGATGGAGAAGAAGCGTTGTATAGCGATTTGCGTGCAAAATTGTTTATGACAGAAGAAGAGGCTAAAGCGAATTATGAAAACAGTCCCGCGTGGTTAAAAGAATTATGTGATGCCTTTGCCGATGGAGTAAATTACTATTTATACACACACCCAAAAGTAAAACCAAGATTATTGACACATTTTGAACCATGGATGCCGATGTACTTCAGTGAAGGTTCAATTGGCGGAGATATTGAGCGTATTTCAACAAAAAAGATAGCTGCATTTTATGATAGTAATATGGCTTTGCCAGAAATGGAAGCAATACAGTTAAAGAAGGAGAAAGAAGCAGAAGAGCCACAAGGTTCTAACGGAATTGCAATTTCAGGTAAATTAACGCAATCTGGCAATCCATTATTATTGATAAATCCGCATACCTCATTTTACTTTAGGGGAGAAGTTCATGTAGTTTCAGAGGAAGGATTAAATGCCTATGGTGCGGTAACATGGGGTCAGTTTTTCGTCTACCAAGGATTCAATGAGAAAACCGGATGGATGCATACATCGACCTATACCGATGTTATGGATGAATTCAAGGAGACAATAGTTAAAAACGACGATAATTTATTCTATCAATACGGAGAAGAATTGCGACCGGTACAATCATCTGAAATTGTTTTGAAATACCTTGATGGTAAAAAGCTGAAAGAGAAAAAGTATCCGGCATATAGAACGCATCACGGTCCAATAACTCACGTTGCCGAAGGGCAGTGGACAGCATCTGCCATGATGTGGGAACCGGTAAAAGCATTAGAGCAGTCCTTTATACGATCTAAGCAAAGCGGCTATAAAGGATTTCGCGAAATGATGGATATCCGTACCAATTCTAGTAACAATACGGTGTATGCAGATGCGGAAGGGAACATCGCTTATTTTCATGGTAATTACGTTCCAAAACGAGATGTTCAATTTAATTATGCAGAACCGGTTGACGGTAGTAACCCTAAAACAGACTGGCAAGGTTTGCATTCGGTTGATGAAAATATTCTAGTGTTGAATCCTGAAAACGGGTGGATACAAAACTGTAATTCTACTCCGTATACATCGGCTTTAGAATTTAGTCCTAAGAAAGAAGACTATCCGAATTACATGTCAAAAGACCAAGAAAATTTTAGGGGAGTACACGCAATTGAATTATTGACGGATAGAAAAGGATATACTGTAGATAGCTTAATTCAATTAGCCCACGACCCTTATTTACCAGCATTTAAAGCATTGATACCTGGTTTGGTAAAAGCATATAATGCACATGACGATAAGAATCCGAAATTAAAAGAGCCAATTAAGATTCTTGAAGAATGGGATTACACAACTGGTGAAGATCAGGTAGCCATGACCTTGGCACATTTCTATGGTACTGCTATGGGTGCAAGCGCCAAACACCCAGATAATATGAGTGATATGGAGCGTATGACCTATTTTGGAACGCATACAGAAGAATCTTTGAAGATATTCGAGGAAGTAATTGATCAACTAACAGCTGACTTTGTAACTTGGAAAAAGCCTTGGGGAGAGGTGAATAGATATCAAAGAATGACAGGTGATATTGTTCAACATTTTGATGATTCTAAGCCAAGTATTCCTATAGGTTTTGCTTCTGGAAGGTGGGGAGCATTAGCTGCATACGGAGCTCGTTATACTACAGAGGGCGCAAAAAAAATATATGGTACACGAGGTAATAGTTTTGTAGCGGTTGTGGAATTTGGTGATACCGTAAAAGCTAAAAGTATGTTAGCTGGTGGGCAAAGCGGCGATCCATCTTCAAAACATTTCGATGATCAAATTGAAAGATATAAGAATGTAAATTGGAAAGAAGTTCCTTTTTATCGTGAAGATGTTTTAAAAAGGGCTGAAGAAACCTATATACCTGGTAAGCGATAATTTTAAAAGTGAATTAAAGCAGAACAGTTTTACATAGATTCTTTAGTAACAATCAAAGTTGCCTTAGAACCAGCAGATAAAAGCCATTTGTTAGAATAGATCAATTCACCTTTGTCATTGTAAACATCTACCTGTGCGGTATTCGGTGCTGAAGAACCATGGTTTAGAGCTTCAAAATCTAAACGGTTAAATCCGTCTTGTAAATCAACATTAATGCCTTTAAATGCACCTGTTAACAGAAGGTTTTGTTCAACAACCATATCGTTCATGTATATTTTTACACGATCACCATCAACATATTCATGGTCTCTACAAACAATGCCTATAAACTTTCCGCTACTTTTTACATCACCTAAATATTGATCGGCAAAATACTGACCAGAACCACCTAATCGCTCACCAGGACCAATACGCGGGTCAATTTTCATACCTGTGCCTGCTTGTACCAGTTCTTCATCACGTAGCATTTTTACAGGATTAGGAGCTGTCATATCTATACTAGGCTGTTCTTTAATTAAATTAGGCATATTCAGAACAGATCCTTTATTTGGAGTGCCACTAGAGTTAATAGGGTTTACTCTATCAATTTTAAGCGGTTTTGATGTAGGTAAATCTGTTTGAGCAGAAACCTGAACCGTAGAAAAAGTGAATAAAACAATAAAAAGAAAAAAAGTTTTCTCATCGAATATTAAATATGATGAAATAAAGATAACAAATACCCTGCCATGGGTACTTAAGGCTTCGTTAAAAAACTGTCGATTCAACTATAATTCGTTGAAATGATTGTTCTGACGGACTTAATCAGAATCTTCTTCTTGTTTTTGCTCAGTTTTGATAAAATTGCCGTTGATCATTTTTTCTTCTTCACATATAACATTTGATATGCCTACCATAAATGCAGCGATGAGAAGTATTAGCTTTCTTTTTACCCAAAGAAAGGCTTTATTTATTTTTTTGAAATACATAATAGTGATGATAAATGGTGAATACTAGTTATCATTTGTGTACGCTTGGTACACATTAAAATAGCTGAAGAAGCTATTTTCTATTATGCGGTTCTTTGGTGTTTAGAAGTGATTTTTTTAGTAAGAAATACGGCGTTGTCAATAGTTGATTGGTAGACTAAGAGGTTGCCATTTTGAACGCTTATAGCTTGTTTAGTGCTAATGCCGTAATTTTTAGATAAAATGATAAAAGCAATATAAACGTCAGCAATAGAAGAGATAAATACAGTGCTGTTAATTTCATATGTCGCAGCATTGTTTTCTAAATGTTGGACATGTTGAGGAGGAGTGTATAAAGAAATTTGAAATTCAGCACGAGTAGTATCCCTAAAATTTAGATTACAGTGTTGTACTGTAAGTCCGATTAAAAGACATAGCGATACTAAATATGTAAAAATCTTCTTCACTAAACTATTTTAAATTTCGTCTTAGAAAGTTAATGAAATTTCCGTTCATAATTTTCTCAATGTCCGGTTGCCCATAACCTCTATCTTGTAGTAATCCTATAGTTTTCTGTAAATCAGCAATAGTATCGACATCTGCGGGGCCTTGTTCTGTTCCGAATCCGCCATCAAGATCAGAGCCAATTCCAACGTGATCTGCGTTACCAGCTAATTGACAAATATGGTCGATATTATTTAGTATTTGCTGTAGACTTACGTTTGCAGATTGCGGAGTAGAAACACCTCGTTCCCAGGTTGGTGTCATCATCCAAGCATCTAAGACTACACCGATAACTCCTTTTCTGCCAATGATTTCTTTTAATTGCTCATCGGTAAATTGCCTGTGATGGTTTACTAATGCTCTGCAATTATTATGGCTTGCCCAAAGTGGTCCGTCATAATTTACCATCGTTTCCCAAAAACTTAGGTCGCATAAATGGGTGACATCAAGTATAATACCTAGTCGTTGAATTTCTTTTAGAAGCTCTCTTCCTTTGGTTCCAATGCCGCCTACTGAATTTGTTCCGTGAGCATAAGTACCCGGACCATAATGCGCAGGGCCAATAGCTCTTAAGCCAGAATCATAAGCTTTCTGAAGGTATGAGATATCAACGATAGAATCTGCACCTTCAAGACTAAGTAAATAGCCAATAGGCTTTTTTTCTTCGTCCGTTTTCCAAAGGGCTAAATGAGCATCAAGTTGGGTTTTATTGTTGATCTGAACCATTTCACCAGCATCTTCCATGCTTTTGTACCATGCCAATTGCCCTTGTGTATGTGCCCATGCCTGTTGCGGCGATTTCCATCCTGGCAAGGTGTTGTCCTTGTGCACATAACGAGCAATTTGCGTCGCCATACAGAGTCCGACATTACCTTTTCTCATCGCTTCTAAAGAAACAGTATTAGTACCACGACCAGGCTTATCGGTTAAGCCCTGTTCACTTTTTCTAATTTCGTCAACAGACCAAGTAAGGTCGCGATTCCAGTCCATGGCATTCATAGAAAGGTCTAAATGGGCATCAAATATAAACATGCTTAAATAGTAGATTTTTGTGTTCTGGCAGTCACCGGCCAATAGTCGACAACGGCATTATCTTTTATAACAGTTAGGGTGTCGTATTTCGCGACTGTTGGACAAATGTGTTTGGGTATGGCGTAATGAGCATCGCCAACCTCTGGTATGGTTAAATCATCATACTCTACCACCAAGTGTTCTTCTGATTGACTTATTTGTTTGCTGTGTTTTAAATCTAAAAACTCAATTCTAGGAAAAGGCATTTCAGGTGCAACCGATTTATGACCGAGATCAAAACAGAGAATTCCAGTTGTTGGTTTGCTTATAATTCTTGTAAACAGCACTGCAGCGGGTAAAAAGCCCATTTCTGGAAATAGGTTTCCATAACCAGAATCCCAAAGAAGGGTAGTGCCAGGGCTGGCATCAACATCTTGGCGTTTACAATGAAAAGGAAACGTTGGCGAACCGCCAGCTACAATTTTTGGGCTAGGTATATTTTTGTTTTCAATACTTTTCTTTAAGTCGATAACCGCTTCGAAAGCTGTATTACATTCTTGCTCTCGTTTTGCAGAATCTGAATTACGGAGATGGCCGTCATAAACATGTAAACCTTCAGCAACTAAATATTCATTTTTATGTAATTGGGTATACAATTCTAGAGCATCATGGTCAGGAATGATTCCTGTTCTGTTCATGCCATTATTTATATCTACCCAAAGCGGAATTTTAATGTTGTTGGATGCAGCTATTTCACTTAAAATAGTAAGCGTTTTAGAATTATCTATAAGGGTTGAGAACTTGGTATTCGGGTATTTTTTAATCAATTCAATAAAACGCTTTGCATTTGCACCAACAGGTTGCATGGCTAATAAAACGTCAACAGCTTTGCAGTCACCAAGTAGTTCCGCTTCAGCAATAGTGGCGCATTTGAATTTTTGAATTCCGCGTTCCATCTGCATGTTGATGATATTGGCATTTTTATAGGTTTTAATATGCGGACGTAGCCGATTTACATCGCCTGTCATAGAAATCATCAAGTCGATGTTATGTTGAATTCTATCTGGATACACCAATAAAGAAGGAGAAATCACTCCCTCGGGATGATTAATTGAATACCAATTTTCGTTTGCCATAATTTTTAATGATGTAGTTCGAAATGAGCCTCAATTTCAACAGGTATACCGCCAGGTAAAATCATACCAACAGCACTACGAACACCTACTCCGTTGTCGGGTCCGAAAATGTCTGCCATTAACTCACTAAAACCATTAATGACTAAAGGTTGTTGACCAAAATCGGGAGTGGAGTTGACCATTCCCAAGGTTTTTACAATCCTTTTAATTCTGTCGATATCTCCGAAATGTGTTTGTATCGTAGAAAGCATGGTAAGGGCAACTTGCCTTGCGGCGATTTTAGCTTCTTCCATTGTCATATCATGACCAGCTCTGCCGACAATTAATGAACCATCATTTTGCATAGGACCCTGGCCAGAAATATATAAAAAATGGTCAACGACTAAAACAGGCTTGTATAAACCTGCAGGAGGTGGGGCAGGTGGTAAAACTAAACCTAATTCTTTAATTCTTTCAGAAGGTTTCATATGCGATTTTTTTAATATTAAATAAATGTATTTATAACAAGAACACCTACCAATCCCATAACGCCAACGGTAGTTTCCATTACGGTCCAGCTTTTTAACGTGTCTTTAACCGATAGATTAAAGTACTCTTTAAATAACCAAAATCCGCTATCGTTAACATGAGAAAGCATTAAACTACCAGAACCTATTGCCAATACCATTAATTCTGGACTTGCCCCTGTACCTTGAACCAAAGGAAGAACTATCCCCGCAGCGGTTAAGCCAGCTACAGTGGCAGACCCAACACAAACACGTATAATGGTGGCGATCAGCCAAGCTAATATTAATGGAGAGATTGATGATTGCTCTAATATTCCGCCAATATATTCGCTTACACCGCTATCAATTAAAACTTGTTTTAATGCGCCAGAGCCAGCGATAATAAGGAGTACCATAGTAATGCCGGTAATAGCACTACCAACAGAATCCATAACCTCTTTCATACTTTTGCCTTGACCTAAACCTAAAGTATAAATAGCGACCAAAACGGCAATAAGCATGGCAATAGCTGGATTACCCATAAAAATTAAAATCTTGGTAAGAAAGAAATCTGCAGGTAGTAAAAGTTGAGCCAAAGCAGCTACTGCAATTAATATAACTGGTAAAAGTGCGCTGATAATGCTATTCGCCATACTCGGCATTTCATCTTCCTTTAAAACCACAGGGTTAAGAAATTCTTTAAGCGGTGTTGCGTTAATACCTTTTAAAGTTCTTGAAAGTAATGGTCCTGCAACAATAATTGCCGGTATGGCAACTATGATTCCGTATAACAAAGTCTTACCAATATCGGCATTAAACATAGAGGCAAGAGCTGTAGGAGCAGGATGCGGAGGTAGATAACCATGTGTTACCGATAAAGAAGCTAGCATTGGTAAGCCTACATATAAAAGAGGAAGACCAGTTGCTGCTGCAATAGTAAAAACTAGAGGAACCAGAATTACAAAACCTACGGAATAAAACATAGGTATACCAACAATGAATCCGGTTAGTACTACCGCCCATTGAATGTTCTTTTTTCCGAATTTCTCGACCAGTTTTGTGGTAATTCGTTGCGCTGCACCACTATCGGCAACCAACTTGCCCAGCATAGCGCCAAGACCTAAAATAATGACAAGAAATCCTAAAATATTACCGATACCTTTTTGAATGGAATCGACTACTGTAATGGGTTCCATGCCCTCGGCAATACCAACGAATAAAGAGACGATGATGAAAGTAATAAAGGCATTTAGTTTGAATTTTGCAATGAGAATGAATAGGAGAAGAATTCCTAGAATAACGATAAATAAAGGCATATTTTAATAGAGTTAGTTTAGTTGATTCTCTAAATATACCATAAAAAAAAAGCTCATCATATTTAAACTAAACATGATGAGCTTGAACTAAAAAAAAGTTATTATTTATCAGTTACTTCTGGTGAAATAGCTTTGTAAACTATTCCTGCTAAGACAGCTCCAACGATAGGTGCTAGCCAAAATAACCAAAGTTGATCTATAGCCCAACCACCAGCGAATATAGCCTGACTTGTACTACGTGCAGGGTTTACCGATGTATTGGTAACAGGTATGCTTATTAAATGTATTAGTGTAAGACAAAGACCGATTGCCAAACCGGCAAAGCCTCTTGGTGCTTTTGTATAGGTAGAACCTAAAATAACAAATAAGAACATGAACGTCATAGCTACTTCTATGATTAAAGCAGAAGTCATACTGTATCCGCCAGGTGAATGTTCTCCGAATCCGTTAGATGCAAATCCGCCTAAAACGAAATCTGATTTACCTGAAGCTATAAGAAAAAGTATGGCTGCACCGGCAATACCGCCCAATACCTGAGCAACTATATATGGCAAAACGTCTTTACCATCAAAGCGTCCACCTACCCAAACGCCAATTGTTACAGCTGGGTTTAAATGACAGCCAGAAATATGACCAATGGCGTATGCCATTGTAACTACGGTTAAACCAAACGCCAAAGCGACACCGGCAAAGCCAATGCCTAATTCTGGATAACCTGCGGCAAGTACGGCACTACCGCAACCACCTAATACCAGCCATAGTGTGCCGATAAATTCTGCAATAAATTTTTTCATTTTAATAAGGTTTAATTGATTGTACTTATTAAGAAACCATTTTTTTAATAAAGTCACAATTAATTCAATAATTTATTAATGAATTTAAAATAAAATTGACTTATAACGAAAGTATTCTTATTAAAATGAATTTATTGGTGCGTATTTAATAATTGTCAGGAAAGTACTATTTGACATAGTGAAGCGTTTTTTAGCTTATTTGTTTTCGATATAATCTTTTAGTTTCTGCGGACCTTCCAATAAAATGCGAACTACTCGCAATGTGCCGTCATCAGTAGTATTTATTTGCCACTTTATTAAAGAAATACATCCTTTTTCAATTTCAATACCGGTAATACTTCTTGGGTGAACACAGCTACCATCATTAAAAAGAGGAATATCACCAGGTTCAGGAAAGCGTGGTCTATGGGTATGACCTACAACGGTAACCTTTAAGTCGTTTTTTAGAATCCACTTTTTTGTGCGACGCTCTACTTTTATAAGTTCTGTGTAGTTTTTGGCGGGTGAAGTTGGGTCGGCAATACCCCAAACTTGTAAAGGTTTCCAAAGAACACGTACCAAAAAACGTCCCCAACGCCAAAAAGTGTAGTTCCACCAATCTGCTTGATGCCCATGGGTAAGAAAAACTTCTTGTTGGGTTTCTTTATGTTTTAGAATAAGAGCTTCATGATATTTTATGCCTTCAAAAAGCGATTTGTCTTTGTCGTCTATCGGCTCAAAATAACTAGAAAGGTGTTTTTTAACATAGGCTTCGTCTTTGTAGACCATATCATGATTGCCCCATATCATATGCAGTTTATGCTCTAAATGAAATTGCTTTAAGAGCTTAAATACATTTTTATGAGCTTCAAAAATAGACTCGAAATGAATGTTTTCCCAAAGTTCATCGCCATCACCAAGTTCACAATAATCAAACCCTTCAGCATAGTAGAATTTTAACGCGTGATAATAGATGTTTCTATTGTTGGCAAATTCATCGGCAAAACTGTTGTCGCCCCTATGGCAATCACTAAAAAGTATGAATTTAGAAGAGTCGTCAAACGGAATAACTTTAGCATTATTGTAAGCTCTAGTAAGTCTACTATCCGATGACATGGTCTATTTTTCGTTAAATATCCGAAAATCCAGTCAACCATAGGGCTTAGAGCCTTAAAAAACTTGGTATATTTTGTAACTTTACACCCAATTAGTAGACTAACTGAACCATGGGAAAGCACGAGAGAAAGATAATGCCGGTTAAGCACCTCATAAGTTTTGAAAAACTTCTAGAGAAGTATGATGAACATTTGAAGGGTGATGATCCTTTTTTGGCGGCTACTGCTGAACGAATTTTGTCTATTGAAAAAGGTTTTCCTGAACTGCGAAATGGTTTTTCAGATTTCACTTTATTAGAGACAAATAAAGATCTCATTAATCGTATTCTACAAGATACATTTACAGAAGCTTTAAGTGGCAACGAGATAAAGGTAGCAACGTTACCTTATCAAGATATGATTATAAAGTCATCTAAGCGTTTTCAAAAAATTATTGAAGAAGCAGGTGATGATTATGTGCCAGAATTAAGAAATGTTGGCGATGATATGGATTATATCATGAGCTGCGTAGTGGTGTTGAATTATTACTATGGTTATCATTTAGATTTTAGTCGCCCTTATTTTTATGATATTCCAGATGCAAATGGTGTAATGCGCCATTATCGTATTTTATATAATGCCGATTTTATTGATATTATTCCTACAAAGAAAGCTAAAGAGATTACTCAAGAAGATGTAGATGAATTATTGGCTAGCCCAAATGATATTAAACTTTGGATGGAGAAAATTCCGCCAGAGAGTTTTGTATCCAAAGGTTTTGTAATAGCTAATTTGTTCGATGTTACTATGGAGCAGGCAATTTCGAATATTAAGTCGAAATTGATTTCTAAGAATACGATACAGCCTACAAATTTCATGCACGATTTGCAGGAAACTTTTAAGTCGTTTTTTAGATTACCGAATATTAAAGTAGGTTTTGCATCTTTTGATGCTAAGAATAATGAGTTTGAAGAAGTCGCAGGTATGGGCTTTGAAAGTTTTTTATTGGGTGGTGAGCACCATATGAACTGCAAGACTGCTTTATGCGAAGATTCTTATGATAAATTAATTGACCACAATTCATACTTTACGATAACAGATATGGACCGTAAAGTGGAGCAGTCTGGTAATATGAATCCGTACAGGGGGTTGAAAGAACAAGGAATACAAAGTGCCATTTTTGCTCCAATAGCTTATGAGAATAATCTTTTAGGAGTTTTAGAGATTGTTTCTGAAAAGAAAGGAGTGCTTAATGGTGTAAATGCGCAAAAGTTAGATGATGTATTGCCATTTATTGTATCTGCAGTGGTACGAACCAAAAATGAGGAAAATAATAGAATAGACGCTATCATACAGAATGAGTGTACATCTGTACATTCTTCGGTTTATTGGAGGTTTCAAGAAGAAGCTAAAAAATTTATGTTAGACGAAACTGAAGGTAGGGCTCCTTCATTTAAAGAAATCGTTTTTAAAGATGTCTATCCTTTATTTGGTCAAATAGATATTAAAGATTCTTCGCAAGCTAGAAATTTAGCTATTCAGCGAGATTTAATGATACAGCTTTCAGAAATAGATAATGTGCTGAATATTGCGGTAAAAACATGGGATTTACCAATCTATGAGGAATTAATTTTTAGGGTTAATAATCATCTAGAGAGTATAAAGGAAATGCTTTATACGAACAGTGAGCAGGCTATTTTTGATTTTGTACATGACGAAATATCACCTGTTTTTGCGCATCTAAAAAAGTCTGATAAAGATATAGAGAAGCATATTTTAAAATATGAATCTAAAATAGATATGGGCACGGGGTCTTACTATGACCATAGAAAGAACTATGATGAAAGTGTAACATTAATCAATAAAAAGCTTTCATCGGTTATTGATAAAAGACAAGAAAGCGCTCAGGCAATGTTTCCTCATTATTATGAGCGTTACAAAACAGATGGTGTAGAGCATAATCTATACATTGGTGCGTCAATATCAGAAAGCAGGGAATATAATCCGTTATATCTTAATAATTTAAGGTTATGGCAATTGCAGGTAATGGTAGAAATGGAAAATGCACATTATGCATTAAAACCAAAATTACCGGTACCGTTAGATGCCGCATCGTTGATATTGGTGTATAATACGTCATTATCTATTCGCTTTAGAATGGATGAAAAGCAGTTTGATGTTGATGGTACTTACAATGCACGGTACGAGGTAATTAAAAAGAGAATTGATAAGTCCTTCATAAAAGGTACCGATCAAAGGTTAACTCAAAAAGGAGTGCTTTCTATTGTGTATTCTCAAAAGAAAGATGAATTAGAATATTTAAGATATATCAAATTCTTAAAGTCTAAAGGTTGCTTTACCAATAAGATAGAAATTGTAGAGCTAGAAGGTTTACAAGGTGTATCTGGCTTAAAAGCTATACGTGCAGAGATTCTATATAAAAGAGAACAAGAACCAGAAAAGACATATACGTACCAAGATTTAATGGATGCTTTAAAAGAATAGTACTTGGCTTAGTAACTCTATTTTACGATCCGGACCAAAGAATTTAAATGAAACAGCAAATGCTATTACAGATAGTATCATGCCGATCATGAATATGGTATAAGTCCATCGTAAAAGTGAATATTTTCTATTAAGAACTATCCCAAGAAAATAAAGATCTTTAGTTAAAGAAGTGTAGATATAATCTTTGTCCTTTAGCATTTCTTGTATAGCCCATTCATACTCGCTTAATGCCATTTTATGAAAGTTACCGAAGAACAATAAGTTTACATTTTTGTTAGCGACATCTTCTTTGGTGAACTCACCACTTGTAACGTTTGGTCTGGTTGCTAGTACTGCCAAAACCATAGAGACCACACTAAAGAATACGAATATTACAGTAGGGTAAATAAGGTAGTCGTTAGAAGGGTTATCTAATTTCGGAATAAGGTTAGATAGTGCTAAAGATATAATTATAGCATTTACAGATAATAAAATGTTAGCCTTGGTATCTGCAATGTCACTAAGGGTAATATGGTTTTTTAGCGTTACACGATATAGTGTCTGAATACCTCTATCAGGGCTTTCGCTTTTAAATTGTGCTTTAAGTTTCTCTTTCTTGGCAAGTTTCTTTTCAGATTTCTTGTCTTTTATCAGCTTTCTTAAATTCTTATCTTTTTTCTCGATCCAATGTTCTTTAGCATAATCTGTATAGTAATGGTGATCGGTTCTGAATAATTGAATATTGAGTTCTAGCCATTCTTTTTGGCTATAATTCTTAACTCCGAAAAGCTTTAGTTCTTCACGCAGTAGATCAGATGTTTCTAGGTAGCTGCTCTGTGCAAAATGAGAACAGTCGGCATCGCGTATAATTTCTTCCATTAAATTATTCGGCTTTGCATCCCATTTTGTAGCGCGTATACACGATTTAACTTTTTCTATTCCGTCTTTACTATAGCCCTGTTCGGTTAAAAATTTCTCTGCAATTTCGCAACTACTTTCCTCGTGTTCGTTGATGCCTTTTGTAAATCCGGTGTCGTGAAACCAAGCTACGATTTCTAATAGCTCCTCATCCTGATTGGATAGAGAACATGAATCAAGTAATTGTTTAGTACTTTTAACGACTCTTTGTGTATGTCTTAGATTATGGTATAGAAACTTCTTATCCAAATGATTGGTAAGTAAGTCGATTACAAACTGTTGTGTGTTATCTAAGATTTTTGACATAGAAGAAATTGGTTTGAAATATCCAAATTACAAAATTTTAAAGAGGGCAACGTTACTATGAAAAAATTATATGCATATCTGTCGGTTTTTATATTCATTACTAGCTGTGCTACGTACAATACTAAATACGTAGACGAAAAATTTGCTGTAGATGTAAACGAGTCTAAAGAGATATCTCATACTTTTTATTTGATTGGTGATGCGGGTTTATCACCTATGGGCGGAATGAATCCTGCTTTAAAAATTTTCAAGAATAGACTAGATAAAGCAGGTAAGAAAAGTACTGCTATATTTTTGGGAGATAATATTTACCCAGCTGGGCTACCAGACCCTAAAGATTCTACTGAAGCATATAGAATTGCAAAAAATCATTTAGATGCGCAGTTGAATACATTGAATGACTTTAAAGGGAGACCACTTTTTATACCCGGTAATCATGATTGGTATACAGAAGGTTTAGTTGGTCTAGAGCGAGAAGAAAATTACATTAAAAAAGCATTAAAGGAAAAAGAAAAGAACCCATTTTTGCCAGAAAATGGATGCCCGATTGATGTTGTGGAAATAGGTGATGATGTCGCCATAATTACCATAGATACAGAATGGTATTTAACCAATTGGGACAAACGCCCAGATATTAATGACAAGTGTGATATAAAGAGTAGAGCAAAGTTTTTCTTAGAGCTTGAAGATGCGATAAAAGGCTATCGCGACCGCACAACGGTTATTGCAATGCATCACCCTAGTAATAGTTATGGAGAGCACGGTGGGCAATATTCGATAAGAAAGCATTTTTATCCTAAGAAAATGGCAGTGCCTTTACCTATTTTGGGTTCATTTATAAATGTACTTAGAAGCACTTCGGGTGCATCTATAGAAGACGTAAATAACAAACGTTATAGAGAATTAATGAATAGGGTAACTACCTTGGCGCAGTATTCTGATCGTGTAATATTTGCATCTGGTCATGAGCATACGTTGCAATATTTAGTTGAAAATAATACTCCGCAGATTGTAAGTGGTTCTGGGTCGAAAGAAGGTTTTACACGATTATTGAACGGTTCTCAGTTTAATACTGGTAAAATGGGATATGCGACTTTAGAAGTGTATACCGATGGCTCGTCTAGGGTGCGTTTTTATGGTGTAGACGATGAAGAGAGCGAAGAGTTTTTATTTACGAATGAAGTGTTGCCGCCAACTCAAAAAGAATATATAGGGGAGTTTTCTGCTCAATTTCCAGATAGTATAAGCGCATCTGTGTATACAAAAGATGAAATTGATAAAAGCGGATTTTATAAAGGAATTTGGGGTGATCGTTACCGCGAGTATTATGGTACAGAGGTGAAAGTTCCGACTGTAAATTTAGATTCTCTGATGGGAGGCTTAGAGCCTGTTAAAAAAGGAGGAGGTCATCAATCTAAATCATTGCGTTTACGTGCAAAAGATGGTAGAGAGTATGTGATGCGAGCCTTAAGAAAAAGTGCAGAATTATATTTGCAGTCTATGGCTTTTCAAGATCAATATGTACTCGATGATTTAAAGGAAACTTATACGCAAGAGTTATTGCAAGATTTTTATACAGGATCACACCCTTATGGTCCGTTTACAACAGCTGGTTTGTCTGATGCGGTTGGTGTCTATCATACCAATCCAGTACTTTATTATGTACCTAAGCAACCTGCATTAAAGGAGTATAATGAAACTTTTGGTGATGAACTTTATATGATTGAAGAGCATACAGGCGATGGTCATGGAGATTTAGCAAGCTTTGGATATTCAAATAATCTAACTAGTACCGATGGTATGCTTGAAGACCTTCGAGATGATGAAAAATACGAAGTCGATAAAGATCTTTATTTGAGAGCACGACTTTTTGATATGGTTCTCGGCGATTGGGATCGACACGTAGATCAATGGCGTTGGGCAGAATTTAAAGATGAGAAAAAAGGTAAAACCGTGTATAGACCAATACCTAGAGATCGTGATCAGGTATTCTCCAAAATGGGCGATGGTGCTTTAATGAAAATAGCTACTCGTATTATACCAGGTTTAAGACTAATGGAGGGTTTTAACGAAGATATTAGAAGTGTAAAAGGCTTTAATTCATCGCCGTTGACCTATGTTTTAGACTTAACATTGTTAGGTGAAACCGAAAAAAGTCAGTGGATGGTGCAGGCAAAATACTTACAAGAAAACTTAACCCCTAGTGATATTGACGAGGCATTTAAATCTTTTCCTGTAGAAGTACGTGATGAAACAGTAGATGAAATTAAAGAAATTCTTCTGGCACGTTTAGGTCACATTCAAGAAACGGCTAATGAGTACTATCAGATATTAAATAAATATGCTGTAGTTGCAGGTACAGATAAAGATGATTGGTTTGAGATCAATAGACTGAACGATGAAGAAACCGAAGTAAAAGTATTTAGAAATATTGGCGATAAGAAAAAGCGTTTGTTTTACTATAAAGTATTTACAAAAGAAGACACAAAAGAACTATGGGTATTTGGTTTAGATGATGATGATATTTTCGAGGTTAAAAATCCGTCTAATTACGCTGGTATCAAGGTCAGAATTATTGGTGGTCATAATAATGATATTTATAGGGTAGAAGATGGTAGAGATGTCGCTTTGTATGATTTTAAAAGTAAGAAAAATACGTTTGAAGAAACTGGTGGTGCAAAAGTAAAACTGTCAGATGATTATGAGTTGAATACGTATCAGCCATTAAAGTTGAGAAATAGTTTCAACCAGATTATCCCTACGATAGGGTTTAATCCAGATGATGGTATGCGAATAGGTTTTGTAAATACCTATACATATAACGGTTTTAGACAGAATCCTTTTACCCAGCAACACACTTTTGCTGCATCTTATTATTTTGCGACAAGCGGATTTGATTTTAAGTATCAAGGTGAATTTGCACATGTATTCGAAAATTGGAATGCTGAGTTGAAAGCACGATTTACGAGTCCGAATTTTGCCATTAATTTCTTCGGATTTGGAAATAATACCGAAAATTTTGATGACGATTTAGAACTAGATTATAATAGGGTAAAACTACGACAGATAGATTTTTCACCTTCATTGGTTTGGAGAGGTCAATTAGGGGCTAAGGTGAAATTAGGCGTGTCTTATGAAAATATTAGTGTTGAAGAAACCAACGATAGATTCATAAATACCTTCTATCAAGAAAACGGAGAAGAGACGAATAGTGATTTTGTTGGTGCTCATGCTACCTATACTTATGAAAATAGGGATAATGAAGCATTCCCAACCTTAGGGATGGAATCATCATTAGAAGCTGGATATAAAGAGAACCTTTCAAAAGAAGGAGGAAGCTTTGGTTACATTATTCCTAGCTTAGGTTTTGACTACAAATTGATTCCGAATGGTCGTTTAGTATTAGCAACCAAATGGAAGGCTCATTTTAATATTGGTGATGATTACGAATTTTATCAAGCTGCAAGTATTGGTGGTTTAGATGGACTTCGCGGATTTAGAAATCAACGTTTCACGGGTAAAACTTCGTATTATCAGAATACAGATATTAGATTTAGCTTAAAGAAGAAACGTACCAGATTGTTGCCAACCGCAATGGGTCTTTTCGGAGGATTCGATTATGGTAGAGTATGGATACCTGAAATGAGTTCTGGTCGCTGGCACACTTCGTATGGCGGAGGGTTCTTTTTAAATGCCTCTGATATCATTTCTATAAACACTGCCATATTCGCTAGTGAAGACGGACCAAGATTTACGTTCGGACTAGGGTTCGGTTTTTAGATAAACCAGCTACTTTAAAGAATAGGTGTAAAGGTTACCACCTTCACCGTGTGCTTGTTCATCAGAAATTAGTAGGGTGTCGTCATTAAGAAAACAAACAGATTCTAATTGAGAGCGGGCACCTAAATCAATTTCTTGCATGTTTCCTTTAGAGAAATCATCCCAAGTGAAATCTGTGAAAACGAAAAGCTTTCCGTAACTAAGTGCTATAATTTTATCACCTTTTGGCGATATGTCAATAGAGGTTATTTGGCAAATTTTCCTATCTGTACATGGTGTAAACGAACCCACTAAAGTAGCTTCGTAATTACCTTTAGTATCAGGTACCGAATAAATATGAGCTTCACCAGTAAACGATTTTGACCTGTTTTTAGTTACAATGTATAATTTTTTACCATGGTGAAATATAGCTTCTGAATCATAGAAAAGATGATCTTTCTTTGGTGGAAAGTCTTTTTGGTCAGGGTAACGTAGCTCAATTTTTTCAGCGTCAATTTTGTCGCCAGGTTCAATAGTTGGGTTTGGTAATTTAAGAATGACTAGGTTTTTACGATCATTAGCGTTATTGCCGGTATCAGCTATGTATAGATTTCCAGCGGTATCTGTGGTTAGGTCTTCCCAGTCATGATTTTTGCCGTTTTTAACCTCTAAACTTTTAAGAATTTCACCTTTAAAGTTTATCTGGTAAATTTCGTCTTTATTACCGGCGTCTTCAACGACCCATACCGTTGAATCATTATATGTTGCTAAACCAGAATTTTCATCTAAACTACCGGGTAGGTCTGCAATTACCTTAAGCTGCCCGTAATTATTACACGAAATAAGTGTAATTGATAATACAAGAGTCGTTACAATTAATTTGTTCATATTATTCTGCTATTGGCATGAATACTTCCGCTTTCCAACGTAATGCATCTCCTGCCATATTTGGGTTATTGAAAAAGAATTCAATGGGCTTATGATCAACCTTAATATTCTTCTCTTTTGCATAATCTAGTAAAGTATACCAAGCTCTGTCAGAGGTCATGTAATTACCGTTATAAATAGCTTTTAGAGATTTCATACCTATGAATTCTTTATAAACAAGATTTTTGATGAATGGTAGAGAGTCAGTTTTAATGATAGGGTAACAAAAGTTAAAGCTAATGCTATCGTTTTGCATGTTCCAATCTGTAGTTTCTATAAAAGGTACGCCATTTACTTGAATTCCGTTACTTGCAATAACAGAATTTATAAATGGGTAACTTTCCATCATTTCAAAAGCTTTGTTACTTTGAAGGCTTTTGTGTTCAACACAAGCGCAGTAGGTAGAGGGCAATTCATCTTCGCCCATAAAAATAACTTTGAATTCTTTTCTATGCACATTTAAACTTTCGATAAAATCGGTAACTGTTTTTCTTGATTGTTTTTCAAAATTGGTATCAGAAAATGGAACAGCTATTTTATTGTTTAAACTAAAGTTGGCATCCTTTACATCTACAACTATTTGAGAAGTAGAATCGTTTATAGGGCTGATGTTCCACTTATAAATATGAGTAGAATCGCCTGAAACTATCATTTGTTCTAGCGTGTTAATATCGCTCAATTGACGAATAGAGGCTTCTGGTAGTGTTTTATTCCATGCTTTTAAAGCTTGGTTTATAGTGCCCGTATTTGCTTTACCAACTACCCTTATTTGGTAGTCTTGTGGTTTTATGAAAAAATACCAGAGTAAAGCAATAGAAATGATAGCTATTGTAATGGTAATAACTTTTTTCATATGTACTAATTATTGGCTAAACTTAATTATTTTTCATCTTAATTTTAGAATTCAATAATGCGCCAATTTTTCTGCCTTGGCCCACACCAACTTCGATAGCTGCTCTGTAATGAATTCCACCATACATTCTACTCATAGCAGCCTCATCTGCGGCTTCATTGAAAGAATTGAATTTTCTAATAGGTAAGCCATATGGCGTTTCGGTATCATCTTCAAAACTAAAATTTTCACCAAAAATACTGGTCAATGCCGTTGCTGCTGCACCCGAGACAACACTATGGCCGCTAGTGTATTCTGGGAATGGAGGCGTTTGTAGAATAGGCTTCCAGTTTTCATCTATGTGTTGGTTAATTAGCGTTTCTGGTCTAATTAAATTACTACGATATTTTTCATCCCAGCAGCTAATAAATCCGTCAGCAATCGCCATTGAAGTTTTTGTATAAGCAAATACTGTATCGTCGAAATCGCTATTGATTTTTTTACTGGCAATTTTTGTAATACCGATCCAATGTGCACCTGGAGTAATTTTCTTGGTAGCGAACATTAAGTGTCCTCTTGTAACCGATACATACGGATTGCAATCCCAAAATTTAGCAATAGCTACTTCGTCAGATTCATCACCATTTTCGGTTATTTCATTACTGATATTATAAACTTCAATAAGTTCTTTATAAAAATCGGAGTCTTTTTCTAATGAAAACGGAGGGGGTGGAATCGGTTTAAACTGAGAGGCTGAGTCTATAATAAAAGGACGAATTTTGTCCCAATGTGGCTCAATAGCATCCATGTAAGCAGGTGGTGTTGGTTGCCATCTGGTAGGGTCGTCTGTATTTACCGTAAATTTTGGCATGGTACGGGTTTGACTATAATTGTCTTTGCTCATCCATTCTTTGATATGGTCTGCAACTTTTAATCCGTATGCTTTAGAAGCTTCGAATTCAGGTTCGTTCATTGACTTCCATTGCGTAAATAAACTATCCTGTAATACATCAAATTTATCTTCAGAGAATATCAATTGTCTGCTAATATTCATGTGCGCAATTAAGGCCGATAATTGAGGATTAATACCCGAAACTGTATCTATGGCAGGTATTGGTTTTAAATCTTTTAGTTGACCAGCCAATGATTGATAGTTAGGGTTTACTTGGGCAACGATTTCGTATGCGGCAATATTAGGGTATGCAAAAATTCTACTTGCAACCGGTGGCGAGAAAATATCATGGATCATGATATCTATTATCTTATCAATAGAGTTGTGCAATTGATCAGGAGATACTACTATGGGTTCTTGCTTCTTTTCGGTGCAGTTCGCTAATAAAACCCCTGCGATTAAGATGATTAAATACCTTTTCATTGTACTATGGTTTGAGAATGCTATACACTTCTGCTGCTTCATTATTAAAAGTAAGCAAAAGGTATGTGTTGTTGTTTGAGTTTATAATGTTCATGCTTCGAATCGATTTTCCTGTTAAATCGAGTCCTATTTCATTCGCTAAGGTAACATTGTTGCCAGTACTAATCAATGCTCCTGGAAAAGAATCAAAACGACCATGATATGGTTTTACACCAAAATAATTTCCGGCAGCTAGTACTTCGGTTTTGTTATCGCCATTAAAGTCATATTCTAAAAATGACATAATGGGTGCCAATTGTAATTGATAACTAAAAGGTACAAAAGTGAACTTACCATCGTTGTTTTGTAGGTAACCAGAACTTAGGGTATGTACTTCGTGAATTTCTGCATTAGGTAACATATCCTCACCAAGAATTTCTTCCATCGATTTTCCTGCAAAAGAACTGTAGGTATTGAATTTTTTACGAAGAGAAACCAATTGACTCGACAATTCTTTTAATCCATCTATGGGGTAGTCTTTGCCTTCTTTATAGGTGCTGACAATAGTTTCTGTTGCTCCGTTTTTATCAAGATCACCGTAATACATTTTCATCGGATGCTTTTGTGATGCAGTAAACTTAGTATTCATTCCCCAATTACCTAAAAGGTAGTCTTGGTCTCCATCACCGTCAATGTCAAAACTAGTAACAGCCTGCCACAAGCCGTTCATGTCTTTATTATCTAATGGCTGTATTTCTTCAAATTCACCTTGATTGTTTTGAAAAAATCTAGGCGACATCCATTCTCCGACAAATAATAAATCTTCCCAACCATCATTATTAAAATCGGTAACAATAGCGTCTGTTATCATTCCTAATTTTTCAAAAGGATTATTGATTACTTTGAAATTTCCATTCTCATTTTCTAAAACATAGCTGTTAGGTTTGTTTCCATAATCGGCACTGATAGATTGATTGCAAATTATAATGTCTAAATCATCATCGTGGTCATAATCTAGCTTTAAAAGAACAGATGCATTTTCGAACATCTCAGGAAATTCTTTTTGAGCAAAAGTACTATCGCCAGCCACGTAATACGAGTCAGTTAATGGCTTCATTTCATTAAAGAAATCTGCCCCGCCAGTACCAACAATGATATCGTTTTTACCATCTGAATTGAAATCACCTATTAATGAAGCGATATCTTCTTTAATACTGTCTTTTTTAATTTCAGGATAATTTTTTAACTGAAAGGTGGAATCCCCTTGAATGTAAATCTGAGACGGAATAAATTTAGCTCCTCCGAAGAAAATATCGTCTTTTTCATCTGCATTTAAATCACCAACACTCACGGCAGGACCTCTATCTGACATTTGATAGGGAATCAGCTTTTGGCGCAAATAATCGCTGTAGGCATCTTCAATGTGTGTGTAGTTTATGCCTAGATTATTTGATGTTTTTTGAAATAGGTTCTGCTGTTTAGGGCGTAAAGAAGAATAGTCGAAAAGTTGTACTTTATCAGGACTAAGATAAAGTGTTTGGTTTACGTCGATATTTTTGACTAATTGATAGCTTTTATCTGGCCATATGATTTTCAACGAATCAATTGTATTAAGTTCTCCGTACCCAAAGTGTATAATCGGTTCAGAAGAAGCCTGAAATCCGCGTACGGTATACATTTCTTTAAATTGTTGAACTCCGTTGGCATATGAAAATACTTTGGTGCCAATGCCGAATTTGTTTTTATCAGAAAAGTTCAGTTTAATTTTTAGCCAGTTGCGTTTGCTGTTTGTTGTGTTCTCTTGAATATTTGCAACACTAAATAGATTGTTGGTTACCAAATCTAAATCGCCATCATTATCTAAATCGCTATAGGCAGTAGCCCCGGAAATAATAGTGTCTTGAGCGATCCAAGATTTAGATTCATCTATAAATTGAAGGTCTGCTGCACCTTTAAAAATCATGTTGCCAATAAAACCAGAAGGCATCATTTTAAGTGCTTTTTGATCCACGAGGTTGGTAGTGTTTATTTTTGACCGAATATTTTCATTCGAAATATAGTTGATGTAGTCAAGATCGTTCGGTCTTTTCGGTATACCATTACTTATATATAAATCTTGCTCACCATCTTGATCGTAATCACCGAATAGCGCACTCCAACTCCAATCTGTTGCGGCTACTCCGCTCTGCAATGCCGTTTCTAAAAACTTACCGTTTGGTTGGTTCACAGAAAGCATATTTCTAGTATACTGATTGTGATAGCCAAAAGTCTCGGTCTTCATTTTTTGAATTTGAATATCATCATCACCTTCCGATGATTTTAAGACGATTTCATCTTTACCCAACATGTCTAAAGAAATTAAATCTGGTAGACCGTCATGGTTAATATCAGCAACATCGCTACCCATCGAAAATCTAGTGGTATGCCCAAATGCTTCTTTAAGGCTTTCTTTAAATGTACCGTCACCATTATTTAAATAGTAATAATCATCTTCATGAAAGTCGTTGCCGATGTACAAATCAGGATAACCGTCTTGATTAAAATCAGAAACAGCAATTCCTAAGCCATATCCATTTATACCTCCATAAATACCAGCTTCTTCGCTGACATCTACAAATTTACCATTGTCGTTGCGTAGTAGTTTATCGCCTGTTTCATATACCCTTTTGTAACGAATTTGTGCATTGCCATAAGAGTCTTGCGTGTGTATGGCGTGATTAAGAAGATATATATCTAAATCGCCATCTAAATCGTAATCTAAAAAAGCAGCTGAAGAACTGTACGATTCAAAATCCAGTCCATACTCGGCAGCACTTTCTTTAAAAGTGGCATCACCTTGGTTTATAAAAAGCTCGTTATAACCATTGAATCCGTTAAGGCCCACAACAGCACATACATAAATATCTAGGAGTCCGTCACCATTAACATCGCCAATTATGGCACCTGTATTCCAAGAGCTATTGCCTTGGACACCTGCTGTTTCGGTAATATCTTCAAATTGTAAATTACCTTTGTTTAGGTATAATTTATTCTTTACTTGATTACCTGAAAAATAAATATCAGGTAGGCTGTCATTGTTGATGTCGCCAATTGCGACACCACCACCATTATAAAAATAGAGGTAATCTAAAATACTAAGGTCTTTAGATTCTGTAAGTGTGTTTTCAAAAGTTATACCTGTTTCTTCTGTAGAATGTTTTACAAACAACTCGCCAGAATTTTCAGTACAACCAATGGCTAATATCAATAAACATAGGTATAGTATGTTATTTTTCATGTAGTCGATACATTTTTGGAGTGTCGTTATTGATTGCTGTAATAATGAATTGATTCCCTTTCTTGTCTTTAACTATTTTTAATTGTTTTACCTCATTGCGGATAAAGAAACCACTATCGGAATAATTTTGCCATTCAAAGTTTAATTTACCATCGCCAAGAAGAACATTTCCGTAATTAGCATCTAGTCTTGAATATTGAGGTTTAAACTCGAAGTTGTTCCCTGCCATAACTAAGTCTAAGTTTCCGTCTTTGTTGACATCAAGACATTGAATGCCACAAATACATGAAAATTGAACTTGAGGGGGTAGTATTTTAATAGTAAAGTTACCATTACCATCGTTTATGGCAATTATAGACTCAGAGATGTTTGACTGCTTTAATATAGTATTGTCTATAATGTTCTTTGGAAATAGCTCTTGAATGGTTTTTGAAGCATATTCAGAAGCTTTAATATTTTTCTTCTTCAATGCAAGAATTTGGGTTGTTAATTCCTTCTTTTGATGAAGAGGATAATCGCCGCCATCGTAGTTTTGAGTAGTAATCTGTTCTATAGTGCCATCATTATCAAAATCATTCACCCACATTTTCATGGGTTGACCAGGTTTTGGTTTGTAATGGAGGTTACTACCCATATTACCTAAAATTAGATCTTGATCGCCATCGTTGTCTAGGTCATACCCTTCAACTGCTCCCCACCAACCACTAAGACTGTCTAAAGAACTTTTTGAGTCGCTAAGTCTTCTGCCAGAGTTTTTGTAGATTTTTGGGCTACCCCAATCAGATACGGTTACTAAGTCATCTTTGCCATCGCCATCAATGTCAATCCATTTAGCATCGGTAACCATGCCGGCATCTTTTAGGTCATAAGCAGAACGCTCTGTAATATCGGTAAAAGTTCCGTCTCCGTTATTTAAAAGAAATAGGTGGTCAGGATTTATTCCATAAGTGCCTACAACGCTTCTTGAACCAACGAAAACATCAATATCACCATCTGCGTCAAAATCTGACGGAGCTATTACGGCAACATTTTTATTAATATTCGGTAATTTGTATGTGCTTAATGAGAAATTGCCTTTACCGTCATTTAGATAAAGTCGAATTCCGTAATAACCTTGCATGCCTAATTCGTTGCCACCGGTACCGACCATAAGATCTAAATCGCCATCATTATCTGAATCAAAAAAGGAGGCAGTGGTATCTTCTAGTAAGGCTTCCGCTTCAAAATATTTTACAATAGGTTTAGAAAGCGATCCATTACCATTGTGTAGATATAAAGCACCAGTTTGATTCTTTGCTCCGCCAATAAAAATATCATCGTTTCCATCTCCATTTACGTCACCAACTGCTAAACCAGGTCCTTCTTCTGCTAATGATTTAGAAATTAATCCCTCGTTATCAAAATCCATATAGCTATTCTCTTTATGGGTCAAAAAGGTATTACTGTCTATAGCTTCTAAAAGAGTAGGGGTTTCTGTTTTTTTGATTTTAAATATATCTTCTGCCTCTTCTTGTTTAAATGTAATGGTTTGGTTCACCTTTACGTTTTTTAATTTAGTGGTTGCGTCATTAGGCCATATAATACGAATAGAGTCTAAAACTTTTGTAGCTCCCAAACCAATAGTCATCGGGTAGTCTACTGAAGACTGAAAACCTCTTGAAGGCATCAGTGTTTGGTCGATAATGTTATCTGGGTAGTATAGGCGTACAACGGTACCAATTCCAAATTTATTACCATCGGCGCCTTCGAATTTTAACTTGATATAGTTGTTTGTAGATTGCGTTTCGGAATTGTTACGGTAAACAAAAGTCTCCATATTCACGTTATTGACCACAAGATCTAAATCTCCATCATTATCTAGGTCACCATATGCAGAACCATTAGAGCGACTAGGTATTTCAAAACCCCACTGTTTGTTGTAATTACTAAAGGTAATGTCGCCATTGTTTCGATATGCATAATTCGGTAGGGGAGTAACAGGCATTTTATTAATGATAGAATCAATAGACTCTTTTCTGCCAGTCAAAGCCATTTTTTGAATGATTTCATTCGCAAAGAAATCAACGAAATCTAAATCGGTAAGATCATGATTGATGCCGTTGGTAATATAAATATCTTTTAAACCATCATTGTCCATGTCGAATAAAAGTCCAGACCAGCTCCAATCGGTAGCTTCAACGCCACTGTAGTAGGCAATTTCAGAAAATGAACCATTTCCGTTGTTCAGTTGTAAAGTATTTTGAATGTACTGTTGATGAAAATCTTTACTCTGCTTTAGTTTGAAAATATTATAACCTTCAAATTCCATAACAGATTTTACACGCTGATCTGGTTCAGGTAGCATGTCGGTGATGAAGATATCTGTAAGTCCGTCATTATTAATATCGGCCATATCCACACCCATAGCCGATAAACTTAAGTGATTCGTCCATTTTTGAACCTCTTCTCTAAAAGTACCGTCTTGGTTGTTAATGTACAGGTAGTCTCTTTCATAAAAATCATTAGAAACATAAATGTCTGGATACAGGTCATTGTTAATGTCTACCACCATAACGCCAAGCCCAAAACCTATAAGGCTACCATAAATGCCAGCTTTTTCACTAACATCGACAAATTTTCCATTGTCATTTCTTAAAAGCATATCACCTACGCCTCTAAATATTTTTGGTACACCTTCCCAATCTTGAGCTCTTACTTCACGCTGTTCTGCATAACCAAGGCTACTTACAGGAATGTTGCTGTTATTTAGAATGTAGGCATCTAAATCGCCGTCTTTATCGTAATCGAAGAAAGATGCATGAGTAGAAAAACCTGTTTCTGCTAAATTATATTCATGGGCCTTTTCAGAAAAAGTGCCATCGCCATTATTAATGTAAAGATCGTTATCATGATTGTCACCTTCCATATTACCGGCATTACTAACGTAAATATCTAGAAATCCGTCATTATTAATGTCTGCCATAACAACCCCA
Organism: Maribacter sp. BPC-D8; assembly: GCF_035207705.1. Lineage (NCBI taxonomy): Bacteria > Pseudomonadati > Bacteroidota > Flavobacteriia > Flavobacteriales > Flavobacteriaceae > Maribacter > Maribacter sp. BPC-D8. Next base: position 4,189,612 of record NZ_CP128187.1, read on the forward strand.
GTAGACCAAGGCTTATTTCCTGATATTCCGGCAGTTTCCGAAATATCTTCAAATTTCATATCGCCTTTATTAAGAAAAAGTTTGTTTGGCTCCATGTTTCCGGTCAGAAAAACATCCGATAATCCGTCATTATTAATATCTCCAATGGCAACGCCACCACCGTTATAAAAGTTGCGGTATTTAAATATGTTGAATTCTTTTGAGTTGGCAACTTTATTTACAAATGAAATACCTGTTTCTTCCGGTTGTAATAAGGTGAATAATGTTGGTTCTTTTTTTTCTTCTGATGTATTTGCATCTTCTTTAGATCCGCAAGAATATAAGAGAGAGAAAAATAAACCAATACAGCTTAGTTTAAGCAAATTAGAGTTCATTCTTGAGTATGTTTGAAATAGCACTTTGAGTTATTTTGTAAGCTATTAAAGTTGAGTTAGTAACCTGTATAATAGTTCGTTCAAAATTAATTTGCAATATAGCCAAATACCTACTATTTGTTAAGCTTATTTAGTAAAAGTCAGCGTTAAAATTTAAAGAAAACGTTATAGGATCGGTCGATTAATATGAATAATGAGATTTTGCGCCAAGTTTTTAGAAGTAATGGAAATAATCCAATATATTTAACCTTGACTTAACAACAAACAACTCAACCAATGATAGGAATTTTATCTTTTTTAGGCTTTACCATTTTGGTGGCCGTAATTGCATATTTCGCAACAAGATCAACAAACGAACAAACTTCTGACGGTTACTTTCTAGGAGGACGTAGTTTAACAGCGGGAGTAATAGCGGGATCATTGTTATTAACCAACTTATCTACAGAGCAAATTGTTGGTCTAAACGGTAATGCTTACAGTGATGGAATTTTAGTAATGGCTTGGGAAACCTTGGCAGCTATTGCAATGGTAATATGCGCTATATATTTGTTACCTAGGTATTTAAAAGGAGGTATTAGTACTATACCAACTTATTTAGAAAGAAGGTTTGATAAGACAACGAAAGCAATGACATCGGGCTTGTTTTTAAGTGGATACGCCATTGTGTTATTACCTATTGTCTTGTATTCTGGTTCTTTAGCTATAAGTGGAATGTTTGATTTGCCTGCCAAGTTGGGAATATCTGAATGGGCATCAATTTGGGTATGTGTTTGGAGTATAGGTATAATAGGTAGTATTTATGCCATATTTGGAGGCTTAAAAGCTGTTGCGGTTTCTGATAGTATTAATGCAATTGGCTTGCTGATCGGTGGGTTGTTGATACCAATATTTGGACTTTATGCAATTAGTGATGATAATAGTCTTTTAGGAGGGCTTTCAAAGCTTACCGCTCAACATCCTGAAAAGTTTAATGCCATAGGTTCAGAATCTTCGAGTATACCTTTTGCTACGATATTTACAGGTATGGTTTTGGTACAATTATTTTATTGGGGAACCAATCAACAAATAATACAAAGAGCTCTGGCGGCAAAAAACTTGAAAGAAGGTCAGAAAGGAGTAATGCTTGCCGCTTGCTTTAAAATATTAGGTCCGTTAATTGTTGTTTTACCTGGTATCATTGCTTTTCATATGTTCGATGGTCAATTGGAAAAAGCAGATCAGGCCTATCCTAAATTAGTGGCCGCAGTTTTACCGGCTACTTTGGTTGGTTTTTTTGCAGCTGTACTGTTCGGAGCGATACTTAGTTCTTTTAATAGTGCTTTAAACAGTTGTGTTACGTTATTTGGTTTAGATATTTATAAAGAGTACATCGATAAAGATGCTTCTGAAACTAAAGTTGTTAAAATTGGAAAACGTTTTGGTGTTTTACTTGCATTGTTTTCAATGATTTTAGCTCCTTTTCTGTATTATGCTTCTGATGGACTTTTTGGTTATTTGCAACAAGTAAATGGAGCGTATAGTATTCCAATTTTATCAGCAATCGTTATTGGTTTCTTAACTAAAAGAGTGCCGGCAATAGCTGCCAAAGCAGGAATTGTATTTGCAGTTGTAGTTTACGTAATATACATATTTATGCAAAGAGGTCTTGGGGTAGAATGGTTACCGCACATGTTGCATGTACAAGCAATAACTTTTGTGCTTACAATAATTTTAATGTTGGTAATAGGTTATTTAAAGCCTAGAGAAAGTGATTATGTACAGGAGTATACAAATGAGGTCGATATTACAAATTGGAAGTACGTAAAGCCAGTAGGTTTAATTATTACACTTATTGTAATAAGCACTTATATTATTTTTAGATAAGATATCATAATCCATTATAGATTGTAGCTCTTATTTTTAGAAGTTTATTCTAAATTATTTGAGATTTAATGGTGTTGTAATAGTATTGAAAACGCAACATTCCTTTGTGCAAAAGCGATAAAGGAATGTTGCGTTTTTTTCATGTTCGAATAATAACATCAACTTATTTTTTTTACTTAATGAAATGTTCTTTTTAAAGTTAAAGTCATTTATTGATGTTATTAGACCTATTTGCTTTAAAGCATTTCGCTATAATTGGTCTTTAGTAACGTAGGTATTTGAAATAGATAGATGTGTTTAAATTTTCTATAGACTGTCAATGATTTTGTATAACCATTGCTCTGTCAAAAAATGTATAATACGGCTAGTAGTAAATTCCAAGAAAGATACTATTAAGTCTTACAAAACTATTTTTGTCCGTATTTGTTAGCATTGATTATTTGTTATCAATAGTCATTCTATAAGTTGATAAAATAGAATGGATATGCCCAGTTTTTTATTCTTCAAAGACGAATTCAGTAGTATTCAGTTTTTCATATTACCCAAACGAGTGTTTAGTAGGTGACTTTTTGAGCTTGCATTGCTATTGAATGCATTAGCTTAAATTAACCCTTCATCATTCAGACGGCGTATAATGCGTGCTGATTACTATTGTTATTAGATGTTGAAAATAAAAAGGCCTCCAAAATGAATTGGAGGCCTTTTCAACTTAAACTTAAATTTATATATGCTTAGTATCCTGGGTTCTGAACCAAATTAGGATTTGCAAGCAATTGTGCTGGTGGAATAGGGAACACATTATAATCGTCATTATTAATAGTTCCTTCTGCTTTGAATAACCAATCTCTACCGAATTGACCGAAACGAATTAAATCGTTACGTCTCCAAGCTTCTTGGTATAGCTCTCTACCTCTTTCATCTAAGATGTCTTGTTCAGAAACCGTACCTAACAACTCTTCAGTATTACGTATTGTTCTTAAATCATTAATCATAGCTGTTGGATCGCCACCGCTTCTAAACATAGCTTCTGCTTTCATTAAGTGAGCATCTGCATATCTAAATACAATTTGATGACCTATAGAAGCATTTCCATTTCTAGCAGCGTATTTTTGAATTCTAATACCTGTAGTTTCATCATTATTAATGAAGTTAACTGCGCCGGCACCATCTTTAAAATCTCTTTTAAAAGTAAGTGGCGCACCTTGTCTATCTTCTAATGCTGTACCATCTAAATCATATTGTTGGTTGATAAGAAAACCATAACCAACATTAGATCCGTCAACATAGCCATCATTTTCAGCAGCATAAGGTTGATCAGCAAATGTTGTACCTATAGTTGGTACACCACCTCTACGCTCTTCTTGACCATCTGCAGGGTTTTGAGAAGCATCTAACTCGTTAGATTCAGAATCTCCTTCAAATAGGTCATAAAACTCAGCAAGAGTACTAAAACCGTTCCAACCACCACCTTGAATACTGGTGTTGTTGTAGTGAAGACCCATTACTACTTTATTAATAGTATTCGCTTCTAGAGACCAGATAGTTTCAGAATCAGCGTCTGGTAAGAAAAGGTCAAAATAACCATCTTGTAAAGCGTAACCGTCAGCTGTAATAGCATCAACTAAAGAAATAACTTCAGCCATATCACCAGAATCGGGGGAACCACCTAAATAAATATGTTTGTTTAAAAGAACTTTAGCCTTTAAATATCTAGCTGCAGCTTTACTTGCTCTTAAGCTAGTATCTCCACTTACAGCAGCAGTAGCTGGTGCATTTGCAATAGCAGTTTCAATATCTGCAAGAATGAAATCTACAGCAGCTTGTCCAGTTAATACCTCAGGTACAGAAGATGAAGGTAATGCTGTATCTCTATAAGGTACTTGACCGAAATTATCAAGAATTACCCACATGCTATAAGCTCTAATGAAGCTTGCATCACCAATGTTGGTTGCAGATGGGTTACTTCTTGAATCTAAAACTTGAGAAGCTTGTAGTTGATTACCGTTCCATAATTGAAATACGTTAACAATAAAGGCATGTTGTCCGTTCCAATCGTGAGTATGTAATACTCTCCAAAGTCCGTTATCACCCCAGTCACCACCACGGGTAGGGATTAAGTGTTCATCTGAAGTTACTTCTTGAAGGGCAAAGTAGTTGTCTTGTCCGGCATATTGACCAGCAAGAGAACCATATAGATTCGTAACAGTTGAAGAAGGGTCGGCTAAACCTTGAAATCCTTCAGAAATGATAGAATCTGTTTCTTCTATTTCCAGGTCGGTACAGGAAGAAACCCCTACCAACGATAGAATAGAAAGCGTTAATATTTTGAAATTATTTTTCATGATATACAATTTTTTTTAATTAAAATGATGCGTTAATACCAAAAGTGAAAGTTCTTGGTCTTGGGTAAGAACCATAATCAATACCTCTTGATGGTACACCTGAATCTAAATCACCGGTATTAGAAGTAACCTCTGGATCTAAACCACTGTAATCTGTAATCAAAAATAGGTTTTGACCTGTTAATGAAAAACGTAAAGAACTTAAAGCGCCTTCACCAGATAATGGAACGTTATAACCAATACTTGCGTTTTGGAAACGAACGAAATCCCCTTTTTCTAAGAAACGAGTTGAAGCATCAGCTGAAGCTTCAGGATTTTCTCCATTGCCTAATACATTTTGAGTAACGTTTCTAGAGTTGTTAAGTGCGCCAGCAGTAAAATAGGCATTTTCAGTGTTGTTATATACTGAGAAGCCAAACTGACCTTGAAAGAATACAGATGCATCGAAATCTTTTACTTTCAAGTTTAAGCTTAAACCAGTAGTAATATCAGGTAAAGCATCTTCGCCAACAAAAGTTTTATCTGCAAAAGGATCTCCCACGCCATTTCCATCTACGTCCTGGTAAGTTGGATTTCCGTTGCCATCAAAACCTTCAAAAATTGGTAGGTAGTAAGAATATAAAGATTGACCAGAAGCGAAACGTTGCGCAAATGCACCTGTTAAACCTTGACCGTTTACTGCACCCGTATCAATTAGACCTTCGAAGTTTTGAACCTCGTTGTTGTTGTAAGCAATATTGAAATCTGCAGAGAATGTTGCGTCATCACTTCTTACGAAATCGTAAGATAATGCCAATTCAACCCCTTGGTTAATAATACTAGCGTCAACGTTTTGGAATTGGAAAGGATCCACAGCAGGTGCTGCAGGTGGCGTTTGTAAAAGAACGTCAGTAGTTTCGGTTCTATAAACATCAATACTACCACTTAAACGATCATTGTTAAATCCGAAATCAAAACCTGCGTTTAAGTTGAAAGAAGACTCCCATTTTAAATCAGGTCTATCGGTAGCAACAATTGCAGTACCATTATTATTTATATCAAGATTTTGTTGAACAGATAAACCAGAAAAACGTTGTCTAGCTACGAAGTTTCCATATCCTAGTCCATCTTGGTTACCAGTAATACCTGCACTTAAACGTAATTTAAGAGTAGATACGTTCTCGCCAACGAAATCTTCTTCATTCATTTTCCATGCGAAAGCTCCAGAAGGGAAGTAACCATATTGGTTTTCAGGTCCGAATCTAGAAGAACCATCAGCTCTCATCGTTGCTGTAAATAAATATTTGTCATTTAAAGAGTAGTTCAATCTTGCAAAGAAAGATTGTAGTTCATCTGTGTTATCGAATGAATCAGTATATACAGAAGTTACTGGGCTGTCTAAAGTTGACCCTAGTCCCTCTTGTGCAACAACTGTTGGTAACAATCTATTAATTAAAACACCACCTGTGTTAGGAGCATAATAAGCTTGTTGGTAAGAACCTGAAACAGCATTCTGCAAATCATTTACAGCACCTCTAAGGTCTCTACCCATTGCATTTAAATCACTAGTTGAATAACCTCTACCACCAGCGTTAAACCCGTATGTTTGAAAATCTTGGTAACCGAAACCTACTAAAGCTTCTAGGTTAGAGTTTTCAAATTCTTTATTATAGTTAACAGTAGCTTCAAAAGTTTTGTTGTCTCTTTTTAAAACTCCGTAGTTACCACGACCTATATCGGTAACACCGTTAAGGTTTATAATATCTCTAGAAACTACAGAAGTATTAGATGCTTCAGCGATATCTAAACCTCCATTTAATTTTGCAGAAAGCTCAGGAGTAAAGTTGTACTGAATCGAACCATTAAGTAAATATCTATCAGTATTGGTGATATTCTGTGTATTGTCTAAAGCATTCTGAGGATTTACGTTTAATCCACCTGCATTAAAACTAGAATTAGATGGCCATGTTGGGTTTGCTGCATAAGCACCACCTAAAACATCACCTGCAGCTCCTGCTTGAGCACTAATTGGTGCTTGAGAATCATTAATTCTAGCGATCGACATTTGAACACCAAGAACTAATTTATCATCTAAGAAACGTTGGTTAAGATTTACTCTACCAGTAATTCTTTCTAAATCAGAATTTTCAACAATACCAAATTGTTTTCCGTATCCGAATGTTGCTCTTACGTTACCACTACCGTAGTTCTTAGAATAAGAAAGGTTTTGGTTTTGAGAAGCGGTAGATCTTAATACAACTTGTTGCCAATCTGTACTAGCTCCGAAATTAACAGCACTTGCATTACCACCTACAGCAGTAACACCAGATAAAAATTCAGAAGGCTTTGCAAGGTCAAAAGTATTTGCTGCCTTAGCAATACTCAAAGAACTTGAAAAGTCCCAAACACCTTTGCTGTTTCCTTTACCACTTTTAGTAGTAATGATAACAACACCGTTAGCACCTCTAGAACCGTAAATAGCTGTTGCAGATGCATCTTTTAATATACTGATGCTTTCAATATCATTAGGGTTGATAAAGTTCAATGGGTTTTTAACGGCACTTTGTCCAAAACCAGTTTCACCTTGTGGTGAAGTATTACCACCGCCTAATGGAACACCATCAACTACGAATAGTGGATTGTTATTTGCACGTACAGAGTTAGAACCTCTAATGTTGATCTGAATACCTGCACCTGGCTCACCACTAGTTTCCTGTATGTTAACACCGGCAGTTTTACCTTGTATTAATTGTTCAGGAGAAGAAATGTTACCGCCATTAAAATCATCAGCTGTTACAGCTGTTACAGATCCAGTTGCATCTTTAACAGTTGTAGTACCGTAACCGATAATTACAACTTCTTCTAATGCTTCAGCATCTTCGTCTAAAGTGAAGTTGATTGAAGTTCTACCGTTAATTGCTACTTCTTGAGTTTTGTAGCCGATATAACTAACAATAAGTACAGCACCTTCTTCAGCGGTCAATGTGTAATTACCGTCAAAATCAGTTTGCGTACCATTCGTTGTTCCTTTTTCAAGAACACTTGCTCCTGGTAAAGGTCCACTTGCATCTGAAACAGTTCCAGATACTTCTTGTGCCTGCATGGATCCAAAGCACAAAAATGCACCGAGAACTAACAGACTTTTTAGGAATGTAATCTTCATAAATTGTTAATTTAAGTTGAGTTAATTTAATTTCAATTGTTAAAAATATGTAAAAAGGTGTGTTAACAATGGTTTGTACAAAGCTAAAAAGTTACGAAAACGGTTTCGTGTTAATAACTTTTATTTTTTGCGAGTATAATGAATGTTAATGGGCAATATTATGATATTCTTAGTTAACATAGCAGCTAAATGTGAATATTCGATTATTCTTCAAATATAAGAAAAATCCTTTTTTACATATATTTACTAAATAGCAGTTGTTTGATAACTTTAAATTTTTAGATTAATTTAAGTTATTATCTTAAAATTTAAATCCCTTTTTTTTGAAACCAAAAATCACTTTAAAAGATATTGCTAGAGAACTTGATGTTTCAATTTCTACGGTGTCGAAGGCATTGAAAAATAGTAAAGAAATTAGCAAAGACACAAAAGATAGAATAAAGGCTTTTGCAAAATTCTATAACTACCGGCCTAATAATATAGCACTTAGTTTAAAGAATAAGAGAACCAAAAATATTGGGGTTGTCATTCCAGATATTGTACATCACTTTTTTACCACAGTTTTTAGGGGTATAGAAATGTATGCCAACCAAATGGGGTATAATGTTATTGTTTGTATTTCTGATGAATCTTTTGATAAAGAGGTTATTAATATGGAAATGTTGGCGAATGGCAGTATAGATGGCTTTATACTTTCTTTGAGTGCTGAAACACAACGTAAAAATGATTTTACACATTTAAAAGAGTTATTAGATCAGGGTATACCAATAGTACTTTTTGATAGAGTAACCCCAGAAGTTGCATGCGATAAGGTTGTGTTAAATGATGTTGAGATATCTCGCGAATCTGTAGCGCATTTTATAGGGAAGGGATCTAAAAAAATCGCATTGATTACTACCGACAACTATTTTAATGTCAGTGAAAGTAGAAAAGATGGCTATTTAATAGCTTTAAAAGAGAATGACATAACGTTCGATGAGAATCTAATTTTGACTTTACCTCATGATTTAGACAATACAAAGCTAATAAAAGAGTTTTTTCAAAAAAATGAAATAGAAGCGGTATTGTGTGTCAATGAGATTTTTGCAGTTCAATGTATGAGTGTTATTCAGCAAATGGGTTTTAGAATACCTGAAGATATTTCTATAATCGGATTTACAGACGGAATCTTATCTCGGTTCTCTTCTCCTAAACTTAGTACGGTTGCTCAACATGGTCAAAAAATGGGAGAATTGGCGGCTAAAATGTTGATCAATAGAATGGAGTCAACTGAAATGGTTGAAGCGCCTTTTAGAACAGAGGTTATTGAAGCAACATTAATTAAAAGAGGTTCTACAATCAATTAATATTTTAATGAAAATGGAAAAAGTAGGTTTTATATTTGACTTAGATGGTGTTATAGTTGATACGGCTAAATACCATTATTTGGCATGGCGAAAGCTAGCTAATGAATTAGGGTTTGAATTTACCAAAGAGCAGAACGAACTCTTTAAAGGAGTGAGTAGAAAAAGATGTTTAGAAATTCTTTTAGATATTGGCAATATAACAGCTACACAAGATCAGTTCGATACTTGGATGGTAGAGAAAAATGTAGACTACCTTGCTTACATTGAAAAGATGGATTCAAGTGAGATTCTACCAGATGTAACTAGGGTTTTAGAATATTTGAAGAATAAGAATATTCCGATTGCACTAGGCTCGGCAAGCAAAAATGCAAGACCTATTTTAGAGAAGGTTGATTTATTGCCATATTTCGATAGTATTGTCGATGGTAATAGTGTAACAAAGGCAAAACCAGACCCAGAGGTGTTTTTAATTGCAGCGAACAATTTAGGTGTTGCAGCAAATTCATGTGTGGTTTTTGAAGATGCAGTTGCTGGTATACAAGCGGCTAATGCTGCTAATATGGTAAGCATTGGTATTGGAGATGCTGAAATACTAAACGAAGCAAATTATAATTTTAATGACTTTACAGAAATGAGCGATGGTTTTTTAGAATCATTAATCAACAAAGAACATAAAGAATAAATTAAGGTAGCTGTATTTTAATTTCATTTTTTCATATTTCAATTCAATATAAATTTTATGAATCAAGATTATATAAAACCAGATAATTGGTGCATCATAGAAGAAGGTTTCGATCAAGAAAACGTAAAGTCTTCTGAAAGTATATTTAGTATAGGTAACGGTGCCATGGGGCAACGTGCCAATTTTGAAGAAACCTATACCGGCGAAACTTTTCAAGGTAGTTATATTGCCGGAGTATATTATCCTGATAAAACCCGTGTGGGCTGGTGGAAAAATGGCTATCCAGAATATTTTGCAAAGGTTTTGAACGCTCCTAATTGGATCGGAATCAAAATTTATATTAATGGGGTAGAGTTCGATTTGGCGACGAGTAAGAAAGTGTCAAATTTTAGACGAGAATTGAATATGAAAGAGGGTGTTTACAACCGGAGCTTTCAAGCGGTAACTTCTAATAATGTAGAAATAGAGGTTGTTGTAAAACGGTTTTTAAGTATAGATGTTGATGCTGTAGGGGCTATAGCTTATACGGTTAAGGTTTTAAATACTGATGCTACAATAGTGTTTGAGCCCTATTTAGATAGTGGTATTACAAATGAAGATAGTAACTGGGATGATAAATTCTGGAATACCACAAATGTAA